>NZ_CP032509.1:3230000-3830000 GCF_003952725.1 Georhizobium profundi | reverse complement strand
CGATGTGCTGGCGGGGCACGATCCTCTCGATCCTGCGACAAGCCCGATCCCTTCGCCGCGCCTTTACGAGACAGCCAGTGCCAAGCCGCCACTAAAGCCGGTCTTCGCCTTCGTCCGGCCGTTTGGCTGGGATCAGGCTGAGCCGGAAATGCAGGAGGCGGTGGTGGAGCTTGTGGAGTTCCTGGGCGAGCAGTGTTTCGAAGTCGCGCTCCCGAGGGCATTCGAAGAAGCGCTCCAGCAACACCGCACGATCTACGCCGCCGAGATGGCCAAATGGTATTACCCCTATGAAAAGCGCGGTGGAGATAATCTTCCGGCTTCCGTGAAGACGCTGATGAGCGAGGGCAAATCGCTGCCAGCGCGCGACTACATCGCCGCACTTGACTGGACGGCGCTGTTGAACGGTGCGCTCGGCGAAATCTTCGAACGGTGCGACGCCATGATCATGCCGGCGGCCACCGGCCCCGCGCCGAAGGGCTTTGAAACGACGGGCAATCCGATTTTCAACAGCGTGTGGACGCTTTGCGGCACACCTGCGGTCAGCATACCGATCTTTGCCGCCGGCAACGGCCTCCCGATGGGCCTGCAGCTGGTCGGACCACGCGACGGAGACGGCAGGCTGCTCAGGACCGCGCGCTGGCTTGTCGAGCACGTCAAACAGGCAGATGCTGCCTGATGTCGAAGAAAAGGGAAAGAAGTTCATGAGCAAGCTGGTGGCACTCATAGCGATCGTCGCGCTTTGCGCCTTTCTGGGCATCTTGCTGTTTGAAGTGCCGCGTCTGGATCTCGGTATTCTCATCGTCTTCACGTTGATTTTGGCCGTCTACGATTTCTTCAAGCCTTCCAATCGCGCCCGGTGAGCAAGCCATCGCTCCTCATCACGCGGCGGCTGACGGATGCCGTGCTTAAGCGTGCTGCGCGTGACTACGACGTACAGCTCAACGCAGACGACCATGTCTTCTCGCGCGAGGAACTGCTCGACCATTGCCAAAGCGTGGACGCGGTGCTGCCCTGCCACTCGGAGCGGTTCGACGCCGACGTGCTGGCGCAACTGCCCGATCGCCTGAAGATCATTGCCAACCATTCCGTCGGGACTGACCATGTCGACCTGAAGGCAGCGAAACAGCGCGGGATCGTCGTCACGAACACGCCCGACGTTTTGTCGGACGCAACGGCGGAAATCGCAATGTTGTGCATGCTGGGCGCCGCGCGGCGTGGCGCCGAGGGCAACCGCATGGTGCGTGAAGGCAAATGGAATTTCTGGTCGCCGGCTTTCATGGTGGGGCGTCAGGTCACCGGCAAGCGTTTTGCCGTGCTCGGCATGGGGCGCGTGGGGCAGGTGGCTGCCGAGCGCGCCCGTGGCTTCGGCATGGAGATTCACTACCACAATCGCCGCCGGCTCCCGGTCGAGCTGGAAAAGGGAGCGATCTTCCACGACAGCGTGGAATCGTTGCTGGCCGTGGCCGACGTGCTGTCGCTGCATTGCCCGACGACACCGGACAGCATCGATCTGATCAACGCCGAACGCTTGGCGCTGCTGCCGGACGGCGCGATCCTGGTCAATACGGCACGTGGCGCGCTGGTCGATGAGCGCGCGCTCGTCGAGGCGCTGAAATCAGGCAAATTGTTCGCGGCCGGACTGGACGTTTTCAAGGACGAACCGGGCGGCAACCCCGAGATTGCGGCCTTGGACAACGTGTTCCTGCTGCCTCATATCGGCTCGGCGACATTCGAGACGCGTGACGCGATGGGCAACCGTGCGTTGGATAATCTCGATGCATTTTTTGCGGGAAGGGAGCCGGCAGATCGCGTCGCTTGACGTTTCCTGCCGGCTCGACCCTCAGCAAAGACGCCCCCAGCCTCTCTGCCCAGCCCCCAAGCTGATGAGCAACAATGTTGTCGGATCGGGCTCAAAAGCAATGGGTTCAAACCCCAACGGGATCGATTTGGTTCAAAAGCTGCAAAGTTGCAACATGCGGCGTGCGCCCGTTCAGCTGGCAGTAACCATGATCGATCAGGAAACGCGCTCTACCGCGATTGCCGTTGCCTCGCCGCCGCCAATGCAGAGCGTCGCCACGCCCCTTTTCAGATCGTGGGTCTGGAGGGCGGCCAGCAAGGTGACGAGAATGCGCGCACCGGACGCGCCGATCGGGTGCCCAAGAGCGCAGGCGCCGCCATGGATGTTGACCTTCTCGTGAGGGAGGTCGAGCTCGTGCATCGCGGCCAAAGCGACGACGGCAAACGCTTCGTTGATCTCGTAGAGGTCGACGTCCCCCGCCTGCCAGCCGATCTTGTCGAGCAGCGACTGCACGGCACCCACGGGTGCCGTCGTGAACCATTGAGGCTGGCGTGCGTGGCCCGCGTGGCCGACGATGACCGCAAGCGGCGCGACGCCACGCTTCTCTGCCTCGGACCGCCGCATCAAGACGAGCGCCGCGCCACCATCCGAAATCGAGGATGAATTGGCAGCGGTTACGGTTCCGTCGCTGCGGAAGGCCGGCTTGAGCGACGGGATCTTGTCGGGACGGGCCTTGCCGGGCTGCTCGTCGATCGCAACGTTGCCCGCTTTGGTTTCGATGGGCACGATCTCGCCGTCGAAGCGCCCGGCCAGGATGGCAGCCTGCGCCCGTTCCAGCGACGCGAGCGCGTAGTCGTCCTGTGCCTTGCGGGTGAACTGATAGTGCTCCGCCGTATCCTCGGCAAAGGTCCCCATCAGCCGGCCCTTATCATAAGCATCTTCCAGGCCGTCCAGAAACATGTGGTCGACCATGCGGCCATGCCCGAGCCGGTAGCCGCTGCGCGCCTTGTCGAGCAGGTAGGGCGCGTTCGACATGCTCTCCATGCCGCCAGCGACCACAATGTTCGCGCTGCCGGCAACAATCAGATCGTGCCCGAGCATCACGCTTTTCATGCCGGACCCGCAGACCTTGCTGATCGTGGTTGCCGGCGTGCTCTCCGGAAGCCCAGCGCCGATCGACGCCTGGCGCGCTGGCGCCTGGCCGACGCCGGCTGAAAGAACGTTGCCCATCAGCACCTCGTCGATGTCGGCAGGCTCCAGGCCTGCACGTTCGACGGCCGCATGGATGGCAGTCGCGCCGAGCGCCGGTGCGGCAACGCTTGAAAGTTCGCCCTGGAAGCCACCCATCGGCGTGCGCGCCAGCGAAACGATCACGATCGGATCTGCAGTCATGTCTTCTCCAAGCACAGGCTACCCATTGGCTGAGAAGATAGACGCGGCGGCGCCGAGTGACCAGATGGCCTGGCGGGGCCAATCGTTGATGGTCAGGCGGCCTTGATCCGCTCCGCGAGCGCCAGGGCCGAGAGGCAAATGTCCTCGATCCGGTTCGTCGCCGTCCAGTCGCCGGTGGCTGCCAAGCCTTGCGTGGTATCGAGCCATGGACCGCTGCGCTGTCGCATGTCGGTGAAGGCTGCACCCCATCGATGCGCCTTCAGGAGCGCCGCCTCCGGGAGGTCGACGGGCAGCGAAGCCTTGAGCGCCGCATAGAGCAGCGGCGCAAGATTGGGGGCGGCGATGTCGACGTGGTGCCGCGACCAGTCGCTTTTCGTCTGCGCCACGAACGTGGTGACCGAACGGTCTCGGCCGGGCTTGGTGCTGTCGACGGACAGCCAGTCGAGCGGGCCATCGATGATGCGCGCTGCGATCCAGTCCTCGGTCCATGGTTGGTCGAAGGCCACCATCAAGGCATGGCATGGCCGCATGGCGACGTCCGTCATGAACGGCGTGTCCTTGCCTGCTGCCGGGAAAAGCATCCGGGCGTGGCGGGCGACCGATGCCGAGACAACGAGGTCGAAGTCGCCGAGCACTGTTCCCTCTGTATCGAGAAGGGTGTGAGGACCACTCTGCGAGGTGATGGGCGCGACATCGACGCCGCTTCTAAGGTCGACACCATCGGCCAGCGCCTTGGCGATGGCATTCATGCCCGGCACTGCAACGTAGTGAGTTTCGTTCGACCGGCGCGGTCCAAGCACCTTGCCGTGGGAAAGCGTCACGAGTGGTCCTCGCCACTCCTCGACCAGATTGCGGTGACGCAGCGGCTCGAGCCAGTCGGCGAATGCCCGGGTGCGAACGGTGAAGGACTGCGCCCCGTGGTCGAATGCATACCGGCCTTCCCGCCGCGTCGACATCCGCCCGCCGGCGCCGCGACCCTTCTCGAACACGGTGACGGCGAAATGCTCCTTGAGGGCATGGGCGAGCGTCAGCCCGCCGATGCCGGCACCAACGATGGCGATGCGTTTCATGCAGTCACTCCAAGCAGAATGCACGCCGTGGCGACGGCAGCGGTAATGGCGACGCGAAGCCGGAAGAACCAAGGAGGCAATATGCCGTCGCGGTAAAGCAACCGGTCGATCAGAAGCAGCGTGATGAAGACGGCGGCCAGGAGAATGAAGCCGAGCTGGGGTGCAACGAGGGCGCCGATCCACGCCAGCAGCGCCGTGACATTGCTTGCCACGAGCAGCGACGGTGCCATGCGCGGCGAAGCGAACAGCGCCGCGCCCCAGTGTATGCCCGAAACGAATGATGCGATGACCGCACCGTAAATCTGCACCGTCATCAGCCAAGCGCTGTCGCCGATCAGCACATCCAAGAGTCCCCCCGCATAAGGCAACCCGCCGGCGGCCGTGAGCCCGACGGCAATGAGGCGGGTTTGAGAGTCGTGGAGCGGAGGGTTGGCTGAACCTGTCTGCATGGCCGCATTACGCTGGGATGTGCAAGGTCGATCAGTCGGTTGACCGAATTTTCATCGTCACCGTGCAAGGCGCCGGATTCCGCCTGACTGCAGCGCACTTCTCCCGGTCGAAAATTGGTCCAAAAATTTCGGAACGGACCCGCTTGGCGTGCATTCTCCAGAAAACTGATGGGGAATGCGCCATGAAAAATCTACTCGCGATATTCGGAGGATTTACTGTTTCGCTCGGCATGTTTGTTGGTGGTCTCGCCGTCGCAACCTATTTCCTCGCAGTCGATCCAGTCGCCGAACCTGCCCGTGCCGGTGACGTTGCTGAAATCTGGACCCTCGAGCCGCGTCGCGTCGACACAGCTTCTCAGGATTACGAGCGGATCGGTGACCCGGTTGCGGCTCCCGATGAGGTGATGATGGCGATGGCCAGCACCGGCACGCTAACGGATGCCAGTTCACCGTCGCTCGACGGCGGAAGTGCTGACGGCTCCTACGAGATGGCGAGCCTTTCGGGCGACGTCGAGCTTGAGCAATCCGAGCCGACCGCACTGCCAGCTGCACACGTTGCCTGGTGCGCCAATCGCTACCGCTCCTATCGCGAAGAAACGAACACCTACCGGCCGTATAGCGGTGGTGAGCAGACATGCGTATCGCCCTATGCCGACGAGCAGGTCGGCGACCGATCCGGCGAGGCGGCTATTCAATCGGCCAGCATCTCAGGGATAGCCAGTGGTCTGAGTGCGAGCCATATCAGCGATTGCCAAAGCCGTTACCGTTCCTATCGCGTCTCCGACAATTCCTATCAGCCCTATGGTGGCGGCCCGCGCCGTCAATGCTGATGCAGAGGTTGACGGGTCGGCAGTAAAGCTCGGACCGTCAACTTCGCCAGAGCGAATTCTGCTCCTGCTGCATGATCAGCTGGGCAAGGTTTCGAAACTCGCTTTCGACGAAACGCTTGAAGCGCCGGATGGCTGGCCGCACCTCCATATCGCCTTTCGTCAGTATTCCAAGGCTTCGTTCGGGATGTCCGATCCGCACAGACAGCGCAGCCAGCATTTTTTGCCGACGTGCCATGAACACGACGGAATAGGGCAGAACGGTTAGGACATCCGACTGCGACAGGATGTTGGTGATCGATGCCAACGACCCACCCGAAAATGAAATCTTGAAATCCGTGACGCCGATCTCGCCCAGAACATGGCGCATGTCCTGGTAAAGCGGGCTCGAAGCAGGCGGGGCGATCCACGCATAGGGAGCGATGTCGGTCAGGCGCAACGGTCGCTTCATGAGGAGCGGATGGTTGATGCCGCAGGCGATGACATTGCGGCCCGGCAGGACCGGCTGGAATGAAAATCCGGCAGGAACCGCGGCGGGGTTCAATGGACAGACGGCGAGATCCAACGTGCCGGCATCGAGCAGGGACATCAGCTCGGCCGCATAGGCATAGGATTGCTCGATCCGCACCTGTGGGGAAGCGCGCTGGAACTCTGCGATGATCGATGACACCACCCCATCCATGAAGACTGGCGTTCCTCCGATGCGCACAATGCCGCGGTGTCCGGCCTTGTAAGTTCCGACGATCGCGGATGCGGTTTTGCCCGCCCCGCCGATCTTGCGGCCCTCGACGGCAAGTGCCTGGCAGAGTTCGGTCGGTACGAGCGGCCGCCGACCCTTTTCGAAGAGCGGTGCGCCTATGCGCTGTTCCAGCATCGCGACGGTGCGCGAGACGCTGGGTTGGGTGCGCCCAAGCGCCGTTGCGCCCTCAGTCAGGCCGCCCTGATCGACAATGGCAGCAATGATTTCGAGATGACGAGGGTCAAGTTTCATAGCAACGAGTTATGTTATGTACCGGCAAACTGATCAAGCTGGTATGTAGTTTACGCTAATGTTTACCCATGTGCTGGTTGGAGGACCGGCGCAGGAGGATCGGATGCATTTCCAGCCAGAATTCGCTTTCGAGGGCCAGCCGGTGCGCGTCCGCTTTGCGCCGGGTGTCCGTCGGTGCACGGGTGAGGAAATCGCTCGTCTCGGCTGCTCGCGCGCACTGGTGCTCTCGACCCCGCCGCAGGCGGATGCGGCCATGGAGATGGCGCAGGAAATCGGCGATGCGGCGGTCGGCGTCTTCACCAAAGCGGCCATGCACACGCCGGTCGCGATCACCGAGGAAGCCGTGCAGCATGCCCGTTACGTACGCGCCGATTGCGTCGTGGCGATCGGCGGCGGCTCGACGACCGGTCTCGGCAAGGCCATCGCACTGCGCACCGAACTCCCGCAGATCGTGATCCCCACCACCTATGCCGGTTCCGAGGTCACGGCGATCCTGGGCCAGACGGAAAAGGGCGAGAAGACCACAATCACCGATCCCAAGGTGCGGCCTGAAGTCGTGCTTTACGATGCCGAGCTGGTGCGCAGCCTGCCCGTCGCGATGACAGTGACGAGCGCGCTCAATGCCATGGCCCATGCCGTTGAAGGTCTCTATGCGCAAAACCGGAACCCGGTCTCGACGCTGATGGCGATCGAAGGGCTCGAAGCCTTCGCGGCGTCGCTGCCTGACGTCATGCGCAACCCGCACGATCTCGAAGCGCGCGGAGCGACGCTTTACGGGGCCTGGCTTTGCGGCACCGTGCTCGGCCAGGTCGGCATGGCGCTGCATCACAAGCTTTGCCACACGCTCGGCGGTTCGTTTGATCTGCCGCACGCCGAAACGCACGCGGTCGTGCTGGCCCATGCGATAGGCTTCAACGCGCGCGCCGCGGGTCGCGAGCTGGAACCCGTGTCGCGCATCTTCGGCGGCGATAGACCGGGGCAGGCGCTCTATGATTTTGCCAAATCGCTCGGTGCGCCGCTTGGCCTGCGCGAGATAGGCATGAAGGAGGCCGATCTCCCGCGCGCCGCCGATCTTGCTGCGGCCAAGCCCTACTGGAACCCGCAGCCCGTGAGCCGCGACGAGATCTTGAAATTGCTGGAGGCTGCCTGGGCAGGAGACCCGCCAGCTTTCTGACCGAACATCTTTGGCAAGTCATTTTTGGGAGGAGAACCAAACCATGATTACGCGTCGCACATTGTTGAAGGCGTCGGCCACGACCGGCCTGCTTGCCGCGGCAAGCAGCTTTCCCATGCCCGCAATCGCGCAGGGGGCGCGCATCAAGCTCGGCTATGTGAGCCCGCAGACCGGCCCGCTTGCCGCTTTTGCCGAGGCTGACAATTTCATCCTCGCGAACTTCGCAGAAAGCGCGGCCGCCGCTGATTTCGAGATCATCGTGCGCGACTCGCAGTCGAACCCGAACCGTGCCGCCGAAGTTGCCCAGGAACTCATCATCTCCGACGAGGTCGACCTGATGCTGGTCGCCTCCACGCCGGAAACGACGAACCCGGTGACGACGACCGCCGAGGCCGAAGGCATTCCGGTCATCTCGACCGTCGCGCCGTGGCAGCCCTGGTTCATCGGCCAGCAAGGAAACCCCGGTGCGCCGGACAGCTGGCGGCCTTTCGACTACGGCTTCCACTTCTTCTGGGGTCTGGAAGACGTCATCTCTGTCTTCACGGCCATGTGGAACCAGCTCGAGACCAACAAGACCGTCGGCGGTCTGTTCCCGAACGACGGTGACGGGAACGCCTGGGGCGATGCGCAGAACGGCTTCCCGCCGGTGCTGGCAAGTCAGGGCTTCACCCTCATCGATCCGGGCCGCTACCAGAATTTGACGGACGATTTCTCGGCGCAGATCAACGCGTTCCGGCAGGGCAATGTCGAGATCGTCACCGGCGTGCCGATCCCTCCCGATTTCACGACCTTCTGGACGCAGGCGCGCCAGCAGGGCTTCAACCCGAAGGCAGCGTCGATCGGCAAGGCGATCCTCTTCCCGCAGGCTGTCGAGGCGCTGGGCGATGCCGGGCACAATCTGTCGTCGGAAGTCTGGTGGTCGCCGAACCATCCGTTCAAGTCCTCGCTAAACGGCCTGTCCGCAGGTGAGGTCGCGGCCGCCTATACGGAAGCGACCAGCCGCCAGTGGACCCAGCCGATCGGCTTCGTCCATGCGCTCCTGGAACTTGCCGTCGACGCGATGGGCCGGACGAGCGATGTCGCCGATCGCGATGCGGTCGCCGAGGCCATCGCCGCATCCGACCTGCAGACGATCGTCGGCCGCATCGCTTTTGATGGGGCCGGCCTGCCGCCCTTTGCCCAGGCGAACGTGTCGAAGACCCCGCTTGTCGGTGGCCAGTGGCGCCTGCGCGATGGCGGTGGCTACGACCTCGTCATCGTCGACAACACCGGCCAGACGGACATCCCGACCGCCGGCACGATGGAAGCGATCGGCTGAATTGCAGACGCCCGGACGCATCGTGCGTCCGGGCATCAGGCCGGAAGGGCATCATGGCACTCATCTCGCTCGACAGGGTCAATCGAAGCTTCGGCGCGCTCACCGTTGCCGACGGCGTCACCTTCGACGTCGCGGAAGGCGAAGCCTTGGGCATCATCGGCCCGAATGGCGCGGGCAAGTCCACGCTCTTCAATCTGATCGCGGGCAACATCGCGCCCGATAGCGGCACGATCCGCTTCATGGGCGAAGATGTTACGAAGACGCCGGCCATGCGCCGCTGCATCGCCGGCATGGGCCGCTCCTTCCAGATTCCGCAGCCCTTTTCCAAGCTGACGGTGTTCGAAAACCTGCTGGTCGCCGGTGCCTTCGGGCGCAACCGGTCGGAGGCCGACGTTGCGCAGGATTGCGCCGAGGTGCTGCGCAAGACGGGGCTGCTCGCCAAGGCCAACACCGTTGCGGGCTCGCTCTCGCTTCTGGAGCGCAAGCGGCTCGAACTTGCCCGCGCGCTCGCGACCGATCCGAAGCTGCTTCTTCTCGATGAGATCGCTGGCGGCCTGACGGAAGGCGAATGCGGTGAGCTCGTGGAGACGATCAAGGCGATCCACGCGCAGGGCGTCACCATCATCTGGATCGAGCATGTGCTCCATGCGCTGAATTCGGTGGTGGAGCGCCTGCTGGTCCTGCATTTCGGCAAGGTCATCGGCATCGGCAAGCCGGAGGCGATCATGGCGTCGGCCGAAGTGCGCGAAATCTATCTGGGGATCGAGGTCTGATGGCACTTCTCTCCACCCACGGTCTCACCGCCCATTACGGCCAGTTCCAGGCGCTTTTCGGCGTCGATATTGAATTGGGGGAGGGCGAGTGCGTCGCGATCATCGGCTCGAATGGAGCGGGCAAGACGACGCTGATGCGCTCCATCTCCGGCGTCCTGCGCAACGCACCGGCCTCCGTGCGCCTGCGCGGCGAGGAGATCGGCGCGCTGCCCGCCGACGAAGTGATGAAGCGCGGCATCTCGATGGTGCCGGAGGGCAGGCGGCTCTTTCCGTCGCTGACCGTCGAGGAAAACCTCCTGATCGGCGGGCAAGTGCGAAAGGGCTCCGGCTATTGGACACTGGAGCGCATCTACGCGCTCTTCCCGATACTCGCCGAGCGCCGTCGCAATCCCGGAACGGCGCTCTCGGGCGGCCAGCAGCAGATGGTCGCGATCGGTCGCGCGCTGATGGCCAACCCGGATGTGCTTCTTTGCGACGAAATCTCGCTCGGGCTCGCGCCGGTCGTCATCAAGGACATCTACAAGGCCGTTCCGCTCATCCGCGAAAGCGGCGCCTCGATGATCATCGTCGAGCAGGATATTGGCCAGGCCCTGAAGGTTGCAGACCGGGTCTATTGCATGATTGAAGGCCGGGTCACACTGACCGGCCGCCCCGAGGAGCTGACGCGCGAGGCGATCCACGTCGCCTATTTCGGGGTGCAGCACGCATGAACTGGCTCGACACGATCGTGCAGGGCGTTCTGCTGGGCGGACTTTATGCTCTCTTCGCCGCGGGTTTGAGCCTCGTCTTCGGCATCATGCGGCTGGTCAATCTCGCCCATGGCGACCTGATCGTGCTCGCAGCCTATCTCATCCTCGTCATCGTCTCGGTGCTCGGCATCTCTCCGTTTCTTGCGGTCGCCATCGCGCTGCCGCTGATGTTTGCGATCGGTTACGTGCTGCAGCGCGTGGTGCTGAACCGCGTGCTCGGCGAGGACATCCTGCCGCCGCTACTCGTCACCTTCGGCATCTCGGTCGTGCTGCAGAACGCCATGCAGGAGGCTTTCTCGGCCGACACGCGCCGGCTGCCTCCGGGCGAGATGGGCACCGCCTCGCTGCAGGTCGCAGGCCTTAATGTCGGAGTCATGCCGCTCCTGACCTTCGCCTCGGCCGTCCTGGTAATCGTCGTCCTCAACCAGATATTCTATCGCACCGCGCTCGGCCGCGCCTTCCGCGCCACGTCGGACGACGCGACGACGGCAAGCCTCATGGGCATCCGCCCGTCGCGCATCTTTGCGCAGGCCACGGGGATCGCGCTGGTGATCGTTACGATCGCCGCGCTCTATCTCGGCATGCGTGCGAATTTCGATCCGTCGATCGGTCCAGCGCGTCTGATCTACGCCTTCGAGGCGGTCATCATCGGGGGCTCGGCTCGCTGTGGGGTACGCTGGCGGGCGGCGTCATCATCGGCGTCGCGCAGACGGTAGGAGCGGCGATCAATCCGGAATGGCAAATCCTGGCAGGCCACATTGCCTTCCTGCTGGTGCTGCTCGTCAAGCCGCGCGGGCTATTCCCACGGGCGGTGGATTGAGGGGCCGCATCATGACCATGCACGCAATGCCCGCCTACACCGTCGAAACCCGCACCCGCGCATCCACCATCGCCCTGGTGGTCGCTGTCCTCATCATCGCGGTCGCCATCGTGCTTCCCGCCTTTGCCTCGCGCCGCCTCGTTCAGGAGCTCTTCTTCATCCTGACCATGCTGACTCTCGCGCAGTTCTGGAACCTGCTTGCCGGCTACGGGGGGCTGGTTTCGATCGGCCAGCAGGCCTTCGTCGGCATCGGCGCCTACGCGCTGTTCGGCTCCGTCATCCTCGGTGCGGTTGATCCGCTGACGGCGATCCTGATCGGCGGCGTGGCCGCGCTCGTGCTCGCCGTGCCTTTCGCCTTTTTCGCCTTTCGCCTGAACGGCGCCTATTTTGCCATCGGCACCTGGGTGCTCGCCGAAGTCGTCCGCCTCTCGGTCGCGCAGTGGCGTGCGGTCGGCGGCGGCACCGGCACCTCGCTGCCGCGCGAGGCAACGGATGCCATCCCGTTTGTCGGCGCGATCGCGACGCTCTTCGACGTGCGCGACCCCGCAGCGCGCGACATCCTCGCCTACTGGCTGGCGCTGGCACTCGCGGTTGCAGCCATAGGCGGCATCTACTGGCTGCTCCGCACCAAGCGCGGTCTTGCGCTCGCAGCCATCCGCGACAATTCCGAAGCGGCGCGCTCCGTCGGTGTCGATGCCGCGCCCATCAAATGGTTCGTGTTCCTGACAGCCGCCTTCGGCACGGGCCTCTCCGGCGCGCTGATCTACCTGCAGAAGGCGCGTATTTCGCCGGACGCCGCCTTCTCGGTCAATGACTGGACGGCCTATGTCATCTTCATCGTCGTCATCGGCGGCATCGGCACGATCGAGGGGCCGATCATCGGCGTCATCGTATTCTTTCTGCTCCAGTCGATGCTGGCCCAACACGGTACCTGGTACCTGATCGCGCTCGGCACCATCGGCATCGTCGTGATGCTGTTTGCGCCCCGCGGCATATGGGGCCTGATCAGTGATCGCACCGGCTTGCAGCTCTTTCCCATCCGCCGGCGCCTCGTCGTCGGCGACATCGCACCCAAACCATCCGCCTCCAGGGAGGAATAGACATGGCTGACATCAGGACCGACGTGCTCGTGATCGGAACCGGCCCGGCGGGCTCGGCGACCGCGGCGCTGCTCTCGACCTATGGCGTCGAAAACATGGTGGTAAACCGCTATCGCTGGCTGGCCAACACGCCGCGCGCCCACATCACCAACCAGCGCACCATGGAAGTGCTGCGCGATCTCGGCCGCGAGGTCGAGGCGGAGGCCTATCTGCACTGCACCGAGCAGGAGCTGATGGGCGAGAACATCTTCTGCGAGAGCCTCGCCGGCGAGGAGATCGGCCGCATGAAGAGCTGGGGCAACCACCCGCTCTCGCGCGCCGAGCACCAGCTGTCCTCGCCCTGCATGATGAACGACCTGCCGCAGACCTACATGGAGCCGATCCTCTTCAAGACGGCTTGCTCGCGCGGCACGCAGCCGCGCATGTCGACGGAATATCTGCGCCACGAGCAGGATGCAGACGGCGTAACGACCACTTGCCTCGACCGGCTGACGGGCAAGGAAATCACCATCCGCTCGAAATATCTCGTCGGCGCCGATGGCGGCAATTCGCGCGTGGCCGAGCATGCCGGCCTGCCTTTCGAGGGCCAGATGGGCGTCGGCGGATCGATGAACATCCTTTTCCGCGCCGATCTCTCGCGCTATGTCGCGCACCGACCTTCGGTGCTCTACTGGGTCATGCAGCCCGGCGCCGATGTCGGCGGCATCGGCATGGGTCTCGTGCGCATGGTGCGGCCGTGGAATGAGTGGCTGATCGTCTGGGGCTACGACATCAACCAGCCCGCCCCGGTGGTCGACGACGCCTTTGCCACCGAAGTTGCGCGCCAGCTGGTCGGCGATCCGGAGCTTGAGATCGAGCTGATCTCGGCCAACACCTGGACCGTCAACAACATGTACGCGACCCACATGCAGAAGGGCCGCGTCTTCATCATGGGTGACGCCGCCCACCGGCATCCGCCATCGAACGGACTGGGATCAAACACCTCGATCCAGGACGGCTTCAACCTGGCCTGGAAGCTCGCCGCCGTGGTCAAGGGCCAAGCGGGTCCCGGCCTCCTCGAGACCTTCTCCGTTGAACGCGCGCCAATTGCCAAGCAGATCGTGACGCGCGCCAACCAGTCGATCGGCGAGTTCGGCCCGATCTTCGAGGCGCTCGGCATGACCGGCGGCACCGACGTCGAGAAGATCCAGGCCTCGATGGATGCGCGCTGCGACGCGACACCCCAGGCCGAGCGGCAGCGCGAAGCGATCCGCCAGGCGATCGCCTTCAAGAAGTACGAGTTCGATGCGCACGGCGTGGAGATGAACCAGCGGTACAAATCGAGCGCGGCGGTGACGGAAGGCCAGATGGAGCCGGCCTTCGAACTCGATTCCGAACTGCACTACCAGCCGACCACCTGGCCGGGTGCGCGCATTCCCCATTGCTGGATCTACGACCATGCCGGCAAGAAGCACTCGACGCTCGATCTCACCGGCAAGGGCCGCTTCACGATCCTCACCGGTATTTCCGGCGAAGGCTGGGCCGTTGCAGCGGCCAAGGCCGGCAAGGCGCTTGGCATCGACATCGCAACAGTCGTCATCGGCCCGCGCCGGGCTTTCGTCGACCATGAAGGCGAGTGGGCGCGTGCCCGTGAAGTGGGCGACAGTGGCTGCGTGCTCGTGCGGCCAGACCACCACGTCGCCTGGCGGGCCGAGGAGATGGTCGCCGACCCGGCGGGCGAACTGACGCGGGTGCTGTCGACCATCCTCGATCGAAACAGCATCGCGATGCGCCAGGCAGCGGAGTGACTTCGATGAGCGAAGAAACCGGTATCGACTATTTCACCGAAGCCCGTTCGGTGGAGGTCGTCAACACCCGCATGGCAGCTGACATCGATCCACGCCTGGCGACCGTGATGACCTCGCTCGTCAAGCACCTCCACGCCTTTGCCAAGGACGTGGAATTGACGCAGGGCGAATGGGCGACCGCGATCGACTTTCTGACGCGGACCGGCCAGATGTGCGACGGCAACCGGCAGGAATTCATCCTGCTGAGCGATGTGCTCGGCGTCTCCATGCTGGTCGACGCGATCAACCATCGCCGAGCCTCGGGCGCTACGGAAAACACCGTGCTTGGCCCGTTCCATGTTCCAGATGCGCCGCGCTACGACATGGGCGCGAATATCTGCCTCGACGGCAAGGGCGAGACCTGCCTGTTCGAAGGCAGGGTCGTCGATCTCGATGGCAAGCCCATCGAAGGTGCGACGATCGATGTCTGGTCCGACAATGCCGAGGGCTATTACGACGTCCAGCAGCCCGATATCCAGCCAAAGTGGAACAACCGCGGCATCTTCGTGGCCGGTGCGGACGGCACATACAGCTTTCGCGGCATTCGCCCGGTCTCCTATCCGATCCCCGACGACGGACCAGTCGGCCAGATGCTGAAGGCCCTTGGCCGCCACCCCAATCGCCCGGCGCACATGCACTTCATCGTGACTGCGCCCGGATACGAAACGATCGTCACCCACACCTTTGTCGAAGGGGACGAATGGCTGACATCGGACGCCGTCTTCGGTGTCAAGGCATCGCTCATCGCGGCGATCGAGAAAAATGCGCAGGGCGACACCGACTGGCGATCGACTTTTGATTTCGTGATGGAGAGGCAGGCCTGAAGCAGGCCCAATTCGCATGAGCGAAATTGATCTGACGCATCATCCGCAGACAAGCGTCGTGTCAGACTTGTCTTCCGAACAGCTAGAACGGGAGACCGACATGACGACCAACATGGGAACGATTGACCGCACGCTGCGCCTCATCGTGGCAGCCGCGCTCTTCTATGTGGCCCTTGTTTCTCAGTCTTTGGGTGATGGAGGAGTCTACTGGGTGTCGATCGCCATCGCGACGATTTTTGCAGTAACGGCGCTGGTCGGCACATGCCCACTCTACAGCCTGCTGGGCATCAAGACGTCACGGACAGTTTGATCGATCGCGAAACGGACTGGATCCGGAGAAGATTAGGCAGGGCCGGTTCAATCGCCGGCCCCGCAGGTTTGGACAATCGGATCAGGCTGCTTTCGCGGGCAGCGTGATCGCCTTGATGTTCACGAATTCCTTCATGCCGAAGCCGCCGTGCTCGCGGCCATAGCCGGACGCCTTGACGCCACCGAAGGGCATTTCCGGCGTCGCGACGTTGAAGTTGTTGATGAACACCATGCCCGTGTCGAAATGGTCGCGGGCGAGCTCGAGCGCACGAGCCTCATCCTTGGAGAAGATGCCGCCGCCTAGGCCATAACGGCTGTCATTGGCGATGCGCATCGCGTCCTCGTCATCCTTGGCGCGGATGATCGAAGCCACCGGTCCAAACAGCTCGTCATCATAGGCAGGCTGGCCGGGCGCAACATCGACGAGAACCGTCGCGGGATAGAAGAAGCCGTCCTGCTTTGGCACTTCGCCGCCGGTAAGGCAGCGCGCGCCATTGTCGATGCTCTTCTTGACCTGTTCGTGCAGCTCATCGCGCAAATCTTCGCGCGACATGGGCCCGAGACCCGTCGCTTTCTCGTTCGGGTCGCCGAGATCGATGCTCTTCATCTTCTCGACATAACGTTCGACGAAAGCATCGTGGATCGCGTCGACCACGACAAACCGCTTGGCGTTCACGCAGGTCTGGCCGTTGTTGTAGATGCGGCCCTGAACGCAGGTCTCGACGGCGAGTTCGAGATCGGCATCGGACAGAACCACATAGGCATCGTTCGATCCAAGCTCGAGCACGGTCTTTTTCAGCTCGCTGCCGGCCTTTTCGGCGACCGCGCGTCCGGCCTTCTCGCTGCCGGTCAGTGTCACGCCCCGAACCAGCTTTTGTTCGATCAGGGTGTTGGACTGGTCATGGTCGATGATCATAACGGTGAAGAGCCCCTTGGGCAGGCCGGCGTCCTCGAAAATGTCGCGCAGCATCAGGCCCGAGCCCGTGCAGATTTCGGCATGCTTGAGCAGCACGCCGTTGCCGGCCATGAGGTTTGCGATCGCATACCGCACGACTTGGTACGCCGGAAAGTTCCAGGGCTGGATTCCGTAGATGACGCCGATCGGGCTGTAGTTGACCACACCGCGACGCCCGTCG
Source organism: Georhizobium profundi (assembly GCF_003952725.1). Lineage (NCBI taxonomy): Bacteria > Pseudomonadati > Pseudomonadota > Alphaproteobacteria > Hyphomicrobiales > Rhizobiaceae > Georhizobium > Georhizobium profundi. The sequence continues at coordinate 3,813,444 of NZ_CP032509.1, read as the reverse complement.
TTGAGCGCGCGTTCCTCGTCGGCCAGCGCTTCCGGACCCTTTTTTGCCGTCCAGCGGCAGATCGCAGCGCAAAGCGCCACCTCGTCGCGGCTGTCCTTCAGCAACTTGCCGGTCTCGTCGGTCATCAACTGAGCGAGCGCGTCGGTCGACTGCTCCAGCCGGTCGGCAATGGCCGAGATGATCTTGGCGCGATCGGCCAGCGGCCGCAGGCGCCATTGGTCGAATGCTGCATGACAGGCTTCGAGCGCTGAAGTCATCTCATGGTCCGTCATGTAGGTGTAGCTGTCGATTTCCTGGCCCGTGAGCGGATTGACGGTTTTGATCGTGCGGTCGTTCATGAAGTCTCCATTGTATCGACCAGCCGGCAAGCAATCACAGACGGGCCGTCCTTCGTGTCGGGGTGGGTGAGCAACACGAAGGGCTTCAAACGGTTCCAGCAAAGCTCGCCCACCACTTTTGCGCGTATGCGGGGTACACGAATGCTTGCGGTGCCACGGGGCGGGGTAGGGAGCCTCAACAACGAGAAGCGGCGCGCTCTTCACGAACGCGCCGTCTCGTAGGCCTCAGAAGGCGTATTTCGTTGAAGTCAATTCGCGGCGATCTGTGGGCTTAGAACTGGACGCCGCGCGTCAGTGCCCCATCGATAACCAGATTGGTTCCGGTGATGAAGCTCGCGGCGGGGCTGGCGAGGAACGCGGTGCCGTTCGCGATTTCCTGCGCCGTCGCCATCCGCCCTGTCGGGTTCAGGCCGAGCGCGGTCTTGAACAACTCTGGATTGCCGGTCTCGATCTGCTGCCAGATACCGCCTTCGAAATAGGTGTTGCCGGGCGATACCGAATTGGCGCGGATCATCTTGCCGGCGAGCTGATAGGCGAGCCCCTGCGTATAGTGGATGATCGCCGCTTTCATTGTGCCGTAGGGGCCAGCGGCAAAGTCGATCTCGCGGCCCGAGACACTCGAAATCGTGATGATCGATGCCTTGCCGCTCTGCTCGAGATACGGCATTGCCGCATCGACCAGATTGACTGTACCGAGCATGTCCGTCTCGAACGACTTGCGCCAGCTTTCCTCATCCGGCCCGATGGAGAGCGCGCTCACATTGGCGATGACGATATCGACGCCGCCCAACTCTGAGGCGACGGAAGCGACGAAATCCCGAAGCGCAGGGCCGTCCGACACGTCGACAGCCGACCCTGTCGCGCGAACGCCCTTTGCTTTCAACGCCTGAACCGTCGGATCGATGTCGCCGGCGCTGCGCGCGCAGATTGCGACGTCGGCACCTTCGGCTGCCAGTGTTTCGGCGATTGCCCTGCCAATGCCCTTGGTGCCGCCGGTGACGATGGCGCGCAGTCCCTTCAAGCCCAGATCCATGATGATCTCCCTCTGAAAATGTTCTGATTTTGATGGTTCGGTTCCTGCATCGAGAGCGCCGACGCGAGGCGCGGGCTCTGGTGCGGACGGCACAGCGTTGGGCCGATGACGGATGCAAGTCGCAGCCGCAATCCGGGTAATGTCCGCGAAATCGCCCATGGAAGCAAGTGTCGCCTGGCGCGCATTTTCGCTGCAAATCTTACCCAAGGGTTGCTTGACAAGATCACGATGTTGCGAGAAGCTGAATATTAGGCGCAGAGCAAGGATGCTCAATTTTGCGCCAAAGCTTTCACATCAGGATAATGGCGATGCCGCCCGCAGCACATGTGCTGGCGGGCTATTTTTGTTTTGGGATTGCGAATGACGGTTCCGACATACCCGATTGGCATACTCGTTTCGACGACCGGTACCTATGGCACCGTCGGACGCTCCATGCTGAACGGCGCATTGCTCGCCTGCGCCGAAGTGAATGCCGACGGCGCCATCAGGCTCGAGCCTGTGCACCGCGATCCAGCCGGGCAGCCGGCAGCCTATGCGGACGCGGCCCAGGCGATGATCGATGAAGGGATGCGCCATATCGTCGGCTGCTACACCTCGTCGAGCCGCAAGGAGGTCATACCGCTCGTCGAGAAGCACGATGCGCTGCTCTGGTATCCGACCCATTACGAAGGCTTCGAGAGCTCGACCAACGTCGTCTACACCGGTGCTGCACCCAATCACCATATGTCGCCGCTGGTGGACTATCTGATCGACAATCACGGCGCCCGGGCGTTCTGCGTCGGTTCGAACTACATCTGGGCCTGGGAAAGCAACCGCATCCTGCGCGACTGCATCCACGCCAAGGGCGGCGTAACGATTGCGGAGCGCTATCTGGCTGTCGGCGAATGCGATGTCGACCAGGTGATCGACATGATCTTCGAAAGCGAGCCGGACTTCGTGTTCAACACATTGATCGGCGGCTCGGCCTACGCGTTCTTCGAGAAATTCCGCCGTGCCTGCGTCGAGCGCGGCATCGACCAGGTCGCCCGCTACCCGGTCGCCAGCTGCAATCTCTCCGAACCCGACCTGTCGGAAATCGCCGTCGACTGCCGTGACGGCCATCTAAGCTCCAGCGTCTATTTCGCCACGCTTGAAAGCGCGGAAAACACGCGCTTCGTCGAAAATTATCGCGCTCGGTTCCCACAAGGGCCGGCGATCTCTGCTGAAGGCGAGGCGGCCTATATCGCAACCCATTTGCTCGCCAAGGCGCTTGCGATTGCCGGATCGGAGGCGTGTGGCGATGTCTATGCCGCCGTCGCAGGTCTCGCCATGCAGGCGCCACAGGGCCGGGTCGCGATTGACCGCGAGACCCACCACGCCTTCCTCACGCCACGCCTCGGCCGGTCGCGAGCCGACGGCGCCTTCGACATCGTTGCCGAAGCGCGCGCGGCCGTTCGGCCCGACCCCTACATGGTGCGCGCGTCGCAGCCCCTGCAGCAAGCTCCCGCCGTTTCACCTCAAGGACGATCCACAGGGCCCACCCAAAGGCCCAATCTGAGGCCGCATTTGAGGATTGTGCCATGACCGCTCCCCGCTTCGTGCAGAATTTCAGTCAATGCCGGGCGACCATCGTATCGCGCGATGCCCGCGCGCTCGACATGCTCGAACGCACTTTGATGAAGCTCGGCCTGTCGGTCTCCTATGCGGTGCTGGAGGGCGACAAGGCCAATCTCGGCGCGGAAACGCTCGAAGCTGGGCGGGACATTCTCTTCGTCGATGGCGATCTCGACAGCCCGCTCGATATTCCCGTCACCACGGTCGGAGAGAACCCGATCGTGCCGGTGGTTGGTCTCATCGGCGTCGAGGCGCCCAGCCGCCTGCGGCAGCTCGTGCAGATGGGCGCCAGCGCCTATCTTCGCAAGCCTGTCCATGGCGCGACGGTCTATTCCGCACTGGTGCTCGGCGTAAACGCGTTCAACCGCAAGCAGACGCTCGAACAGTGCCTGGAAACGCACGAAACGCGGCGGCGCCAGCGCCGTTACGTCATCAAGGCGGTCATCGAAATCATGCGGTCCGACAATGTGGACGACGACGAAGCCTACGCGCGGCTTCGCCGGATGAGCATGCGCAACCGCGTGAGCGTGGAAGACTTCTGCGAACACTTCGTCCGGATGCGGGCGATGGTGAACCCGCGCGATTCAAGCCCCGACAGAAGGCGCGAGATCGCGACGTAAAACCCCAAGAGGAGACTGTAAATGAACGGAAGAATGAAAAACGTCGCATTCGCGGCGGCGGGTTCGCTCGCCTTGATTTCAGGGCATTTGCCCACCGCGGCGCTGGCCCAGGAAGGGGAGCCGATCAAGGTCGGCGTGCTCGAGGATCAGTCGGGCGATTTTGCCGCCGCGACGATGGTCAAGGTGCACGCGATCGAACTTGCCGCCGAAGAGATCAACGAAGCCGGCGGCATTGCCGGCCGCCCGATCGAACTGGTCATCTACGACACGCAGTCCGACAACACGCGTTACCAGGAATTCATGCGCCGCGTGCTGCAGCGCGACCAAGTCGATGTGGTCTTCGCCGGCTTCTCGTCCGCTTCGCGCGAGGCCTACCGGCCGATCGTCAACCAGTTCGACGGCTTCGCCTTCTACAACAACCAGTATGAGGGCGGTGTCTGCGACGCGAACATGGTGGTCACAGGCGCAGTGCCCGAGCAGCAGTTCTCGACGCTCATTCCGTGGATGATGGAAGAATTCGGCCCGAACGTCTACACGATCGCCGCCGACTACAATTTCGGTCAGATCTCGGCCGAATGGGTCCGCAACATCGTCGCCGAGAACGGCGGCACGATGGCAGGCGAAGAGTTCATTCCGCTCGGCGTCTCGCAGTTCTCGCAGACCATCCAGAACATCCAGGCGGCTCAGCCGGACTTCGTCGTGACGCTGCTCGTTGGCACCGCGCAGGCCTCCTATTACGAACAGGCTGCTTCGGCCAATCTCGGCCTGCCGATGGCATCGTCGGTCAACGTGGGCCAGGGCTATGAGCACAAGCGCTTCACGCCGCCGTCGCTCGCCAACATGTTCGTGACGACGAACTACATCGAAGAAGTCGACACACCCGCAAGCGCGGACTTCCTCGAGCGCTTCCGCGCCAAGTTCCCGGATGAGCCCTACATCAACCAGGAAGCGGCCAACTCCTACATCGCGCTCAATCTCTACAAGCAGATGGTGGAACGCGCCGAAGGCTCGACCGATCGCGAAGAACTGCGCTCTGTGATCGCTGAAGGCGATGTCTGCTTCGACGGTCCGTCCGGCAATGTCTGCATCGACCCGAAGAGCCAGCACATGTCCCACACGATCTATCTGGCCAAGGTCGAGGAGGATCACTCGATCTCCTTCCCGACCGTGTGGGAAGACATCAAGCCCTACTGGCTTGGCGATGCCGGTTGCGACCTGACGGTCAGCGACCCGAGCGAGCAGTACACGCCGTCGAGCCCTCCGACTGCCGCGAACTGATCGCTTGAAAAGCGGCCCGGCATCCCATCGCCGGGCCGCGACCTGCCTCCAGGCCGTTTGGGACGTGTCAGTTCATGGAATTTTTCACTTCAATCTTTGCCGCCTTCTACCAGTTCGGCGACGCCTTCGCCTTTCTGGTGCTGTCGGCCTGCGGGCTCGCCATCATCTTCGGCATGATGGGCGTCATCAATCTCGCCCATGGCGAGTTCATCATGTGCGGCGCCTATGTGACCGTGATGGCGACACGCGCGGGCATACCCTTGCCGCTTTCCATTCTTCTGGGGTCGCTCGTGGCAGGCATCATCGGCATGGCGCTGGAGCGCCTGGTGATCCGCCACCTCTACGGCCGTCCGCTCGACACGATCGTGGCCACCTGGGGCGTCAGCCTGATCGCGACGCAGGGCACGCTCATCGTGCTGGGATCCACCATGCAGGGCGTCGGAACGCCGCTCGGTTCGTTCGTCGTCGGCAATCTGTCCTTCTCGACTTACCGCATCGTCCTCATTTTCGCAGCGCTGGCCGTGCTGGGCGGGCTCTACCTGCTGTTCAACAAGACGCGCTTCGGCATCCTCGCCCGCGCGACCATCCAGGTGCCGCACATGGCTGAAGGCCTCGGGGTGAACACCCGGCACGTCTACGCGCTGACCTTCGGTCTCGGCGCAGCACTCGCGGGCCTGACCGGCGGCCTCTACGCGCCGACCATGACGATGGTACCCACCATGGGCGCGACCTTCATCGTTGAAGCCTTCGTGACGGTGGTCGTCGGTGGCGCGGATGTCTTCCTCGGCACGGCTCCGGCCGCCGTCGTCCTCGCGGTGGTGAAAGCCGGCATGACATCCTGGCAGGGCCAGCTCTTCGGACAAATCGCGCTTCTCATTGCCGTGGTCATCGTCATCCGGCTGCTGCCGCGCGGCATTTCCGGCTTCATTCTCAAGGAACGTGCCTGATGACGTTTAGTGACGTGCAACCCCGGCGGCGCTCACGCCTTGCCGCCGCATTCAGCCGGCTGGAAGGCCCGCAGACGATGGGGCGGGGCCCGGGCTTCTGGGCAGGCTTCCTCATCGTGGTCGCCCTGGCATCCGCCTACCCGCTCTTTTCCGACGGGTACACCGTCGGCAACACGGTCTACTTCTTCACATGGACCTTCATGGCCATGGGGCTTAGCCTGATCTGGGGATATGGCGGCGCGCTCTCCTTTGGACAGACGGCATTTTTCGGTCTTGCCGGCTACACCTATGGCGTACTGACCATTAATATCGGTGCAGAATACGGCTTCACGCTCGTCGCCCTTCTGCTTGCAATGCTGGTTGCCGGGGCGCTGGCGGCGCTCATCGGCTACTTCCTGTTCTTCGGCCGCATCACAGGCGTCTTCCTCGGCATCGTGACGCTCTCCATCACGCTCGTCTTCGAGCGGTTCATGGCGCAGACGGCCGGCCCGCAATGGGCGATCGGCTCGGCCCGGCTCAACGGCTACAACGGCATGAGCGGCATGCCGCCGCTCACCATCCCATGGCCGTCCGGCGACATCGTGCTCTATCCGGACGTCACGCTCTACTACGTGGTGCTGGGTCTCGTCGTTCTCGTCTATCTCGGCCTGCGCATGCTGGTGAATTCGCGCTTCGGCAATGTGCTCGTGGCAATCCGCGAGAACCCCGAGAGGGCCGAGATGCTGGGCTATGACATCCGCAAATACCAGCTCGGCGCCTTCGTCATCGGCGCGATGCTCGCCGGCCTGTCCGGTGTGCTTTACACGGCCTGGGGGCAGTACATCACGCCCTCCAGCATGAGCATTACGGCAGCGGCACTCCCGATCGTGTGGGTCGCCGTCGGCGGTCGCTCCGACCTGACGGCGACGCTGGTCGGCACGCTCGTGGTGCTCGGCGGCTTCCAGGCGCTGACCATCTATGGCAGCCAATATGCGCTGATCGTCATGGGTGCGCTGCTGGTCGTGACCGTGCTCGTTGCGCCGGAAGGCATCATCGCCGCCATCGCCAAGCTGCCGGCGCGGCTGAGGGCGCGGTCGCAAAAAGGGGAGGCGGTCTGATGGCGCTTCTGCAGACCAGCGGTCTCAACAAGCATTTCGGCGGGCTGCACGTCACCAACGACGTAAACTTCGATCTGCAGCCCGGCGAGATCCATTGCCTGATCGGACCAAACGGGGCAGGCAAGTCGACGCTCTTCCGCCTGATCCTCGGCGAGCATCTGCCCTCCAGTGGCACGATCCACTACGATGGCACCGACATCACGACGGCCAAGCCGTTCCAGCGCATCCGCAAGGGCATCAGCGTCAAGTTCCAGGTGCCCGGTATCTTCAAGGCGCTGAAGGTGCGTCAGAACCTGGAAATCGCCCTTCAGCACCATCTCGAAGGCCATTCGCTCGGTGAGGAAATCGATCGTCTGCTCGAGTTTCTCAACCTGACGGATGCTGCCGATCAGCTCGCCGGCAATCTCAGCCACGGCCAGAAGCAGTGGCTCGAGATCGGCATGGCGATCAGCCTCAAGCCAAAGCTTTTGCTGCTCGACGAACCAACCGCCGGCATGACGCCGGACGAGACCTTCGCAACCGGCGAGATGGTGCAGAGGTTGAACGCCGATGGCGTGACGGTTCTCGCCGTAGAACACGATATGGCGTTCGTTCGGCAGATCGCGCAGCGCGTCACGGTCCTGCATTTCGGCCGCATCTTCGCCCAGGGCACGATTGACGACATCGTCGCCGATGAGCGCGTCGCGGCGATCTATCTCGGCGAGGGCCACCATGACTGACATTCTCCTGAAGACCGACAGCCTCTGGGCGGGATATGGCGGCAAGCCCGTGCTGCAGGGTGTCGATCTTGCGATCGGCAAAGGCGAGATCGTCGCCGTCATCGGTCGCAACGGCGTCGGCAAGTCGACGCTGATGAAGAGCCTGATCGGCTTGCTGCCGAGCTTCAAGGGCGGCATCACCTTTGGGGATACGGATATCCGCAAGCTGCCGGCGCACAAGCGTGCGCGCCTCGGCATCGGCTACGTGCCGCAGGGCCGCGATGTCTTCCCGCGCATGACGGTGGAGGAAAACCTGAAGGTCGGTGCGTCGATCGCGCCGGGCGCGAAGGTGGACCCGGCGATCTACGACGAGATCTACCAGTACTTCCCGATCCTGGCCGAACGTCGCACCCAGCGCGCGGGAACGCTTTCCGGTGGCCAGCAGCAGCAATTGGCGATCGGTCGGGTGCTTGTCGGGCGCCCGTCGCTGGTCCTGCTCGACGAGCCGTCGGAAGGCATCCAGCCATCCATCGTGCAGGACATTGCCCGCATCGCCGTCGAACTCAATCGGTCGACTGGCGTCGCCATCGCCTTCGTCGAACAGAACATCGACATGATCCGAGCAATGGCGCAGCGCTGCTACGTCATGGACAAGGGCCGCATCACGGCCGAACTGACGCCCCAAATGCTGGATAGCCGCGAAACGGTGCGGCGCTATCTGGCGGTGTGAACGATTTGAACGAGAAAAGCAGTCTGAAGGAGGACGCCAATGAGCTGGTTTGACGAGTCCATCATGGCACGGAAGGCCGTCGCCAAGGGGAAGCCCGGTGAGCACCACACCATCACCGAGGCGGAGCAGGGCATCTATCACTATGTCTACGGCGCTTTCGTCGAGCCGAAGCTGCACGTCCAGCCAGGCGCCGTCATCTCGGCGGAAACGCACGATGCATTCGAAGGCAAGATCAAGCATGAGACCGACAAGCCGTCCGAAATTCTGAACTTCCCCTATCTCAACCCCCAGAACGGGCCGATCTACGTCGAGGGTGCCGAGAAGGGCGACACGCTCGCCGTCTACATCAGGGAGATCAAGCCGCGGGGCGAACAGCCGTCGGGCACCACCGTGCTGCTGCCCGAATTCGGTGGCCTGGTCGCGACGGGCGACACGGCCATGCTCAACCCGCCTCTGCCGGAGCGCGTGAAGAAGCTCTACGTCGATGCGGAGAAGGGCGTGAAGTGGAATGACCGCATCACGCTGCCCTACGAGCCGTTCATCGGAACCATCGGCACATCGCCCGAAATCGAAGCGATCTCCTCGCTCGTCCCGGACTATTACGGCGGCAACATGGATCTGCCGGATGTCGCACCCGGTGCGGTCGTCTATTTGCCGGTGAACACCAAGGGCGCTTATCTCTATCTCGGTGACTGCCATGCAGCCCAAGGCGACGGTGAGTTGTGCGGCGTCGCGGTCGAGCACCCGACCGTGACGACGATCCAAGTGGACCTGATCAAGGGATGGACGATCAAGACCCCGCGTCTTGAGAACGAGCAGTTCTACATGACCATCGGTTCGTCGCGCCCGCTCGAGGACGCGGCACGCCAGGCCTACCGTGAACTCACCCGTTGGCTCGCAGCCGATTTCGGCTTCGAGGAGCTGGATGCCTACATGCTGCTGACCCAGTGCGGCCGCATGCGCCTCGGCAACATGGTGGACCCCAAATATACGATGGGCGCCTCGATCCTCAAATCGATCGCCGGCCCTTATCAGGGCTAGGCAATGCCAGAAAAGACAACGGCCGGACCTGGTCTAAATCGGGTCCGGCCGCTTGATGTGCGCGTGCCGTGAGCGATTACATGCCTGGCATGATCACGGCGTCGATCACGTGAATGACGCCATTGTCGGCTGCGATATCGGCCTGGGTGATGTTGGCTTCGTTGACTTTCGCGCCGCCTTCCAGCGTGAAGGTCACATCGCTGCCTTCGACGGTTGCAGCGGTCATGCCTTCCGTCAGGTCGGACGAGGCAACCGCGCCCGGGACCACGTGATAGGTCAGGATCGACACCAGTTGGTCGCGGTTTTCCTCAAGCAGCAGGTTTTCGACCGTGCCTTGGGGCAGGGCGGCGAAGGCTTCGTCCGTCGGGGCGAACACGGTGAACGGGCCTTCACCCTTCAGGGTATCGACGAGGCCGGCTGCTTCGACTGCGGCGATCAGCGTCGTGAACGTGCCGGCTTCGGCGGCGGTGTCGACAATATCAGCGGCCAAGGTCGACGTCGTCATCGTGATGGCGCTTGCACCGGCAATGAGAAGGGTCTTCAGCATAGCGAGGTCCTCGTCTGTGGTTGGGAGCGATCGTCATGATCGTCTCTGGCCACCGTTACGAGCCTTTGAATGGGCTGGTTTGGGCAGATACTGCGATCCGCCATCACGTCTGTGTCAGCCGTTTTTGATCCGGATTGCCAAAAAAATGTCATGCAGTTGCAGAGAGGGCAGTGAACTTCGGAGGATACTGTCGGTTATGCCGATCAACTCTGTTATGAGCCCAACTCAATCGAACCGGTTCAGGTGCTGTCATGAGCGTCGCATTCGTCAAGGAAGAAAGTGCCGAGGCTGCATCGGAAACCGTGCTGCCCGCCCGGCCGATCTCGGACCGCATCAATCTTGTGACCGAAGAAGGTCTGAAGATGCTGCAGAACGCCTATGCGGAAGCGCAACAGGCTCTCGATACGGCCAACGCGCTCGACGACATCAATGAGCGCCGAAGGCAGACGGCGGTGCCTGCGCGCGATCTACGGTATTTCTCCGAACGCCTGAGAACCGCGCAGCTGACACCACCACCGGCGAACGCTGATGTGGTGGCCTTCGGTCACACCGTGACCTTCGAGCGCGACGATGGTCGCACGCAAACCTACCGCATCGTGGGCGAGGATGAGGCCGATCCTGCGAAAGGCACAATCTCTCATGGGTCGCCGGTTGCGATGGCAATGTTCGGCAAAGGCGTCGGCGATGTGGTGCAATTGGGCAAGGATGAACTCGAGATCATCGCGATCGTCTAGCCGAGAGAGTTCTCGCTGGCATTGATGGCAAGCCGCACCGCCCAATATAGGCGGAATGACCGATCTCCCGCGCGAAAACGTTCAATCCTATCCTCGTCCTCCGGCCCTCCAGCCTGTGCCCCAGCGGATCCTGATCCGCCTCGGCGGCGCAGTCGTTGCGGATACGAACCGGGCAATGCGCGTGCTGGAAACGCACCACGCGCCCACCTATTACATTCCGCCCGACGACGTGACAGCGACGCTGCGACCGGCTGCCGGTCAAAGCTTCTGCGAGTGGAAGGGGGCTGCCCGGTATTTCGACGTCATCGCCGGCGACAAGATCGCCCTGAAGGCCGCCTGGGCCTATGATCGTCCGACGGACCGCTTCAAAGCCATCGCCGGCTTTGCCGCTTTCTATGCCGGTCTGATGGATGAAGCCTGGGTCGGATCGGAACGCGTCGTGCCGCAGCCCGGCAGCTTCTATGGTGGCTGGGTCACGTCCAACCTGGATGGTCGGATCAAAGGCGCGCCCGGCACAACGCATTGGTAGGTATTCTTTCGATGGTACAACCAGAATTTACAGATCGGGTGGCTTGAAAACCAAAAGTTGACAAGCGACGATCTGTCGTCTATCTTCCGGGCATCGATATTTGCTTGCCGAGCTTTGGTTATCGCGCGATTGGCACCGCGTTCTCAACGGATCTCCCTTTCAAAAATCGTTCTCCTCCGCACCGCATCTGCGTTGCGGTATCTCAATGCGCTATGAAAGGGTTCATCATGACCACTGGCACAGTAAAATGGTTCAATTCCACCAAGGGCTTCGGCTTCATTCAGCCTGACGATGGCGGCGCCGATGCGTTCGTCCACATTTCGGCTGTCGAGCGCGCCGGCATGCGCGAAATCGTCGAAGGCCAGAAGCTGGCTTACGAGTTGGAGCGCGACAAGAAGTCGGGCAAGATGTCGGCTTGCAACCTGCAGGCTGCTTAATTCGGGGTCCGCTTTCCTTTGACCACGGATGTACTGGCATTGTTGAAAGCATGATACCGACGAGGTCAGGCAATTTGCCTGGCCTTTTTTTGTGCCGCTGATTGACCGCCACACGGGAATTCGACGATCATGACCCAGATCTTCTCCAAGTCTCGCCAACAGGCCGAGATCGCCTTTGACAAGGCGCGTTCGCATTCGCTTGGTAAGACCCGCGTCGTAGAAGAGCTCGATACCGTCGCTGAGGCGCGCGAGCAGAAAACGGCACGACTGAAGAAGGCCCGCTTGGAAAAAGAGATGCAGGATCTCGCCGCAGAAGCGAGTGAAACTTCCAAGAAGAGCGGCAAAAAGGCCTGACCGGCCGACAACGACACATTCGACGGAACAAAGATTTTGAAGAACAGCAGAAGCAATGATCTCGCAGACCGCCGCGAGGCTGCCAACAAGGCAAAGGCGGCCCTTCTCGAAGCACACCGCGCGATAAAGGCGGCAGCTGAGCCGAACCTGCAGGAAAAGCAGGCCGAGCGGCTTGCGATCGCCGCCGCGCGCGAAGAGCGCAAGGCTGAGCGTGAGCGTTTGAAGCGCGAAGAAAAAGAACGCATCGAAGCCGAAGCGGCCGCCCGTCAGGCAGAAGCCGAGGCACTGGCCAATGCAGAGGCCGAAGCCCGCGAGAAGGCCGAGAAGGATCGCATCTCGCGCGTGTTCGAAGACGAGGCTGCACGGAAGGCCGAGCGCGACCGGCGCTATGCCAACCGCAAGGCGCGCCAGCGCTAGACCAACCTTCCATCAAGTTTTCGAAACACCCCGGGGCCAGCAAACGGCCTTGGGGTGTTTTTTTATGTCCGAACATCACCGCCAGCGGTGTGGAAGCGGCGCGATCAAAATCCGACGCAGCGCAATGCCTGCCCCCTTGCAAACCATCTCTAAACCATCCACATACCATCCATAAGGATGTGAACGATGCCAAGGCGCGCCAGCACTGCCAATGAGAAGTCGGGTGAGATGGAGAAGATCACCGTCAATCTGGGCTATGTCGACCTGGGGCGGATCGATCTCCTCGTTCGAGAAGGTTTCTATTCCAACCGCGCCGATTTTATCCGCACCGCGATCCGCAATCAGATCGAGGTGCATCACAGCACCGTGGCGCAGACGATCGAGCGGCACACGCTGGAACTCGGGCTGCGCGTCTTCGACAAGGCCGCGCTCGAAGCGGCGAGGGCCGAAGGGGAACGGCTCCATATCAAGGTCATCGGCCTGGTTCGCATTGCCGATGACGTCACCCCAGATCTCGCCTTGGCGACGATCGGATCGATAACGGTACTGGGTGCTCTTCAAGCCAGTGCCAAGCTCAAGGCCGCATTGGCGGACCGTATCCGGTAGGCGCGCGTCGCCACCGTGGAAAAAAAGGCCAGCACCATGAACGAGAATTTCGCCGCGGCCATGCGCCAGGCAACAGAGCACACGCGGGCGGCCAATCTGACTGAAGCGACCCGCATCATCCAGGCGGCGCTTGCTGGTCGCTCGAGCTGTCCGACCAGTGACGAGACCAAAGCCGACATCGTCCCCGCCGCCACTCAAAACGCACGCACACCATTCAAGGCCGATCCGAACGCCGAAATCATCGAACCTGAAGCGGTATCGACGCCCAAGCCTGCGCAACCGGCCGCCGCAGATACTCTCTCGGCAGCACCGACCGCCGCAAGGCCGCCGCGGATGAGAATGCCTCTTGCCGATACGCTGCGCGTGTTGCGCGACGGGAAAGCAGGCTTCGGTGCTCCCGACCTCTCCAGCGCATTCGCGCCGCTCGGACGTCAGGCGAAGGTCTCGGTGGATATTCCGGCTGGTGAAGCTTTTGAGACGCGGTCGTTTGCATGCCGGGCTGGCACGCGGACCTACAAACTCTACCGTCCCGCTTCGCTGTCCGGTGCGCCGAACGGGCTGATCGTGATGCTGCATGGCTGCAAGCAAGATCCCGATGATTTCGCCGTCGGCACCGGTATGAACGCTTTGGCGGAAGAGAAAGACCTGATCGTGGTCTATCCCGGCCAGACATCCAGCCATAACGCCTCGTCCTGCTGGAATTGGTTCCGCCCGGGCGACCAGATGCGGGACCGTGGCGAACCTGCCATCCTCGGAGGCCTGACGCAGGAGCTCGCCAAGGAATTCGGGGTGGGGCGCGATCGCACCTTCATCGCCGGTCTTTCCGCCGGAGGCGCAATGGCCGCCATCATGGGTGAGACCTATCCCGATGTTTTTGCGGCTATAGGCGTTCATTCCGGCCTTGCCCATGGTTCGGCAAACGATGTCGTTTCAGCCTTCGCCGCGATGCGCGGTGATGCCGGCCGAGCGCCGACGGTTGCCAGCAATCACGCGCAGACCACGCAGTTCGTTCGCGTCATCGTCTTTCAAGGGCGGGCAGATCACACGGTCCATGCGTCCAATGCAGAACGCATTATGGCCATGGCGACATCGCGAATGGAAAGCCAAGACGCTCAGGCTTCCCACGGTCGCTCCAGCGACGGGCGAAGCTTCGAGTGCAAGGTAGTGAAGGACGGGGCAGGGCGGACCGTTGCGGAATGCTGGATGATCGATGGCGCCGGGCATGCCTGGTCGGGTGGCGATGCAAGGGGTTCTTATGCCGATCCGAAGGGGCCTGATGCGTCGCGCGAAATGGTCCGGTTCTTCCTGCATGCGTCTCGCTGACCGGCGACGCTTTCTCCGCGTCCCTCAGCCTCGGAAATTGCCTGTAAAACACGTGTTTTCGCCCTTTCGGCTAGCCTATGCGCCTTGATTGAAACGCAATAGAGGCGCATGGTGAAGCTTCGCAGATTTGGCCACTTTGGCTTCCGCAGTGCCGACCTCATTGGGCTGCCGATTTCCTCCGAATTTTCGACAGCTTAAAGCGCGCTCCGCCGTGAGACGTCGCCATGTGCGCCGTTGCTACGGAAGCCTTGCGAAACGCCGGTGCATTCTTATCGGCGAATGACAGGTACGGCGCGAAAACTTGGCAGCAAACGCGTGCCAATGCGGAGGAACGGTTTCATGACAACGCGCACCAGCCAGACCGTCTTCCGCTTCGAGGCGCCTTTCAGGCTGCCCGGTTTCGATGCCGTCCAGCCAGCCGGCCAGTACCGTGTCGACTATGACGAGGAACTGCTCGAAGCGGGCTCCAGGCTTGCATGGCGCCGTGTCGGCGCTTTCATTCATCTCCCTGCTATCGGGGTAAATGCGGCCACACAACAAATGGTCCCGGTCGATCCGGCCGCCCTCGAAGCAATGCAACACAAGGATCAGCAACCATGACAACTCCATCGATCGGGCGGCCACAGGCCCGTCAGGTGCAAAGACAGGTCGCGGCGCATCGCTTCGTGATCGGGCAAGTCGTTCAGATCAAGAGCGGCCTTGCTCGCTCGCAGACGCCCGCCACCACCTATCACGTCACCGCCACGCTTCCGCCCCGTGGAAATTCCCTGCAGTACCGCATTCGCAACGACGAAGAGCGCCATGAGCGTGTTGTGACGCAGGACGATATCGAAGCGGCGGACGACCAGCAGAACACATCAACGCTCAGTGAAAGGACCTTCGGACATGGCTAAGGGACAGATGAAGAGCAACAAGGAAATCAGGAAGCCGAAGAAAGACAAATCGGCTGCTCCGAAGACCGAAAGCACGTTCGGCAGCCAGATGAAGACGGCTTCCGGCGCTGGTGCGACCACCAAGAAGTCGAAAGGCTAGATCGCCAACATTTTTCCGCCGACGCCAAGCCCGCTGCTGATGCCGCGGGTCGTCGTCGTGCGAGGTGAGGAATGGCGATGAGGCTTTGCTTCAGAACGAGCAGATACCCGCGCTGCAGTGGCTTTCCGGCCATGACTGCAGCTCGCATGCCCGCACGCATTGCATTGCCTACGAGATGACCGTGCGCAGGACGTTATAAGGAGACGATGAAATGCCCAGAGCGCCAAACTACAATCACGAACGTCAGGAACGCGACCGCGCGAAGGCGAACAAGAAGGCGGAAAAGCTCGCTGCAAAGGCCGCCGCCAAGACGCGGGATGGCGACGGCACTGCCACCGGATCAGACGAGCAATCCGAGGACTAGAGCATTTCCAGGTGAAGCGCACACCGCCTCACCGCTATTGAACGAACGTGCCCTGTCAGAAAACTGAAAGCGATTAAGCGCTTCGGCGTAGAGTGGGATAACTTCAGCTCGAAGCGGGCATCGTCTTCGGATCGACGAACACGCCTGCTTCGCGGGCCGCGGCGACAAATGCTCGACGCGCGCCCATCGGAGGTTTGCCGGCATTCACCACATCGGAGCAGGCCTGGATGGCGGCACGATGCTTCTCGGTGCGCTTGCCCGGCCATTGGTTGAGCAGAAATTCGGAGGTATCGCGGGCGGTTTTGAGCGTGAGCAAAGTGCCCGCCGCATCCACCTTGACGATGATGGGGGTGTCGAATTGATCTTTTTGCATTGCCGCTCTTACGGCAGTCCGAGCCAATAAGCGAGGAAATAGGGCGTGCGTGTCGTGCGACACCGCGCGGCCGGGCTTTCAAACGATCACGGTTGCGGAAAGATTGTCAGGACCCGCGCAGAACCGCTGACATTACCCTTCACCTAACATCTGTAGTGATGTCGGCCATCACGAAATCGCGGCTGCGTTTGCCTTCGCTGTGATTGCTCCTGACAGCGTGAGAAACTACCTTTGCCGGCAACGCCCAAGCGCTTCCTGGCTCACGGAGCCCAACGATCCGAGAAGGAAGACCTTCGATGACGCTGTATCCCATCTCCCGTCGCACTCTCGTTCTGGCTGGCGCTGCCGCTGGTGCAATGGCGATGCCCGGGTTGCCCGGTTTGACGGTCCCGGCACGCGCGCAAGGCCTTGCGCCGACGCAGACGATGCGCGGTGGTGCCAACAATTACTTGCCCGGCGCTCCGATCGTCGAGCGCATTGGCGGCGGCGGCTTCTGGATGACAGGCACCGTGCGCCGGTCCGGCGATGGTGCGCCTCTGGAAGGCATCCGCATCCAGATCTGGGCCCACACGACGGAGGGCCGCGAGAACGATCCGCACAGCCATGGCGCCACACTGACGGCCGCCGACGGAACGTTCCGGCTGGAAATGCCGCAGATCGTGCCGGTGTTCGGCCAGCCCCATGGCCATCTGGCCTATGACGACGAGACGTTCGAGACGGTCTTCCTGCGACCCGTGATGGCGAGCGCCAGCGATACGAGCCTCAGCGCGGATTTCGTTCTTCAGCCAGCTTGATCCGCGTGGGTTCAGTGCGTGCCGTTCTGATCTGGCTTGGCGTTGCGCTTGCCGTGACCGTTCCGATCGCCGTTGCGGCAGCGAGCCCGTTGCTTCAATGGCGCGATCCGATCTATATCGCAGCCTGCTTTGCCGGGATTGTCGCGCTGGCTCTGGTGTTTGCGCAGCCATTGCTTGCGGGCGGCTATCTTCCGGAAGTGTCGATCCGCAAGGGCAGGCGGGTCCATTCCTTCGTTGGGGTGCTGCTCGTGACAGCGGTTCTCGTTCATCTGGTCGGACTTTGGATCACCAGCCCACCGGATGTGGTCGATGCGCTTCTCTTTCGCTCGCCGACGCCGTTTTCTGTCTGGGGCGTCCTCGCCATGTGGGCAGTTTTCGCGGCCGCCATTCTGGCCGCTTTGCGCCTCCGCCTGCGGCTCTCGCCCAGGATCTGGCGGTTGGGGCACACGGGCCTTGCCGTGGTCACCGTGATTGGCAGTGTCGTCCACGCCCTGTTGATCGAAGGCACCATGGGCACGGGCTCTAAAGTGCTCCTGTGCGCCCTCGTGCTGGCCGCCACGCTGAAAGTGGTTCTCGATCTCAGGTCATGGACCTTGCTCACCCGCGCAAGGCGGTGATCAGAACACCGCGTGGTCGCCGCGCTCGACCGAAACTTTACCGGCGATGATTCGCCCATAGAAATCGAACAATGTTTCGGACCCGGTCGATGGGGTCTTGGCCGCGTCGTAGCGCCCGCTCTCGGGATCCAGCACGAGCATCGATTCCGTCGCGTAGTAGCGACCGATGCGGGCAAGCTCCGCCTTGTCGGCGAGCGACGGCACGATGCGCCCGGACACGCTCAAAGTCTTGATGATCGCATCGAGCAGCGCCACCGGCACGTGGCTGAATTTCGGTTCCTTGCCGAGCAGCATGAAGAGATGCTCGCCCTGTTGCCTTGGCGTGATGGCTTCGCCCGGCCCGCCGATCGGCAGCACGCGATTATGCAGGTTTTCGTCGTCGAGGCACTGCGCAAGGTAGGCGCCGAGATCGCCGTCGCTGATCGGCTTGCAGGCAGTCAGTTTGCCATCGCCGAAGAGGAGGAACGGCTTGCCCTTCTTCAGCCGATCGATCTGGCCGGAGAGCGACTTGAAGAACGCGGTCGGGCGGGCGATCGAATAGGTCATGCCGGATTGCATGAGCAAAGTTTCGAAGGCGAGCTTCGCCTGCTGGAACGCGAGCAGCGGCTTCTGCACGCAGATGGCCGATAGAAGCACGAAATGCGAGACGCCGGATGTCTGCGCGGCGGCAAGCGCGTCAACGTTCGCCGTGTGGTCGATCGCCCATGCGTCCCTAGGAACCCCGGTTCGCGAAGCCAGGCAGGAGACGACGGCGTCGAACCGCTCTCCGGCGAATCCGTCCTGCTCGATGGACCGGGGGTCGGTGATGTCGCCGTAGCGCAGGCTCGCACCACGCAAGGCCGTCAGCGTCTTTATCGGCTGCAGCAGGTTAGGGTTGTGGGCAGGGCGTCGAAGGAAGCAGACGACGTCGTGGCCGGCAGCGACCAGTGCCGGCACGGTGGCCTGGCCGATCGTGCCGGTGGCACCCAGCACCATGACGCGCTTCGGTTTGGGGGAAATCGGTGCCGAGGGCGGAATTGCGTTGGTCATCGTCACCCGAGCGCCAAGAACGACATCGATCCTAGCTGCTGCCGAAGACGAGCTCAATTCCGCTCAGTGCAGGAAAGGCCCGCACGCGACGGGCCTCTCCAGCGCTTGTCTGATTAGCGTTCGCCGTCCATTTCGGCCAGCTTTCGCACCCGGCGGCGAAAGTCTTCGTCAGTCGAGAATTCGGCTTCGAGATACGACGTTACGAGATCCTTGGCGAGCCAGGCGCCGACGATCTGGGCACCGATGCACATGACGTTGACGTCGTCGTGTTCCACAGACTGGTGCGCCGAATGGATGTCGTGGCAGACGGCTGCGCGAATGCCCTTCACCTTGTTCGCCGCAATCGAGGCGCCGACGCCGGTGCCGCAGACCATCAGGCCCCGGTCGGCCTTGCCGTCGATGATGGAGGAGGTGACGGTCTTGGCAATATCGGGAAAATCGACCGGCTCCGGATCGTAGGAGCCGGCGTCGTGAACTTCATGCCCGAGCGACTTGATGTGTTCGATGATGGTTGCCTTGAGCGGGAAGCCGGCGTGGTCGGAACCGATGACGATGCGCATTGTGGGGAAGATCTCCGGAAGTTACTGAGCGATCATGCGGGGCAGCCACAGCGTGAAATCCTTCGCAAAGGTGAGGATCGCAAGTGTGGTCAGCAGCGGAATGTAGAAGGGCAGAAGAGCCTTGAGCAGCTGTCGGATCGACACCTTCGCGATGTCGGCGACGAGGAAGAGCGACAGGCCCATCGGCGGTGTGAGAAGCCCGAGCATCAGGTTGAAGATGGTAACGATGCCAAGCTGCACGGGGTCGACACCGGCCATGACGAGCGGCGGCGCGATGATGGGAACGAGAAGCAGCGTCGCCGTCGTTGAATCGAGGAACATGCCGGCGATGAAGAAGATCAGGTTTGCGATGATCAGCAGCATGATCGGATCGCTCGAGAGCGTCAGCAGCGCTGCCGCAAAGGTCTGCGGGATCTGCTCGACGGCGAGGATCCAGCCGAAGAGCGCTGCAGCAGCCACGATGATCAGGATCGCCGAGGAACTGCGCGCCGTCAGGATGGCCGACGTCCAGAGGTGCTGGAGCGTCAGTTCGCGATAGAGAAGCGCGCTGATCAGGATGACGTAGACGGCCGTCATCGCAGCCGCTTCGGTGGGCGTGAAGGCGCCGTAGGTCATGCCGGCGATCATCAGCGCCGGCGCAGCGATTGCGGGCAGTGCCGGCAGGAAGCTCATGATCGCCTCGCCGGCGGTTGGCCAGCGCTCCGCACGTGGGTGCCTGTGGCGCGTCGCGACGATGAACACGGTCAGCATCAGCAGGAAGGTGCAGAGGATCGCCGGCATGATGCCCGCGACGAGCAGTTGCACGATCGAAACGCTCGTCACCGAACCATAGACGATGAGCGGGATCGAGGGCGGGAAGATCGGGCCGAGTGTTGCCGAAGCGCCGGTGACCGCGCCGGCGAATGCGGGATCGAAGCCGCGCTTCTTCATGGCATCGATCTCGATGCGGCCAAGCCCGCCGATATCGGCGAGTGCTGCGCCCGACATGCCGGAAAAGACCAGGCTGCCGAAGACGTTGACCTGCGCGAGCCCGCCCGGGATGCGGCCGACGAGTGTATAGGCGAAGCGGAAGATGCGGTCGGTGATGCCCGACAAATTCATAAGATTGCCGACGAAAATGAAGAGCGGCACGGCCACCAGCGGGAATGAATCCAGCGCATAGGTGACGCGCTGTGCCAGGAGGCCAAGCGGCAGACCTTCGATCAGGACATAGGCGATCGATGGCAGCAGGATGGCGTAGACCACCGGGAAGCCCATCATGAAGAGCGCCAGGAAGGCGATGACGACGATGAAACCCATGATGATCAGACCGCGATATTGGTGTCAGCCTGCGGCGGCTTGCGCAGGTGCAAAAGGTGGACGATGGCGGCTCCGGCGAAGCCGAAGAGCGCTGCCCCAAGGAATATCCAGAACGGGATGCCGAGCGTCGGCGTCGCGTTGGTGAGGTTGCGCGAGATGTTCGTCGCCGTCACGTAGCCCATGAACCCGGTCGCGCCGATGGCGCAAAGCGAGATGAAGAGATTGAGCATCCGCCGCGCACGATCCGGAAGTGCTGCCTTGAACTCGCCCATGACGATGTTCTCGCCATGCTCCACGACCAGGGGATAGGCGCAGAAGATCAGGCAGATGAGCAGGAAGCGTGTGAATTCCTCCGCACCGATGAACGGCAGGACGAAGACGCCGCGCATGATCACCTGTGCCGTGGGCACCAGGACTAGGCCGGCCATGATGATCACCACGAAGGTGGTGAGGATACGTTCGGGAAGACGCATGGGTCGTGCTCCATCGGATGCCTGGCGACGGGTAGCCGCCAGGCATTTTTGGGGACCGTCAGAAATCAGCCGATTATTCGACGGCCTGGATCTGCTCGATAAGCGGCGTGAAGTTCGGGAAGTCCTGCGCGATCTGGGCGCTGACGCCCTCACGGAACGCGTCGAGGTCGAGGCCATCGGCTTCCGTGAGAATGGTCATGCCGCGACCCTTCAGTTCCTCGACGAGCTCGGCTTCGCCTTCGGTCGCCATCTGCAATGACTTTTCGGCTTCCTCATCGAGCACCGTGGTGATGGCGGTGCGCTGCTCTTCCGTGAGGCCCTGCCAGACTTCCTCGTTGACGAAGACGGCCAGCACGGCGCGCATGTGGCCGGTCATCGAGACATGCGACTGGACCTCGTTGAGGTTGTTCGACGCGATCATGGTCAGCGGGTTTTCCTGGCCGACGACGACGCCCGTCATCAGAGCGGTCGGCAGTTCGGCGACTTCTACCGGCGTCGGAATGGCGCCGAAGCCTTTGATCATCGACACCCAGAGCTCGAGCGGGACGGCGCGGAACGGCTTGCCGGACAGGTCTTCGGGCGTCTTCACTTCGAAGTTGGACGAAATGTGCCGGTCGCCGCGATAGATGCGGCCGATGATGCGCACGCCCTGGGCAACGAGCTGCTCATTGATGGCCTGCAGCGCAGGTGAGGTTTCCGGGTCGGTTGCGGCAAGCGCATGGGCGCCGTCGCGGTAGATGAAGGGCGCGTTGAACACGGCCACTTCGGGAACGAGGCGAGCGAGCGACGCAAAATCGTGGTGCCCCATGGAGATGGAGCCCATGCGCACGCCGTCGACCATTTCGGCCACGCCACCGAGCTGGCTCGCCGGATAAACCGAGACGGTCACTTCACTGTTGGTGGCAGCATCGATGCCCTCGGCCGCCTGGGCCGCGAAGATCGTCTGGATGTCGCCTTCGGCGCCCACATGCGCATAGCGCAGTTCGGCAGCAGAAGCGGCGCCGGTCAAGGTCAGCGCAAAGGCTGCGCCGGTTAGAAGGTTGATGATGGACTTGTGTAGCATGGTGAAAATCCTCCCATTCGTTCATGCCAGTTGAGTAGCGGCTTAGGTCTGCGGCCTTCTGGTGAAGGCCGAGATGAGGCTGCGGCGCCGGAATTCGTCGCCGATCGAGAAATGGTCCCTGAGCTTGCGGTCGGCCGCATCCGCATCCCTGTCAACGATGGACAGAAATACCTCCCGATGCGCCTCGACCAGGTAGTCGACGATGCCCGGTTCCGAGATCGTCACCTCACGCCGCTGCACGTGGCTGCGACGCAGCAATTCGCCGATTGCGCCGTACAGCGTGGTCAACGCCTCGCTGTGGCTCGCCTCGACGATCGCGTGGTGGAACGCGAAGTCGGCAGCAGCACCCTCGACCGGGTCGTGCAGCGTGTCCATCAGCCGGCTCAGTTTGGAGCCGATGCCTTTGAGATCGGTTTCGGTCGCGCGCGAGCAGGCGAGCCGGATGGCCTGGCATTCGATCGCGACGCGGGCCTGCATGACATCGTCGAGAATGTCGGGCTGCTGGGCGAGGCTGAAGGTGAAGAAGTCCGAAAGCACAGTGATGTCGGCCTGGCGGACATAGGCACCTTTGCCATGACGAATATCGAGAAAGCCGAGCATGGCGAGCGAGCGCAAAGCTTCGCGCAGCAGCGGCCGCGAAATGCCGAGCGACAGGGCGAGTTCACGCTCGCCGAGCAGACGCTCGCCGGGCTTCAGCGAGCCGTCGAGCAACGCATCGCGGAAGAAGCCGAACACCTTTTCGGCACCCGAAACGTCGCTGTTTTCGGCCAGCATGGTCGACATCGCCCGCAAGCCCCTCCCAGTGGCCTTACTGTGGTCTGACCACTGATTCCTCAACTCCTGCCCTTCTGTCAAGTCAACGAATGTTTCGCTTTCGAGATCGACCGAACGATCCACAGAGCGGCCGATTGACTGCGACCAAAACAATCACTAATGATCATGACATGGAGGAAGAGCGCAGACGGGAGGTTCGGTTTCCGCAGGAACGTCATCGCAAGATGGCGGATCTCATTGCGCTGCGCGGCCACATCAGTGTGGACGAACTCATCGAGACATTTGCGGTGTCGGGGCCGACGGTGCGTCGGGATCTCGACTTTCTTGCGCGAGCCGGAATCGCGGTGCGCACCCATGGCGGCGTCACCGCGTCGGACAGGGCGGCGGGGCAGGAACCGCTTTTCATGGAAAAGCTGCGCCGGCAGCAAGCAGCCAAGATTTGCATCGCAGAAGCGGCCGCGCGCCAGGTCGAAGACGGCATGCGGGTCATGCTCGATTCCGGTACGACGGCTCTGGCGCTGGCGCGGCTTCTGGCGGGCAGAGCCATCAGGATGATTGCTACCGATATCAAGGCTGCAGAAGCGGCCGCCACCGGTGAGACCGAAGTCATCATTGCCGGCGGCATGGTGCGCAACGGCTATTTCGGCATCGTCGGCGAGGAGACCGCAGCCGCGATCGCTGCTCAGCCAAAGGCCGACATCTTCCTTCTTTCCGCCGACGCGGTGGACGGCAACGGTGTGTCCAACGTCACCATCGAAGAGGCGCGCGTGAAGCGTGCGGCCATCGCCAATGCGAAACGCACGGTCCTGATCGCCGACCATACCAAACTCGACCGGCGCGAGCCGGCAGAGGTGTGCGCCTGGAGCGCCATCGACCTGTTTATCACTGACCGCCACTCAGGCGCCGTCGCTCAAGCCTTTGCAGGTGCAACGACCCGAGTGGAATTGTGCAGCCCTGGACTGGGCAAAGAAGGAAAAACAAAAGCATGAAAAAGTTCAGCGCCCTGTTCGGCGGCACCAAACCCGTCATCGCCATGGTACATCTCGCCCCCATGCCGGGCACGCCGCTTTACGATGCCGAAGGCGGTGTCGAGGCGATCGTCGAAGCCGCACGCCGCGATCTCAAAGCACTGCAGGATGCCGATGTCGATGCGGTGATGTTCGGCAACGAAAACGATCGCCCCTATGAACTCGAGGTCGACACGGCCTCCACCGCCACGATGGCCTTCGTGATCGGCCAGTTGCGCAAGGAGATCCAGAAGCCGTTCGGCGTCAACGTCCTGTGGGACCCGATGGCGTCCGTCGCGCTTGCGACCGCGACCGGCGCATCCTTCATGCGCGAAATTCTGACGGGCACCTATGCGTCCGACATGGGGCCCTGGACGCCCAATGCCGGCAAGGCCATGCGCTATCGCGATCGGCTGAACCGGTCCGATCTCGTGATGCTCGCCAATGTTTCGGCGGAATTTGCCTATTCGCTCGACCGGCGCGACCTCGCCGATCGGGCCCGTTCCGCAGTCTTCTCGTCGATCCCTGATGCGATCCTCGTTTCCGGCGCCATCACCGGGGAAGCAGCCGAGATGGCCGACCTCGTCGCGGTGAAGAGGGTTCTTCCCGACACACCGGTTCTTGCCAACACCGGGGTCAAACATTCCACCATTGCCGATGTCTTCAAGGTTGCGGATGGCTGCATCGTCGGGTCATCTTTGAAAGTCGACGGCGACACGTGGAAAGCCGTCGATGCCGCACGGGCTGCCGAGTTCATGCGGCTTGCCAAGGCTGCTCGGGGAGACTGATGGCATGAATGCCAGGCGCGACACGACGACCCAATACACGATCGGCCTGGGCGTTCTCGCGCTGGCGATCTTCGTGACGCTGACCTTCTACGCCCCCAACTTTCTCTCGCGCGCCAATCTCAATTCGATGGGCTCGCAATTCCCGGAGTTCGGCCTGCTGGCGCTTGGGCTGCTCCCGGCAATGATCACCGGCGGCATCGATCTGTCGGTGGTCGCGATTGCCAATCTGGCATCGATCGTCGCGGCACTCCTGTTGAGGGCAGGGCCCGAATACGCGTTGCTGGCGATCCCCGCCGCACTCCTCACCGGCCTCGCTTGCGGGGTCTTGAACGGCTGCCTCATCGCCTATCTGCGATTGCCTCCGATCCTGGCGACGCTCGGTACGCTGCAACTCTTCGGCGGCATCGCGATCGTCATCACCGGCGGGCCATCGATCACCGGCCTGCCTGCTTGGTATAGCGCCTGGGGAACTTGGTCGATCGGCGGGTTTTTGCCGGTGCCCCTGATCGTCTTCACCATCGTTGCAATCGGCATGGGCCTCTTCCTGCGCTTCTCCGCCACCGGCATGCGCGCCAGGCTTTATGGCGCAAATCCGCTTGCGGCACGCTTCGTCGGCATTCAGGAGCGCAAGCTCGTCATCAAGATCTACGCGACCGCCGGCGTCATCGCTTCGATCGCCGGTCTGGTGATCCTGGCGCGCGCCAATTCGGCAACCGCCGATTACGGAGCGTCCTACCTGCTCCTGGTCATCCTCATCAACATTCTCGCCGGCGTCAGCCCATTCGGCGGCGTCGGGTCCACCATGGGCGTCGTGCTTGCGGTGATCACGCTGCAGCTCATTTCGTCCGGCCTCAACTTCCTCGCCTTCACGGCCTTCACCCGTGACCTTTTCTTCGGCGGCCTGCTCATCGCCATCATGTCGATCCGCGTCATAGCGGAAGGCCGGCTGGGCGATTTCAGGACGCTCATCTCAAGACGGCAGACATGACCCAGCAATTGCGCAAAGACCTCCACGACCTGATGCTCATTCCGGGCCTTTCCGGCCACGAGGACCGGGTTCGCCGTCATCTGCGCGCCCTTATGGAAAAGGAAGGCTTCGACTGCCGCACCGATACGCTCGGCAACCTGATCGCGACGCTCGATGGCGACGAGGGTGCGCCGAGCGTGATGCTGTTTGCTCACACCGATCAGCTGGGCTTTGTGGTGCGCAAGATCGAGGCGAGCGGTCTGATCCGCGTCGAGCGGCTCGGCGGCATTCCCGAGAAGGCGCTGCCGGCACAGAGCGTTCTTCTCTGCGTCGGTGAGGGCCGCGACGTGAAGGGGATCATCGCCAACAAGAGCCACCACGCCACCCCGCCGGAAGAGAAGTACAAGGTCACGCCCTACGCCGAGCTCTTCATCGATATAGGCGCGGAAAGCGCCGACTCCGTGCGCAAGCTCGGCATCGAGATCGGCACGGCGGTCGTTTACGAGCCCAACGTCTTCGATCTCGGCGAGCACCGCGTTGCCGGCACGTCGGTCGACGACCGGGCCGGCTGCGCCGTCATCGTTGAAGCCGCACGCCGGTTGAAGAACGAAGCGTCGCGCCCGACTATTCATTTCGTCTTCGCCGTCCTTGAGGAATTCAACCTGCGCGGCGCCATGGTCGCAGCGCAGGCGCTGAAGCCCGATATCGCAATCCAGCTCGATCTCGTGCTGACGTCGGATACCCCGGACATGGCCCATCGCGGCGAGGTGGTGATGGGCGAGGGCCCGGCGATCTCGCATTACTCGTTCCATGGACGTGGCACGCTGAACGGCACGATCCCACATCCGGCGGTCGTCGACGCCGTTCAACGCACGGCCAGCGAAGACGGAATCCCGCTGCAGCATACCGCCCATGTCGGCGCGCTGACCGATTCCTCCTACGTCCAGCTGGTCGGCGAAGGTGTCGCCTGCGTCGATCTCTGCTTCCCCAGCCGCTACACGCACACCTCGCTCGAGGTCTGCGACATGCGCGATCTCGAGGGGCTGACCGCGCTGGTCACCGGGGCCATCATCCGCATGGGAACCGGCTTCGATCTCGACCGGGACAGCTATACATGAGCCGCGCCTTCCTCGGGATCGATATCGGGACCTTCGAGACCAAAGGCGTAGTCGTGTCGGACGAGGGCGTGATCCTGGCGTCGGCCCGCCGTGCACATCGCATGATCGTGCCGCGCGCCGGCTGGGCCGAACACGATGCCGAGGAGACCTGGTGGCAGGAATTTCGCGATATCGCGCGCGAGGTGATCGCGGCGTCCGGGCTTCCCGCATCAGCAATCGCAGGCGTCGGGGCAAGCGGCATCGGACCTTGCATGCTTCCGGTGGACGAGAAGGGCGCGCCGCTGATGAACGCGGTGCTCTACGGCGTCGACACGCGTGCCCATGCCGAAATCGAAGATCTCACCGCAAAGATCGGCGAAGAGACGCTGCTGCGGCGCACCGGCAACGGTCTGACGTCGCAGTCGGTGGGGCCGAAGATCCTGTGGCTGAAGCGCAACCGGCCGGAGATCTACGAAAAGGCCGCCGGCTTCGTGAATTCCTCCACCTTCCTCGTCGAGCGGCTGACCGGCGAACGTGTGCTGGATCATTATTCGGCGGCAAGCTTCTCGCCGCTTTATGACGTGGAGACCAACGACTGGGCCGACGATCTCATGGACGGCATCGTCGAGCGCGAGCGCCTGCCGCGGCTTCTCTGGTCGTCCGATATCGCCGGCCGCGTCACCAAATGGGCTGCCGAGGAAACCGGTCTGGCCGAGGGCACGCCCGTCATCGCGGGCACGATCGATGCAGCTGCCGAGGCTTTGAGCGTCGGTGTCTCGCGCCCCGGTGAGATGATGCTGATGTATGGTTCCACCATTTTCATCATCATGGTCATCGACAAGCCGTCGCAGGACGCACGCCTGTGGTATGCACCATGGCTTTTCGAGGGCCGCCACGCCATCATGTCCGGCCTGGCAACGAGCGGAACGCTGACGCACTGGTTCCGCGATCGCTTTGCGCGGGAACTGCCGGCTGAAGACGCGATGCGAATGCTTGCCGAGGAGGCGGCCGCGACGCCGGCAGGCGCCAACGGGCTCTTCGTGCTTCCCTATTTCTCGGGCGAACGCACGCCAATCCATGATCCCCATGCCAAGGGCATGATCTTCGGCCTCGATCTCACGCATGAGCGCGGCGACATCTACCGCGCGGTGCTCGAGGGGATCGCCTATGGCGTCCGGCACGTGCTGGAAACCTATGGCGGAACCGGCAACGCACCTTCCGCGATCACCGCTGTCGGCGGCGGTGTGCGCAACGCCGTATGGCTGCAGGCTGTCTCCGACATTTCCGGCAGCGCGCAGACGCTGCGCCGCGAAAGCTTCGGAGCGAGCTACGGCAGCGCCTTCCTTGCAGCGATCGGCACCGGCGCGGCCAGCGAGGGCGACATCGACACATGGAACCCACCCGCCGGGCATATCGATGCGAACCGCACATTGGCGCCGCTCTATGACGACGGGTTCAAGACATATCGTGGCCTCTACGAGGCGACGCGGAGCTTCATGCACGCCGAGCGCAGCGCATGAATGGGGAACGGCCTTCCCGAAAGGCCACAACAGGGAGAGTGAACATGGCGTTTGGTTTGAAGAAGTTGCTGATGGGAGCGGCAGCCGTTTCCGTCCTGGCAGGTGGCGTTGCGATCACTGCCAATGCGCAGGACACCCGCGAAATCGTCACCGTCGTGAAGCTGTCGGGCATCGCATGGTTCAATCGTATGGAAGAGGGTGTGCAGCAATATGCCGAGGCGACTGGCAACAATGCCACCCAGGTCGGTGCGGCAACGGCTGACGCCGCCCTTCAGGTTCAGCTCATCGAAGATCTGATCGCCCGCGGCGTCGACGCGATCACCGTGGTGCCGAACTCGCCCCAGGCGCTCGAGCCGGTTCTGGCGCGTGCGCTTGAAAACGACATCGTCGTCATCGGCCATGAAGGCGCGACGCTTCAGAACGTGACCTACGATCTCGAAGCCTTCGACAATGCCGCCTATGGTGAGCACCTGATGGAGGCGCTGGCGCAGAAGATGGGCGGCGAGGGCGAGTATGCCGTATTTGTCGGTTATCTGACATCGGTGACGCACAATGAGTGGGTCGATGCCGCGATCGCCTACCAGGAAGCAAATTACCCGAACATGACGCTCGTCGGCGGCAAGCAGGAATCTGCCGAGCAGCAGCAGACCGCATACCAGAAGATGCGCGAATTGCTGCGCACTTACCCCAACCTGAAGGGCATGCAGGGTTCGGCCGGTGAAGACGTGGTTGGCGCAGCACTCGCCGTCGAGGAAGCGGGTCTCTCCGACCAAGTTTCGATCGTCGGAACCAGCTTGCCGTCGGTTGCGGGACCGTATGTCGAAACAGGTGAAATCGATCTCATCTCGTTCTGGGATCCGGCTCTTGCCGGCTACGCAATGAACGTGCTGGCCGAAAAGGCCCTGAACGGCGAGACGATCGAAACCGGGGCTGATCTCGGCGTGGAAGGCTACAACGAAGTCCGCGTCGACGGTAAGGTCATCTACGGCCAGGCATGGGTCGACGTGAACGCCGACAATCTCGACGAATACGACTTCTAAGCGGACAACAAGGGGCTGCCGCATCCGCGGCGGCCCCGTACCACCAATCTGACTCGGAGCCCCGATGTCCGACCCCGTTCTGCAGATCGACGGCATTCACAAGGCCTATGGTCCCGTTCGCGTGCTCGCCGATGTGGCGCTGACCTTGCATGCGGGCGAAGTGCGCTGCCTTGCCGGCGAAAACGGATCCGGCAAGTCGACGCTGATCAAGATCATGTCGGGCGTGGTGCCGAAGGATGCGGGGACGGTCCGCATCGCCGGCCAGGAGCTTTCCAATGATCCGGCGGCGGCGATCAATGCCGGACTGTCGGTGATCTATCAGGACTTCTCGCTCTTCCCCAATCTCACCGTGGCCGAGAACATCGCGTTCCTGCGCAATGTCGCCCATGGGGAGCGCTGGCACAAACGTGGCAGCGATCGGCAGCTTGCTCTCAACACGCTGAAGCGCATGGGTGTCGACATCGATCCGTCGCAGCCGGTTGAGTTTTTGCCGGTCGCCTCCAAGCAGCTGATCGCCATCGCGCGTGCGCTTGCCAATGACGCACGGATCATCGTCATGGACGAACCGACGACCGCTTTGACGCGCAGCGAAGTGAAGCGCCTGCAGGGCATCATCGAGGCGCTGAAAAAGGACGGGGTCGCCTTCCTCTTCGTCAGCCACAAGACAGAAGAGATCTTCGCCTTCTGCGACACCATCACCGTGCTGCGCGATGGCCGCGTCGTCTCTCAAGGTAATGCGGCCGAATTCGACGCCGATCGCCTCGGCCGCGACATGACCGGCCGCGATATCGAGACCCATCGTCTGCCGCGCGAACTTGCGCCACGCGCTGCACCGATCATGGCGACGCGTGGCCTGACGCGCCATGGCGTCTATTCCGATGTCGATCTATCGATCGCGCCGGGCGAGATCGTCGCGCTTGTCGGCCTGCTCGGTTCCGGGCGCACGGAACTGGCTCTGTCGCTCTTTGGCCAGATCGAGCCGGACGAAGGCGCGATCGAGTTCAAAGGCACTGTTCGCCGCTTCCGCGAACCGCTGGAAGCGATGGACGCCGGTATCGCCTATGTGCCCGAAGATCGCCTGACGGAGGGCTTGTTCCTCGACCAGCCGATCGGCGACAACATCTCCGTTGCGTCCCTCAAGCAATCCGGCATCGTGGATCGCTCAGCGCTGCGCGAGCGTGCGCGCGAGGCCGTCAAGCGCTTGCGTATCAAGACGCCCGGCATCGAACCTTCGGTCGCGACCCTGTCCGGCGGCAACCAGCAGCGCGTCGTTCTCGCACGCTGGATGGAACGCAACCCCGAATTGATGATCCTCAACGGCCCCACGGTCGGCGTCGACATTGGCTCAAAGCGCGAGATCCACGAAATTCTGCTGGATCTGCGCAAGAGCGGCACCGCAGTGCTCGTCGTTACCGACGATCTCGGCGAAGCGCTCGCGCTTTCCGACCGCATCCTGGTCATGGTACGCGGACGGATCACGGGTGAGTTCACGGCCGACGAGATTGACGAGGAACGGCTGTCGCTTGCCGTGACCGAGGAGGCACCGGCACGATGAATGCCGCTACACGCATGTTCATGTCGCCGCAAAGCGTGGTGCTGATCGCAGCCTTGCTGTTCGCGCTCGTCGTCGGTTTCATCAATCCCAATTTCCTGTCGCTGGCGACCGTTATCGATCTGCTGCGCAATTCGCTGGTGACGGCGATCTTCGCGCTCGGCGTCATGATGGTGCTGGCTTCGGGCGGCATCGACGTCTCGTTTCCGGCGATCGGCGCCTTTGCCATGTACACGACGATGTCGCTTGTGCTCGGTGTTGATTTCGACGTGCCGATCATTGCGCTGTTCGTCGTCAGTGCCGCCATTGGCGCATCGCTGGGCTTGGTCAACGGCATCCTCATCGGCGGGCTTGGGCTGCCGACGCTGATCGTCACGCTTGGCACGCTCAGCCTGTTTCGCGGCGCGCTTCTGACATTCGTCGGCACGACCTACATCACCAACGTGCCGCGCAACGTCATCTCGTTCGCTCGCACGATGATCGTGCGCATGGAGAACGCGGTCGGCCAGCTCGCTTCGCTGCCGCTGTCCTTCGTCGTGCTTGTCGGCGTCACCGCCTTCGTCGCGATCATCATGAATCTCACGAAGTTCGGCCGCGCCATCTACGCGATCGGCGGCTCGGAGGAGGGCGCACGACGGATCGGCATCAAGGTAGGCCGCACCAAGGTGCTCATCTACGTGATCGTCGGTGCGATCGCCGGCCTCGCCGGCATGACCCACATGACGCTGTCGCGCATGGCCAACCCATTCGATCTCGTAGGCATGGAACTGAACGTCATCGCCGCCGTCGTGCTCGGTGGCGCACGGATCACCGGCGGCCATGGCACGGTCACGGGCACACTGCTCGGCGCGCTTCTGATCACCATGATCAACACGTCGCTGCTGAGCGCCGGCGTGCCGTCCTATTGGCAGCGCGTCGTCGTCGGCGCGCTCATCATCATCGGCACCGGCCTGCCGATCGTCATCGATCGATTGGCCAAGCGCCGCGAGCGCCTGGCACAGGCAGCGGTCTGAATTTCGGGAAGGAGCCCAACTCATGAAGAAGATTCTGAACAATCCGGCTGATTACGTGGAGGAGATGCTGGAGGGCTTCGTTGCCGCGCATCCGGAGTTCTACGCCCAGCCCGAGCGGCGGGTGATCGCGCGGCCGGAGGGCGCGACGAGCGGCAAGGTCGGTATCGTGAGCGGCGGCGGATCGGGCCATTTGCCGGTCTTCGCCGGCTATGTCGGCCCGGGCTTCCTCGATGCCTGCGCCGTCGGCGACGTGTTCGCGAGCCCGTCCGCCGAGCAGATGGCAAGCGCCATCCGCCATGCCGATGGCGGCGCCGGCGTGCTGCGGCTTTACGGAAACTATGGCGGCGACGTCATGAATTTCGACATGGCCGGCGAAATGGTCGACATGGAAAACGACATTCGCACCACGACCGTGCTTCTGGCCGACGACATCGTGTCCGCCGGCAAAGACGAGGCGGAAAAGCGCCGCGGCGTCGCCGGCATGATCTATGCGTTCAAGATCGCCGGCGCCTGTGCCGACACGAAAGCCGATCTCGATGAGGTCACGCGCGTGGCGCAGAAGGCCGCCGATGCGTGTCGGTCGATCGGCATGGCGCTGACCCCCTGCATCGTGCCGCAGGCCGGCAAGGCCAATTTCGAGCTCGGCGAGAACGAGATGGAAATGGGCATGGGCATCCATGGCGAACCCGGCATCTGGCGCGATGCGCTGCGCCCGGCCGACCAGATCGTCGACGAGATGATCGACCGCATCCTTGCCGATCATCCCTTTTCGAAGGGCGACCGGCTCTCCGTCCTCGTCAATTCGCTCGGGGCCACGCCGCTTGAAGAGCTCTACATCATGTACCGCAAGGTCAAGCAGCGCTTCGACGACATCGGTGCCGAGATCGTCATGCCGCTCGTCGGGCGCTACGCGACCTCGATGGAGATGACCGGCGCCACAATCACGACAATCGCTCTGGATGAAGAGCTCGAACGCTACCTGAAGGCGCCGGCTGCCTGTGCCTATTGGCGCGTCGGGTGAGGGCGAAGAGCATGGCGACACTTGATAGCGCACGTCTCAAGGCTGCCCTGCAGCGGGTGGCGGAAGGCGCGGCAGCCGCTGCGGCCGAACTCAATGCAGCCGACGGCCAGCTCGGCGACGGCGATCTCGGCATCACGGTCTCCAAGGGCTTCGCCGCGGCGGCGGAGGCTGACCTTCCCAGCGATCTCGGCATGGCCTTCCTGGAATGCTCGAAAGCCTTCCAGCGCGTGTCGTCCTCCTCCTACGGCACGCTGGTCGCGACCGGCTTCATGGCGGCTGCCAAGAGCGCAAAGGGCTCCGAAAGCCTTGATGCCTCCGCGATCCCGGCGCTGGTCGCTGCAGCGCGGGACGCGATGATGGCGCGCGGCAAGGGCGAGCTCGGCGCCAAGTCGGTGCTCGACAGCCTCGATGCCTGTGTCAGGGCGATCGAAGGCGCCGACTCCGCCGAGATGGGCACCAAGGCCGTCGCCGCCGCACGCCAGACGCTGCAGGACTTCAAGGGCAAACCCTGCAAGCTCGGCCGCGCCCGCATGTTCACCGAAAAGAGCGCCGAACTCGACGACCCCGGCCAACTGGCGTTTCTTCGCATCGTCGAAGCAGCCGTTCCAGCGGCCAAATAGGAAACACCACATGCAGTATCGCACGCTCGGCCGCTCGGGCCTGAAGGTTTCCGCCATCGCGATGGGGACGTTCTCCTTCGGCGGCAAAGGTGACTTTGCCATGGTCGCCAATCAGGGCGTCGCGGAAGCGCGTCGTCTCGTCGACACCTGCATCGACGGTGGCATCAATCTCTTCGACACCGCCAACATGTATTCACTCGGGCGCTCCGAAGAGATCCTGGGCGAGGTGCTGGAGGGCAAGCGCGACGAGGTGCTGATCTGCTCCAAGGCGCGCATGAAGATCGGCGTTGGGATCAATGACGAGGGCGCTTCGCGCTATCACATCATCCGCGAGTGCGAGCGCAGCCTGAAGCGCCTGCGCACCGATCGCATCGATCTTTATCTGATGCATGAATGGGATGGTCTCACGCCACTCGAAGAGACACTTTCAGCGTTCGAAACTCTGCAGGCGCAGGGCAAGATCCGCTACGCCGGCTGTTCGAACTATGCCGGCTGGCAGTTGATGAAGGCCCTCGGCATCGCTGAACGAGACGGCCTGCCGCGTTTCGCGGCCCAGCAGATCCACTACACGCTGGAAGCCCGCGAGGCCGAATACGAGCTTCTGCCGATCGCGGTGGACCAGGGCGTCGGCGTGATGATCTGGTCGCCGCTTGCGGCCGGTCTCCTGTCGGGCGCGTTCACCCGCGATACGTTCCCGCAGGATTCGCGTCAGGCCGCAGGCTGGTCCGAGCCGCCGATCCGCGACCAGGAGCGCCTTTGGGCCATCGTCGACGTTCTGCGCGAGATTGCCGCCGAGCGTTCGCTGACGGCAGCACAGATATCGCTGGCATGGACGCTGTCGCGTCCCGGTATCGCAACGCTCGTCACCGGCGGACTGACACCGGAGCAGTTTCAGGAAAACATCGCCGCTGCCTCGGTGGAACTGACACCGGAGGAACTGGAACGCCTGAACCAGGTCAGCCGCCCGCCCTACATCTATCCCTACTGGCACCAGCACAATTTCGCAGCCGACCGGTTCAGCCCCGCCGATTGGGCGCTGCACGACAGCTATCGCGATCTGGGCAAGATCTGAGCTTTTGGGACGTCTGGTCTACGGGGAGGCTTCGGGCGTTGCGCTGCCCTGAAAACACGAACTTGGCCTTGCGGCCAAGTCGATGTGAAACGGGGCGGCGGCATCACCGGACAGGGGGAAAGCGTGGCAACCGGAGCGCTGCGACCTATCGCTGCCGCAGCCTGAAGGGCTAGTTCCTCCAATCACACGCACAAGGCCGGTGATACCGCCTATCGACCTGCCGGCGCTTCTTGCCGGCAGGCAGTCTCGGCGGGCTCAATTGAGCCCGATGAAGTCGTCCTCCGTCAGGTTGATCCGACCCTTCAGGCCGAACTCGAATTCAGCCGCGTTGTCGGCATCAATGTTGCCACGCACGATCGTGAATTCACCGTCGTCGCGGATCACGTGCTCGAAGGTTATCTGACCGGCGGCGGTAAAGGTCGTGCCGCTGGTGAG
The DNA here is from genome assembly GCF_003952725.1 of Georhizobium profundi. Taxonomy (NCBI): domain Bacteria; kingdom Pseudomonadati; phylum Pseudomonadota; class Alphaproteobacteria; order Hyphomicrobiales; family Rhizobiaceae; genus Georhizobium; species Georhizobium profundi. The sequence continues at coordinate 3,778,612 of NZ_CP032509.1, read as the reverse complement.
CGAAAAGTTCTGCTTGCCGCCGGCTATCACATTCGCGTCGATCGCCGAGATGTCGATCCGATCGCCTGGCTGGAAATTGACGATCGTGTCGCCATTGGCGCTTTTCGCCGAAACGAAGCGGAACGTGTCGCTTCCGTCCCCACCGTCGAGCACGTTGATCGCGTCGCTGGCGATGATGGTGTCGTTGCCGCCCCCGCCAATCGCGTTTTCGATGGAATAGATGACGTCGCGGACACCCGATGCCGTCGTCACGCTGCCCCGCTCGTTCAGACCGTTGCCGAGATTGATCGTCAGGGCTTCGGTGAGTGCGGCGTAGTCGATCGTGTCGATGCCTTCGCCACCCCAATAGATGTCGGCATCATCCCCAACGGTCGCGACGAACAGGTCCTTGCCCGCGCCGCCGAAGAGCTTGTCGCTGCCTTCGGCACCGATGAGAACGTCGTCGCCATCCTCGCCATAGACCGTGTCGTGGCCCCAGCCAGCATCGATCCGGTCGTTGCCCGCGCCGCCGAAGACGTCGTCCTGGTTGCCATGGGCATGGATGATGTCGTCGCCATCGCCACCGAAGATCGCATCTTCACCGTCGCCGGCCGTGATGGTGTCGTTGCCGCCAAGCGCGATGATCGTATCGGCCTGCGGACGTCCCACCAGGATATCGGCGCCTTCCGTGCCGATGATCTCGCCGGGATTTGTCCCGCCGATGACAACGACAGGCGGTACGCTCGGCGTGGTCGGAGGAGGCGGAGGCGTAACGGTGCCAGTGCCTGTTCCTGTGCCGGTTCCGGATCCGCTGCCCGACCCAGCCCCTACGCCGCTGCCTGTGCCGTTGCCCGATCCGGAGTCGGTACCAGTCCCCGTTCCTGTACCCGCGCCAGTCCCCGAACCCGTTCCGGCTCCGGCATCGTCGCTGTCTTCGTCGCAATCCTCGTCGTCATGATCATCATCGTGCTGGCCGTGATCGTCGTCATCGTCCTGATCGTCGTCGTCTTCATCGCCGCTGCCCTGGCCGTGATCATCCTCGTCCTCGTCTTCATCCTCATCGTCGTGTGACGGCAAGGCCGTGAAGCCGGGCATGCCATTCGGAGCGGAGAAGGAGATCGAGCGCCCGTCGGGACCGGTCAGGGTCGTGACGCCGCTCTCGTCGATCTCCACACCGAAGTCGGCGATCGTGGTGCCTGCGGGCAGCTCGATCACATCCTGCGGCCGGAGTGCGCCGATGATCGTGTCGCTGCCGCCATTGGAGCGGAACACGATGCGGTGGGCGGAAGTGAGGGCTGAAATGTCCACCGTGTCGTTGCCGGTGCCGCCATCGATGGTGATGGTGGAGAAATTCAGGCTCGTCGTGTTGAAATTGCCGAAAACCGCGATCGTGTCGCCCCCAGTGGTTCCGGTATCCAGACCGCCGCCATTGTTCGCCGTCACATTGAGCGTGTTGACGATGATTTCCTCGATGTTGTCGAGTTCGGCAACGACGCTCTCGACGCCGCTCACGGTACGGGTGATCACGATTTCCGTCGTTGCTGCAAAGCTCGTCCCAAGCGAACCAGCAAGACCAGCGTTCTGGCCGCCGGTCATGGCGTAGATCCGGAAGGTTTCCGCTCCTGCCACACCGGTCAGTGCGTAGGTGTCGGTCCCGGCGCCGCCATCGATGCGATCGCGCCCGTCGGTGCTCAGCTGGTTGATCCGATCGGTGCCGGCCCCGCCATTGATGACATCGTCGCCGGCGCCACCATTGATCGTGTCGTTGCCGTTACGTCCGTTGAGGATGTCGTTGCCGCCATTGCCGTTGATGGTGTCGTTGGCCAAAAATCCGGCATCGGCGCCATTTGCGATGTCATCGCCAGCAGTGCCGTTGAAGGTTGTGCTGAGCAGCGGGATGCCCGTCCAGTTATCACCGACGACCTGCGTCGGTCCGGAGAAGACCGTCTCGCTGTAGCCATTGCCATCGGTGAAGCTGACTGCGACGCGCAGGATGTTGCCGACCTGGCTGCCGAGGCCGAGCAGGCCGTCGCTCGGCGTGAAGCTGCCGGATGTGCCACCCTGGAGAGCGGGAATATTGGTCCAGGTCTGCCCACCGTTCGAGGACTGCTGCCACTGGTAGCTGAAGGTGCCGAGGCCGTTGCCGTCTTGAATGCCGGCGGTATTGACCGTCATCTGCACGCCTTCCGTCGGCGACACCAATCCGTTGGTCGGCGTGGGGTCGATGATGATCGGGGCTCCGGTCGCGGCAATGTTCGGCGGAGGCGCGATGACGCTCATGGCGACTTCGCCATCGGCAAACCGCACCCGCTCGATATTGAACAGTCGGTCGGTGCCGTCGGACTCCAGCGCCCGCCCTGTGGTCGGATCGACCACGGCATCGCTGACTGTGGTGTGCTCGATCGTCACGCTGCCGTCGGTGTTCCGCGTGACCGTGTAGTTCGCTCGAACATCCCAGTAGACCGCGACGTCGACATCCGTCGGCTTACCGCCATCGACGATTTCACGGACGATGTTGAGCGTGCCGGGGTTGACGGTGCGGCTGAACATCAGCTGGTCGAGTGTCTTGCCACCGAAAGCCGCCACGGCTCCGGCAAGCGGTGCACCAGAGACATAGTCGGACGCGAGATAGACCCTCTCGCCAAGGCCGTCGGTCGTGTAGGCGGTGCCATTGTGCGTGAAGGCGATCCGGACGTTCAGCCACTTGTCGCCATCGATGATGTCGTTGCCGCCCATGCCGCGGATCACGTCTGAGCCGGCGCCGCCGAGCAGGATGTCACCGGCTTCGGTCGTGTCCATGACGATGGTTTCTGTCCTGCCTGCAACCGTCACCGTTTGGCGTACGAGGTGCGACGTCAGTGCATCCAGCCCTGAAATCAAACCGAGGTTTTTGGCCAGCAGCGCATTGGAGTAGCTGTCGAGCGGCGCTGTCGGGTCGACCTGCGTGCCGTTGCCATTGGCGTCATAGGCGCCGATGACGACGTCACGTCCAGTGAGTGTATCGTTGCCGTTCCAGCCCGACAGGCCTTCCACCAGGTCGAACCGGTCGCGCAGGATGTTGTTCTGCTGGTTGGTGAAGATGGAGATGTTCATGTCGCTGTTGGCGGCAGTCGCATCGCCCTTGTGGATGGCCCAGTCGAAGCCGGCCATGCCGTTGTTGCGCTGGATGCCCGGCCCCTGGAACATGATGTCGTCGCCGGATTCGGCGTCGTAGTCATTGTCGTTGCCGCGCCCGTTCAAGACATCGTGGCCGATGATCGTGGAGTTGAAGAACAGTTCTGAGTTTTCGCCGGCGAGCGTATCGAAGCTGTCGCCCCCCTCAAGCCAGTCGTCACCTTCGTTGCCGAGCAGGAAGCCGAAGCCTTCCCCGCCGCGGATGAAGTCGTTGCCGAGCCCGCCGGAAATGTGCTTGTCCTCGGTGCCCCCGAAGATGAAGTCCTGGCCTTCGCCCCCGAAGACGAGGTCGATGCCCATGCCGGGATTGATGACGTCGTTGCCTTCGTCGCCGTGGATGACGTCGAACTCGCCGATGTCGGAACCGCGATCGGTTATGAGGTCGTCGCCGGCGCCACCGAAGAGATGGTCGACACCGAAGCCGCCTTCGAGATCGTCGTCACCGTCTTCGCCCCAGAGCGTATCGTCGCCTGAGCCGCCGGTTATCTTATCGTTCCCGTTCGTGCCACCGATGACCACATGTTGGTCGCCAAGGAATTTGATGGAACCGGGGCCGCGCTGAACGAGCGAGTTTCCGCCGCTCAGCATGCCACCGAGGATCGGATCCTCCGATGTCGGATCGGCTGAGCCGAGACCGGCGTTCCATTGCTTGGACTGATCCATTTCCAGGATGAAGTCCGCAGTCTGGAAGGCTGCGCCATTGACGTGCAGACCGCTGTGTTCGGTATCGGTGTTGCGGCGAAGCAGTTCCGCAAACGAGTCCGCTTCCAGTTCGTTGAGCAGGTTCAGGCCCTGGGCGCGGCTGAGATAGTAGAAGCGATCGCCTTCCTGCAGGCGCTCCATCTGGTTCTCGAAGACCAGCGTGAAGGTGGAGCCCAGCATGCCGCCGAACGCCATCTTGGCTTCCGCAAGCCCGCCAATCCAGAAATCGACGTCGTTCAAGCCGCCGAGCTTGCCGCCGGCATAGGCGCCGGTCGCGTTCAGGAAGTCGAGCCGGTCGGCCGGTGCGCCGTTTCCGCCGAGCACCAGTTTCATGGCCGCGTCGCGCTTCGCCTCGGCCGTGGTCGCACTGGTGATGGTGCTGTGGGTGCCGTAGGCCGCGATGAAATTGACGACCGAGAGCGGGTTCTTGATGTTCTGGGCGAAATCCGTCCAGCTCTCGTAAGGCTTCAGATAGGTGTCGTTGCTCTGTGCGTAGAACTGCGCACGTGCCTCGTTCAGCGACGGGATGCCGGTTTCACGGGCACGCGCCATGTTGAGGGCGGCAAGGTCGAGCGGCAGGCCGACAAGGTTGTTGCGCAACGCATCGGTCATGAACTCGTCGATTTCGTTGCCGCGCTGGCGACCCATGCCGCGCAGGATCGCGCCGGCTGCCTCCTCGGCGTTGGCGCCGTAGCTGTCGAACAGAACCGGGTTGAGGAATGCTTCGATGAGGCCCGGATCGTCACGGTTGGCGGCATCGCCGCCGATGCCGAACACATCCACCTTCTCGTTGAGCATCGAGTGGCCGAAGCGATAGACGACCTGCGCAAATTCCTGGCTGATCGAGGGATCAATGTCGATGGAGTTCGAGAAGAGGAAAGCGTCGACCTGCGGCGCGACGGCGCGAGCAAACTCCTCGAAGACCAGATGCTGGTAGACCATCTCTGTCGAGAAGCGTGACGCCTGGAACAGCCGCTCGCCATCCCAGACGAGATCGGCGCCGGCTGCCGGCAGCGCGGTAAGCTTGTGGCCGTCGAGCAGCCATTCGTTGATGAAGGCGAGGTCGTTCGAAGCGAGCACCGTTGCCTTGATTTCGCTGACCTGCCGGTTGTGCTCACCATGGAACACGGTGTGGATGGACGTGAGCGCAATGTTTTCGTTGCCACGACCGTCGCCGACGATGAAGTGCCGATCGAGGAGTTCGTTGTCGTATTCCAGGTTATTGGCACGCGTGCCTACGGCAACGCTGTTTCCGGTCAGGGTATCTGCATCGGCCGGAAGCGCTGCACCCGTGCTGGTTGTCGGCACTGCATTGTGCGCGATGTCGTTCAGGAATGCTCGGCCGGCCGAAGCAAACGAGAAGGCGACGCTCGCACCAGCCGGCACGGTGATCCCGGCGGCTGTCAGGTCGGCAAGAGTGAGTTCGGATGGATGCAGCCCGTCGGCATGCCCTTCCTTGACGAAGGCCGTGCGGCCGACAACGGCGCCGTTGACCGTAAAAGTCACGCCGATCGTCGCCATGGCAAAGCCGTTCGGGCCGCGCATGAACTCGCCATAGAGATCGGTTGCCAGAAGCGGCACGCTGTTGACGTCGGCGTCCTTGAGCTCGATGCCGAGCATCGCTTTTGCCTGTGCCTTGACGTCTGCCCAGGTGGGCGGGCCTCCGGCTCCGCCTTCCAGCATGTCGCCGGTGGCCACGCCTCTTCCGTTGACCAGCGCATATTCGCGCAGGAAGGTCTGATGGGAGGCGTTGGAGGTGTAGACCTGGTTGAGGTCGATCCAAGGCGTCGTCTCGTTGGCATTTTCGCGGATGTCGTCGGCTGTGCCGAGCACGCCATCCGGGCCCGGCTGGTTGGTCGCCCGCGTCAGCACCATGAAGTTGGTCGGACCCTTGCCGTAGAGCGGGTCGTCCGGATGGAGCGGGATGAGCACCTGGCCGCTGCCGCCCTTGGTGGTGAGATCCAGCCCGTGATCGAAGAACTGGCCGAAGATCGTGAAGAAGCCGTTATAGGGCGCGGTATCGCCGAGATCGGCCGCGACGTTCGGGATCAGCACATTGATCCCGTCCATCTGCACGCCATGCGACGTGACGAGGTCGATGACGGCCTGGTCCGCAGCATCCGCGGCAGCCTGGGCGGCGGCAGTGGCTGCCGTACCGGTCGGAATGGCCGCGAGATCGGAAAGCGCGTCCGCCAGTGCAGCTTCGGCTGCGGCAAGTGCACTCGTGGCAGTTGTCAACGTCGCCGTTGCCTGCGAAAGCGCCTGTTCAGCTGCGGAAAGCGCTGCCTGCGCGCTGACCACGGCTGCAGCCAGCGTCGACTGCGTGGCGATAGCGGCCTGAAGGGTCGACAGCGCCGTCGCATGCGTTGCCTGCGCCGCAACGAGAGCTTCGTCGGCTGCCTGATCGGCGTCGAGGGCCAGTTCATAGGCAAGGGCGGCATCGTCCCGCGCCTCGTTGGCTGCGGCAAAGGCGGCAGCATTGGCCGGAGTCGGGGCCTGCTGGAAGGCGGCCAATGCGGCTTGGGCGGCATTGGTCGCGAGGGCGAGATTCGCGGAAGCGACGTTCTTGGCGTCTTCGGTCGCCGTGGCGTTCGCCTGAGCAACGGTGCGATCGGCCAGCGCGGCTGCAGCGGCAGTATCGGCCGCGGTGACTTCGGCAGCCTGGGTGTCGCGCGCCGTGACAGCGCTCTGGAGTGCCTGCTGGGCGGATGTCACCTGACCATCGGCGGCCTGCTTGGCGGCAAGCGCAACATCATAGGACGATTGCGCCGAAGCCTCGGTGGCTGTCGCTGCGTCGACGATGATCTGCGCCGCGGCAACTGCCGCGTCGGCCGCCGTATCGGCCGTATCGACCGCCGCGTGCGCGGCTTCGGCGGCAGCGAGCAGGCTTTGAACCTGCTGCACGATCGCCAGCGCCGGCGCACTGGGAACACCCTCGACGGTCAGCGCAGCCATGAGGGCCGCGGGATTCTTGAGCGTTTGATCCGCAACCAGGTTGGAAATCACGCGCGGCTGGGAATCGTAGACGATCCCGTTCGGCTGGGCATAGGATGTCGGCGCTCCTGCCGGCGTGCCGGGTGCATGCAGGCCAGCCGGCGAACCTTCCGCGGGCTTGAACACCGGATCGAGCAGTCGGTCCATCAACTGGGTGGAGGAGCCGAGCATTTCGCTGCCCGGCATGAAATTGTTGAAGCTGCCGTCAACCGTGCGCAGGCCGAACGGCATCAGGCCCGCCTGGGTCTGGCCGAGAACGCCGCCGGGCGTTCCACCGGCGCCATTGACGAGTGACGCGAGCTTCGCGGCAATTTCGGCCGGCGTGTCGTTGCCATCGATCGCCGCGCTGTGCGCTTCGGCGATCTTGATCTGCTTCAGGATGAACTCCAGATCGTGTTGAACCAGCTTGACCATCGTATCCTCCTCGCGAGCGCTTGAGCTCCGGTTGTTCGGGTCGAGAGGAGACAAAGCAGGGCCGTCGGCAGAATGGCGTTCATTCTGACCCGTCGGAGTACCTTTTGAGCTGGCTTGCCCCGCCACTTCTCGGTTCTCGAAGTGAGGACAAGGATAGGATGGGCCATCAATCGGCGTAACGCCTGATCGTCCGGCAGATCGGGTAGCGCTTCGTAGGAATACAACTCCGGCGTTTGTGCCGTCGCGGTCATGACGGAGGTCATCCATGGACCATAGACCTAGTCTATGTTCGACCATGGACCGCTTGCGGAGCCCGAGACTTCAGGTCTTTCTTCTTCTCGGATCACTGGCGGCGCGGGAAAACGCGCCCCGAGAAGAACGTTGGCAGGTCTTGGGATCACCCATGCTGGTACTGGATGCCGATATAGCGAAGCGTTTCGCGCTGTTTGGCGGCGCCGTCGTCATCGCAACCACGGCGCTTGTCGGCTGGATGAGCACGACGCTCATCACCCGCAACGTGCTCGGCACGGCTGCATCATCGACCGCACTTTTCGTCGACAGCATCGTTACGCCGCACGTGCAGGATCTCACTGTTGCTGCCGCTCTTCAGGATACCGCGATTGAAGCTCTTGATCGCACGTTCCTCGACCCTGTGCTGCGCGACCGATTCCCCTTCATCGAGATATGGAAAGCCGACGGCACGATCGTCTATTCGAATCACCGCGAGATGATCGGCCGAAGCTACCCGCCGCCGCCCAGCCTCGCAGTCGCTTTCGAAGGCGAGATCGCGTCCGACTTCACGGATCTGAGGGCGCAGGAACATACGGTGCGCCAACTCGACGAAGAATATCTCGAGATCTACACGCCGATCCGCGATCTCGGCGGGGGGACGATCATCGCGGTGGCCGAAATCCATGAAAGTGCGGAGGCGGTGCGCCAGGAACTGGACTTCGCGACGCGGCGCAACTGGGCACTCGTCGTCACGCTTGCGTTGCTGGTCATGGCCGGTTTGCTGACGGTCGTCATGCGCGGCAACGCGATCATCCGGGCGCAGCAGCGCGGGCTGGTCGAGCGCATCGAGGAAACGGAGCGTGCGCTCGAAGAGGTTCGGCGCCTGAAGGATGCTGTGCAATCGGCGACCGCCCGCCTCGTCGAGCGCGAGGAGAAGGCCTATCGCCGTATCGGCGCTGACCTGCATGACGGCCCGGCTCAACTGATCAGCTATTCAACGCTGAAACTCGAGCAGATCAGACGCGCGCGGTCCATCGCGGAGCGCTCGGCGATGATCGAGGACGTCGAGCGGGCGCTTGTCGAAGCCGTCGGCGAAATCCGCAACATGTCACAGGGCCTCGTCCTGCCCGATCTCGATCGGATGCCTGTCCCGAAACTCATCGACGCGGCCATCGGCGCCCATGAGGAACGCACAGGGAACAAGGTCGACCGGTTCATCACCATCGACGATCCGGTGCTGTCGCGATCGTTCAAGATCTGCGTCTACCGCTTTCTGCAGGAGGCGCTCTGGAATGTGCACCGCCATGCACCTGGAACGGCGACCACGGCCTGCTGCGATATTGATGCGGAGACGGTGCGTGTCAGCGTATCCAACCTGCCGAACGAGAACAGCGCATCATGGGACGGTCGGCCCGGCCTCGGTATCTCCGGCCTCAAGGAGCGCGTCGAAAGTCTGGGCGGGACCTTCACGATCGCCCATGACGGGCAAATGCCCACGAGACTTGAAATGACCTTGCTGAAAGAGACTGCTTAATGGCCCGATCGGTTTCCGTCATCGTCGTCGACGATCACTCCATCTTCCGCGCAGGCGTCGTCCAATCGCTGGCACTGGATCCTCACATCCGTGTCATCGCGGAAGGCAGTTCCGCCGATGAAGCCGAGGCGCTGGCTGAAAGGCTGCGTCCCGATATCGCGCTGATCGATGTCTCCATGCCCGGAGGAGGGATCGAAGCCGCACGGGCGATCACGCAATCCGTGCCGGAGACCAAGGTGGTCATGTTGACCGTCTCCGAGAACGACGACGATGTCTTCGATGCGGTGGAGGCTGGCGCCATCGGCTACATCCTGAAAGGCACCTCCGCCCGCGAACTGATTTCCGCCGTCCAGAATGTCGCGTCCGGTCAGACGCATATGGCGCCGAAACTTGCCCTGGCACTTCTGGCGCGCGCAAGGCGGCGCGACCAAGTCGATCCCCAGTGGACAGCACTGGAAAGCCTCACGCCACGCGAACGTTCGGTGTTGAGCCTCGTCGCCAGGGGCCTAAGCAACCGGGAAGTGGCAACGACGCTTCAAGTTGGGGAGAAGGCAGTCAAGTCACATCTCACCGGCATTTTCGGTAAACTCAAAGTGCGCAATCGCACCGAGGCGACCCTCATCGCCAAGGCCTATGAGAAGCAGATTGCCGAATGGCAAGCCGGATAAGCCACGCGCCTGCAGTTGCGATCATTCTCGCAGGATACTCTCCATCGCCTTGCCCTTCGCGAGCTCGTCGACCAGCTTGTCCAGATAACGGATTTTCTGCATCAACGGATCTTCGACCGCTTCCACGCGGACGCCGCAGACGACGCCGGTGATGAGCGCACTCTTCGGATTGAACGCGGGCGCCTGCTCGAAGAAGGATTCGATGTCGGTTTCCAGTTCGATATGCCGTTCCAGCTCAGCCAGATCATAGCCGGTAAGCCAGCAAATCACCCGATCGACCTCGCCCTTCGTCCGCTGCTTGCGTTCCGCCTTCTGCACATAAAGCGGATAGACCTTCGAGAACTTCATCGAGAAGATGCGGTGGCCGGACATGAACAGTCCCCATATTGGCGGCTTTAAGAGCCGCTGATGGTCGAGACCCAAGAGTAAAAGGAAATCTCAGCCGCGTGCACTGTTCAATCGGCGATGAGGATCACCCGCAGAGATGGTAGCCTCAATCGCGACGCCGACATGTTGACGGCGCAGCACCCTCGCCAGCAGAACAAACGCAACTTCTTTGAGATTGGCTGCGGTTGCCAGAACGAAACCCATAGGCTGGCTGGACGTTAGCGATCATCGAACAGGGGATCGCGCATGTCACTTTTCATCGAGGGCCCGGACGACGCCTTCGCGACGCTCCTTCTCGCACATGGTGCGGGCGCGCCGATGGATTCCGACGCGATGAACGCCATCACCGAGGCCCTGGTGCGGGCCGGGTTCCGCGTCGCGCGGTTCGAATTCGGCTATATGGCAGCCCGCCGTCAGGGGAAGCGCAGCCCACCGCCGAAAGCCGAACGGTTGCAGGACGAATACCGCCAAGCGGTGGCGGCACTCGACTGCGACGGGGCGCTGATCATCGGCGGCAAGTCGATGGGAGGCCGGGTCGCATCGATGATCGCCGACGAGCTCCACGACGAAGGCACCGTCACCGGCCTGGTGTGTCTCGGTTACCCCTTCCACCCGCCCACGAAGCCTGAGCAATTGCGCACGGCTCATCTCGAACGGCTCGAAACCCCGGCGCTGATCTGCCAGGGCACGCGCGATCCCTTCGGCACGCGGGCGGAAGTCGCGACCTATGCGCTCTCGGATCGGATCGAGGTGCTGTGGCTCGAAGACGGCGATCACGATCTGAAGCCGCGCAAGAAGCTTTCCGGCTTCACACTGTCCGACCATCTCGCGACGCTGGCCCAAACGACGCGAAACTGGGCTGAGCGCATGCTGCGTCCATGAAGATCGCCACCTTCAACATCAATGGCGTCAACAAGCGATTGCCAAATCTCATCGCGTGGCTAGAGGTCGCGCAACCGGACATCGTCTGCCTGCAGGAGCTGAAGGCGGAGCAGGGTGCCTTCCCGCAAGAGGCGATTGCACAAGCGGGTTATGATGCGGTTTGGTCCGGGCAGAAGAGCTGGAACGGCGTCGCCGTGCTCTCGCGCGTCGGCGCGCCGGTGGTGACCCGCCGCAGCCTGCCGGGTGATCCGGCCGACCAGCAGGCCCGCTACATCGAGGCGGCCGTCTCCGGCATCCTCATCGCCTCGATCTATGCGCCGAACGGCAACCCGCAGCCCGGACCCAAATTCGATTACAAGCTTGCCTGGCTCGCCCGGCTGAAGAAGCATGCCACAGAGCTCCGCAAATCCGGCGCGCCGGTCGTCCTTGCGGGCGACTACAATGTCGCGCCGACCGATCTCGACATCTATCCGACGAAATCCTGGGATGACGACGCCCTGATCCAGCCCGAAAGCCGTGCCGCCTATCGAAGCCTCATCGGCCGCAGCTGGCTCGACGCTCTGCGCCATTGCTATCCCGACGAGCGCATCTACACCTTCTGGCACTACAAACGCATGCGCTGGCCGCGCGATGCCGGGCTGCGCCTCGACCATTTGCTTCTGAGCCGCAACCTGCGCGAAAAGCTGGAAGATGCGGGAGTCGATCGCGCGGTGAGGGGGCTTGAAGGCGCCAGCGACCACGCGCCCGTCTGGATCAGGCTATCCCCGCCTTGAAGCAGATCGACATGCGGCAGCCTCGCTTTTAGCGTCAACCCGGAAGCCGTTGCTCCCACGCTTCAGTGGTGGCTTTCACAAGGTCTGTGGGCCCCGCCAAAACCTATTGGCCTGCGTGCAAGCCGCGCAATTCGACTTCAACGCGGTCCTCGCCATCGAAGTAGATCTGTTTGACGAGGCCAAAGGGAACGTCTGCCGTCCATACCGTGCCTCCATCCTGTTTCGACGAGCGACATGTCCTGAACGTTCCGGCTGGCACGCGAATGTCCTCGATCGTCCCGCCCGCCGCTTCACAGCCACCGAGCACCTCACGGACTTTGACGTCGCTCACCATTTCGCTGGCCGGGGTTGTTACCGTGTTTTGTATCGGCTTACCGGATGAAACGAAGGTGTTCGAGAAGGTGAAGATCTCGGTGCTGGCATCGAAGGCAACAATTTCCATGGTCTGTGTGAAAACGACCACCAAACCGTCGGGGCTGGTGTACGTGCCGTCGAACACGACCTTGTCGCCGACGGCAGGGAAGGCAAGGGCCGGTGCGACGAAGAACAAGGTGCAGATGAAAGAGATGAAGCGCACGATCCAGCTCCAGTTTGGGTCAGCGAGAGATATGCGGTTTTTGTGCTGCCTGGCGACGCTCTCGGCATTCGACCCTGCTGAGGCTTGAGGCTGCCGCACGACTGCTTCGATATCTCCAGCTCAGTATGCGCGCCAACCCCAGTTGTAGGAGCAGAACCGCCCGCCGACCACGGCATCGGAATAGTTGCCGGGCTGGATCGGACCTTTCCCCAATTCCCGGAAAGTGTGGTCCTGACAGATGGCCTCGTAGGTGACGAAGACGGTGTAGGGGCATCCGTTATAGAACTGATGGCTTTCCTCCAGGGTAACCTGGCACTCCTGCGCCTCTGCTTGTTCGTTCGCAGAAATCAGCCCGGCTAAACAGCCAAGCGCTCCCAGAATGGATAGTCTCACAAACATCTTTTCCCCCAGAATACGATGGAACGTTGGTCGACCGCGCGCCTTGCGCTTACGCTGCAGTAAGCATGGGTGCGGTAATGTCGTCTTCACCCGTTCGGGTGAGGAGATCGTTCGCAATGTCTAAGTGGGAAGGCCCGCTGGTAGATCGGCTCTATGAAGCCGCCGTCATCCCTGAACTCTGGCCAGGCGTATGCGAACGCATCAGCGCGGGTATCGGTGCTTTCTCTACGGCAATCATCTGCATTTCACCGGACGGGATGGCGCGCTGGGTGTCGAGCGCGGCGATCGCCGAACAGATGGAACGGTATGGTGCAAGTGATCTCCGGCTTCGCAATATTCGGCCCGCGCGCGCCCTCACCCGAGCGCCGGGAACCTTCATGCGGGACATCGACCTTCTGACCGATGAGGAACTGGCACGAGACCCGATTCGGATCGAATTGCTGGAGCCGATCGGGCTGGGATGGGAGATGGGCTGCGCCATCGCGGAGCCGTCGGGTGCAATGCTGGTGACCAGCATTCTTCGACGCACGGCAGACGGGCCTTTCGCTGCCACGGATGCCGATCGGATGGATGCGCTCAAGCCCGACCTTGCCCGTGCATCCTTCTTGGCAACGCGCTTGGCCTTCAGTCAGGCACAGAACATTACCCAGACCCTGTCGACCGTCGGACTGGCGGCTGCCGTCCTCACCTTGTCAGGCAAGGTCCTGTCGATGAACGCCGACATGGAGAAGTTTGCGCCGCGCCTCCGGGTGGGTGCGCGCGACTATCTGATAGTGAAGGACGCCGCAGCGAAAGATCTGCTTCAGGCGGCGCTCCTTGGGCTAAAGCATCAAGACGCACCGGTCGTCCAGTCCATACCGATCGCGGCCGATTTCGGAGAACCGGTCCTCGTCTTGCAGCTTCTGCCCGTTCGGCGCGATGCACGTGACATCTTCGGGCCTGCCACCGCAATTCTGATCGCGACAGCCGTAGGGCAGGTCGGACCGCCGGACGCGCGCGTCATCTGCGGCCTGTTCGATCTTACCCCAGCGGAAGGGCGCATCGCGCAACGCGTGGTTGGCGGGGAGAAGGTGGGCGACATCGCCGCGGCTCTCGGTATCGGGCAAGAGACCGTGCGGACCCATTTGAAGAGCATCTATCGCAAGACCGGCGTCAATCGACAGTCCAAGCTCGTGTCACTGCTTCTCGGAATACCGCATCGTGAGTGGGCATTGGATCACGCGTCTCAGGCGCTCGCCGCTGCCCAAGCGAGCGGCGATCGTTGGAAATGAGGCGTCGCCGAAAGCTGTCGATGCGCCGACCATCGATCCAGGCTCAAGTGACCCTGCGCAGAAAATCGCGGGTGCGCTGATCCTGCGGATCATCGAAGATCGCTTCCGGCGGTCCCTGTTCGACGATGCGCCCACCTTCCATGAAGATCACGCGATGGGCGATTTCCCGGGCAAACTGCATCTCGTGGGTAACGATCAACATGGTTTGCCGGCTCTCGGCGACGCGGCGCATGAGGTCGAGGACTTCGCCCACCCATTCAGGGTCGAGCGCGGAGGTGGGCTCATCGAACAGCATCAGGTCCGCGTTCAGCGCCATCGCCCGGCCGATGCCGACGCGCTGCTGCTGGCCGCCTGAAAGCGCCGCCGGATAGGATCCGGCCTTTTCCAAAAGCCCGGTTTCACTGAGGATCGTGTCGGCGCGTGCTTCCGCATCCACGCGCGATTGACCGTGGACCGTGACGAGCGCCTCCGTGATGTTCTCCCGCGCAGTCTTGTTGGCAAAGAGCGAATAGTTCTGGAAGACAAAGGCGGTACGGCGCCTGAGCGCCAAGATGTCTTTGCGGGTCGCCCGCGCTGCGTCGACGGTCAGGTCGCCGATCCCGATGATTCCAGCGTCGGGACGGTCGAGGAAGTTGATGCACCGCAGCAGCGTCGACTTGCCCGTGCCGGAGGGCCCGATGACGACGATCCGCTCGCCGGCCTCGATCTGCAGATCGATGCCGTCAAGCACGGTATTGTTGCCGAAACGCTTGGTCAGTCCTTCAAGTCGGATCATCGCGCATAGGCCCTGTTCAGCCGTTCCTCAAGCAGGCGCTGGACGAAGGACAGTGCCTCGACGATGATCCAGTACAGGATTGCGACGACGACGAACGCTTCGAAATAGAGGAAGCTTCCGGCCGCTTCCTTCTGGGTCGCTCCCATCATCTCCGTAACGCCGAGCGTGAAGGCGAGCGACGTCCCCTTGATCATGTCTATGAAGTAATTGACGAGCGTCGGGGCGGCGACGCGTGCCGCTTGCGGCAGGATGATGCGACGCATCATCTGGATTTGCGTCATGCCGACAGCCTGGCTCGCTTCCCATTGGCTTCGGTCGACGCCGACGATCGCAGCACGGATGCTTTCGGCCATGTAGGCAGAGAAATGCAGCGTCAGGCCCATGATCGCCGCAGTCACACCGTTGATCTGCGTCAGGACGGAAAAGACCTGCGGGAGCCCGTAATAAAACAGAAACAGCTGCACCAGCAGCGGCGTCCCTCGGAAGAAGCTGATGAAGAGGACGACCAGCCGGTCGAGCACAGGAATGCGCACGACCCGCTCGACGGCCAGAAGCGACGCGATGATCAGCGCCAGCACCATGGAAACGCTCGCCATGGCGAGCGTCAGCGGCACATAGCCGAGGATGACGGGCACAAGACCAAGCATGTACTCCAGATCGAGCGCCCGCATTCCTCACTTACTCCGGCTTGGTGATATCGGCGTCGAACCACTTCTGCGAGATTTCCGTCAGCGTGCCATTTTCGCGCAGGGTGTCGAGAGCCGCGTTGACATCGTCCCTGAGCGCGCGCCCTTCCTCGTCGTCGCGGAAGGGATAGGCATTGCGGATCTCGCTGAAGGGCGTTCCGGCAAGCGCCAGCGGCAGCGGGCTCTCCTTGATCACCTGGGTCGAGGAAACGCGGTCCATCACGAAGGCGTCGACGCGGCCGAGCGCCGTGTCCTGCTCGATATTGCTTTCATAGGTGCGGATATCGATCTCGTCGGCATTGGGCAATTCGCGCAGCAGGGCCTCGAAATTGGAGCCGAGATTGACGGCCACGGACTTGCCGCTGAGATCCTCCGGGCCCGAGATGGTATCCTCGTTGCCCTCGCGCGTCACGATCTGCGCGCCGTCATAAACATAAGGCTCGCTGAAGATGAAGGTCGCCTCGCGTTCCGGCGTGATCGTGATCTGGTTGGCGACCGTGTCGATGCGGCCGGCCTGCAGCGCGCCGATAAGACCGGAAAACGACATGGTCTCGAACTGAATCTCGCGTCCCAGTTCTTCTCCGATCGCGTTCATGAGGTCCACCTCGAAGCCCTGCAGTTCATCCTGCCGAACGAAGGTGAAGGGAAAATAGCCGCCCGACATGCCAACAGTGATCGGCTCCGCGCTCTCCTGCGCGTAGGAGGGAACTGTAAAGGTGGCCACGGCGGCCGCGGCGAGCATTGCCTTGAGCAACATGGAACTGTCTCCTATCAACGGCGATCCTCGAAAGATCACCAGCAGAATTATGAACGCTTGATTGAGGATATGGCTGCCGATCGCAGACGAAACAATGGCACGACCGGGTAAGTCCAACCAATATCGCAAAGGAATGGAGTTCGCTTTTGCTTGACCGGCCTATCCGCCCTTTTGCCGGCCTCCTCTCCTCAGCTTGGTGCCTTCAAACATCTACTGTCTTGAGGTGTGATTTGGCCGGCCCGCGGCGTCTGGGATATGAACGTTATGCCGTCTGCCCGGGGTCGAGGGGCTTATCGTTAATCGCCTCTTAATGCGCGGTGGCTAGCCTCGTCGTTTGTACGGAAGCCGCGAACAAATCGAGGAATGCTGCATGTCACTTCGCCTCACTGCAGTCGTTGCCGTGCTGGCGATGTGTCTGTCCGGTTGCGTTTCGGTGATGGACGAGTTCGCCGACCGCGGAAACGTGCCGATCCCCGCAACGCTGGTCGCCCAGATGAGCGAGAAAGGCATGTCGCCTGCGTCCCCGGTTCTCATCCGGATTTTCAAGGAAGAGAGCGAACTAGAGATCTGGAAACAGGATCGGACAGGCGAATTCGCTCATCTGAAAACCTATCCCATGTGCCGCTGGTCTGGCAACCTCGGCCCGAAGACGACCTCCGGCGATCGTCAGGCGCCCGAGGGGTTCTATCATGTGACCGCGGCGATGCTGAACCCGCAGTCGCAATACCATCTCTCGTTCAATCTCGGTTATCCCAACCGGCTCGAAAGCGCGCTCGGCTACACGGGCGCTTCGCTGATGGTGCATGGCGCATGTTCGTCTGCGGGCTGCTTTGCGATGACCGACGAGGGCGTCGAGGAAATCTATGCCGTGGTGAGGGACGCTCTCGGGTCCGGCCAGCAGAGCGTTCAGGTGCAGTCTCTGCCGTTCCGGATGAACGCGCGCAACATGGCCCGACACCGGGGCAATGCGAACATGCCGTTCTGGAACAATTTGAAGGAAGGCTACGACATCTTCGAGGCGACACGCCGACAGCCCCAGGTATCTGCCTGTGGAAGGCGCTATGTCTTTGACATGATGTTTGCCGATGCTGCTTCGCTCGATCCTTTGGCAGCATGTCCGGTCGCCGAGCAATCCGAAAATCCGCTCGTCGCCGCTCTGCGCGCAACGGAAGCCGTGGCATACGAGAAGGCGATCAGCGCCGAGACCCTCGCGCCCGTGCATGCCTATGCGGATGGCGGCATGCATCCGACCTTTCGGTCACTCCTCGAAAAGCGCGGTGCCGACCGCCTGTCGAAGATGTCCTCCCGCACCCGTGTTCCCGTCAGCCGCCCGGATGCCGCCCTGGTCGACCCGCACCGGCCGTAAGAGTGAGACGGTGATGATCGCGAAGAACGAGCGCCGCTGACGGAAGCGATCAGGTCAAGCCACGCGTGCCAGTCTCACCGGCTCGTTGTTACAGCGCATGCAGCCAGGCGCCGAAGGGCTGGCTTCGCTTATCGATGCGGTAGGCCGGCGGCAGGTCGTCCTGTTCGTGTACGGCGGCGCGCACGTCACGCGGGCTCATGCCGAACTTGCGGCGGAACGCGCGGGAGAAATGTGCGTCGCTGCTGAAGCCTGCCTCATCGGCTATGTCGCCGATCCGGCGCCGCTCCTCGCGGTTGCACAGCAGCCGATAAGTGTGGTGCAGTCTGGTCTCCTGCACATAGTGGGAGACGCCGCCAAGCGGCTCGAACAGCCGGTAGAGCGTCGAGCGTGAAACTCCGCAGTGATGGGCGATCTTCGCAGGTCCCAGGGCAGGATCGGTAATGGTGCGCCGAATGTAATCCTGCGCGCGCTGGCGCGTGGCAATCGCGATCGCTTCCCGGCCCCGGTCCCTGCTCGATGGTGCTTCGCACAGCGTCGCCGCAATCAGGTCCGTCAGGGTGGTTGCAACGCCGGTCGACTGATCGAGACGCAAGGTCGGCGCGTAGGTCGGCAGCATGTCGAGAAAGCCGCTCAGGAGCTGCACCCCCGCATCCGGCACCAGAACGCCGTGCAATCGACCCGGATCGCGCACGGCCTCGCTCATGACTTCCCGCGGCATGATCAGCGACACATTGCGGGGCGAAATTTCCTCGAAATCCTCAAGCGTCTGACCGAAGTCGACGACATTCAACCGATGTCCCTGCGGCGTCGCATCGAGCCGGATCATCACATGGTCGAGCATGTCCGAGCGCATCTTGCGGGCGCTTCGGGCGAAGTGAAACGTGGACGTGCGCATTTCACTGATGATCATCCGGCCGAGCTGCGTGCTCTGCACGTTGATCGAAAAGGGGGCTTCAGGATCGAACTCCGTTTCGAACATCACCCCAACGCGATGGCTCCAGAAATTGGTATCCTTGGAGTGAAGCCGCTGCGTCGGTGCAAGGTTCGTCAAAGTTGTCTCCTCTTTGGCGAATGGATCATTTTCGGTTGAGTTAGCGCATACCCACTGAGATTGGAACGGCCAGTCAATTTTGGGTGAAGAGCCTGAGACGCGCCGACTAACGGCTTCTTCGGCAGCGACGGTAGATTTGCGGTACGGGTCTGGGGGGCCATCATGCAAGTCGAGCCGCTTCGCCAAAAACGGGCGCAGCCAAAGATTGAATCGGCGAGCGCGCAGTCCGCGCTCGCAACCGCTTGCGTGGGGCTCCTCTTCACGCTGGTGCTGATGATGGCCGCAACCGAGCCCTTGCCAGATGAGCGGATGCCGCACCTCTCCTCCTATCTCGACCTCATCCACGATCATTCGGTGACCATCGGGTCTGTGCGTCCGCAGGACGGGTTCTGAGACCAGCGCTACCCTGTTGGCGTCTTCTTTGAGACGCGGTCAGCCTGCACGGCTGAGACGCAGGGATAAGAAACGGGATGATTTTTGAAACGTCGCCGCTAACGGTTTCAAGATTGAGATTGCTAGAACAATCGCGGGCGGAAGCATTGGGGGCTTTCTGAGCGGCGATCCGGAACGACAATGGTTCTGGACGGCACCGCTATGGGAACGTGGTCGATGTGGCGTCCATCGCACCATCATCGCAGTTCTCTTCAGGTTGGCACCCAAGCGCATGCATTTCTTCGGATCTTCCATAAGCCGGTCCGGCACCCGTACCACCGCTCTCGCAGGCATGCTTCTCGCCGGCGTATCGGCTCTGACGCTCGCTCCCGCACATGTCGGCGCGGCTGAGCAGACGCCTATCGAGGCGCAGACATCGGAGCAGGCGGAGCTTTCCGAGCGTTTGGCAGAGGCAATGGCGTTGGCATCGCGTTACGGCCAGCGCTCCGTCATCGCGTCCATCATCGAAAATGTGCGGTTGACGCCCGAGCATGCGGCGCTCATCGAATCGGCTGCAGTCGCAAATTCGACGCTGGCCCGCGAAACGATCGGCAAGGCAAGAGACGTTGGTCTTGCGATGGCTGCGGCCTCAGCCGGCACCGCACTCCCGCCCGGCGCGGACCCAGCGGTTCCGATCTCCGAGCTTAGCGAAGAGGAAGCCAATTTCGGCTGGCTGATGTCGGGCGCCGATGCGGCAGACCGCCTGGGCCTCACGGGTAAAGGTGTAACTGTCGGTGTTGTCGATTCCGGCATCGCGCGACGCCTGGACGGCTCTGCCCACCCGGAATTCGAAGACCGGATCGATCCGCGCTCGATCAGCTACCTCTATTGGATTGATCCGACGGTGACGATGGAAGACATCGAGCGCGATCCGCAGGCCGCGCTCGAGCGGCTCTTCGACCAGGCGGGTGCGAACGGCTTTGAGGACATCAATGGCCATGGCACCCATGTCGCGGGCATCATCGCGGCTGCCCGCGACGGGAGAGGCATGGTGGGTGTTGCGCCGGGCGCCAACATTCTCTCGGTCGCGACGATACCCGCCCCGGGTTTCATCGGTCCTGCGCCACTGTTTCAAATCCAATTTTGTGGTCCCACCCTCATCAATTCGAATGGCAATGATTGTGCCCCGAAGGTGGCAGACGAAGAATATGTCGCGGCTGCGCTCGATTATCTGACGTCACAGGCGGACGTCCGGATCTCCAACGGCTCCTTTGGGCCTATTCCCGAGCGCGACGCCGTGACGGCGAATGTCGAGTTCGATCGCGTCAATTTCGATGCGCTCGATCGCTATGTCATGTCCGGAAAAATTTGGGTCGCCGCGGCCGGAAATGGCTTCGACACCGCGCCGGTCATGTCGGAAAGCCCCGACGGTCTCGGCCTCACGCCCTTCATCTCGCCTGAAAATGCGGATGTCACCAACTCAGCCGGCGCACCGGTGTTTACCGATGGCGGACAGGGCTTCGATTACTCGCATCTGCAACCAGACCGGCTGGCTGCCTTGGAAGCCGAGACCGGTGAAGCCTATGGCCGCATCGTGACCGTCGTCGCCGTCGGTGCAGAGAAGCAGATCTCGATGTTCTCGAACCGCTGCGGCGTGACTGCGCGCTGGTGCATCGCCGCGCCGGGTGGCGATTTCGTCGAAGATGCAGACGGTAATCCGACAGAGCGTTCGATCTTTTCGACCATTCCGGAGAACATTGCAGACACCAATCCCGCATTTCCGAATGGAGACGCTCCGCCCTATGGGTTCAAGACAGGAACGTCGATGGCCGCTCCGCATGTCGCTGGTGCGATGGCGGTGCTGGTGGAAGCCTATCCGGGCTTCACGCCGGGACGGATCGTCGAGATCATGTTCCAGACCGCGGAAGATCTCGGTGCTCCCGGCATCGACGAGATCTTCGGCCACGGCCTTCTGCGGCTCGACCAGGCGTTGCAGGGACCGATCGGCTTGACTGGCGATTCCTCCGAAATCTATCAGGCGAATGTCGATGATACCCATCTCTGGCGCTTCAGCTTTGCCTCCGACGGAGCCCTCCTCAAGACGGGGCAGGGCCTGCTGACGACCGCCACGGACACAACTATTTCGTTCGCTCAGGAAGCGGCCATCATCGACGGTGGGCTTCAGGTCGATGGGCGCTTTGCGGCTCCGCGTCTTTTTGTCGGCCCCGGCGCATTGCTCGGCGGTTCAGGCTTTATCCAAGGCGATGTCGGGGTGGCGGGCACGCTCGCGCCCGGCAGTTCGCCAGGCACGCTGACAGTCTCGGGCACCGTGGGCCTTCTCGACAGCGCCACGACGGCGATCGAGATCGATGGAGCCGGCACCGGCAATGGTGTGGCGAACTTCGATCGCATCATTGCACTCGGCGCATTCGATGCTTTCACTGCCGCCGGCACGCTGGCACCACAACTGCGC
This sequence comes from Georhizobium profundi, assembly GCF_003952725.1. Classification (NCBI taxonomy): domain Bacteria; kingdom Pseudomonadati; phylum Pseudomonadota; class Alphaproteobacteria; order Hyphomicrobiales; family Rhizobiaceae; genus Georhizobium; species Georhizobium profundi. The sequence continues at coordinate 3,757,147 of NZ_CP032509.1, read as the reverse complement.
GGCATCGCCGGCCCGGCGACAAACAGCTTCGTCCCCGAGCTCGGCGAGATCTTCAGGTTCGTGGAAACACCGAATGGCGTTGTTGCCGGGTCCTTTGCCAGCCTGACCCAACCGACCGATGGACTGCCTGAGGGCTCGCGGTTCGATGTGCTCTACGGCCAGCAAACGTTGTCGCTCGTGGCAACGCCGTCGGATTACGGCACTGCGCTTGCGGCCGGTGCCGCAGGCAACCAGACTGCTGCACGTTCCGTCGGGGCCGCACTGCAAGCCATCCGTCCGGCGGCCGGCACGCGCCCGAGCGCCGAAGCGGCTGCGATCTTCGACCCGCTCTACCGCCTCGGCGCCAATGCCGTTCCGATCGCCTTGTCCGGCGCCGCGGGAACCATCCATGTCGATGTCGCACAGGAAAGCCTGAGTTCCATCGGACGTTTTTCGGATGTACTGGCCACCCGTCACACCGGCTTGACCGCAGAAGGCGCTGCTACCGGCACCGTCTGGGCGACGCCGTTCCTCGGTGGCGTGCAGGTCTCCGGCAACGGCGAAGGCTACGACGCTGATTTCAGAGGCTTCGCCCTCGGCATCGAAGGTTCGCCCGATGCACTGTTCGGCAATCAGGCGTCGATCGGCTTTGCCGGTGCCTATTCCACCAGCAGCCTCGACGATTGGACGGGCACCGCCGAGATTGATGTGGTGCAGGGCGGCGTCTATGGCTCCTACGATTGGTCGGGCGTCATCGTTTCAGGCGCGGCCGGTCTGTCCTATGCGTCGGGCGACACGCGCCGCGTCGGCATCCTGGGTGTCGCCGAAAGTTCCTACCGGGGCTTCGGTGGCTTCGCAGACCTTGCCGTATCGAAGCCCTACACGTTCGACATCGGCACGGTGGAGCCCTTTGCCGCCATCGGCTACCGGGCACTGGATCGCCGTGGCTTCAGTGAGGCGGGCGCATTTGCGCTCGACATCGCCGGCAAGACCTACGACCAGACCTTCGCCACGGCAGGGATCGCGCTGTCTCACAGCTTCGAGCTCGGCTCGGTGACGCTCGAGCCGCAAGCGCGGCTTGCCTATCGCTTCGACTTCGATCGGGTCGATGCCTCCGGGACTGCCTCCATCCTCGGTGCATCCTTCGAAGCCGCTGGTGCCGATATCGGTCGCCACGCCTTTGTCGGCTCGTTCGGGGTCGAAGCGGCCGTTTCGGACAAGGTTTCTCTTTCGGCCGCCTACGAAACGGAAGTGCGCTCTGACTTCGCCTCCCATGGGGCGCGGTTCAACCTGATCGCGCGCTGGTAGCGGCGAAACGACCAACGATCTTGCTTCCCGGTCATGTCGCGACTGCGGCGGACCGGGATAGATCCCGCAACTCCAGGAAACATGAAGACCATGAAGCAAGCTCTTGCGGCGCTGATGATCCCCGCGCTTCTCGCCATCGCCGGCTGCCAGACCACGGCGGATGCGCAGAACTCGATCAGTTCATCCTATGTCGGCACACCGGCCGACGATTTCTTCGCCCGTCACGGCGCGCCATTCTCCACCTATCAGCGACAGGATGGTGGACGCATGTACAGCTGGCGTGGCGGCGAGCGCACCGTGTCCGTCGCACCGCCGCCACCGCCTCCGCCACTGCCAGGCTTTGGACAGCCCGCGTTCGGCCAACCTGCATTCGGCCAACCTGCGTTTGCTCAGCCGGCCTTTGGTCAACCCTTCGGCACGGCACCGTTCGGCCAGCAGGCGACGTCGCAGACGATCTTCGCCGACAGCCGCAGCCGTACCTCGACGCAGGAATACACCCGCGCCGACGGTACCCGCGTGACGGAATCGCAAACGCGCTCTTCCGGCGTCAATGTCGGCTTGGACCCCAGCCGTCTTGCTGGCGCAGCTCTCGGCACCCAGCCGGCCGCGCGCCCACAGGGACAGACGCGTCAGCTCCTCTGCGAGCTGTCGATCACGGCTGACGCCAACAACACGATCACTTCGATCGGCGTCCAGCGCGATACGCAGGGTGTCGGCGCCAGCTTCTCGCGCTGCGCCGAAGTGTTCGGCTCGTAACAGCGGCCGTGAGACATGGACGGTCGCTGCCATGATGATCGGCGGCGACCATCTCGTTGGACTGTTGCTTGGCGACCAGCTCTAAGGGCAGCTAGCTTTTCGCGGCGTCGGTTATGGAACGCGGCGTATCGAAACGAGCGAGCTGGCCGGAACCCTCTCCAACCTCGGACCAGTGCGACGAGCCGAGGTCGATCACGGCGAGTGCAGCCGTCGGAAATTTGACCTTGATGCGGCTCAATGCAAGGGCGTCCCCTCCATGGCATAAAAGACGGGTCAGGTCTTCAAGGCCGGGATTATGGCCCACCAAAAGCACCGAATGCTTGTCGTCGGGAACAGTTCGCACCTCTGCAAGCACCTGTGCGGCATCCGCATCGTAGATCGCGGGTCGCATGTCCGCTTCGGGAACTACAGTTGCGGTCGCAAGTTTTGTGCCCACGATCTCCCAGGTCTGCAGGGTGCGGACGGCCGGCGACACGAGCACATGATCGGGCAACAGGCCGCAATCGATCATATGCTGCGCCATGGTTTTGCTTGCGCTCCGTCCACGCTCGGCAAGCGGGCGCCTTTCGTCCGGGACCCCGGCCGGCCAGTCGGATTTTCCGTGACGCAAAAGCATCAAACGGCGCATGTCGAGACCTTTTCGGTTGGGGTATGGTTGGCAAAAGTCCTTCGAAGACCGTCTGCCTTGCATGGTGCACGACTTTGGGCGTCGTTGATAGGAGACATTGCATGTCGCAGGCTGTTGGACAGGGTGCATCCGGCTCCTTTGCGTCCCACGAAGGCGAGGCGGCAGTTGCGCGGGATGCAGGCTCGCGACCGGTCATTGACAAACTGCATCCCGGAGCGGCCGCCGACGCGGAGCTTGAACTCAAGCTCATGACAGACGAGCAAACGCTTCATGCGATGCTCGCCTCGCCGATCTGGCAGAAGGCGGCGCGTGCGACAACTGATCGAGAACTCTCCTCCGTTTACTTCGATCAAGATGACTTCTCTCTGATCAAATCCGGCATCACCTTTCGGATACGCACGGCTGAGAGCGGGCGGATACTGACGGTCAAGTCTGACAAAAACGGTGGCAGTCACGCCCTCATGCGCGGGGAGTGGGAAGTCAGTCTGCCCGAGACCCCCGCCAAACGGGAAAATGGAGCCCGGTCCACAGAGTTGGTCAACCTTCTTCCTGCAAATCTTCCCGCCGAGCTCGCCGAGCGGCTGCGGTCCAAAGAGCTGAGGCCGATGGTTCGTACCGACGTACGGCGGCGAACGCTCGAACTGGAGACGGCGACGGGAATTATCGAGGTGTCAGTCGATGAGGGTGCCATCGTCGTTGGGCGCAAGCGTTTGCCGATTGCCGAAATCGAGCTTGAGCTGAAGAGCGGAAGTCCCGAGGCGATCTATCTCGCCGCGCTTGAATTGGCTGCCGAACACGCCGCGCATGTAAGCATTCATGCGAAATCGGCGCGAGGCTTCGAGGTCGCCATGCATCAGCCGCCCTCCTTCAGCAAGGGGCAGCCTGTCGAGTTCCCGAAGTCTGTCAGCCTCGACAATGCGTTTGCGATCATGCTGCAGAGTGCCTTCGGCGACATGCTCCGCAATGCGCCGGCTGCGCGCGACGGTCGAGATCCGGAAGGACTTCACCAATATCGGGTCGCGCTGCGCCGGCTTCGCTCGCTGCTTTCCTTGATGCGCCGGCTCGTCGATGGACCCACCTTCGAGATGCTGCGAGCGGAAGCGAAAGCGCTCATGTCCCGGTTGGGGAAGGCGCGCGATCTCGATGTCTTCGTGACCGAAACCTGGCCTAGGATGAGCGGTGCGGGTGTAGACAGTGACGGCGCCGCCGATGTTTCAGACGCGGCGGAAGAGTTGAGACGAAAAGCCCATCGCGATGTCGTGGCAGCGCTTGACGACAAGCGCACCACTCACTTCATTCTCAACCTCGGCCTGTGGATCGAGAGGCGGGGATGGCTCTCTGAAGCACGACACGATGCCATCGACGTCTTGAACGGTTCGGCTGAAGATTTCGGCAACAGGACGGTGCAGGCTCTGCGCGACAAGGCCTTGAAAAAGGGGCGCGGCTTTCGCAAGCTTTCTCCCGATGCCCGCCATCAGGTACGCATTGCTATCAAGAAGCTGCGCTATGCCTATCAGTTCTTCCAGCCGCTGCTGAAGGGTTCATCGAAGCGCAAGAAATTCGCGAAGGCGCTGGCAAACCTGCAGACGGCGCTTGGTGAGCACAATGATCGCGTCGTGATGAATCGTTTGATCCACACCGTCTTAGAAACCGAGCCCTCTGCCAAGGCCCATCTCGCCGCCGGTTTCGTGCTTGGGCGCAACGCTGCTCTTCTCGCCGATGACGATGAGGGCCTGCTGAAAGCCTGGCGCCGCTTCAAGGCGAGCAACTGATCACTTCGAACGCGGCACTGCGGGCGCGGCTGTCTGGCGCTATTGCAGCGTTCGGCTTGAAGGCGTTGCGATAGTCGAAGAACGATTGGCCGCGGCATAGGAGCGCCCGCGCTGTCATGCGAACCAGTCTTCGGCGGCAAGCGCGTTCGCCAGAAACCTCAGTTCTGAACCGAGGTCTTCGCGCGAGATCGATCCTCCGAGGCAGATGCGGACGGCCTCTTGGGCGGGGCCGGCTGCTGTGAACGCGTCGGAGGGTATGACACCAAGGTGACGGCGGGAGAGGCGGCCCATCAATTGCGCGCGACCTTCCGAATGCTCGGGCATGCGCAGCCAGATATTGAACGCATGCGGGTCGGATGCGAAGTCGAACCCTTGGAGGATCTCCGCGGCGATGGTTTGCCGCGCAGCGCTTTCTGACCGGATGAAGCGACGGATCTGATCGGCGGTCCCATCCTCGATCCAGTGCGTCGCCATCGCGATCGAGATCGGAGACGCCATGCCGCTGACCGCGCGCAGCGCCTGGGACAGCGCAAAGGCGTCTCTGGCACTCGGGGCGACGGTGTAGGCGAGCCTGAGGCCCGCGCCGATGCACTTCGCCAGCCCGCCAATGTGCCAAACATAGTCGGGAGCGCTGACGGCCAAGGGAGCAGGCGCCTTGGGCGGGATGAAGCCATAGGCATCGTCTTCTATGGTCGCGAGGCGGTATTCGTTGATGATCTCGGCGACCGCAAGCCGCCTTGCGATGGGCATCGTGATGGTGGTGGGGTTCTGCAGGGTCGGGTTCAGATAGAGCATCTTCGGGCGATGAAGCGCGATCGCCGCTTCGAGCGCCTCGGGAACGATCCCGGCCTCGTCCATGTCGAGGCCGACCACGTTCAGCCGCAGTAACTTTGCGATGCCGCGAAAGCCGGGATAGGTGATCGCCTCGCACAGGACGGTGTCGCCAGGCTCGGCCGTCAGTGACATGATCGCCGTCATCGTGGCATGGGCGCTGGGCGTCACCGCGATGCGTTCGAGTTTCGGAACCATGCCTCGCATCGACAGCCAGGAAGACGCGGCAATCTTGTCGCGCTCGCTGCCGGTCGGCGATTGATAGCGCAGGAGCGAGATCAGATTGGCGCCGACATAGTCGAGGCCTTCACGCATCTTCGCCAGCAAGGCCGGATCGGTCGGCTCGGGCGGCATGTTCATCGTCGGGTCTTCTGCGCCGACGCGGTCGGGATCGATGCGATCGGACCGGTTGGCCGGTGGGGCGACGAAGGTCCCCCGGCCGACATGGCTGTCGATCAAACCGCGTTGGCGGGCTTCGGCATAGGCCCGCGACACGGTCGTGAAATCGATTCCGAGTCGCTTGGCGAGGTGCCGCTGTGGCGGCAGGCGCGTGCCCGCCTTCAGTCGCCCCAGCCGCACATCGCTTTCAAGCGTCTCCGCGATCTCGACGTAAAGCGGCTTGCCGCCTCTTTTGAGGTCCGGAATCCAATCGGCCACGTCACGCCTCCAAAATCGTCCTGCTCTTCATACGGATCGGCGCGGGAGATTGAAAGCGAATTGTATGGAATATGATCGGCCGTTTGAAACAGTTTGATCGTAAGTCTCTGCTTTCCAAAATGACGTAAAATACATCAAATGCGCGGCGTAATTATCGGCAGATGCAGATAATAGTAGCATGTGTGGTGCATGAAACAACTATTATTGTATGCATATTGCAATGGATATTGACTGGATTTTGCGTCCTCAGCAGTCTGCGTGTTGAGCCAAGACCAACAGGAGGTTTCGATGCCGGCAGTCACCGTGGAAGCGCATAAGGATGGCGATTACTTCGTCGATTACGAAGAAAAAGTCTTTGAGGATGTCAAAGCCGAACCGGGGGAAAAAGCGCTGGTCGCGTTCCACACCGTCGCCTTCGAAGGCTCGATTGGTCTGGTCAACATCCTGAACGCCATCCGCCTCAACCGGAAAGGCTATGAGACCTCGATCCTTCTCTACGGACCAGGCGTGACGCTCGGCATCCAGCGCGGCTTTCCGCGGCTCGGCGACGAGGCTTTCCCCGGGCATCAGAACTTCGCGGCAAACCTCAAGAAGTTCATGGGTGAAGGCGGCAAGGTCTATGCCTGCCGCTTCGCGCTTCAGGCGCTTTATGGTCATGGCGAGCCGGCGCTTCTGCCCGGCATCGTGCCGATTGCCCCGCAGGACGTTCTCGACTGCATCCTGCTCCACAAGAAGGCGAACGCGGTGGTGATCGACACCTGGACGCTCTAGCCACGCGCGGTGCCGGGCGCGTGAGCGCACGGCACCGCATCCTCGACTGCGGACGCTTCAGGCCATAGAGGAGAGGAAGCCAGGATGCGCAATGATACGGTGCGTGCAGCCGCAATTCAAATTGCGCCCGATCTTTCCGGTCGCGCCGGAACGGTTGAGCGCGTGCTCAACGCGATCGCCGAGGCCGCCGATAAAGGCGCCGACCTTGCCGTTTTTCCCGAGACCTTCGTTCCCTACTACCCCTATTTTTCCTTCGTGCTGCCGCCGGTGCAGCAAGGCCCTGAGCACCTGCGGCTCTACGAAGAAGCGGTGACTGTTCCTTCCGGCGAGACCCGCGCAGTCGCTGAAGCCGCCAAGCGGCGCAACATGGTCGTTGTGCTCGGCGTCAACGAGCGGGATCATGGCTCGCTCTACAATACGCAGCTCATCTTCGACGCCGATGGCACGTTGAAGCTCAAGCGCCGCAAGATTACGCCGACCTTTCACGAGCGCATGATCTGGGGCCAGGGCGACGGCGCAGGCCTCAAGGTGGTGGACACCGCGATCGGCCGCGTCGGTGCGCTGGCCTGCTGGGAGCATTACAACCCGCTCGCCCGCTACGCCCTGATGACCCAGAGCGAGGAGATCCATGCGTCGCATTTTCCCGGCAGCCTTGTGGGGCCGATCTTCGGAGAGCAGATCGAAGTCACGATGCGCCACCATGCGCTGGAATCCGGCTGCTTCGTCGTCAACGCAACCGGCTGGCTGACCGAAGACCAGATCGCCGCAATTCATCCCGACCCCAAACTGCAGAAGGGCCTTCGAGATGGGTGTATGACCTGCATCATCTCTCCTGAAGGCCGCCATCTCGCAGATCCTGTGACCGAGGGTGAAGGCATGGTGATCGCCGATCTCGACATGCGGTTGATCGCTAAGCGCAAGCGCATGATGGATTCGGTCGGTCACTATTCCCGGCCCGAATTGCTGCACCTCGTTCACGACATGCGCGAGGCGCGGCCGGTCAGGCAAGTTCACGACGTCGACGGTGAAGAAGACGACCAGGATGCGCCGCTTGGCGCCAGACGCCTCGAGGAGCCGTCCAATGCGTGAATCCGATCTGATCAACGATCTCCAGACCCGCGGCATGCGCCTCGTCGATCCGCGCGTCGGACACGAAAGCCGACGCGGCGGTGCAGGGCCTTCGGACCACAAGGCGGTGACGATCGGGGACACGACGGTAATGGTCCCGGTCCACACGGCCCCGGCCTTCGAGAGCCCGTATCTCGTCGATGTGCCGGACGGCTCCGGTCGCTCGCGCATCATGCGGAACGGAACCGAGATCGCGAAAGTCAGCTTTCCGTCGCGGCCGCGTTTCTACGACCTGACCACAGCCGACGGTATTCCCTACAACAAGATCGCGGTCCTCCATTCCCGCGACGTGCTCGCGACGACGGTACTGCAGACCTGCATCCGTTATGAGAGTCGCAAGAAGACCTGCCAGTTCTGCGCCATCGGCCAGTCGCTCGCCGCCGGGCGGACCATCGCCCAAAAGACGCCGGAGCAGCTGGCGGAAGTCGCCAAGGCGGCTGTCGAACTCGACGGCGTCAAGCATATGGTGATGACGACGGGAACACCGAGAGGAGCCGATCGCGGCGCGGCCGTGCTCGCCGAAAGCGCCCGCGCGATCAAGGCCGCCGTCGACCTTCCGATCCAGGCCCAGTGCGAGCCACCGGAAGACGATATCTGGCACCAGCGCATGAAGGATGCGGGCGTCGATGCGCTCGGCATGCATCTGGAGGCGGTCAATCCCGAGGTGCGTGCGCGCATCATGCCGGGCAAGGCGAGCGTCCCGCTGTCGAAGTATTATTCGAGCTTTGAAGCAGCGGTCAGGGTGTTCGGGCGCGGGCAGGTATCCACCTATATTCTCGCCGGCCTCGGCGACACGGTGGAAGACATCCTGGCAATGAGCGAGCGGCTCTGTGCTCTCGGCGTCTATCCTTTTGTCGTTCCCTTCGTGCCAATTTCCGGCACCCCGCTCGAAAGCCATCCCGCGCCGGCCGCTGCCTTCATGCGCGCCATCCTCGAACCGCTTGGCACCATGATCGTGCGGGCAGGCATGCGCTCGGAGGATATCAAGGCCGGATGCGGACGTTGCGGCGCCTGCTCGGCGCTGTCGACCTATGAAAAGCTGAAGGTGTCGGCATGATACGTTTCGAGCACGACCAGTTTCGGTGCCCAGGCTATTTCATCAAGGCAGCCGCCGCACCGTTCGAAAAGGCGGGAGCGGCCGCGCTTCGCAAACGCGTGTTCGTGGACGAGCAAAAGATCTTCAAGGATCACGACAGCGATACGATCGACGCGGTTGCAACTACGCTGGTCGCGCTCTCCACCTATGCCCATGAGCCCGACGAAGTCGTCGGCACCGTGCGCATCCACGAGCCCGAGCCCGGACTGTGGTGGGGATCGCGGCTTGCCGTCGATCGCCGCTTCCGCACCGTCGCGCGGCTTGGCCAGCAGCTTATCCAGCTTGCCGTCTCCACAGCCAACGGACGTGGATGCCACACCTTCCTGGCCCATGTTCAGGCGCAGAACGTGCCGCTTTTCCAGAAGCTCGCCTGGTCGGTGGAAGACGAGGTCGATCTCCATGGCTTTCCCCACGCCTTGATGCGGGCCGACCTGTCGCGCTACCCGCCGATCGCAGACCCGGAAAGTGGTTGGCTGAGCCTCGTTGGAGGCGAGGGGGCCGCTCGCGCATCCGTGCCGCGTCCCGTCTGCCACGACGTGCCGGCACTGCTTGCGCAACACTGGCATGTCGACGGGAGCCGCGCGTGACGCTTGAAGCTCTCGCGGGTGCGCTGCGACACCATCCGTCGATCCGCGGCAAGCTGGCCATCGCGGGTGCCACGGGCGCGCTCGGGCTTCATCACGAGAGCATCGGGCGCCCGGGAGACGACGCTGCAATCCTGCCGCGCGAAGGCGGCGGCTATGATCTCCTGGCGGGCGAGGGCTTCATCCCGCAGTTCGTTGCTGCTGATCCATGGTTTGCTGGCTGGTGCGGCGTCATGGTCAATCTGTCCGATATTGCTGCCATGGGCGGCCGCGCGCATGCGCTCATCGATCAGGTCTGGGCGCCGTCGCCGGAGGCTGCTCGCCCCCTCATGCAGGGGCTGCGCGATGCCGCTGACGCCTATGGCGTTCCGATTGTCGGCGGGCATACGAATTATGGAAGCCCGGCGCTGGGCCTGGCCGTGACCGTTTTCGGAAGCGCCGACGCGCTGATCACAAGTTTCGATGCCGAGCCCGGTGACGTGCTCCTGGCGGCTATCGACATGCGGGGCAGCTACAGGCCGCCCTTCGACAATTACTGCGCGTCGCTGGACGTGCCACCAGCCCGCCTGCGAGGCGATTTGGCGCTTCTGCCCGAACTCGCGGAGAGCGGACTGGTGCGCGCTGGTAAGGACATCAGCCAGGGCGGCATCGTCGGAACCGCGCTGATGCTCGCCGAATGCTCCGGCGTCGCGGTTACGCTCGATGTCGACAACATCCCGTTGCCGGCCGATGTCGCGCTCGAGCGATGGCTTCGAACGTTTCCCAGCTTCGGCTATTTGCTGTCCGTAAAGCCCGACGAGGTCGGCGCCGTTCGCGCGCCCATCGCCGCCCGCGACATCACGGTGGCAGAAATCGGACGGGTGGAGAGAGGCAGCACCGTCACGTTGCGCTCTGGATCGCAATCCGCGCTGTTCTGGGACTGGAAGCGCGAACCCTACATCCGTCCAACCGTTGCGGAGCCTGCCCATGCCTGAGGTCTACTTCACCGTCCTCTGGCCGGATGGCGCGCAAGAGCGCTGCTACTCGCCCTCGACCGTCATCAAGAACCACATCGCCGAGGGCGCGAGCTATTCGCTCGACGAATTCGTCGGCAAGGCACGAACCGGTCTCGGCGAGGCCTCCGACAGGGTCGCCGCCAGATACGGTTTTGCCTGCTCCTCGGCCATGGCGGAGCTCGCCCGCATCGAAGCGCGCGCAAACGCCCTCGCGGGCACCGAGCCGGCCAACGTGCGCTGCATCAAAATTGAGGGATAGGGCGATGGCGAACAACCAGTCGACGATGCGTGTGCTGGACGATCATTCGCCCCATGACGCCGAGCCGTCTCAATTTAGAAGGGTGTCGGTGGCGATCGTTGGTGGCGGGCAGGCGGGCTTGTCCGTCAGCCGCCATTTGTACGATCGTGGCATCGATCACGTGGTGTTCGAGCGTCATCGCCGCTTCCATTCCTGGCGGGTAAACAGGTGGGACACGTTCTGCCTCGTCACGCCGAACTGGCAATGCCGGCTGCCGAATTTCCCTTACTCCGGCGATGATCCGCACGGCTTCATGCTGAAGGACGAGATCGTCGACTATCTCGAGGCCTTCGCGGAAAGCTTCGATCCACCGATCATCGAGGAGACCGCTGTCACCCGCATCGCGGCGTTCGAAGGCAGCTATCAGGTCGAGACCTCGAAGGGCGTATGGCTTGCCGACCAGGTGGTGATTGCGACCGGCGGCTACGACGCGCCGATCGTGCCGCCGTATGCAGAGCGCCTCAATCCGGCGATCGAGCAGCTTCATTCGCGCGACTACCGCCGTCCGTCGCAATTGCCCGAGGGAGCGACGCTCGTCGTCGGGACGGGCCAGTCGGGCGTTCAGATCATGGAGGATCTCGTCAGGGCAGGACGCAAGGTGCATCTCGCGGTCGGACCCGCCCCGCGCAGCCCACGTCTCTATCGCGGCCGCGATGCAACCGACTGGCTCCATGACATGGGGCACTACGCCATCACGATCGCCAATCATCCTGATCCGATCAAGGCGCTGACGCAGACCAATCACTATATGTCAGGGCGTGACGGCGGGAAGGAAATCGACTTGCGCCGGTTCGTGGTCGAGGACGGCATTTCGCTCTATGGTTCGCTGGCAGACATGGACGGAAACCGCCTGTCCTTCCTGCCCGACCTCGAAAAGAACCTCGACGATGCCGACAGGAGCTATTGCGGCATACGCGACCAGATCGATGCCCATATCGCGCGTGAAGGCATCGACGCTCCGGAGGAACCTCCGTTCCAGAAAGTCTGGCGGCCGGAAGCGGAAGTGACTGAAATCGACGCCGAAGCGCTCAACATCACCTCTGTCGTCTGGTCGATCGGCTTCAGGCCGGACTATTCCTGGATCGACGTCGATGTCTTCGACGAACGCGGCAAACCGCTGTTCGACCGCGGCATCACGAACACGCCGGGCTTCTATTTCATAGGTCTCGGCTGGCTGAACACCTGGGGATCAGGCCGTTTCCTCGCGATTGGCGAAGACAGCCGGTACTTGGCTGACGCAATCGTGCAAAGGCGCGAAGCAAGCGCTAAAATTTAGCAAATCTGCTAGAAGCGCGACTGGCATGTCGCATGTTCTTCGAGCGGATGCTGATGATGGCGCCTGCGCCCGCAACTCCTCCCCATCAGCGCGCACTTATGCGTCGGCGACGGCTGGCAGGTCTTTCGCTTGTGGACGGCAGGGGGCAATCAGCCGATGTTGCCCCCGTTCGCATGAACGAAGAGGCCGGCGAGGTGATCGACTTCAGTCAGGTGATGAGGTCGCGCTTCATCCGACCAACGCGATATGACCGAGATCGACCGACATGCGCAACTAAGCGCACCTTCTCGGCGGGTCAGGCCTCGTCAAACTCCGCAACAAGATCCATGACCAGCTTTAGCAAATGCGCAGGTCTCGTCGCTAACCCTCGGCACTGAACGCCATCGCTTGACTTTGAGCCTTGGCGTGCGCGTCCGCGTTGGCGCGTCCGGCCCGTGGTTCTTCGACGCTGAGCATTTGTTGATCGGCGATGGCAAGGCAGAGCAGCTGCATCGTGAAGGTTTGGGAAAGCAGGCGGCGGAAGGCTCCTGCCGGGTTCAGATCACCGCCGATCTCGAAGACGAGATGGGTTTGGCAGATGCCGCTGAAGGCTTCGGTCACTGTCCGGGCACGGGGTTCTGCAGCCGTCGTGGAGGCGAGCGCAATCAGCGTGTCATCGGGCTCGAGCATGAAGTTCATGCCGTGGATGAAGTTCTCGGTCTCGGCGGATAGCGCCAGCAGGCCGCCAGCTTCGTGGAATTTCGCGGCTGCGTAATTGGCCGTGCCAAGGTCGCACCCGGCACCGAGAAGAACGAGCTTGCCGGCCGGCTTGTATGTTGCCGCAAGGCCGCGGGCACGTTCGTCGGATGCGGCAAGACGCTCTTGAAGATCGGCGGCCTCGCATGCAAGCACAGTTCGGTCGAGCCCGGCAAAGCTACGGGCAATTTCGCCAAGCGCCAGCAAGGTGACGGCATAATCCAGCGTATGCGGCGTCTTGCGCGACAGCGGCGTGAACGGCAGCACGATCGTGTGGCTGGCGGCTGCGGCAAGCGCGCTTTCGCCATTGCACGTAATGGCAATGACCTCGGCTCCGGCGGCGCGTGCCGCCTTGGCGGCGTCGACCGTGCGCTTCGTGCCTCCGGAGATGGACGACAAAAGCACGGTATCCGTCGCTTTCAAGGTCGCGAAGGCGGCGATCTCCATCGATGTCTTGGCTTCGACGTCCACGCCGATCGCGCGAAACACATCCTGCAGCGCCTGGGGCGCAAATGCGGAATCGCCGCAGCCGCCTGCGAAAATACGCCCCGCAGCGCGCGGCAACCGGTCAGCCGCCTCTGCGAGCTGAGGCTGAAGTTCGGGCAGGAGGGTCGCCTGCGCCTCGATCTCGCGTTGCATCATCGCGTTCATGGGCGTTCTCCCAAGCCAAATTTCTCCCGTCCGAGCGCCCAGATCGCCGCGGGCGGCACGATGCCGTATTCCGTGATCAACCCGGTCGTCAGGTTCGGCGGAACGACCTCCAGCTCGGGAGCGGATGTGTCGACGTGCTCGATGCCGGATATCTCCAGCCCCGCCTTCAGCACCTTGTCGTAGCCGCGAATTGCTGGCTCAGGCCTGTGGCCACCATAGCTTCGGCGGTCGAGCTTCATGAGATCCGTCGCGCCGTAGATCTCGACGCCCATCGGCACCGCCAGCCGCGCAATCATCCGGCTGCCGATCGTGTTGAGAAAGCTGCCATCGGCGCGCAGCGTTTCCACGCCGAAGAGCGCCGCATCGCACATAGCAAGCCCGTGCTCGATCGCGGCATCGGGGATAAAGCGGACGTTGAGCTGCGCGGGCACGAACTCTTCCAGATAGCGCGCACCGCCGGCGATCGCACGGCTTTCGGGCACGACAACGAGAAGATCGGGCCTCGTTTTCGCAAGCTCGAGGACAATGGCCGCCACCGTGCTGGAATAGTCGAATGCCATGATGCCGCGCGCTTGCGACAGATGGCGGACGCCTGCGTCGACCAGCGCGGATTTGCGCGCCGCCGCCCCCTTGCTCCAGTCCTCGATGCGGGCCCGCAACGTCGCGCCCTGTTCGTCAACTGGGAGAGACTCGATGCCGGCGAGCAGCAGGTCGAGGCTGTTGCCGATCACGGGCGTGTCTTGGCCCCGTGTGCGCGCGATGAAGGCGGCAGCGCGCCTGGCGCGATCCACACCATCGGAGCCTGATCCGATCAGATGCAGGATGAGCTGGTTGCCGAGTTCGACGTGACGGCTTGCACCCAACACGCCTTCGTCGACGATCTGCCAGAGGAAATGCATCGTCTGGTCGTCGGGCGGGGCGAGGCCGAGGGCTTCCAGTTCGCGCACATGGTCGAAGCGACGTTCAGGCATGCAAGTCTCCCGTAGCCGGACGGATATCCTTGTCCGGTCGTCTGTCCGTGTGCCGCGCGACGAAGGCATCGACATCGCGCCTCAGCGGCATGGCAGTTTGCGCTCCGATGCCGGTCGTGGCGAGTGCTGCGGCGCCGTTGGCGAGGATCATCGCGTCTTGCGGTTCAAGGCCTTCCAGCCGAGCCGCAAGGTACGCGCCAGCGAAGCAGTCGCCGGCGCCGGTGGTATCGAGCGCATCGACGGCAAAGCCCGGCTGGTCCAGCCGGTCTTCTCCAAAGAGACGCCTGCATCCCAGGGCGCCGAGCGTCATGAGAATTTCGCCACGCTCGTGAAGATGCGCAGGCAGAAGCGTCTCGCCGAGAGCCGAGGTTGCCATCGCATAGGCTTCGGCATTGAGGAACAGCGTGTCGATCAGAGGCAGGATCGATCGCAACAGTTTCGGATTGCGCGCGATGTCCGGCGGTTCGAGATCGAGCGACGTGGTGATGCCCTTGACGCGCGCCATGGTCAGCGCCTTGTGTGCCAGCTCGGGTCGACCGAATGTCAGGTGGACATGGCGCACGCCCGCAAAGGCATCGTCCGTGAGTTCATTGGCGTAGGGCAGATAGGCTTCGGTCTCGAGCTTGATGAGCGATTTCTCACCGGACGGCGAAATCAGCACCACGCACATGAAAGTGTTGGTATTTTCGCGATGGATCAGGTGATCGACATCCACGCCATCGGCCCGGATTTTCTCGACCGCGAAGCTGCCGGACGCATCGCTGCCGACCGCCGCGACGAGCCGTGACGCAAGCCCGAGACGCGCGACGGCGACAGCGCAATTGGCCGACATGCCGCCCGGCATCTGACCATGGTTTTCGCCGGCGATCTTCTGGTCGAAGCCGGGGATCGCCGGCACGGAAATAAACATGTCCACATCGAGATCGCCGATGCAGAGAACATCGATGGCACGCATCAGGATTTGGCGCCTTTCGTTCGGCGCCACTCGGAGAGGCGGGAAACGGAAACGATGAGGAGAACGCCGATCAGGCCGAGCTGCCAAGCCGCGGAGATATTGGCCAGCTGAAGCCCGATCTGCAGCGTCGTGACAATGAGGATGGCGACGATGGTGCCGGGCACGCCGCCCATTCCACCGAAGATGTGGGTGCCGCCGAGCACGGCGATGGTGACAGCAAGGAGTTCCATGCCCCGGCCGGCGTCGGGTCTGGCAGCAAGGAACCACGACATGGAGATGATGCTGCCGAGTGCCGCCAGCGTGCCGGAGAGCGCATAGAGACCGATGCGCAGGCGCACGACGTTGAGGCCGGAAAGATGGGCCGCGCGGTCGTCATTGCCACAGGCCACGATATGCCGCCCGATTGTGGTGCGCGTCAGCATGACGTGCAGGATCACGGCGACCGGCAGAAGCACGAAGAGAAACGCGTTTGGCAGGCCAAATGTGCGGCCCTGGCCGAGCCAGGCGAATTCTGGCGGAAAGCCACCGATCGGCCGGCCGGCGGTCGTTGCAAGCGCGAGCCCGCCGAAGGCGAACATCGTTGCAAGCGTCGCCATCAGCGACGGAATGCGCAGGACGTTGACGAGGAAGCCGTTGATGAAGCCGAGCGCGGTGCCGAGAAGAAGGCCGAGGGCCGAGGCGATCCAGATGTCGACGCCCATCGTGAACAGGCCGCCCACAGCGACGCCGACGAGCGAGACGATGGAGCCGACCGAAAGATCGATGCCCGGGCCGCCGGCGAGGATCACGAGGGTCTGGCCGAGCCCGAGAAGGCCAAGGATCGGCACGTATTGCAGCAGGTAGGGCACCGTGCTCGCCCGGAAGAAATATGGGGAGAGCACGGCCATCGCGGCGATCGCCACGAGCCAGAGCGCGAGGAGGAGGATCAGGCGCGCCCTGAGAGGATCGTTGACGGCAAGAACGGTGGGGCGTCCGGTCATAGGACCCTCGGATTGTTGCGGTTGCGCAGCGCATCGGCGGTCAGCACGACGATGAGCAGCGAACCGATGATCACGGTTTCCCAGAGCGAAGAGACGCCCGTCAGCACGAGACCGTTCTGCATGATGCGGATGAAGGCGACGCCAAGCAGCGTGCCGAGCAGGCTGCCGACGCCGCCACGAATATTGGTGCCGCCGAGGATGGTTGCAGCGATCGCTTCCAGCGCGATGGTCGTTCCGATGTTGATTTCGACATTGCGCAGGCGGGCGACATAGAGCAGCGCTGCGACGCCGGCGAGAAAGCCGAGAAGCGCGTAGGTCATGATCTTGGTGCGGTCGACATTGATGCCGACGAGCCGGGCCGACTGCTCGTTGCAACCGATCGCATAGATATGGTTGCCGAAGGGCAGCTTGCGCAGGATGATCCACGCGATCAGGTAGACGACCGCGATGACCAGCGCGGATGCCGGCAAGATGCCGACCCAGCCGTTGACGAGCGGCGACAGTGTGCCCGGCAGGCCCGAGATCCAAGCTCCGCCGATCACGATGAACATGATGGCCGAGAAAATGTACATCGAGCCGAGCGTCGCGATGATCGGCGGCACTTTCAGCTTGGCGGTGACGAAGCCGTTGAAGGCGCCGAGCGCCGTCCCTGCCATCAACCCGAGCGGCGTGACGATATAGACGGGCAGACCGGCCTGATAGGCCTTGCCGATCACGATCGCGGAGACCGCAACGATGCCCCGACGCTGACGTCGATGCCGCCCATGATGATGACAAGCGTCATGCCCGCCGAAACGATAGAGAGCTCCAACCCGGCGCGCATGGTCTGCACGAGGTTGTTGACCGTCAGGAAATAGGGCGAGGCGGTCGCGAACACGATGCTGACGACGACGATCGCCGCGAGCAGCGCGAGCTCGCGGGATGCCGTCGGCGAAACGAGGCGCAGTTGAGGGCGGGTGTCACCCACGGAAGCCATGATCAATCCTTCGAAGCGCCCGGCCGCCATCCGGTGGCGATGGCGGCGCGGGCGTGCTGCTGCAGGCGGTTCTTAGAAGTCGAACTGCTCGATGTTCTCTTTGGTGAAGACCATCGGGTCGCCAAGCAGCAGGATCTTTTCGTCTTCCAGCCAGCGGACATTGGCTTCAAGTCCCTCGACTGCAGGCTCGGCCTCGAAGGCGACGCCGTCGGCGACCTGCTTGCCCGCCCAGACGGTGAGGTAGCCGAGGTCAGCCGGGTTCCACAGCACCGAATAGGTCATCGCATCGCTGAGCACATAGTCCTTGACCGTGTTCGGCGAGCAGAAGCCCGCGGTGACGATCTGGCCCTGGCGGCCGGCAGCCTCTACGGCCTGGCCGATGCCGGGGCAGGTCGTGGACGCGATGCCGATGATGCCGGCGAGATCGGGATTGCGCGTCATGGCGTCGGTCGCGAACTGGAAGGCGCGCGATGCGGTGCCGTCGGTGTGGTCGACCGACACGATCTCGAGATCCGGATACTCGGTCTCAGCGCGTTCCTGGATCGCTGCGATCCAGGCGTTCAGGCTGGCGATGGTCGGCGCGTCGGAGATGATCGCGATCTTGGCATCCGGGCCCGTGCGGGAGACCATTTCGTCGAGGATCGTGTAGCCGAGATCCTGGTCCATGGCCTGGGCGACGTAGAACTCGCGCTCGCTGCCGGCAGCATCGGCATCCGAAGTGATGACGTGAATGCCTTGTGCGCGGGCGCTGGCGATCGCGGGCTTCAGGGTTTCGACATCGACCGGAGAGACGCCGACCACGTCGACGCCCTGGCTGACGAAGCTTTCGAAGATTCGCAGCTGGTCGGCGGCATTCGTGCTGGTCGGGCCCTGCTGGATGTACTCGACGCCGAATGCTTCGGCGGCACGATTCGCGCCTTCTTCCATGGCGACGTAGTAAGGAATGCCCTGGATCTGCGGTACGAATGCAACGCGCACGGTGTCCTGCGAGAAGGCAGCGCCGACGATCGCGCTGGTGGCAAGCAGGCCGAGTGCGGCACTTTTCAGAATGCTCTTCATGTCGATGTTCCCTTGGTTCTGGTTATGCCTTCACGGATCTTTTTGAGGCCGTCCGCTGGCCTTTTCGCGCCGTCACGAAGCGGCGGCGCGCACCTCATGGGCCCCGGTGATGAGACCTATGATTTCCTGCGGTGTCGTCTTCGCCGTCTCCCGAACTGCGATGCAGCGCCCGTGGCGCATGACCGAGATGCGGTCGGAAACTTCGAAGACGTCCTGAATGTTGTGGGAAATGAGGACGACCGATTTGCCCTGGGCCCGGAGGTTCTTGATGAACTCCAGAACCTTGCGCACTTCTGCGACGGCAAGAGCAGCGGTCGGCTCGTCCATGATGATCAGGCGGGCATCCATGTTGAGCGCGCGTGCGATCGCCACACCCTGGCGCTGGCCGCCCGACATGGATTCAACCCAGGAATCGATGCTCGGCACATGGACATCGAGCTGGCTCAAGAGCTCGCTAGTGCGCTTGCGCATCGCCTGCCGGTCGAGGAAGGGAACGCCCAGCACGGGCTTCTTGATTTCGCGGCCGAGGAAGATGTTGTCGACGACCGTCATCTTCCCGGCGAGCGCGAGTTCCTGGTAGATCGTCGCGATGCCGCTTGCCCAAGCTTCCTGCGGGGAGCGGAAATGGACGAGCTTGCCCTCCATCTCGATCGTGCCTTCGTCCGGCACATGAGCGCCCGACATCGTCTTGATGAGCGTGGATTTGCCCGCGCCATTGTCACCGACGAGCGCCATGACTTCGCCCTTGGCCACGCTGAAATCGACGCGGTCGAGAGCGACAAGCCCGCCGAAGCGCTTCACGATGCCGGACATTCTAAAAACCATGGGTCGACCTCTTAATGCGGATGGCCATGTCATGAAGCCTGCTGCAATTGGTGTTCGTTGAGGGCCTCGACGAGATCCTCGTGGGTCGCCGTGCGGCCTTGCGCACCTTCCGTCGTGACGGTGAGGCTCGCGCTGGCGGCGGCGTATTGTGCTGCTTCCCGAAGGCTGGCGCCGTTGAGGTGGTAGGCGAGGAACGAGCCCGCGAAACTATCTCCGGCCCCCGTTGCATCGACAGGCCGAACTGGCAGGGCTGCGACCGCGAAGGGCGGCTCGCCGCTTGCCGGAAAGACGATGGCGCCCATCGGTCCGAGCGTGAGGACCAGCGTGCCACGCTTTGCGAGCCGCGCCAGCCGAACGTCGATGGCGTCGATAAGGTCTTGCCCGGACACCCGGATATCGAAGATTTCGCGGAGCATCGCGTCGCCGATGAAGACGATGTCGAGCTCGCCGATCAGGTCCTGGAAGCCCGCCTGGGTCCGGGCTGCGCTCGGCAGTCCGGCGCTGTGAAGGGTCACCAACCAGCCCGCCTCATGAAACCGGCCGATCGATCCGCGCATGCGATCGAGATGGTAGCCCTCGATGTGCAGGCAGGATGTGCGGTCTTCGCGATCCAGCTCGAAATGATCCGTCAGATCCATTTCGGAGAGTTCGAAAGGTTCGTTGACGATGGTGCGGCTGCCGTTCGGTTCGATGAAGACGATACAGCGTGAAAGGCGGTTGTTGGCCGGCCGGCGGATGGCAACCGCATGGACGCCCTTGGCGGCGAGCTCGACGATCGCCCATTCGCTGTCTGGATCGTCACCAAGCGCGGTGGCCAGCTCGACGTCGAGGCCAAACGTGCCGTTGGCACCGATGCCGGCGGCTGCAACGGCAAGGTTTGCGGCGGGGCCGCCAAGGCCCTTTTCGATGTGATGGGCGGTCACCCGGTCGTCGCGGTGGGGCAGCACGTCGACCCGGCACATGTAGTCGACGCTCGTATAGCCGACGACGATGAGCCGCGGCATCGCTGACCGATCACCCGCGCGCCCGCCGGAAAAGCCAGTCGACAGCGCACGGGCGAACGTGCTTGGGCGGTAGGCAAGCCTGCGAATGGCGCCATCGATCCTGAGCTTCGTCGCCGGTCGCACATTGGCTGTGCCATTCAGGTAATTCGACACCGTTCCGACCGAAACGCCGGCCTCACGGGCAACATCAGAAATGGTGGGGCGAGCGCGTTTCATCGAAAGCCTTTATTGAACCGCTTCAATGAAACAGAGTTTATCAGCGCGGACAAGCCCAAATTTACGGCAAAACTGGTCGAATGCGCAGCAGAAAGCGCGGCAATAATTGAACAATATTCAAATTTGGAGCAGGGTGGTCCCCCGTCGAGATGTGGAACCGTCGGGATGCTTGCGGAGCAATGGTACCCGGCGCGATCCATGTGCGTGCTGCCACATTTGACAGCGAAAGCCGATCAACGCAGTTTGAGCGTCGGTCGATCAACAACGAAGCCCACGATGTCTAGTGCACTGCGTATCGCCAGAGGTCGATTTGGTCGAGTAGCATTGCTCGACATGGACAGGCCGTTGGTGCGTCATGCGCATCCGCACTGCCATGTGCTGCTGAAGGTCGAGGGCGCCGACACTCAGTTTTTCGTTCGTGATCGCGCTGTTCCCTTGACCGATGAAACGGCGGTGCTGATCAACGCCTGGGAGCCGCACGCCTACGACCATGATCTGGCGCGGCCCAAAACGGTGATCCTGGCGCTCTATATCGAGCCTCAGTGGCTGCAGCACTTCCGTAAGAACTGGGGTGCGAGCGACGCGCCGGACTTTTTCGAAGCCGCAGCCGGCTCCATCACGCCTGATATCAGGCGGCTCGCCCGCGAGCTCGCAGAGGCGATGGTGCATGCGCCGGATGCTGCTGCGCTGCACGAAGACATGCTCGGCCGGCTGATGATCACCGTCATCGAGCGGTTCACAGCCTGGCGCAGCGTGCCCCAGTCGATCAGCGCACTGGCTGCACGCGAACCCTCCGATTTCCGCATCCGCAAGGCGGTGATGCTGATGACGGCGAACCCCGGCGTGATCACCGACATGGACACGTTGGCAACCGATGTCGGCATGTCGCGGGCGCACTTCTTCCGGCAGTTCGAAAGCGTCATGCGCGTCAGCCCGCGGGTCTATCTGAACGTCCAGCGGTTGGAAAGCGCAGTCAGCGCGGTCTCCGACGGGGAAGAGACCTTCGCCGCCATCGGCGAGCGACTCGGCTTCTCGGTTCCAGCGCATTTCTCGCGCTTCTTCCACGATCACGCCGGGTCCTCGCCAAGCGTATTTCGCTCCGTTACACGCCTCGCCGGGTCGCAATATGAGACTTCTCGGTAAGTCGTGAGACGTCCCGGTATCGCCGACTAGTCTCAACGGCTGTTTCCTCCACGCCATGGTGCTGCTTCCAACGCATGCGCCAGGGAGGAGACGCCATGAACGAGCTAACGAGGCCGCAAAGCCTCGTCGGACAGTCTGTCGAACGTGTCGAGGATGCGAGCCTTCTGAAAGGCTGCGGACGCTACATCGACGATCTGCCGACGCGCCGCGATACCGCCTACACCGCTTTCCTGCGCTCCCCGCATGCGCATGCCGAAATCAGGGCTATCGACACCGATAAAGCCAAGGCGCATCCAGGCGTCTACGCGGTCCTCACGGGCGAGGACGTCGCAAGCCTGACCAACAGCCTCGTCGTCGGCGTGAAGGCCGATGTGGAATGCTGGCCGATGGCCCGCGACCGCGTCCGGTATGTGGGCGAGCCCGTCGTGCTCGTGGTGGCGGAGAGCCGCTATATCGCCGAGGACGCGCTGGATCTCGTGGAGGTCACTTACGAGACTCTGCCGCCGGTGATGGATCCGCGCGCGGCGCTTGCCGACGACGCGCCCGTCCTCCATCCGTCGCTTGGCACGAACCTGATCAATGAGCGTTCGTTTCGCTACGGCAATCCAGAGGCTGCCTTCGAGGCTGCCGCACACCGCATTTCCATCACCACGGCCTATCCGCGCAATTCCTGCACGCCCATCGAGACCTATGGCGTCATCGCCGAATATGACCCCGGCGAAGACGCCTATGACGTCACGGCGAACTTCCAGGGTCCGTTCTCTATCCACGCGGTTCTGTCACGTGCGCTGAAGGTTCCCGGCAACCGCATGCGCCTGCGCACCCCGCCGGATTCCGGCGGTTCCTTCGGCGTCAAGCAGGGCGTGTTTCCTTATGTGGTGCTCATTGCCATTGCTGCACGGGTTGCCGACAGGCCCGTCAAGTGGATCGAGGATCGCCTGGAGCACCTGACCGCGTCGGTCTCGGCGACAAATCGGGTAACGACACTGGAAGCGGCGGTGGAGCCGGACGGCCGGATCACCGCGCTCTCCTGGGACCAGATCGAGGATTGCGGCGCGCATCTCAGGGCGCCCGAACCGGCGACGCTCTACCGCATGCATGGCAACATGACCGGCGCCTATGCCATCGACAATGTCACGATCCGCAACCGGGTCGTCCTGACGAACAAGACGCCGACTGGCCTCAACAGGGGCTTCGGCGGCCCTCAGATCTATTTCCCGCTGGAGCGGCTCGTCCACAAGATCGCCGACGAACTCGGCCTCGACCGGCTCGATGTGATCCGGAAAAACCTGGTGCCGAGCGACGCCTTTCCCTATCGCACCGCGACCGGCGCGCTTCTGGACTCAGGCGACTATGCCGCCGCGCTTGACCGCGCCGTCACCGAAGGTGGGCTCGACGAACTGATGGCCCGGCGCGATGCAGCCCGCGCGGAAGGCAGGTTATACGGTATCGGCCTCACCGCCGCGGTGGAGCCGAGCGTCTCCAACATGGGCTATATCACCACGTTGCTGACGCCGGAGGCACGCGCCAAGGCCGGGCCGAAAAATGGCGCACAGGCCGTGGCGACGGTCGGCATCGACCCGCTCGGTTCGGTCACCGTCAAGGTCGCATCGGTGCCGCAAGGGCAGGGCCATCGCACGGTGCTCGCCCAGGTCGTCGCCGACCGGCTGGGCCTTCCTCTGAGCGCCGTCCGGGTCAACACGGAACTCGACACCAACCGGGACGCCTGGTCGATCGCATCCGGCAATTATGCCAGCCGTTTCGCACCAGCCGTCGCCGGCACTGCGCGGCTGGCCGCTGACCGGCTGCGCGGCAGATTGGCGACGATTGCTGCCGCACAGCTGAATGTCACTGCCGACAACGTCGACTTCGCAGATGGCAAGGTGTTCGACCGTGGCAATCCCGACAACTCCGTCTCGTTCGCGCGCGTCGCCGCAGCAAGCCATTGGGCGCCGGGAACTGTCCCGGAAGGCACCGGGCAGACCATTCGCGAAACCGTGTTCTGGACGCCCGACGAACTGACCGCGCCAACGGCCGAGGATGGTATCAATTCATCGCTCTGCCACGGCTTCATCTTTGATTTCTGCGGCGTGGAAATCGACCGCGACACCGGCGTTGCCCGTATCGATCGATATGTAACGATGCATGATTGCGGCACGATCCTGCATCCCGGCATGGTGGATGGCCAGGTCCGCGGCGGCTTTGCCCAGGCAGTGGGTGCTGCGCTCTACGAAGAATACGCCTATGGCTCCGACGGGGCTTTCCTCACCGGAACGCTCGCCGATTATCTGATCCCGACCGTGATGGAGACACCGGAGCCGGTGATCCTCCATTTCGAAAGCCCGTCGCCCTTCACGCCGCTTGGCGCAAAAGGGGTCGGTGAAGGCAACTGCATGTCGACGCCGGCTTGCATAGCCAACGCCATCGCCGATGCCACGGGCGTCGAGGACCTGACGCTGCCGCTCTCGCCGAGCAAGATCTCGGCGCTCATCCACGGCGACGAAAAGCCCTCGGCCCGGCCGAAAAGCGACGCGAAGCCGCTGAAGGCGCGCGAGGGCGAACGCGCACTGTCGGGCGAAGGATCGGCAGAGGTTTCCGCCACGCGTGAAGAGATCTGGGCGATGCTGCTCGATCCCAGGACGCTGGAAGCGATCATTCCCGGCGCCCACAAGGTCGAGAAGATTTCCGAGACGCATTTCCGCGCCGATGTCACCCTGGGGGTTGGCCCGGTCAAGGGGCGTTACCGGGCCGATATCGAACTGTCCGACATGGTCGAACCTGAGGCGGTGACGCTTTCGGGCGGCACGGAAGGCGCTCTCGGATCAGGCCGAGGGCAGGGTCGTATCACGCTGACCGCAACGGAAAAAGGCACCCGCGTTTCCTACAGCTACGAAGCCGGTATCGGCGGCAAGGTCGCGTCCATCGGCGGACGCCTGCTCGACGGCGCGGCACGCGTGGTCATCGGCCAGTTCTTCCAGTCGCTCGCCCGGTATGCCGGGCGCGGCAAGGCCGCCGAAGCTCCGTCGACCGGCCTGATGGCCCGATTGAGGTCTCTTCTGGGGAGGCGCGCATGAAGCCCGCAGCGTTCGACTACCTGCAGGCCGCAACGCTCGACGAGGCCCTGGATGCACTGCACGAAGCGGGCGGCGACGCGCGCGTCATCGCAGGCGGCCAGTCACTGGTGCCCATGCTGAACATGCGCCTTGCCCGTCCTGCAGTCCTCGTCGACATCATGCGTATCGAGGCGCTGCAGAAGATCGAGCGAAGCGGCGGCGACATCCTCATCGGCGCCGGTGTGCGCCAGGCCAAGCTCGAAGCGTGGCCGGATCTTGCCAACCGCTTGCCGCTGGTGGCGATGGCCCTGCCGTGGCTCGGCCATGTGCAGACCCGGGCGCGCGGAACGGTCTGCGGCTCGCTGGCCCACGCCGATCCGAGCGCGGAACTGCCGCTGTCGCTGATTGCGCTTCGGGGAAGCGTGCATCTGCGCACCAAACGCAAGAAGCGCACGATCAGTGCCGAAGATTTCTTCCTGGGCATGATGGCGACGGAACTCGCCGAGGGCGAGATGATCGAGGCGGTGTCGTTCCCGGCCCGGGCCGATGGCACCGGTTACGGCTTCAACGAGATCGGACGGCGCCACGGCGATTTTGCGATCACGGCGGTGGCCGCCATCGTGACCGAGCACTCCGCATCGATCGCCATTGCCGGCGTGGACGACCGCCCCCGACGATTCGACGTGCCGTTGCCCGACGATTCCGGCCTGGACGATGCACTGAACGAGATCGCCTGGGACCTGAACGCCCGCGACGACATCCACGCCTCGGCCCGCTATCGGCGCGAACTCGTCAGGCGTTTGGGCCGCCGCACCATCGAGGAGGCTGCCGCATGTCTCGCCTGAATGCCCACG
Organism: Georhizobium profundi; assembly: GCF_003952725.1. NCBI lineage: Bacteria > Pseudomonadati > Pseudomonadota > Alphaproteobacteria > Hyphomicrobiales > Rhizobiaceae > Georhizobium > Georhizobium profundi. The sequence continues at coordinate 3,731,646 of NZ_CP032509.1, read as the reverse complement.
AGAAAAAGACCGTCACGTTTAAGCTCAACGGTCTGCCCGTCAGGGCCGATGCGGAAAGCCGGATGCTTCTGAGCGACTTCATCCGCCACGAGATCGGCCTGACCGGCACCCATGTCGGCTGCGAGCACGGTGTCTGCGGCGCGTGCACGATCCAGGTCGATGGTGCACCGGCACGTGCCTGCCTGATGCTCGCCGTTCAGGCGGAAGGAGCCGACATCCGCACAGTCGAGGCGCTGTCGCCCGGAGAAGGCCGGCTCTCTGCGCTCCAGGCAGCATTCAAGCGGCACCACGGCCTCCAATGCGGCTTCTGCACGCCGGGCATCCTGATGTCGCTCGATGCGCTGATCAGCGCACGGCCAGACGCGGGCCGCAACGAGGTGCGCGACCATCTTTCCGGTCACCTCTGCCGGTGCACCGGATACGTGACGATCGTGGAGGCCGCGCTGTCGGCTCTCGATGAAATCCGGAGAGAGGTGAAGAGCAATGTTTGATCTGGGAACGAGTTTCGTGGCGAGTGTGGATCGCGATCCGCATGCGCTTGCCATCGTGGATGGTACAACACGGCTAACCTATGCCGAATGGTACGCGCGCATTTCGGCGCTGGTCGTGGGCCTCGGGGAGATGGGCCTGACGCGTGGCGATCACGTGCTGACGGCCATGCAGAACCGCTGGGAGAATGCGTCGCTGCACTGGGCATGCCAGTTCGCCGGCATCATCGTCACGCCGCTCAACTGGCGGGTCAAAGCCGACGAGGTCGATCACGGGGTCGACGATTCCGGCGCCAAGGCGGTGTTCTACGAGGAGGTCACCGAAGACGCCGTCGCAACGTCTGCCAAAGCTGCCGGCATCATCCGCAAGTCCGCCGCCGAGCTGGCTGAACTGATGCAGGGGAATGCGCCGCTCGCCGTGCCCCAGGCTTCGGCGGAAGACTGGTCGCTGATGCTCTACACGTCCGGCACGACATCGAAGCCCAAGGGCGTGCCGCGCCGCCATCGTGCCGAACGGGCCGGAGCGCTCGCCCATGTGGCGCAGAACCTCTATCGCCATGGCGAGCGCACGCTCGGCGTCATGCCGCTCTATCACACGATGGGCGTGCGGTCGCTGATAGCGTCTTCGCTGACAGGCGGCGCCTTCATCTGCCTGCCGCGCTTCGATGCCGGCAAGGCCATCGACCTTATCGAGGCCGAGGCGATCACCAATCTCTATCTCGTTCCCACGCTCTATCATGACGTGGTGCATCACGAAGCCTTCTCTCCCGAGCGCGTGAAGTCGGTCACCAAGCTTGGCTATGCGGGTGCCTCGATGACAAACGGGCTTTTGCGCAAGCTCGACGACGCCTTCAAGCCCGAACTGTTCGTGAACCACTACGGATCGTCGGAGATCTACACGTTCAGCATCGAGCAGAAGGCGGCAGCCAAGCCGGGCTCTGCGGGGCGTGCCGGCATCAACCAGATGATCCGCGTCGCCAAGCTGAATGCCGCCGATCCCGATGAGCTTGCCGCACCGGGCGAGGAAGGCGAGATCATTGCCCTCGCCAAGAGCGACGAGGCCTTCGAAGGATACTGGAACCGGCCCGACGCGACCGCAAAGGCCTTGCGCAAGGGGTGGTACTTCACCGGCGATACCGGCTTCTTCGACGAAGACGGCGATCTGTTCGTCACGGGGCGCGCCGACGACATGATCATCACCGGTGGCGAGAACGTGTCGCCGGTCGAGGTCGAGAGCTGCCTGTCGCTGCATGACGACGTCGCCGAAGTGGCTGTCGTCGGTCTTCCGGATGAACGCTGGGGCAAGGTCGTCACCGCTTTCGTCAAGCGTCGCGGCAACGTGACGGCCGAAGAACTCGACCAGCACTGCAAGACCTCAGGCCTCGCCAATTTCCGCCGGCCCCGCCGTATCGTCTTCGTCGAGGACATCCCAAAATCGCCCGTCGGCAAGATCCTGCGCCGCATGCTGGTTGCGGGTGAATATCGCGAAGAACAACGCATTCCCGAACATCAATAAGCACACAGCCTGCTGACCAGAAGGATTTCCCACATGGCAGATAAAGCCACTTTCGACGACAAGCGCCTCGCCGACCTCGACGGCTTCACGGTCGTCATCGACGCGGTGCGTCAACGTGCCGACATCACCTTGGATCGGCCGCCTTACAACGTCGTCTCCATGCTGGCACGCGACCAGCTCCGCCTCGTTTTCGAAGCGCTCGATGAGGACGACCGCGTTCGCATCATCGTCGTCACCGGCGCGGGCGAACACTTCTCGTCGGGCGGCAACATCAAGGGCTTCCTCGAAGCGACCCCGGAACATGTTTCCAAGCTCGCCTGGAACATCGCGGCACCTGCGCGCTGCTCCAAGCCTGTGATCGCCGCCAATCGCGGCTATTGCTTCGGCGTCGGTTTCGAACTGTCGCTCGCCTGCGACTTCCGCATCGCGACCGACACGACGCGCTACGCGCTGCCTGAGCAGAAGCTCGGCCAGATCCCGGGCTCCGGCGGCTCGGCCCGCCTGCAGAAGATGGTCGGCGTCACCCGCACCAAGAACATCGTCATGCGCTCCATGCGCATCACCGGCAAGCAGGCCTATGACTGGGGCATTGCCTCCGACGTCGTCGCCGACGCCGATCTCGAGACCACGGTCGATGCGCTCGTCGAAGAACTGATCGCCTTCTCGCCGATCGCACAGCGCACGGCCAAGAAGCTCTTGAACGACACCGACGACGCGCTGCTCACCACCGCGATCGAGCTGGAAGGGCTCAATTACAGCCGTCTGCGCCAATCCGACGATTTCCGCGAAGGGGTCAACGCCTTCCACGAAAAACGGGCCGCCGTCTTCGTCGGTCGCTGACATCAAGGCCGGCCCCGCGAGGAGGGCCGGCATTTTTTCACCGGGCCGCACCAGGGGACGCGGCCCCCACGGGAGGAATTTCAATGAATACGGAAACAAGACATATCATCGAACCAGCGCCTGGCTTCGCGTCCGGATTGCGCGACTTGCCCAAGCATCTGACGGTGAAGTCGTTCAGCGCCGGCCTCGTCGCCGCGATCTTCGGTTGCTCCGGCCCGGCCCTGATCGTGATCGGAGCTGCCAATGACGGCGGCCTGACCAACGGCCAGACCGTCGCCTGGCTGTTTGCCATCTATTTTCTGGGCGGGCTGATCAGCCTGTTCCTGGCATTGCGCTACAAGCAGCCGGTCACCGGCGCCTATTCGATCCCCGGCGCCGCGCTGGTTGCCGGTTCGCTCGCCACCTTCTCCTTCGATCAGGCCGTGGGTGCTTTCATCATGGCAGGCGTGATCGTCTTCGTTCTCGGCATTTCCGGCCTCATCGGCAAGGTGATGCGCTGGATTCCGATGCCGATCGTCATGGCCATGATTGCTGGTGCGCTGATGCGCTTTGCGACCGGCGCCGTCGGCTCGCTCGGCACCGCGCCGCTGATCGCGGGCGCAGCCATCATCGCCTTCTTCGTGTCGATGCGCATGACAAAGACGATCCCGCCGGTGCTTGCGGCACTCGTTGCCGGCCTCATCGCCGCTTTTGCGACCGGTTCCGTCGGCGGCGCTGCGACCGAGATCGCCTTCGTCTTCCCTGAATTCACCGCGCCGACCTTCACCTTCGACGCTTTCCTCGCGATTGCCGTGCCGCTGGCACTGCTCGTCATCGGCGCCGAAAATGCGCAGGCGACCGGTGTGCTGATGGCCGAAGGCTACAAGCCGCCGATCAACATGATGACCGTGATCTCGGGTGTAGGCGGCGTGGCGGCTGGTCTGCTCGGCGGCCACAACGCGAACATCGCCGGCCCGATGACCGCGATCTGCTCCTCCGAGCAGGCCGGCGACAACAAGGAAGGCCGGTACGCCGCGACAGTGGTCAATGGCATTCTGTTCGGTGCGTTCGGCATCGTCGCGGGCGCTGCTGTGCCCGTCGTCATGTCTTTGCCCGGAGCGCTGATCGGAACCGTTGCCGGCCTCGCGATGATCGGCGTGCTTCTCGCTGCCCTTCAGAACGCGTTCGGACGGTCACTCGGCAACCAGACCGGTGCCTTCGTTGCGCTTGCCGTGTCACTCTCCAACATCACGCTGCTCGGCATCAGCGCTCCCTTCTGGGCTCTCGTGGCAGGCGTCGTCGTCTCTGCGGTTGTCGAACGGCACGTATTGACCACGACACGCGCCGAGGGAGCGGCCGGCGTCAGCTAAACCGCTCGGCGCAAACGTCTCGCCAATTGTACCAGGCGCAAAGCCATCGCGCCTGGTGCAGCCTCTACTCAGAAGCAACGCGTATGTCGTGCATCCGCGCGGCGCGCTCTGGGCTCTACCGAACGTGAAGCAGCCGGCCTCGTCGGCAAAAAGCCAAACCCGCCGCCCATCGGTCCATGATCGGGCTGCTCGTGAAGAGCTTGAATCCTTGCCTGTTGTTGATGCGTTTTCGGCGCCTATCCGGAACATGGTCCAGTCACCGAAGTTCGATCCAACAAGGCTCGGGACCATGACCAAGAGTCATCGCATCAAGTTGCTGAATATCTATCGGTCGAAAACGGAGCTTGTTCTGCAGGTGTTTCCACGTTGAGCTTTTGCGCAATGGCGGCTGTCATGGAAATGAGCTTCGTGATCTCGTGTTCGGCAAGCAGATCGGTCTGGAGGTCGAGTTTGGCTCGGCGGTCACTCAGCTCCGCCATCCTGTTTTAACTGATCAGCACGAATGTCGAGAGAAAAATGGCTTCGACTGAGGCGATCATGGCCAGCACCACGAGCGAGGTATCCCAAGGCTCGATGGGCGTGAGGCCTAGATCGATCAAGATCCAAGAGCCAAAAACGCCAAGTGCAGATAGACGGAGGCCATACTGCCTGTGAAGCTCGTGACACTCTGAGCGAGCCGTTCCTGTAGTGTCGCACGAGCTTGATGTTCGGTCTCACGCTTCTCAAGCGCATCGATGTTCCGAGATAAGGCGGGTGCGAGGCCTTTTGGACCGGGCGGGGGGACAACAGGGGATCGGTCGATCACAACACGACCTCCTCATTGAAGGTAACGAAGTGGAAGCCTTGGCGAACGTTCCGGTGCGTTCGCGGGCTGCAGGGGTGCTCGCGACGATGCTGGAGATCGCATGCTTGCCTCTTGAACCCGCAGATCTCCCAGACATTCCCACTTGGTTTCGTTGCTCGTCGGCTGCCACGGGATGCAACAATCACGCGGGGAGCGAACCGGCCGGAACAGGCTCGTTTCTGCTCCGGCCGGCTCTGTTCTAATTATTGCTGAGTTTCGACGAAAGCACGGATCTGCGTCATGTTTGCGCTTGTGATGGCGTTGTCCGAGCCCGCCGCCAAGTCTCCAGCTGTCGTTCCAGTTTCGCCAGAGGTACCGGCTGGAGAGCCAGCGGTTGAATTGCCAGCTGCAGCCATCGGAAGAAGAACTCGCGCTACCTCCGGACGTGCTGCCGCCGACAGATCAAAACACCATTAAAGCCCGAGGTCGCTCAATCCCGCATGGTCACTTGGCCGAATGCCGATCGGCCAGTGGAATTTTCGATCCTCGCGAGAAATTGCGAGATCGTTGATCGACGCGATGCGGCGCTGCATCAAGCCTTCGGGCGAGAACTCCCAGTTCTCGTTGCCGTAGGAGCGGAACCAGTTGCCGCTGTCGTCATGCCATTCATAGGCGAAGCGCACCGCGATGCGGTTGTCATGATGCGCCCAGACCTCCTTGATGAGGCGATAGTCGAGCTCGCGCACCCATTTGCGCTCAAGAAAAGCTTGGACGGCATCACGCCCTTGCAGAAACTCGGCACGGTTTCGCCAGATCGTGTCGGGCGTATAGGCCAAAACGACCTTGCCTGGGTCGCGGGTGTTCCAGGCATCTTCCGCCATGCGCGCCTTCTGGGCGGCAGTCTCTGCTGTAAAAGGGGGCAAGGGCGGTCGCGACATCGTTCAGATCTCCAGTCGGGGGCATCGATGCGGTGCAGGCAGGGGCTTTTCACGCCCCGCCCGCGCCGTGGTTCAGATCACCAGGCGTTGTAGGCCAGGTATTTGCCCCGCATCTTGAGCTCGACCCGATCGCCCTTCGGGCTCGGAATCCGGTCGATCTCCATGTCGAAATCGATCGCGCTCATGATGCCGTTGCCGAACTTCTCGTTGATCAGTTCCTTGATCGTGTCGCCGTAGACGGCGACGATCTCGTAGAGACGGTAGACGCATGGGTCGGTGGGGACCGCCTGCGAAAAGATCTTCGTCGGGAATTCGGCAAGGACCAGCGCCGCTTCCTGCGGAAGGCCGAGGTTGCGTACCAGCAGATCGGCCTTGTCGCGCGGGAAGGCATTCATGCCGAGACAGGCGGAGGTGGTGAACACTTCCGACATGCCGATATCCGCCGCGATCTTCTCCCAGGTCAGACCTGCGGTGCGCTTCTTTTCGATGATCAGTTCCGTGACGTGGATTTTCTTCATCATGGTCAGCGTTTCCTCGTGTTGGTTATGGCGTTGAAACGTCCAGCTCAGCCGGCGAGCGAGACGAGATGGGGACGGACGCGTTCGGCGTCCGGGGTCGGTTTTTCGTCGTCCGCGCCGGGGCGCACGGTCAGCGGCTGCCGCCGCCCACCACTGGATTCACGCGGGCTTGCCGCGATCTCTCCGGAGCGCCGGGACAGGAAATCGACGAGGTGGTTGCGGATCTTGTAGTAGGCCGGGTGGTGGATCATCTCGGCACGTTTGCGCGGCCGTGGAATATCGATGACGACGCTTTCGGCAACTTCGGCAAAGGGCCCGTTGCTCATCAGCAAAATGCGGTCGGCGAGAAGGATCGCCTCGTCCACGTCATGTGTGATCATGAAGACGGTCTGGCCGCTGTCTTGCCAGATCTTCAGAAGCTCGTCCTGAATGGTGCCGCGCGTGAGCGCATCGAGCGCGCCAAACGGTTCATCGAGCAGCAAGAGCTTCGGCTGTGTCGCGAAGGCGCGGGCGATGGAAACACGCTGGCGCATACCGCCTGAGAGCTGCGACGGCTTGCGATGCTCGGCACCGTTGGTCAGGCCGACCATGCGCAGATATTCGTAGCTGTGCTCCTCGACCCTCTCCTTGGACCAGGAGGGAAAGCGCGCTTTGACGCCGAACATCACGTTCTTCAGCGCCGTCAGCCAGGGCAGTAGCGAATAGTTCTGGAAGACGACGCCGCGATCGAGGCTTGGGCCCGATACTTCCTTTCCATCCATGGTCACCACGCCTTCGGTTGGCTCGTCGAGCCCGGCGAGAACGTTCATGATGGTGGACTTGCCGCACCCGGAATGGCCGATGATGCAGACGAACTCGCCCTTCTGAATATCGAAGTTGACGTTTTCGAACACCGTGAGCAGTTCGTCCTTGCTGCCCGGAAACCGCTTGGCCAGCCCGTCGATCTCGAGGAATGGTTGTGTCATGACGCTCTCCTATTCGGTGTAGGTGACGGCGCGCTGCAGGCGGCCGAATGCGGCATCGAGCGCCATGCCGACGACGCCGATCATCAGGATCGAAAAGATCACGCTGGTGAGATCGAGATTGTTCCACTCGTTCCAGACGTAGTAGCCAATGCCCGTGCCACCGACGAGCATTTCGGCGGCGACGATCACGAGCCAGGCGATGCCGATCGAGATGCGCATGCCTGTCACGATGGTCGGTGCGGCGGCCGGCAAGATCACCTGGAAGGCCGTCTTCACCGGCCCGAGCTCGTGGGTGCGTGCGACATTCACCCAGTCCTTGCGGACCGAAGCGACGCCGAAGGCCGTGTTGAGCAGCATCGGCCAGATCGAACAGATGAAGATCACGAAGATCGACGATGCCTCGCTGTCCTGGATGATGAAGAGCGCAAGCGGCATCCAGGCGAGCGGCGAGATCGGCCGCAGCACCTGGATGAAGGGATCGAGGGCCCGGAACATCAGCGGCGACATGCCGATCAGGAAGCCCACCGGCAGCGCGATGATCGCTGCAAGCGCATAACCCGTCAGCACCCGCATCAGCGAATAGGCAATCTGGATGCCGATGCCCTTGTCGTTGGCGCCGGTGTTGTGGAAGGGATCGGAAAGCTCCTCCCACGCCTTCTGCATCACCGCAGAAGGCGCGGGAACGCCGGCATTCTGGCTGCCGCCGCCCATCAGCCGCTCATACTCGGTCATCTCACCGGCGCCCGGCAGGATTTCCGTGTTCGTCGACAATTCCCAGGCGCCGAGCGCGACGATCAGGATGACGATCGTGAGTGCGAGTGCCCTGAAGTCGTAGGAGCGCGTCATCTCACGTCCTCCGGATCGCGAAGCTCTCGACATAGGCTTCGGGTTCAGCCGGATCGAAGGTCTTGCCCATGATGACGTGCGATTTGTAGGTCTCGGCTGGCACCTCGAGCCCCAGATCGGCCATAACCTTCCCGCAATCGGCAGCGAGATAGACCTGCTCGGCAACCGCGGCGTAGTCGATATCGCCCTCGATGTAGCCCCAGCGCTTCATCTGGGTCAGGATCCAGACGCCCATGGAGTGCCAGGGGAACGGGTCGAAATCGATCCGGTTCGGCTCGTCGCGCACATTGCCGAGACCGTCGGCGAAGCGGCCGGTCAACACCTGCTCGATGACCGGCACCGGCTGATTGAGATAGTTGGTCGGCGCGATGGCCTCGGCAATCTCGGAACGGTTGGCGCTGTCGCTGGCATACTGGGTGGCGTCGATGATCGCCTTCAAGAGATTGCCGTAGGTGTTCGGGTAGGTTTCGGCAAATGCCTGCGAGCAGGCGAAGGCGCAGCAGGGGTGGCCTTCCCAGATGTCCTTGGTGAGAATGTGGATGAAGCCGATCTCTTCCCAGACCGCGCGCTGGTTGAACGGATCTGGCGACAGGAAGCCGTCGATGTTGCCGGCGCGCAGGTTTGCGACCATCTCCGGCGGCGGCACGACGCGGATCTGGATATCGCGATCCGGATCAAGACCTGCCTCGGCCACGTAGTAGCGCAGCAGGAAGTTGTGCATCGAATATTCGAACGGCACCCCGAAAGTGAGGCCGCGCCAGGTCGACACGTCCTCGTGCTTGTCGCGGTGGTCGTTGTGCAGGACAATCGCCTGGCCGTTGATGTTCTCCACGGCGGGCATCAGGAACGGCGTTGCAGTTGAGCCGGCGCCAAGCGTGATCGCGAGCGGCATCGGCGTCAGCATGTGCGAGGCATCGTATTCCCCATTCAGCGACTTGTCGCGGGCGACGGCCCAGCCGGCGGTCTTCACGACTTCGACGTTCAGGCCGTAGCGCTGATAGAAGCCGAGCGGCTCCGCCATGATGATCGGCGTGGCGCAGGTAATCGGAACGAAGCCGACGGAGAGGTCGGTTTTTTCCGGCGTTCCAATTTCGTCGAGGATCGCAGCCTTCACCTTGTCGATGGGCAGGACCGACGCGAGTGCGGCGGCAAGCGTCGTTCCGCCAAGCATCTTGGCGAATGAGCGGCGCGACAGTTCGTTGTGTCCGAACATGGACCGCACGATGGCGCTCTCGACGGCTCTATCCAACATGTCATCGGTGGACATGCGCGTGCGCTGGTCTCTGGCCGAGACCGCCTTCATGCGATGGCCTGCATCGTCCGCGCAATCGCTGCAGTTACAAGCCAAGCCATGGCGAAGATCGACATCGCCGTCATATGGATTGCCCAAGGACTTGATCGTCATTTGCTGAACCCCTTTTTTGACAGCGCACCCGGTTGCCGCAGCTGCGCCAGCCTCCACGTCTGAGGCAAAGCAATGGCCGTGCCAGGTGCTCGCCGCTGACCAAAAGCCCGCGCCGGCAGGGGGAATCGGTGCGTGGTGAGAGGCGGACTTATTACGAATATCCGTAATTTACAGTTTCTCGTAATAACGTTATGAAATTTCGTAAAAGGAGCGCGTATTGGCAAAGGATTTGCGGCTGGGGGAATTCGCCTCATCAGAAGCTGACAGCACGGTGCTGTTCGCCGAGGCGTTTCATGCCGATGCCGAGGCGTTGCTGCTGGTTCGCCCCGCGGCCAATCGCATCGTGCAAGCGAATGCCGCAGCCGCCCGTCTCTTCGAATATTCCATCGATGTTTTGCGCGAAACGCCGGTCACGGCTCTGTACGACCATGCGATCGGCGCACTGCATGTCCTGACGGAAGAGGCACTCGAGCGCGGACATGCCTATAGCCGCGACATCGTCATTCGGCGCGCAAGGGCCGAGCCTCTCGAGGTGGAGCACAGCGCTTTGGCACTCCAGACCGCCGGCGAATTCCATATCCTCATCCGCATCAGCGATCTGGACGCGAGACGGCGTCGCTCCATCGACGAGGAGGCCAACAACTACCATCGCCAGGGGCTGGAGGAATGGCGTCGCGCCGAACGCTTCTTCCGCGAGATAGAGCGGGAAAATCAGCTCATTCTGGCGGCAGCAGGCGAAGGCATCTACGGCGTCAATGCCGATGGCGTCACGACGTTCGTCAATCCGGCCGCCGAGGCGATGCTCGGTTACAGCGCGGCTGAACTCGTCGGTCACGACATGCACAGCATGGTGCACTACAAGCATCCGGACGGCAGCCACTACCATTCGTCCGACTGCCCGATCTACAAGGCGTTTCGCCAGGGCACGATCAACACGGTGGATGACGAGGTCTTCTGGCACAAGGACGGTCATCCCGTGCGCGTCGAATACACCTCGACGCCGATCAGCGACAACGGGGCGCATGTTGGCGCGGTGATCGTCTTTCGCGATATCTCCGAGCGCAAGCGCAACGAAGAGAAGCTGCGCTCGGCTCTGGAAGAAAATGCCCGCCTGCGAGAGCGGCTCGAAATGGAAAACGCCTATCTACAGGAGGAGATCCTGACGCAGGCGAACCATTACGACATCATCGGCAACACCGGCCCCATCCACAAGATCCTGCAGCAGATCGATCTGGTCGCGCCGACCGACGCCAACGTCCTCATCACCGGCGAAAGCGGAACGGGCAAAGAGCTCGTGGCGCGTGCGATCCATCAGGCTTCAAAGCGGCGGGACCGGCCTTTGATCCGCGTCAATTGCGCAGCAATCCCGCGAGAACTTTTCGAAAGCGAATTCTTCGGACACGTCAAAGGCGCCTTCACCGGCGCGGTCCGCGACCGCATCGGCCGCTTCGAGTTGGCCGATGGCGGAACGATCTTTCTCGACGAGGTGGGAGAAATCCCGCTCGATCTTCAATCGAAGCTGCTGCGGGTGCTGCAGGATCGGCGTTTCGAACGGATCGGCGAAGAAAAAACGCGCGAGGTGGACATCCGGCTGATCGCCGCAACCAACCGCGATCTCAAGTCGGAAGCTGCCAAAGGCCGCTTCCGCGAAGACCTCTATTTCCGCCTGAACGTCTTCCCCATCGAGTGCCTGCCTCTGCGCGCCCGGCGCGAGGACATCCCCCTGCTCGCCCAGCATTTCCTCAAGATCGCATGCGCGCGCTTGAACATCGACGAGCCGCTGATGACGCGGGCGAATATTGCCGAACTCAAGAGCTATTCCTGGCCGGGCAATGCCCGCGAATTGCAGAACATCATCGAGCGCGCCGCCATTCTCGCGCGCAACGGACGGATGGAATTTCACCTTCAGGGGCAAACCGTAAGGCCTGTTGAGGAGCGCCGCCCGACCGAGGTGGCCGATACGATCGATGATGCTCTGGCGCCAATCCTCACCGCCCGCGAAATGCAGGACTTCGAGGTGGCCAATGTCCAAAGAGCACTTTCAAGCACCAACGGTCGCGTCTCCGGGAAAGATGGCGCAGCCGCCCTGCTGGGAATGAAGCCGACCACGCTTTACTCCAAACTGAAGGCGCTCGGGATCGACAGGAACGGTCAGTAGCCGCCATGACCCGGCCAGACATCCTGCAGCCGGCTAGTCGACAATTCCAGCATCGGAGTTGAAATGTGTGATGGGTTGGTCAGTCTGTGCTTGCTGGGCGACCTTGCAGGCTTGATTGGGTAACCTGCGCGGTATCGGCGTTCTGCGCCACTGCTGCGATCCCAATCGTTTTCGCTTGGATTGCGACTGCGGGTGCGAACACACCCTTGCTCGTCTTTTGCTCGAAGCCCGTTCAGGTCGCGCTTGGCGCTAAGCGTCGAACGATCATGCGTGCGTAAAGGTCGATGAAGTATCCGATGATCCCGAGAGTGATCATGGTAGGGACGAGTTCGGGAGAGGCGAGGCTGTCGCGCGTGTCGAGGATGAGGTATCCAAGGCGAGCCTGCACGCCCAGCATTTCGCAGGGAACCAGGACGATCCAGGTCATCCCGATCGCCAGGCGAAGCGGCAGGAAAACTGGATGGGAGCTGCGAGCTGAACCTGTTGGCCACGGGCCTTCAGGCTGCGAGCAAGTGCGACATAGGGTTGAACATCTCCACGTATACCGAGCGTATGGATCGCGATCCGCCTGGCGCCAGCATGGAGTGGTCGATGCGAAATGTCTGCTGTTCGCGAAAACCGGATCGAGGAGCTGACAGTCAACTTTCGGTCCAGAGCGCGCGTTAAGAAACCAATTCCGAGGCCCGATTGTTGGGACCTGCCGTCAATCGTTGAGACGGGAGAGACAAGGGACGTCGCTCTTGGGTAGCTTCGATCCGAAATGGAGCGTTTGGCTTGAGCTTCTGTCGGCGCTCGATACGCTGGCGAGGCGCGAGACGGCAAATGACGTCTTGTCACCAGAATCCTACTGGATCGCAGTGCGTGTGAGTTGGAGGCAGTCGCTCGACACGGCGATGTCATCGTCGGTCCGGACGTTGATCTGAAGAGTTGCTGTTCGCCCGCTGGCGAACTGCTCGCGCGCGATGTCTATAAGCGCTCGTAGCGACTCTTTTCTGGCAGCCTGAAGATTGGGGAGTATCTGACCGACATCGTCGCGTTCAGTTCCCTGGGCATCGACGACATCAAAATAGTACCGATGCATGGTCTGACTCATTTTATATCCCCCTCTGGATACGTACAATGTCGACGGTTGGATGTGTCCTCGAACCAGCTCTGCAAAACTCTGATCGAGGCCCGCCGATCAAGAATGTCGAAATGGCTATGCGTTCGTTCGACTGACGGGGTGATCCACCGGCAGATGAAGTTGCAGATAAGAATCATCAAAGCGGCCAATCTCCGCCAACGCTACCGGATCGATGATGCGGATCGTGCCAGTTCCCCACTCGATCATACCGTCACGAGCAAGTTGCCGTACACACCTGTTTGCATGAACCGTCGACATCCCAAGCGCATCTGCAAGGTCGACCTGAGACATCGGCCATTCTGCGTGATCTCCGGCACTCAAACCGGCTTGACCGAGCCGGACTCTGATTTCGCTCAGAAGGTGAGCCATCCGAACGACACAGTCTCGCTGCCCGAGGTTCAGTATCCACTCGCGTGCGACAGAGGCGTCCCGGGCAACCGATCGGGCAAAAGCCTTGGCAAAAAAAGGGTCGGCTGCCAGATCTTCGAAGTGTTCGTGCCGGATAATGCCGATCCGGCACGCAGTCATCGTCGAGATGGTGCTGTCGATGTTGCTTAAATAGAAGCTGTGTAGATCCGGCAGGTCCCCAGGAAGATGCAAGGCTATGATTTGGCGCTTGCCTTCGAAGTCCATTTTTGAGGAGTGCGCCATTCCTTCGATGATCAGGCAGGATTGGACACTGGGATCTAACTCGCGAACGATGTCGTGACGAGCTGCGAGTTCGACGATGCGAATGGGCAGCGTCGCTAGCGCCTCTCGCTGCGCAGTCGATAGCGTCTCAAAACATCCCAGTCTGTGCTCTAGGAGCGCAATCGCGCTTCGGTGATGACGAAACATGCTCGTGCTCCGGGATTGGCGGGAGCACGCGGTGTCTCACCAGCGTCATAGGCCAGTTGTGAAATGACGACCGAAGCCTTTAAGCACCATTCGATTTGACCTCAGTCAACATATGTTAAAGGCCGCTGAAGTCTTCTGAGCCAACTGGAGGCAAGCCATCACAGGCACCTAGTGGCCATAGGAACGAATGTATCAGCTTGCGGGCCGGCGACGGACGCGTCCTGAACGGCATCTTCTGCGTCCAGCGTTCAGGTGCGTCCTGAAGCGGTCTGCGCTGATGCTAAGACCTACTGCAATCGGTTCGTTTGCTGGCGATGCGCAGGCGTCCGGGATCGGGTTCTCCTGCCATGTCACATCGAGGGGCCGCCGAGGTTCTGATGATCGACAGAACGGTTTTCCCCGCTCATCAGCACGTCAGTCGTATCCCGAACAGCACCGAGAGGTGTATCGGATGTCCCAGAGGCAGCCATTTGGCGCACCAAGCTCGAAACCGGACTGCCCGAAAATTTGCCCGGAAGGCGCCGGGATGAAAAAAGCTTTCTGGCACTGGCAGGCAGTGGCTGCTGCTCAGCGCCAGAATGGCGGAGGGCGCAAGCCGTCAGTGATTTGCGCAGCTGCGAAACGGTGATCAGGTCAAGTCACTTCGTCTTCAATCATGAACGTCGGTGTCCTACCGCTGCCGCAACATGGCTTTGTTTGCCGCTATCAGGTTTCGTGATAGGGTCTGAATAATTATTGGGCTTGTGAGGCGACCGCCCAACATTTCATCTTTCTCATGTGCCACGGGCCTTGCTCGTGTGGCGGCTGAGGGTGAGAAAGCTATGATTTTCAACAGACGGACGCTGCTGCACGGGATGGGTGCAGCGATCGGTGCAGCTTGGGTTATGCCCAGGCTTGCACAGGCTCAAGGACAGGATACGCGGATCCTCCGCATCGCCGCGCAGAACGATTTTCAATCGCTCGACCCGGCATTTTCGTCCACGGTGGCGGAATCGGACATCCAGGACAGCCTGTTCGTTCGCTTGATCTCTTACGATGGAACCAGCTGGAACACGCAACTCGATGGCGCGGCGGAGATCGAACAGGTCGATCCGACCCATATTCGGTTCGCGCTGCGGCCGGGCATTGCCTGGACGAACGGGTTCGGCGAAGTGAGTGCGGAAGACGTCAAATACTCCTTCGAGCGTGTCGCCAATCCTGAAAACGAGTCACCCTGGAAAGGCGACTGGGAGTTTCTCGATCGCGTCGATGTGACGAACGAACGCGAGGGCGTCATCGTTCTCAAGCAGCCTTTCTCGCCTGTCTGGCGCACGACGCTGCCTTGGAATGCAGGGCTGATCGTGTGCAAGGCAGCGGTCGAGCAGGCGGGCGGACGCTTCACCACCGAACCGCCAGCGCAATGCGGACCTTATCTTCTCAAGGAATGGCGTCCGAAGCAGCGCACTGTCCTGGTGCGCAATCCGGACTGGAACGGGCCAAGGCCCGATTTCGACGAAGTCCACATCTTCCCGATCGACGACCGGCAAGTGGCGGAGCAGGGCTTTCTTGCAGGCGAGTTCGACTTCATCAACGTCGCGCCGAGCTCGCTCCCCATCTACCAATCCAACCCGCCGCAAGGCGTGACCATCAGCACGCGGCCGAAGGTCGGCATGGAGTGGCTCGGCCTCAACACCGAGCATCCCCTGTTCGCGGATGTGAAGGTGCGGCAGGCGATCGCACATGCGATCGATGTCGATGCAGTCGTCGATGCCGCCTATTTCGGCGGCGCGGAACGTGCAACGGGTGTCATTGCCTCCGGTCTTCCCGGTCATCGCGAAAGCTCGCCCTATCCGGCACGCGACGTGGCGGCTGCCAAGGCCTTGCTCGAGGAAGCCGGCGTGTCGGGCTTCGATACCCGCCTGTCGATCATCAATGCCACCGATCTCCTGACGATGGCCCAGGTCATCCAGGCAAACCTCTCCGAGATCGGCATCAATGTGGAGATCGAGCCTTTGGAATCGGGCACGTTCTGGACGCTGGGCGTGGAGGAATCGGGCGACACCTGGAAGGACCTCCAGATGTTCATCCATCGTTGGGGCAACGGTCCGGATCCGAGCTGGGCTACCAAGTTCTACACCTGCGACGGTGTCGGCCAGTTCAACTGGGAACGCTGGTGCAACGAGGAATACACCAAGCTCAACAGCGATGCGATGGCCGAGACCGATGACGCCAAGCGCGGCGAGATCTATGAGCGGATGGCGACGCTGCTCGATGAATCCAGCGCCTACATCCTTTTGACCCACGGCGTTCAGCTTCTGTTGTATCGAGAGGGCATTACCCCGGGTGTGACCCCGGACGGCAATCGTCTGTCCTTCTCGAAATTCAAGCAAGCGTAGCCGCGGTGGACTGGGCAAGCCTGGCGGCGCCGCAGATTGTGGCGCTCGCCCAGAAATACGCAGTCGTCATCATTCCCGTCGGCTCGATCGAGCAGCACGGTCCGCATCTGCCGGTCGAGGTGGATGCGCGGCTGGCGACCGAAATCTCCAGGCGCGCGGCGCGCCTCGCGCCTGAGGACACGCCGATTATCGTCGCTCCGACGATCTCGGTGGGTCTTGCCCAGCATCACCTGAGCTATAGCGGAGCGCTGACGCTGGATTTCGCCACCTTTCATGCCGTCATCGGCTGCTGGGTGCGGTCCATCGTTGCGTCGGGCTTCCGCCGCATCGCGCTCGTCAACGGTCATGGTGGCAACACGACGGCCCTTCGTGTCGTGGTCAACGAACTTGCCCGCAGTGAGCGACTGCCCATCGTAACCTGCACCTATTGGGACGTGGCGGCGGCCGCGTTCCGGGACATTCTCGAAACGCAGCCCTGCGTGATGCACGCCTGCGAGGCGGAGACCTCCCTGATGATGGCGCTTGCGCCTGAAACGGTCCGTCACGAGCAAATGGTTGGCCTCACGGCTCCGAGCTTCGAGGGATCCGAAGATCCTTTCGAATCGGCGTTCTACCGCTCGCTGGACATGGACGAGCTGTCGGTGAATGGCGTTCTTGGCAATCCGTCTGCCGCAAGTGCGGCCAAGGGCGAATTGCTTGCCGACGCTGCCGCCACCGCGCTGAAAACCCGGCTGCTCGATCCGCAGACCTGGCGACGGCTCGAGCCGCGATGACACGGATCCGGGGAACCCCATGACCACACCGCTCCTCATCGACACGCATGTGCATCTCTATCGTTCGTCGGCAGCCGCTGCCGAGGATAAGGAGAGCTATGTCATCTGGGAATATGGCGAGGGCGGCGCGCCACTCTACTCGCAGTCACTCGGCTCTCCGGAAGAACTTGCACGTTCGATGGAGGCATCCGGCGTTTCCCGCGTCGTCGTCCTCAATCTGTTCATTGCCGAATGGGAAGTCAGCCGCTTCGAGAGAAGCTTGCCCTCAGACATGGCGCCGACTGAGCGAAAGCAACTGGTCGCCGATTTTCGCAGGAAGCTTCCCGAGACGCTGCGCGACTTCAATCTCTGGGGCTGCGAGGTCGCCAAACGCTATCCCGCGATCACGCCCTTCGTTTCCGTCGACCTGAACGTCGCGGGCGCCGCCGAAAGCACGGCCATGGTGCGCAACCTTGTCGAGAACCATGGCGCGCGCGGTCTCAAGCTGCACAGCGCGATCCACCGCCACAGCATGGACGATGAGCGGTTGTGGCCATTGTTCGATCTTTGCCGCGAATACGGTTTGCCGGTGCTCGGTCATGCCGGACGTGATCCCGCAAATGCCGGCTTTGCCGAGCCCAAGGCATTTGCGCCGGTGCTGGAGGCGTTCCCTGAGCTACAGCTCATCGTGGCCCATATGGGCGGTGGCGCTTGGCAGCAGACAGCAGAACTCGCGGAACGCTATCCGAACGCCTGGTTCGATTGCGCCGAGATCATCGAATGGACAGCAGCGTCCGAGGCACCATCCGATTTTGAGCTAGCGGCTCTCATCCGGCAGGTGGGCGTGCACAGGGTTTTGCTTGGATCCGACTATCCCTGGTACGATCTCGACAGGACGATCGAACGCGTGAACGCGCTTCCGCTCCTGTCCGATGAGGAGAGAGAGCTTATCCTCGGGCGCAATGCGCTGCGCCTTCTCGACGGGTCGGATGCATGACACCGGTGCCGAACACGCGTCTGCGGCGGAGGCAGTCACGTGCCGTTCTCGGCGCCATTGGAACGTTTTCACGCGCACCGCTGACGGCCATCGGCCTCGTGATTATCGCCGTACTGATCGTTTCAGCGCTTTTTGCACCCCTAATCGCACCGTATGACCCGATAGCTATCAATCCCGCACAGCGGTTTCTCGCGCCGTCGCTCGACCATCTCCTCGGCACCGATCAACTGGGTCGGGATCTGTTTTCACGCGTGCTCTATGGCGGACGCGTGGCGCTGCAGATCGCACTGTCCTGCGTCATTCTTTCGTTCCTGATCGGCGTGCCGCTCGGGCTGCTCGCGGGGTTTGGGCCGCAGTGGCTGGACAATGGGCTTCTGTTCGTGTTCGACGCGGTTCGCTCGTTTCCAGTCGTCATTCTGGCCTTGGTGATGATTACGGTGACGGGCCCGAGTCTTACGACCATCCTGATCGTCGTCGTCGTCGCCAAAATCCCGGACTATGCCCGCGTGGTCCGGGCACAGACGCAGAGCCTGCGCAACGCCACCTTCATTCGAACTGCGCAGGCGATGGGCCTGCCATTCTGGCGCATCCTGCTCGTTCATCTGGCGCCCAATGTCGTTGGGCCGGTCTTCATCCTGGCTTCGATGGATATCCCCGTGGTGATCACGATCGAGGCAGGGCTCTCGTTCCTGGGTCTCGGAGTTCGCCCGCCGACACCGAGCTGGGGCACCATTTTGAACGATGGCTTCTCGTTCATCCAGGCAACGCCGTGGCCAATCCTCGCCGGATGCCTGCCGCTCGTGCTCATCACGCTCGGCTTCACCTTCGTCGGCGAGGCGCTGCGCGACGCGCTGGACCCCAAGACGAGGCGGCGGTGATGCGCGACGCCCTGCTTCAGTTGCGCGATTTTTCAGTCTCGTTTCCGGCGACGCGCGGCGAGGTGCACGCATTGCGCAACATCTCGCTCGATGTGAGGCGAGGTGAAGTTTTCGGGATCGTCGGCGAGAGCGGAAGCGGAAAGTCTACGCTGCTGACAGCGATCATGGGCCTGCTCGGGCCCGGTGCTCGCTCGTCCGGGTCCATTCGTTTCGACGGTCGCGAGCTGCAGACCATGACGAAGCGCGACTACCGCACGCTGCGCGGGGCGCGGATCTCCATGGTGTTTCAAAACCCCATGACGACGCTGAGCCCCGTGGTGAGGATCGACCAGCAGATGGTGGACATTCTGCACCGGGACAAGGGCAGCCGGGCCGACAAACTAGCTAGGGCGGCTGTGATGCTGTCCAAGGTGGGGATCCCCGATCCACTGGCAAGGTTGCAATCCTATCCCCACCAGATGTCCGGCGGAATGCTTCAGCGCATATCGATCGGGATGGCTCTCATGTCGCGTCCCGACCTGCTGATTGCCGACGAGCCGACGACCGCTCTGGACGCGACGCTGGAGGTGCAGATCCTTCAGTTGCTTCGGGATCTGCGCGAGGAGATCGGCTGCTCGATCCTCTATGTGTCGCATCATCTGGGCACGGTCGCGCAGATGTGCGATCGAGTCGCGGTCATGTATGCCGGCTCGGTGGTGGAGCAGGGGAGCGTCCAACGGGTGCTCGGTGCGCCGGGCCATCCCTATTCGCGCCGCCTGCTCGACTGCGATCCAAGTCGCGTCTACCAGCCCGGCACATTCTTGCCGACCATCCCTGGCGTGGTGCCTGATCTTTCTCAGCATTGGGCCGGATGCGCGTTCCAACCACGATGCGACATGGCGGTGAGTGCGTGCATCCGCGAACATCCCGCCCTGCGCGGCTCGCAAGGACATGCAGTCGCCTGTCATGTCACAGCTGAAGGCGAGCGCCGTGGCCAGCTTGCTTGAAGTCATCAACCTTCGTGTCTCCTATCGAGCTCGCGATCCGCAGGCCGGCATCCTGTCGCAACGGCGGGAGCTAGCCGCGCTCGATGACGTCAGTCTCTCGGTGGCGGCGGGGGAGACCTATGCGCTGATCGGTGAAAGTGGCTCCGGCAAGAGCAGTCTCGTCAACGCCGTTGCGGGCCTCGTTCCGGTCAAAGGCGGACGCATTCTCGTCAACGGCGAGGATGTGACGCAGCTGCCGCCTGGAAAGGGAGCGCGGCGCCGGATTGCCATCCTGTCCCAGGACGCTGCTGGCTCACTGAGCCCGCGGTTGACGGTCGGTACCAGCATGGCCGAAGCTTTGCGTCACGCGGGCGTGTCGAGCGCAGATTTCCCCGCTGAAACAAGCCGCCTGCTTGGCTTGGTCGGTCTGCCCCTGCATCTGCCGGCATCCTATCCGCATCAATTGTCCGGCGGCCAGGCACGACGGGTTGCCGTGGCGCGTGCGCTCGCGCTGCGGCCCGATCTGATCGTGGCAGATGAGCCGACCGCCGGTCTCGACGTGTCCGTACAGGGCGAGATCATCAATCTGTTGATGCGCCTGCAGCGCGAACTCGGCCTGGCGATGCTCGTGATCTCGCACAATCTGCACGTCGTTCGTCTCATGGCATCGCGGGTTGGCGTCATCTATCTCGGTCGCCTCGTGGAGGAGGGACCGTCGGCGCAGGTTTTTGCCGAGCCTGCCCATCCCTACACTGCGGGTCTTTGCGCGGCCAATCTGTCGAGCGATCCGAACGAGCCGTGGCCCTCCATGCCCATCAGGGGCGATGTGCCGAGCCTGTTCGACAGACCGAAGGGCTGCGTCCTTCATCCGCGCTGCCCCCGCGCGACCGAGCATTGCCGTATACAGGCGCCGGAACGACGAGTGCTGAGTGCAGCGCGCATGGTGGAATGCCATTGGCCACTAGCGGAAGTCGACAAGCCGGTCGCCGTCGGAGGAAGCGCGTGATGCTCGCCTACATTCTGCGGCGCACTCTTCTTTCGGTCGGTATCGTCATCGTCATCGCGACGGCATTGTTTTGCGCGGTGTTTCTGATCCCCGGCGATCCGGTCAGCGTCGCGCTTGGCCCGCGCGCCACGCCGGAGATGCAGGCGGCTCTCGTGCAACGCCTCGGCCTCGACCAGCCGATCCACATCCAGTTGCTCAATTTCTTCGGCAACATGCTTACCGGCGATCTGGGCAAGGACGTCTGGAGCAACCGCGACGTTCTCGACATCGTGTTGGAGGACCTGCCACACACGCTTGCGCTGCTTGCCGCCGGGTTGGCCTGGCCGCTGGCCTTGGCGCTGCCGCTTGGCTGCCTTGCGGCGGTGAGGCCCGGCTCGTTCGCCGATATCACGGTCAGCATCCTGTCCGTGGGCGTGATTGCGCTGCCGTCCTTCGTCGTCGCCATTATTCTGCTCATCGTTTTCGCGGTGCAGCTGAAATGGCTGCCGGCAATCGGTGTCGGCTCGCCCGGAGATTTGGGAAGCTATCTGCGCCATCTCATCCTGCCGGCGCTCGCCGTCGGGCTTGGATGGTTGGGCTATTTCTCGCGCATCATTCGGGCATCCATGCTCGAGGTTCTGAACGAGGATCACATCCGCACGCTGCGCGCCTACGGCGTTTCCGAAAGCCGCATCATCTTCGGCTATGCGCTGAAGATCGCCGTGCAGCCCGTGGTCGCGATGATCGGCATCGGCGTCGGAACGCTTCTGTCCGGGGCCGTCTTCGCGGAAATCATCTTTTCGCGGCCGGGCATCGGGAAGCTCATCTACGCATCCGTGCTCAACCGAAATTACCCCGTGGTCATGGGAGCGACCGTCGTCTCCACGGCTCTTCTCGTCACCGTCGCCTTGATCGTGGACCTGGTGAATGCGTGGCTCGACCCGCGCAGCCGAGAGCGTCTGTGAAGCGCGCGATGCCTGATGGTCCACCAAAACCAAAACTGATCTGATGGAGGAAATATCCGTGCTGGAAACGCAAAGATCGAGCGCCGCTCAAAGCCACATTGCCATTCTCGATGCGGAGATGGTGGCAGCGCATGTCGATCCGGCCGGGATCAAGGCGGCGGTCGCCCGCGGGTTTGCGGCATTGGCGCGTGGGCTCGCCGTTCAACCGCTGCAAACACTGGTGCCTTTGCCCGATGCGAACGGCGACTTCATCATCTACAGCGCAGCGGATTATGACTGCGGGCTGATCGGGGTGAAGGTTTCGCCTTATCTGGTCAAACGCGGGCAGACCCACGGCGACCCCGTCACGGCTTACACTCTGTTGATCTCGCTCGAAAACGGCGAGCCCGTCGCGCTGTGCGATTCCCTGGCACTCACGGCTCATCGAACGGCGGCCACCACATCGCTCGCCGTCGATCACCTGATCGGATCGCGTACGCGCATTCTCGCGGTCATCGGCGCCGGGCCCTTGGCTCGCCTGCATCTCAGATACGAGCTTCTATCCAGAAAATGGGAGGAGATCAGGGTGTTCTCGCCGGGACTTGCGGCAGAGCCGGCAAGGATTCGAGCGTGGAGCGATGTTGACGCGATGGGTCGGCTGAAGGTCTGCGCGAGCGTGCGCGACGCCCTTGCCGATGCGGATGCCGTCATGCTGTGCACCTCGTCCGGCGTGCCGGTGATCGCGCTGGACTGGTTGTCTCCGGACGTCGTCGTCACGTCGATCAGCACGAATGCAAGCCTTGCCCATGAGATCGCTCCGCAAGCGCTTTCGGGGTTTCAGGTCTTCTGCGATCTGCGTTCGACCGCGCCTCACCAGGCGGGGGAAATGATCCTCGCCGCACGCGATCACGCCTGGCGCAGCGAGACGATCGTCGCCGATCTGAGCGAACTTCTTTCCGGTAAGCGGCAGGGAGTACGGGAGGGACGGCGCTTCTTCCGCTCGACCGGTCTCGGCATTGCCGATGTCGCCGCTGCGGCATTCGTCCAACGGCAGATGAGTTCGGCATTGCCCGAAGAAAGCTGAAGGTATTTCGTGTCGGATTGCCGATCCAGCGATCGGAATGCGAGCGGGAGAATGACGATGATGCGTTACCTGGATCCCCATCTGCTTCAAGCTTTCGTGGCAACGGCCGACATCGGCACGGTGGTCGGTGCCGCTGCTCATCTCAACCGCACCCAGGCTGCCGTCAGCATGCAGATCCGCAAGCTTGAGGACCATGTTGGCACGATGCTGTTCGAGCGGGGACCACGCGGCCTGAAAATGACGTCCAACGGCCACATGCTCATGTCCTATGCGCGCGAGATCCTGTCTTTGAACGACACCTTCATCGCGCATCTTGGCGGCAACCAGGAAAAGGGACGGCTTCGTCTGGGTGTGGTGGAGGATTTCGTCGCGACCCGTCTCATCGCTATCCTGTCGCAGTATCGCGCCGAAAATCCGGCGATCCAGATCGACATCATCGTCCAGCCAAATGCCCGCCTCGCCGCCATGTTCGACAGCAAGATGCTCGACGCGGTGATCTGCGATGTCAGCGGCATCCACCGGAAGCCGCTCGGCGTCTGGTCCGAGCGCCTTTACTGGGCGGTGCGCGACGACTTCACCATTCACTACGATCGACCGTTGCCAATCGTCATGTTCGACGATGCCTGTCCATGGCGTGCGGCTGCGATCGCGACGCTTGCACGGGCAGGTGTTGATTGGCGCATTGTGTCCGAGGCATCGACCCTCTTGGCGACGTCGGCTGCCGTGCGGGCCGGCCTCGGTGCTGCGCCGATGATGAACGGCACCGTTCCGCGCGGGTGTCGGATCATCCAGCCGATTCCTGACTCCCTGTGCCCCGTTGAAATCACCATCGGGCTTTTTGCCAATGCCCATCCCACGCTCGAAGCGCGGGCCTTCATCGACATCGTCACATCCGGATCGGAGCCGCGCGCGATCATGGATCTGCGGGCGATGTCCGACGACGAAACAGCCGGCCTGCTGCTCGGCTAGCACAAGCATCATTCGACACGCGACGAGAGGCATCATGCGACTGGACATCGTGAATATCCGCAGGGATACGGCTGCGCTTTGCGAAATTGGCAACCGTTTCGTCGGCAGCGATGGAGAACGGCAAGCGCGCGACTACATCTTTGCGCGGATGCGCGAACTCGACCTCCAATCCGTTCGCAAGGACATGTTCGAGGTCGCGACGTACCGGCCCCTCAACGCCAAATGCACGCTGGTGGGCGCTGCAGCCCCGGCACTTGATTGCGTGGGCCTCCAGTTCATGGGCAGCGATCGTGTCGAGGCCGAGGCAGTGCTCATCGGCGAGCTGTCCGACACGGCAGATCTCGATGCCATCTGTCGGCATTTGCCGCCGGTCCGAGGGCGTATTGCTGTGATCAAGACCAGCTATCCCTACCTCTTCGTCGATGATCTGACGGAGCGCGGCGCACTGGGCATCGTCATGCTCGGCGATGCTCCCGACGGATACTGCCGCAATCTCAACGCCATGATGTATCCGGCGCTCGTCGAGCGGCCGAACGGCGCACATCATCGCATTGCGGGCGTCACCCTTTCGGAACAGTCGTCCACGATGCTGCTGGCACATATCGCGGCAGGCGGCAGGCTTCGCCTGGAGCATCAGGCCGAATACCCGATCGTCGAAACCGGAAACGTCATAGGCGAGTTGCCGGGAAGCGATGTGGGCGAGGTGGTGGTGGGCGCCCATTACGACACCCAGCTCGACGGCGTGGGTGCATCGGACAATGCGCTCGGCATCGCGTGCCTGCTGGAGATGATGCGCCAACTCGGCGAGCACGATCTGAGACGACGCGTCGTCGCCGTGGCTTTCGCCGACGAAGAGGCGGGTTTTCGGGGATCGGCCGACTATGTTCAGCGCTACGGCGCGCGACTGGCCGAAACGGTCGGAATGGTCAATCTCGATGCACTGGCCTGGGCGCCTGCCCAGCGTTCCCTGCACGCCGATCCATCAATCATGGAATTTGCCGCAGAAACGGCTGAAGCCGCCGGCTGGCTGATCGAAAACCGTGCCGATGCTTCCCTGTTTCCCGGCTCGGACCACAATCCCTTTATCGACGCCGGCGTGCCCGCCGCATTCTTCTGGCGCAACCCGCCGACCCACCCCTACTACCACACGCGTGGCGACAGCCTCGATCGGATCGATTTTCAGATCGCCGTTGATACGGCAAGCGCAGCTGCTGCAGTCGTGAAACGGCTTGCGAATGACCCGACGCTGCCCTTCGACAGGTCGCAGCCGACGCGGCGATGGATCGATCTGCGTCCCTGATCGTGGCCGGCCGTTCGAGCTGCGTTACGTTAAAGGCGCGCGCGGGCGCTGCGTGGCGTCGACAACAACAGGCTTGTTTCGCTCGCGGTAATCCCGGGCACAAGCCGGATGCGGCGCAAGACGGAGTCGAATTCCCCGAGGCTCGATGTGGCCAGCTCGACGATGAGGTCCCACCGCCCGTTGGTGGTGTGAATCGCCGATACTTCGGGAAAGCCTCCTAGCGCGCGGATGACCCGCTCAGTCACGTGACCTTCGATCTCGATCATCGTGATGCCGCGAACCGGCACCTCGACGACGTCGGACTGCAGGATGACGGTGTAGCCGAGAATGATCCGCGCGCGCTCGAGGCGCTCGATCCGGTTGCGGACCGTGGCGCGCGACACGCCGAGGTCGACCGCGAGATCGGAGAGGCTTCGTCGGGCGTCGTGCCGCAGCAGGGTAATCAGTCGGTTGTCGAGGTCGCTTATCTCCATAACGGTAAATAGCACTGCCGTTTTGCGCTGAATAGCTGTTCGATCCGACAAATTGTCCTGTTCACCCTGCCGGGCGTCGATGGTCCACTGATCGAAAGATGGGCCAGGGGCAGACGAATGAAGTGCAAGTTGATCGGCGTACCGGTGCAGGATGGCGCCTCTCGCCTTGGATGCGAGATGGGGCCAAGCGCGCTCAGAACTGCAGGGATCGGACCGACACTTCGCGAGCTCGGTCATGACGTGAGTGACATTGGCGACATCCGCGTCGAAGACGCTCCGGACCGCCGCCACCCCAATGATGCGGTCCACGACCTCGGCAAGGTCGCCTTATGGGTGGAGCGGCTGGCCGAGACCGCCTATGCCCACAGCGATGGCGCGATGCCGATCTTTCTCGGTGGCGACCACGTTCTGTCCGCTGGCACCGTTGCCGGCCTTGCGCGCCGGGCGAGCGAGCAGGGGCGCCCGCTCTTCGTGCTCTGGCTCGATGCCCATACGGATTTTCACACGCTGGAAACGACCGACAGCGGCAACCTCCACGGCATTCCCGTCGCCTATTTCACGAACCAGCCGGGCTTTGGGACGTACTTGCCGGCGCTTGAGGCTCAGGTCGATCCAGCCAATGTGTGCATGCTCGGTGTCCGCAGCGTCGATCCTGCCGAGCGTAGCACATTGGCCGACCTGCCGATCACCGTCCATGACATGCGGGCGCTCGACGAGCAGGGCGTCGCGCCTCTGCTCGGCTCGTTTCTCCAAAAGGTCGCCGCAGCGAATGGCCGGCTGCATGTCAGCTTCGACGTCGATTTCCTCGATCCGGAATTCGCGCCGGCCGTCGGTACGACGGTGCCCGGCGGCGCCACGTTTCGCGAGGCGCATCTCGTCATGGAGATGCTTCACGACAGCGGCCTGGTCGAAAGCCTCGACCTCGTCGAACTCAACCCGTTTCTCGACGAGCGCGGGCGCACCGCGAGCCTGCTCGTCGATCTCGTCGCCAGCCTGATGGGCCGCCGCATCCTCGACCGACCGACAAGGAGCTTTCGATGATCCCCAAACTCAATATCGTTCCGTTCGTCAGCGTCGATCACATGATGTCGCTCGTGTTGGCGAAGGGCGTCGAGCGCTTCACGGTGGAGTTGGCGGGCTATATCGAAGAGGATTTCCGCCGCTGGGACATGTTCGACAAGACGCCGCGCGTGGCGTCGCATTCGGCCGAGGGTGTGATAGAACTGATGCCGACCTCGGATGGCACCCATTACGGCTTCAAATACGTCAATGGTCATCCCAAGAACACGCGGGAAGGGCGCCAGACAGTCACGGCCTTCGGTGTTCTGTCGGATGTGGGCAATGGCTATCCGGTTCTGCTGAGCGAAATGACGATCCTGACTGCACTTCGAACGGCTGCGATGTCAGCCCTTGCGGCGCGCTACCTGGCGCCGAAGGGATCGCGTGCCATGGCGATCATCGGCAACGGGGCCCAGTGCGAGTTCCAGGCGCTCGCCTTCAAGGCGCTGCTCGGCATCGAGAGCGTGCGCCTGTTCGACATCGATCCGGAGGCCACGAAGAAGGCCATGACGAACCTGGCCGGCTCCGGCTTGACGCTTGAACCCTGCACGTCGGCAGAAGCAGCCGTGCAGGGTGTCGACATCATCACCACCGTCACCGCCGACAAGCAAAACGCCACGATCCTGACCGACAACATGATCGGCTCCGGCGTGCATATCAACGCGGTCGGCGGCGACTGCCCGGGCAAGACAGAACTTCATCGGGATATTCTGTTGCGCGCGGGCATCTTCGTCGAATTCGAGCCCCAGACGCGTATCGAAGGTGAAATTCAGCAATTGCCGGCCGAACATTCGGTTCAGGAACTCTGGAAGGTCATCCGTGGCGAGGCGCCGGGGCGGGCGGACAGCCATCAGATCACGCTGTTCGACAGCGTGGGCTTTGCCGTCGAGGATTTCTCGGCACTGCGCTACGTGAGGGACTCCCTCACTGACACGGCCTTCAGCACGGACCTCGACCTACTGGCCGATCCGGACGAACCACGCGACCTTTTCGGAATGCTGCTGCGACATCAAAAAGTTGCGGCTGCGGCTCCCTGAGAGCGTCCAGCCTTGCATCCCCGTGGCGCTACTTTGGAGACAGCAGACATTGTCAGTTGGGGCCGTGAGGAGACAGTCAGCTCACGGTGGCGCAAATGGGAAACGGCCGTTTGACAGAGAGGCTTCCTGGGCGGCGTCCTAGTCCAGAAATCGGTATCCAACGCCCGGCTCATTGAGGATGAACCTCGGTGCCGCAGGGTCGTCGCCGAGCTTGGCGCGGAGGCGGCCGATGAAGACGCGGAGATATTGGAGATCGTGCTCGTGGGCGGGCCCCCAGATGTCGGCAAGCAATTGGCGATGGGTAACGATGCGGCCCGGGTTGCGGGCAAGCAGCGCCAGAAGGTCGAATTCCTTGCGCGTGAGCTTGACCGGCTCGCCAGCGAGCGCGACTTCATGCCGGGCGAGGTCGATGCGCAGGTCGCGTCGCAGAATTTCTGTCTCGGGTGTCGCGCCGCCCGGCGCCGATCGCAGCAGCGCCCTCACGCGGGCCAGCATCTCCGCAATGCCGAAGGGCTTGACGACGTAGTCGTTCGCGCCTGCATCGAGGGCTGCTACCTTCTCGTCCTCGGATTGGCGCACCGACAGGATCAGGATCGGCACTTTCGACCATTCGCGGATGCGCGCGATCACGGCCTTGCCGTCCATGTCCGGCAGGCCGAGATCGAGCACGACGAGATCGGGCTGGGACGTCGCTGCCTTGGCGATCCCGCTTTTGCCGGAGGCCTCTTCGTCCAGCGTGAAGCCCTGCGCCTCCAGCGCCACACGCAGGAACTTCCGAATGCCCGGATCGTCCTCGATCAGAAGGATGCGGCCAGTATTCATTCCGGCTCGGCCGACTGTCTGATGGCGGGAAGGGTCATCACGATGCGCGTTCCGCTGCCATCTTTCTGCGCGACCTCGGCACGGATAGAGCCGCCATGCGCATCGATAATCCCCTTGGCGATCGCAAGGCCAAGGCCGGTTCCGCCGGATCGACCATCACCCGCGCGGACGCGAAAGAACATGTCGAAGACCTGAGCGCGATCGCTTTCGGCAAGGCCGGGGCCCTCGTCCGCGATCGAGAGAGTTATGTCGCCGCCATTCGCTTCGGCAGATAGTGTCACCTCCGTACCGGCGGGCGCATATTTTGCGGCGTTGTCCAAGATGTTCGCCACCACTTGCTCCAGAAGAACGGCATCGCCCCAAATCTCCGGCAATGTCTTGGGCAGGTTGCGCACGATCCGATGTCCGGCGAGATCGCGCTCCAACCGCCGCAAGGCAAGGCCCACCACTTCGCGCAGATCGATCGGCTGCTGAGCCACCTTCAGTGCACCATAGCCGAGCCGGGTCATGTCGAGAAGGTTCTGGACATAGCGGTTCAATCGTTCGCCTTCGTCGCGGATCGTTTCGGCCATCGTCCGTCGTCCCAACTTGCCAAGCACCTCGTCCGCATCGACGAGAGAGGTCGCGGCGCCGATAATCGATACCAATGGGGTCCTGAGATCATGGCTGACGGAGGACAGCAGGGCAGCGCGCAGGCTCTCGGTTTCGGAGAGCAGACGCGTCTGCTCCATGTCGGAAGCGAGTTTGGTGCGCTCAACGGCAAGACCGACCTGATCCACGAGTGAATCCAGCAGCCTCCGCTCATCGGCGGTAATGTACTGGCGCGCACCGAACTGGACACCGAGCAGGCCATGGATCCTGCCCGCGCTTTTCATCGGCAGGAAGAGCCAGCTGGCGGATGGCAGGGTTTCTGACGACCAGCCAGCAGGTTCGCGCTTGTCCCACGCCCAGTCGGCGGCGGCGCGGTCGCGCGTCTCAAGCTGGTCCTCCGGCGGCATGCCGCCGATGATCGACAGCCTTCCTGCAGCGTCCGGCATGAGGATCATCGATGAGCATTGCATCGTCGAAGCGACGTGGGTAACGGCCGCCCAGACCACATCGTCGAGAGACGCAACGCTTGCGACCTTGCGTGAAAAGTCGAAGAGATTTGCCGTGCGCCTTGCTATGGCGCGCTGAGCCTGCGCCTGGTCGCGAAGACGCGCCGCGAGATTTCCGGTGACGACCGCGACCGCAAGGAAGAGGAACAGTGTCAGCACCAGATCCTGATTGGCGATCTCGAAGGTGAAGAACGGTTCGGTCAGGAAAAAATTATAGCTGAGGAAAGCCAGCCCGCTTGCGAAGATCGATGGCCATAGGCCGAAGCGGGCGGCGACTCCCAGAACTGCCACCAGAAAGAAGAGCGACAGGCTCTCCACCGGGAAAATGCGATTGACGACGATTGCCGTGGCGGTCGCGAGCATGACGGCGGCTGCCGACCACAGATAGGCTTTCGGGTTGCGCTCGGGAACGATCACGGCGCCTCGGATCGCGGCCTTGCGCGCTTCGCCGGGATCGGCGGAGACGATGGTCACCTCGAAGTCGTCGGCCTTGCGGATGATCTCCTCGGCAACCGTTTCGCGCGTGAAGCGGGCCGTGAAAAAGCGAGGCCTGGGGCGTCCGAGCACGATGCGCGAAACATTCCGGCTTCGGGCAAAGGCGAGGATCTCGTCGGCGACGTGGCTTTCGGCATGGATCGTGGCGATTTCGGCGCCGAGCGTTTCGGCCAGCCGCAGGGTTTCGGCGATCGCATCCTTGGCGGCATCCGGCAGATGCTCGGATGCGGGCGTCGTCACGCTTGCCGCAATCCAGTCGGTGCGTGAGCGTTCCGCCATTCGCTTGGCGGCCCTTACCAGCGCCTTGGAGACCGGAGCTTCATTCACGCAAACGAGCACCCGATCCTGCGCCGGCCAGGGACCGGAAATCGCATGGCTCTTCATGTGGGCGGTCATTTGCGCGTCCACCCGGTCGGCAGCAACACGCATCGCCAACTCACGCAACGCGGTCAGATTGCCCTTGGAAAAGAAATTCTGAATCGCGCGGGCAATCTGGTCCTGCACATAGACCTTGCCTTCCCGAAGGCGCTCGATGAGCTCGTCCGGCGGCAGGTCGATCAGTTCGATGTCATCGGCGAGCTCCAGCACCTTGTCAGGGACTGTCTCACGCACCTTCACACGGGCGATGCGGGCAACAACATCGTTGAGACTTTCCAGGTGCTGTATGTTCAGTGTGGAATAGACGTCGATCCCCTTGGCGAGGAGTTCCTCCACGTCCTGCCAGCGCTTGGCATGCCGGCTGCCCGGCACGTTGGTGTGGGCCAACTCATCGACAAGGACCAATCTCGGTTGCCGCGCGATGATGCCGTCGAGATCCATCTCGGCGAGCAGACGCCCGCCATAGTGAATGCGCGCGCGCGGCACGATTTCAAGTCCGGCAACGAGGCGCTCGGTCTCTGCCCGCCCATGCGTCTCGACAATGCCGACGACGAGGTCGAGACCGTCCGCCCTGCGGCGCTGGGCTGCCTCCAGCATCGCGTAGGTCTTGCCGACACCAGGTGCCGCGCCGAGAAAGATTTTCAGCCGCCCGCGTCCTTCCTTCGCGGCTTCCGCGAGGAGAGCTTCGGGTTCCGGGCGGCGTTCCTGTTCCATGATCAGTCTGTGACCGGAATGCGCTCATTAAGAGCGAGATTGAGCAGGAGGACATTGACGCGGGGTTCGCCCAGTACGCCGAGCGTCCTGCCCTCGATTTGCTCGTTGACCAGCACGCGCACGGTCGCAGGGGCCGTGCCTCTTGCGGCGGCAATGCGCTCGATCTGCAAATATGCGGCCGCCGGCGAGATATGCGGGTCGAGACCGCTGCCTGACGCGGTTACGAGGTCGATTGGGACCGCAGCGCCACCATTTTCGGCGCTCAACCTTTGCGCATCGGCCGTCACACGGTCGATCAAAGCTGCCGATGTCGGACCGAGATTGCTGCCCCCGGTGGAGGCAGCGTCATAACCATCGGCGCCGGCGGCTGAAGGGCGGCCATGGAAATAGGTCTCGCCGGTAAACACCTGGCCAACGAGAGACGAGCCGATGATCTGGCCATCGCGATCGACCAGGCTGCCATCGGCCTGCGCCGGGAAGAGCGCCTGCGCTGCTCCCGTCATGGCCAATGGATAGGCCACACCGGTGATGAGCGTGAACAGTGCGAGAAGTGTCAGGGCGGGTCGCAATTCGGAAATCATGGTCTCACCTCACAGGATGCCGGCGGCGTTGACAATAAGATCGATCGCCTTGATGCCGATGAAGGGAACGATCAGGCCGCCAAGGCCATAGATCAGCAGGTTGCGGCGCAGCAGCACGGCTGCCGTCGCCGGCTGGTATTTCACGCCGCGCAATGCGAGCGGAATGAGCGCGATGATGATCAGTGCGTTGAAGATGACGGCCGACAGGATGGCGCTGGCCGGACTGCCCAGCCCCATCACGTTGAGCGCATCGAGTGCCGGATAGGCCGTCACGAACAGCGCCGGGAGGATAGCGAAGTATTTTGCCACATCGTTGGCGATCGAAAAGGTAGTCAGCGAGCCGCGGCTGATTAGCAACTGCTTGCCGACGAGCACGATCTCGATCAGCTTCGTGGGGTCGGAATCGAGATCGATCAAATTGCCCGCCTCCTTTGCGGCGGGTGTGCCGGTGTTCATCGCCACGCCCACATCGGCCTGGGCCAGCGCGGGTGCGTCGTTCGATCCGTCGCCGCACATGGCAACGAGCTTGCCCTCGGCCTGCTCCTTGCGGATCAGTTCCAGCTTGCGCTCGGGCGTCGCCTCGGCGAGGAAATCGTCGACGCCTGCCTCCGCCGCAATGGCTGCGGCCGTTAGCGGATTGTCTCCCGTCACCATCACCGTGCGCACGCCCATCCGGCGCAGCTCGGCAAAGCGTTCGCGAATGCCCGGCTTGACGATGTCCTTCAGATGGATGACGCCGAGCACCTGCTTGTCGCGTGCAACGAGAAGGGGAGTCCCGCCTGACTTGGCGATGCTCTCGACAACCGCACGAAGCTGTGGCGATGAATCGACGCCGCACCATCTCAGAACGGCATCGGAGGCACCTTTCCGCAACTGAGAGCCGTCCTTGAGATCCGCGCCCGAAATGCGCGTGTTGGCCGAGAAGGGAATGGCTTCTGCGACTTGCTCCGTGCCGTGCAGCGCGCGCCCGAGTTGCTTTCTGGCAAAATCAACGATCGACCGGCCTTCGGGCGTTTCATCGGAGAGGGAAGCGAGCAGCGCGGCTTCCGTCATGTCCTTTGCGGTAACGCCAGGCAAGGGCTCGAAACCATCCGCCTGTCGAGCGCCGAACGTGATGGTGCCCGTCTTGTCGAGAAGCAGTACATCGACGTCGCCGGCTGCCTCCACAGCACGGCCCGACTTGGCGATGACATTCGCCTTCACCAGCCGATCCATGCCGGCAATGCCGATGGCGGACAGAAGGCCGCCGATCGTCGTCGGGATGAGTGTGACGAGAAGCGCGATCAGGAAGACCACAGGCACGAATGCGCCCGAATAGATGACAAAGGGTTGCAGCGTCACGACGACGATCAGGAAGATGATCGTCATGCCCGCCAGCAGGATGTTGAGTGCGATCTCGTTTGGGGTTTTCTGGCGTTCCGCGCCTTCGACCATGGCGATCATGCGATCGAGAAAGCTCTCGCCGGGCTTGGAAGTGATCCGAACTTTGATAAAGTCCGACACCACGCGCGTGCCGCCCGTCACCGCGGAGCGATCGCCGCCTGCTTCACGAATGACCGGGGCGGATTCGCCGGTAATCGCGCTTTCGTCGACAGAGGCAATGCCCTCGACGATCTCGCCATCGGCGGGAACGATGTCATTGACGGACACAAGCACCAGATCGCCTGGCTTGAGCGAACGGCTGGACACCATTTCCGGTTCGGGCGCCTCGATGGAGGCAAGCTTCCGCGCCGGTGTCTCTGACTGGGTTGCACGCAGCGAGTCGGCGCGGGCCTTGCCTCGGCCTTCCGCCATTGCCTCGGCGACATTGGCGAAATAGACCGTGAACCAGAGCCAGGCGGCGATTTGCCCGCTGACGGCCAAATTCTCGCTGCCGATGATGAGATCACGCAGGAACAGCAACGTGGAGAGCGCCGCCACCACCAAGGTGACGAACATGACGGGATTTCGCGCCATGGAACGGGGGTTGAGCTTCGCCAACGCCACTTTCAGGGCAGGACCGGTGACACGCCAGTCAAGGAGTGAAATTTCGGGTTTCGTTCGCATGGGAGTACCTCAGAAGGTTTCGCCGGCCAGCATTGAGACGTGCTCGGCAATCGGCCCCAGCGCGAGCGCCGGGAAGAAGGTCAGCCCGCCGAGGATCAGGATCACGGCGACGAGTAGTGTGATGAAGAGCGGGCCATGTGTCGGAAACGTCCCGCTCGATGCGGGCGCCGACTTCTTGGCAGCCAACGACCCTGCAACCGCCAGCATCGGCACGATGTAGACGAACCGACCGAGCAGCATGGCGATGCCCTGCATCGTGTTGTGGTAAGGCACGTTGGCACTAAAGCCTGCGAAGGCCGAGCCGTTGTTGCCCGTCGCCGACGAATAGGCATAGATGATTTCGGACAGACCGTGCGGCCCTGCCTCTTGCAGCGAAGACAGCGAGATCGGAAGTACGGCGGCGAGCGCGCCGAGCCCGAGCACGCCAAGCGGCATCACCAGGAAGGCGATCACGGAAAGTTTCACCTCGCGTGCTTCGATCTTCTTGCCGAGATATTCCGGCGTGCGTCCGACCATCAACCCCGCGAGAAAGACGGTCAGCACGACGAAAGACAGCATGCCGTAGAAGCCGGAGCCGACCCCGCCGAAGACGACCTCGCCGACCTGCATCAGGAGCATCGGAGCGAGTGCGCCGAGCGGCATGAACGAGTCATGCATGGAATTGACCGATCCGTTGGATGCAGCCGTCGTCGCTGTTGCCCAAAGCGCGGAGTTGCCGACGCCGAAGCGGACTTCCTTGCCCTCCATGTTGCCAGCCGACTGTTCGACCGGGAGCTGCGCGAAAGCTGGGTTGCCGGCAATTTCCGACGAATATGTCAGCGCCAGTGCGCCGAGGAACAGGATGCCCATGGTGGCGAAGATCGCGGCCCCCTGGCGCATGTCGCGCACCATCTTCCCGAACATGAAGCAGAAAGCGGCCGGGATGAGCAGGATGGCGACCATCTCGATGAAGTTCGAGAGCGGCGTCGGGTTCTCGTACGGCACGGACGAATTCGCGTTCCAGAAACCGCCGCCATTCGTGCCGAGCTGCTTGATCGCGATCTGTGAGGCTGCCGGACCCTGGCTGATCGTCTGCTGTGCACCTTCGACGGTCGTGGCCGAGACATAGGCCAGCAGGTTTTGCGGGACGCCCTGCCAAACGAGGAACAGGGTCAGCACTATGGATAGCGGAAGCAGAACGTAAAGAACCGAGCGGGTCAGATCGACCCAGAAATTGCCAAGCGTTTTCTGTTCGCGGGCAAAGAAGCCGCGGATGATCGCTGCACAAACCGCCATGCCGACGCCGGCCGAGACGAAGTTCTGCACCGTCAGCCCGGCCATCTGGCTGAAATACGACATGGTCGTCTCGCCGCCATAGGCTTGCCAGTTGGTGTTGGTCGTGAACGAGACCGCCGTGTTAAAGGCAAGGTCGGGTGAAAGAGGGCCGAGTGCCTGCGGATTGAACGGCAGCAGATGCTGCAGCCGCAGGATCGCGTAGAGCAGAGCCCAGGAACCAAGGCTGAAGGCGAGCACGCTCAGCGCATAGCGCGTCCAGTGCTGACCTTGATCGGGGCGCACGCCGGCGAGCCTGAAGAACGCCCGCTCGACTGGCGCGAAGACAGGCGACAGCCATGTCGTCCCGCCCTCATAGACGCGGGCGAGATATAGGCCGAGCGGCCAGGCGAGCACGGTGACAAGCACCGCGTAGAGGATGAACTGCAAAATATCGGGTGCCATGAAAATTGTCCTTGCGCCGGGTCAGAACCGTTCCGGACGGGCGAGCGCATAGCCGAGATAGACAATGAGGAGAGCGGCAACCGCGCCGCCAATGATGAGATCGAGGGCCATGGCAGGACCTCAGAGCCGTTCGAGCAGGCGAACGGCGGTAGCGGCCGCGACAAAGAAGCCGGCAGCCAGAGCGATGTAGAGAATGTCGAGCATAGAACGCTCCGTTGTTTCGGAAGCGTCCTATCTATTAACCAGGGGCATCAACGCGCGATGTGTCATCAATGCCATCTGCATAAACATCGCATAAACACGCATGATCCGTACTGCTTCCGCCTACGGCCGGCGGTTGGTATTGGCCCGGGTGCTCGGTCTAAGCAATGTTTCTTGCTGGTTCATCGACAGAACCCTGCCGGACAAGCTGATCACCGCGGCCGCCAGTAAGACCGCCGACGGCGTCTGCGTGATGTCTTTGGCCTGTCAGAAGGCTGAGGCTTCGTACAACTGCTCCACCAGATCGCCGTCCAAGCAAGACATGTCAAATGACCTCCTCACCCGAACGGGTGAAGACGGGTCTACCAAATTGTGGCTACTACAGGGCGAGCCGAGTCTTAGCACCCGCCGACATTATCCAAAGATAATAGGCAGAAACTTGGATCATCATGGGTCTTCCTACAGGCCCCAGAGATCGTCGATCGACGAGACCATTAAGACGCATTACTGGTCCGCTCTCGGCAATCCTGATGATATGGGGTTTGATGCCTGCAGTCGATCCTAAAGGGAGTTTCGGCAGCAGTGGGACATTCCCCAAAGGCCAAGCCTATACCGACAATGACGGGCCCGTCTCCCTCATAAGGGAGCGCTTTTTCACTCAATGTTTCGATCGATGTGCGATAGATCCAACTGTCCGCTCGACCCACATTCGCCGCAAAAACGACGGGCGTATCGCCCGCCATGCCCTCCGCGAAGAAGCGGTTTGTGATCGCGCCGGCCGTGCGTGAGCCCATGTAGAAGATGGTCGATGCCGACTTGTCGACCACGGCGGCCCAATCGAGGTCGGTGGGCAGGCCACCACGCTTGGAATGTCCGGTGACGAAGCGGCAGGTAAACATTTACCGCATCGCGCGAGAGCGGCTGAAATTGCGGAGCGCCGCCTTCGGCGCTCTCGATCCAGGGCGTGTCGAAGAGCTTCGGCCGGGCGCCAATGTGCCTTTCACAATCATTTGCCTCAGATGGTTCAGGGCAAAGCTGCGAACCGCTGAACAACCTCGACATCTTCTATGCCCGCGAACTCATGCAGCAGTTGCGTGCGCTCGTTGATGAGAGGGGCCGAACCATCGCCATTGTCCTTCACGACATCAATCAAGCCGCAGCCTACGCTGACCGGATCGTTGCAATGAAAGATGGTCACGTGCTCGGATGTGGTTCCCCAAACGAGATCGTGACGACCGAGAACTTGCAGGCGGGAAACACCGCTTCCTCCACATAGCGCTGTGCATCGCGCACCAGCGGCACCAGACCCGCCGCAACCATCAGGCAGAGATGCCGGTCGACCGGCCCTGGCAGCGAATTTGCAATCCGCTCAAGTGCGTCGCAAAGCACAAGCTTTGCCGCGTGGCGGTGCTGGATGCCTTCGCAGGGTGCGAGGCGGAGGGGACTGCAGGCCGACGCTGCAGGGCACTGCGAGCGCGCTGCGCAATCCTGATCCTTTCCCGCCTCAACGATAATCATGGCCGTCAACCTCCCCGTCCGCTCGATAAGCGCCAAACTGATCGAACAAGCGGCGCGCGGGCTTGACCTGGATCAAGGCAGACAAGGCGAAAAGCCATGATGAGTGCAGGCATGGCCGGATCATCGGCCAGGCAGTGTCATCGGGAGCCTGAACCATCATGACATACGGTCCACAGACCATAGGCGTCGGTCTGTTCGCCTTTCTGGCGCTGTTGGGTGCGGCCTTTGCAGCCGACCCTCTCTTTGCGCAGCACATGGGGATACTCACTATCGTGCTCGCAATCGCCACGGTGGTGATGCTGCGCCGCCCGTTCTTCGCGCCAGCCAAGACCAAGGTCGACACCGGCTACATGGACGATGTCGTGCGTTACGGCTCGATCGCCACCATGGCCTGGGGCATCGTCGGTTTGCTCGTCGGCGTCGTCGTCGCGCTGCAGCTTGCCTGGCCGGCCTTCAACATCGAGCCATGGTTCACCTTCGGGCGCATGCGGCCGCTGCACACCTCGGCCGTCATCTTCGCCTTCGGCGGCAACGCGCTGATCGCGACGTCCTTCTACGTCGTGCAACGCACCAGCCGCGCGCGGCTCTTCGGTGGCAACCTCGCCTGGTTCGTCTTTTGGGGCTACCAGCTTTTCATCGTCATGGCCGCGACGGGCTACCTGCTCGGCATCACGCAAAGCCGCGAATACGCCGAGCCCGAATGGTATGTCGACCTATGGCTGACGGTGGTCTGGGTCGCCTATCTCGTGGTGTTCCTCGGTACGATCCTGAGGCGCAAGGAACCGCACATCTACGTCGCGAACTGGTTCTACCTCGCCTTCATCGTGACCATCGCGATGTTGCACGTGGTCAACAATCTCGCGATCCCCGTCTCATTCCTTGGCGTGAAGAGCTATTCGGCCTTTGCCGGTGTGCAGGATGCGCTGACGCAATGGTGGTATGGCCACAACGCCGTCGGTTTCTTCCTGACCGCCGGCTTCCTCGGCATGATGTATTACTTCGTGCCCAAGCAGGCCGCCCGCCCAATCTATTCTTACCGGCTGTCGATCATCCACTTCTGGGCGCTGATCTTCCTCTATATCTGGGCCGGTCCGCACCACCTCCACTACACCGCGTTGCCCGACTGGGCGCAGACGCTCGGCATGGTGTTCTCGATCATGCTGTGGATGCCCTCCTGGGGCGGCATGATCAACGGTCTGATGACGCTGTCTGGCGCGTGGGACAAGATCCGCACCGACCCGATCATCCGCATGATGGTAGCGGCCATCGCCTTCTATGGCATGTCCACCTTCGAGGGCCCGGTCATGTCCATAAAGGCCGTCAACTCGCTGTCGCACTACACCGACTGGACGATCGGCCACGTACATTCCGGTGCATTGGGCTGGGTCGGACTGATCTCCTTTGCCGCGATCTACCACATGGTACCAAAGCTCTGGGCGCGCGAGCGGCTCTATTCGGTGCGCATGGTCACCTGGCACTTCTGGCTCGCGATGCTCGGCATCGTCGTTTACGCGGCCGTCATGTGGGTGTCAGGCATCATGCAAGGCTTGATGTGGCGCGAGTACGACGCTCAAGGCTTCCTGGTCTACTCCTTCGCCGAGACCGTTCAGGCGATGTTCCCCTACTACGTCATGCGGGCGATCGGCGGCGCGCTGTATCTGGCCGGTGCCCTGATCATGGCCTTCAACATTACCATGACCATTCTCGGCCACCAGCGCGAGGAACAACCGATCGGCGCGCCTGTCGCCAAGGCTCCTTCCTCCCTGCAGCCGGCCGAATGAGGAGGCACACAATGGCACTGATGGACAAGCACGCAATTATCGAGCGCAACGCCACGCTGCTTCTGGCCGGCTCGCTGCTCGTGGTCACGGTCGGCGGCATCGTCGAGATCGCCCCACTCTTCTACCTCGAAAACACCATCGAAAAGGTGGAAGGCATGCGGCCCTATTCGCCTCTCGAGCTTGCCGGCCGCAACATCTACATCCGGGAGGGCTGCTATGTCTGCCACTCGCAGATGGTCCGCCCCTTCCGCGACGAGGTGGAGCGTTACGGGCATTACAGCCTCGCCGCCGAGTCCATGTACGATCGGCCGTTCCAGTGGGGCTCCAAGCGCACGGGGCCTGATCTTGCGCGCGTCGGCGATCGCTATTCCAACGAATGGCACGTTCAGCACCTCATTGACCCGCGCTCGGTTGTGCCGGAATCGATCATGCCGAGCTACGTCTTCCTGAAGGACACGCCGCTCGACCCGCGCGGTTTTTCCACGCATCTCGTCGCCAACCAGCGGCTCGGCGTACCTTATACGGACGAGATGATCGCCGTCGCCGAGGCCGACCTCACAGCACAGGCCGATCCCAATGCTGCGCATACCGATCTGCTCGCCCGGTATCCCAATGCCAAGATCGGCAATTTCGATGGCGATCCGCAAGCGCTGACCGAGATGGATGCGCTCGTTGCCTATCTGCAGATGCTGGGCACGCTGGTCGATTTCGAAACGTACGACGAAACGGCCGGCTACCGGTGAGGGGGCGCTGATGGACACCTATACGGCCATGCGTGCCTTTGCCGACAGCTGGGCACTGCTTGCGATGACGCTTTTCTTCTTCGGCGTCGTCATCTTCGCGCTGCGGCCTGGCGGGCGCAACGCTTCAGACCTGGCTGCCCAGATCCCGCTGAACGACGAACATCCGGAACCACGCCCATGAGCGAGAAAGAGATCGACGACGTCACAGGCGTGGCCACAACCGGCCATGAATGGGACGGCATCAAGGAACTGAACAATCCGCTGCCGCGCTGGTGGGTGTGGACCTTCTACGCCACCATCGTCTGGGCGTTCGCTTACACGATCGCCTACCCGGCCTGGCCGCTCATCTCGAGCGCCACCGGCGGCATGCTCGGCTATTCGAGCCGGCAGGAGGTGCGTGCAGCGCTCGATGCCGCCGAAGCCTCGAAGGCTGATTATGTAACCGCCGTCGCGGTCGCCTCGGTCGACGACATCCTCATCGACGACGCGCTGCGCACCTTTGCCACCGCTGCAGGTGCGGCTGCCTACAAGGTCAATTGCGTCCAGTGCCACGGTTCCGGTGCGACTGGCTCGGCAGGCTACCCCAGCCTGAATGACGATTCCTGGCTCTGGGGCGGCAAGCCGGAGGACATCCGGTTGACGATTGCGCACGGCATCCGCTTTGTCGGCGACGACATGACCCGCTTGTCGGAAATGCCGGCCTTTGCGGACATTCTGAGCGAGACGGAAATCGGTGAGCTTGCGGGCCATGTCGCTTCGATGTCGGCGACGCCGTCGACGGGTGCCGGCGCCGATCTTTACGCCGCCAACTGCGCCGCCTGCCATGGCGATGCCGGCGAGGGCATGGTCGAACTGGGCGTGCCGAACCTCGCCGATGCGATCTGGCTCTATGGGGCGAGCAAGGAGGAGATCGCCGCCCAGATCCGCGCGCCGCGTCACGGGGTGATGCCGGCCTGGCAGGATCGCCTCGGTGAGACCACGGTCAAGGAACTCGCGGTTTACGTTCACTCTCTCGGCGGAGGTCAATGAGAGAGCAGGGCGCAACGCGATGACGAGGCGCGTTGCGTCCATAAGAGGCCCGGCAGCAATGCCGGGCCTCTTTGTTTTGCGATTTGATCCTGGTCAAGGCCGGACAGCCGGACCGGTGCGAGGGATGATCGCAACAAGGGGCCTCGTCATCCCATGACAGCATTCGACACATCGATCGAGCGGAACGCCATCGAGCAGCACGCAGCCGAGCCGGTGAACGCCGCGCGCATCCGTCAGCCGCTTTACGCGCCGCGGCGCAAGATTTTTCCCAAACGCGCTGAAGGAACGTTCCGCCGCTTCAAGTGGCTCGTCATGCTGATCACACTCATGATCTACTACGTGACGCCCTGGCTGCGCTGGGACCGCGGCCCGCACGCGCCCGACCAGGCCGTCCTGGTCGACATGGCCAATCGACGGTTCTATTTCTTCTTCGTTGAGATTTGGCCGCAGGAATTTTGGCTCGTCGCAGGCTTGCTGGTCATGGCGGGCTTCGGCTTGTTTCTTGTCACGTCTGCCGTCGGGCGCGCCTGGTGCGGCTATGCCTGCCCACAGACGGTCTGGGTCGATCTGTTCCTCGTTGTGGAGCGGGCCATCGAAGGCGACCGCAATGCCCGCATCAAGCTCGACGCCGCCCCTTATGATGCGCGCAAGCTTGCCTTGCGGGTATCCAAGCATGCCATCTGGCTCCTGATCGCAGTCGCGACCGGCGGCGCCTGGATCTTCTACTTCGCCGATGCGCCGAGCTTGTTCGTCGGCCTCTTCACCGGCCGGGCCGCGCCGATCGCCTACATCACCATCGCCGTGCTGACGGCCACGACCTACGTCTTCGGCGGGCTCATGCGCGAGCAGGTCTGCACCTATATGTGCCCCTGGCCGCGCATCCAGGCGGCGATGCTCGACGAAAACTCGCTGACCGTCACCTACAATGACTGGCGCGGCGAACCGCGCTCGCGCCATGCCAAGAAGGCGCTGGCCGCCGGGGACGCGGTCGGCGACTGCGTCGACTGCAATGCCTGCGTCGCCGTCTGTCCGATGGGCATCGACATCCGCGACGGGCAGCAGCTCGAATGCATCACTTGCGCGCTTTGCATCGATGCCTGCGATGGCGTCATGGACAAGCTCAACCGCGACCGCGGCCTGATCTCCTACGCGACGCTTGCCGACTACAACCAGAACATGGCTCTGGCGACGGCAGGCGGAACCAGCGCGATCGATCCGAAGCGTATCCGCGGCAGGGATGGACGACTGCTTCCAGGGATCACCAATGTCCGCTTCACCCGCATCGTGCGGCCGAGGACGATGGTCTACTTCGCGGCCTGGTCGCTGGTCGGTCTTGCCCTTCTCTACGGCTTGATGACGCGCGACCGTCTTCAGGTGAACGTGCTGCACGATCGCAATCCGCAATATGTCCTGTTATCCGACGGTGCGATCCGCAACGGCTATACCGTCAAGCTCCTGAACAAGATCCCTGAGCCGCGCGCCGTCATCATATCGCTTAAAGGCCTGCCGCATGCGGCGATGAGTGCCGTCGGGATCAACGAGCCGGCATCGCGAAAGCTGGCGGTCACGTTGGAGCCGGACCGCCTGCGCACGCTGAAAATCTATGTGGCGCAGCCAGCCGCAGCGATCAACGGCTCCGTCCAGACCTTCCGCTTCGTCGTCGAAGACCCGTCGAGCTTCGAGGCCGACTCTTACACTGCCAGCTTCGAGGCACCGCAGCCATGACGACCGGGCAAGACACCGGCGCCTTTACCGGGCGCCATATGCTCCTCATCATGATCGCCTTCTTCGGCGTCATCATCGGCGTCAATGTCACCATGGCGACATTGGCGGGGACGAGCTGGACGGGTTTCGTCGTGCGGAATTCCTACATTGCGAGCCAGGAGTTCAACGGCAAAGTCGAGGCGGCCCGCGAGCAGATTGCGCTTGGATGGGCCGCATCGCTGACGCTAGACGATGGCACGGTCTCGCTGCGCCTCGCAGATGCCGGAGCGGCGCCGATTCCGCTATCGGCCGCCGAACTCGTCTTCCGCAACCCGGCCTCCGAGGCGGACGACACCACGATCTCGCTCGTTCCTGGCGCCCGCGGAATGGTCGGCGCGGCAAGGCTGCGCGATGGCCTCTGGGTCGTCGAGATCGACGCCGTCACCATTGACGGCCGGGCCTGGCGGGAGACGCGACGCATCATCCTGAGCGACGGGAGGCTGCAATGAGCTGCTGCGCGCCGGGGGCGGAAACGCTGCCGTCACAATCGCTCCCATCCGACGAAGAGCTTCTCCTCGTCAGTCGCCCGCTTGGCAACGGCCTGCGCCAGGTCGACCTATCGGTTCCCGGCGTCCATTGCGCCG
Source organism: Georhizobium profundi (assembly GCF_003952725.1). Taxonomy (NCBI): domain Bacteria; kingdom Pseudomonadati; phylum Pseudomonadota; class Alphaproteobacteria; order Hyphomicrobiales; family Rhizobiaceae; genus Georhizobium; species Georhizobium profundi. Next base: position 3,688,592 of record NZ_CP032509.1, on the reverse strand, counting down.
CCTGTATCCGAACGATCGAGAAGGCACTTGCATCGCTGCCCGGCGTGGAGAATGCCCGCGTCAACCTCTCGACCAAACGCGTCTCGGTCCGCTTCTATGAGGGAACCGTGCCACCGGTAACCTCGACGCTGGCGGCAGTCGGCTATCCGGCGCATCTGGCCGAAGACACGGCAGACGATGGCGACCCGGAACTGTCGCGCCTGTTGCGCGCCGTCGGCATCTCAGGCTTCGCTGCCGGCAACATCATGCTCTTGTCGGTATCCGTATGGTCGGGGGCTGAAGGCGCGACCCGAGACCTGTTCCACTTTGTCTCCGCGCTCATCGCTTTGCCGGCGCTGATCTATGCGGGCGGCATCTACTTCCGCTCCGCGTGGAATGCACTGTCGCATGGGCGCATGAACATGGATGTGCCGATCGCTGTCGGCGTGAGCCTCGCCTATGCGATGAGCCTCTACGAGACGATCACGAACGGCCCGCACGCCTATTTCGACGCCTCCGTGTCCCTACTCTTCTTCCTTCTGATCGGCCGCACGCTCGACCACGTCATGCGCAACCGCGCGCGCACCGCGGTTCGCAACCTCGCCCGCATCGCGCCGCGCGGCGCGCTGGTGATTGAACCGGACGGTGAGCGTCGCTACCGCCCCGTCAGCGAGATCGAACCGGGCATACGGCTCTTGATCGCTGCCGGCGATCGCATTCCGGTTGATGGTCTGATCGAAACCGGCGCTTCCGATGTCGATATGGCGCTGGTCACGGGCGAAAGCCGGCCCATCCGCGTAGACAGCGGTGCGAGCGTTCGCGCTGGCGCACTCAACGTCACCGGACCCCTGACGCTGGTGGCTGAGCGCAGGGCATCGGACTCTTTCCTCGCCGACATGCTGCGCATGCTGGAAACGGCCGAAGGCGGCCGCGCCGGCTATCGCCGCATTGCCGAGCGCGTGTCGGCGCTCTACGCGCCCGTCGTGCATTTGGGCGCGCTGCTCACCTTCCTCGGCTGGATGGCGTTTGGCGGCGACTGGCATCGTGCGATGACGATCGCGATTGCCGTTCTCATCATCACCTGCCCCTGCGCGCTCGGACTGGCGGTTCCAATCGTCCAGGTCGTCGCGGCGCGCCGGCTCTTCGAGGCGGGCATCATGGTCAAGGATGGCTCGGCGATGGAGCGGCTCGCCGAGGCCGATCATGTCATTTTCGATAAGACAGGCACGCTGACGCTTGGCGAAATGCGGCTGACGAATGCCGATGCAATCAAGCCGGCAATGCTCGCCCGGGCCGGTGCGCTCGCGCGTCAGTCGCGTCATCCGGCCTCGCGCGCCATCGCCGGGGCGGCAGGTGACGACTGGGGCGGCACTCTGACCGATATTCGAGAGGTGCCGGGAGACGGCATCGAAGGCCACGACGCCGACGGCGTATGGCGCCTTGGCCGCGCCGACTGGGCCAGGCACGACGGTAATGGATCAGGAACCGTTCTGACGGTTGATGGCACGGAGAAAGCGCGTTTCAGCTTCGAGGATCGCCTGCGCCCCGGTGCGGCGCAAGCCGTTGCAGCTCTCGCTTCCGTCGGCCCCGTCGAAATGCTGTCGGGCGACACGGGAGACGCCTGTCGCAAGGTGGCGGAAGTCGCCGGCATCTTGGATTGGCACCCGGGCATGCTGCCCTCCGACAAGCTCCAGCGGATCGCGGCGCTGGAACGAGAGGGCCGCAAGGTCCTGATGGTCGGTGACGGCATCAACGACGCTCCCGCGCTCGCCGCTGCCCATGTCTCGATCGCACCCTCAGAGGCGGCCGATATCGGCCGAGCCGCTGCCGATTTCGTCTTCATGAAGGGCAGTCTTGACGCGGTACCCTTTGCCCGCTCGATTGCGCTTCAGGCAAACAGGCTGGTGCGGCAGAACATTGGCTTCGCGATCGCCTACAATGTCGTCGCCGTGCCCATCGCCGTCCTCGGCCACGCCACGCCGCTCATTGCAGCAATCGCCATGTCGGCGTCATCGCTCATAGTCATCGCCAACGCGCTGCGGCTCGGCTTCGCCGCCAAGCGCCCAGGCGCTTCTGCTGGACAGGCAATCCAACGGGAGGCGCTCGCGTGACCATGCTTGTCTACCTCATCCCGGTGGCGCTGTTCCTCGGCGGCATCGGGCTCATCGCGTTCCAGTGGGCGCTCCGCAGCGGACAGTACGACGATCCCGACGGCGCCGCCGAGCGCATCCTCATCGATGATACGCCAGAAGATCCAATTTAAGCCGTGAAAAGGTCGAGCGTGGCGTGAAGCGTAATTTCAAGCGATTGTAGAAGCGCACGTGCCATTCGGGGCAGGGAAGTGGCTATCATGCCGATGATGAGCCGCAGCCGTTGCAGCCGGTACAAAGGCTTAAAAGACGCCGAGAAGCGAAATTGAAACGCCTGCTATCAAGGCAACGGCCGCAACAAGTATGACGACGTCGGTGACGTGAAAGAGACCTTCCTCAGATAAACGAGTTGGCTCGATATGCCTGCGCCTAGTGAACATTGCTGACGACAATTGTTGATGTTGGCTCTCGCAGTTAAAGCGCGAACGGCGGCGAGGCATTGATTCAAATCAAATTCGCGACAGAGCGCTGTGAGATCCCTCACCGTCTCTCAGCTCTCCGCGCGCTAGATGATCTTCAGTGTATCATCGGGGAGCAGTCGTTGGAGCGAAGTCGTTAACGGCCGTTGCCGCCTCGCGCTGAACGGGTCGCGAAAAGGGCCAGGGCGGCGCCTGCACCAGCTGCGGCCAATAGGCCAAGCGTCGTCTTCTGCTGGATTTGGCCTGTCGTCGTCATGCTGTATCTCCTGCCGTGACCATATCTGGAGCGTTCCTCTCCTTCGTCCGGCGTCTCATGCAGGGAATCCGCATCTGGCATATGGCCGAAGTCGACGAGATCGGAAAGCTTCATCGACGATTGCTGCTGGTCGACAAATTCCGGCGCCATCTGTTCCGCCGCTGCCGCGAAAACGGCGGTCGCACCGAGGGGGAAATCGCGTTTCTGATGCTGGGAAGCGTGTATTATCGCGGCTGCCACGACTTCCGGCGCATAGTGAGGACCCGGTGCTTTGCCCATGCCGCCCATCTCGGTCTTGGCGTGATCGAAGAACTGGGTATCGATGGCGCTGGGCTTGATCAGCGTAACGGATATCGGCAGCTCTTCCTGCATCGACTCATTGCGCAGACCGTCGGTAAAACCCTTGATCGCGTGCTTGGTGGCGGAATAGGCAACCGAAAGTGGAATCGGCATGTCGGAACGACCGAGCCGAAATTGATCAGGGCAGCGGGTTCTCGTTTGCGTCGAAAATACCTCACAGCGGCGATCGAGCCATGGACCACCCCGAAATAGTTCGTCTGGAAAATCTGCTGATGGTCCTCGGTCGACGTTTTGTCGACGGTTGCGATCAACCCGACCCCGGCATCGTTGACCCATGTGTCAAAGCCGGCTCTCGATAGCTCTGTCAGCCAAGGCTTGGACCTGCTCTTCTTCGCCGACGTCCGTCTTCATGAAGTCAACATCCCCGCCCGTCGACTTGAGGTCGTTGCAGATCCTTTCCAGCGCGTGTTCATCCCGCGCAGCCAACATCACCTTGGCACCAGCGGCAGCCGCTGCCTTGGCAGTGGCAAGCCCGATCCCGAACTAGCGCCGGTGATGACGATCACCTGCCTGTCGATTGGCTTCAAGTCATAATTCAAGGCGATCACTCCATCTGACGAGATGAAAGCGAACCCACCAAGTGAAACGATGTTCCGTGATCTTCGCGACCACCGCCGTCGTCGCAGCCCCGACCATCGGCGGCAATCGATGAGCCTCGTCGTTGGCGGCAAGACCCCAATCATGGATCTGGCCGAACTAGATGCGATGAGCTTCTCGCTGGTCTTGTACGCCAATGTCGCGCTTCAAGGCGCAGTCCACGGCATGCAAGCAGCGCTTGGCGCATTGAAACGCGACAACCGCCTTGATGAAAGCGGCCCCGTCGCGTCGTTCGCCGAACGGCAGCGTCTCGTCCGGAAAGATGAATTCGATGCAATGGAGCAGCGTTACGCAAGTGGTGCGGGCTCTGCTGGAAAGCGATGATCGGATGCGGCTCTGGGCTTGTCGCGACGCCGCTGAGCCGCATCGATGGATTAGCATCGCACAAGATAGGTCTTGCGGACGTTCGGAGCTGCACTGGCTTGCGCCGGCGTCCGTGTCCGTCGCCATAGTTGGCGTGGCTAGCCCAAAGCATCGACAAACAATGATTCTTGGCCGAGCTGTCCGCCTTTCAGCACGAGTTCAAGCCTGTTGAATGCCTCTTCGTGGCTGTGCGAGGCGCATATCGGTGCACCCCGGCCCAAAGGATACTTCAATTCCAGCGCGTGGATCGGCAATGCTTCGAGAACGCGTCCTGATGTATCTCCACCAGCGACGACGAGCCGGGTCAGATCAAAACGGGACACGCAGGCGTGGGCCAACGATCCCAAAGCGCGACCGATGCTGTCCTGAGCCTCGTCGAACGTCATCCCGCTTTGCTCAGCGCGCTCTTTGAGCCTGCTGAAGTTGGGATCATCCACCGTTCGGGCGGCGTAAACGATCACGCCCCGATGTTTTGCGAACCCCTCGGCAATCGCTTCTTCGACACGGGTCAGCTCAGCTACGGCGGTTTTGCGATCGCTGGTCGCGATCACGTCGAGCCGGATAGAGGCGAAGCCAGCGGCCTCGGCCGCGGCAATCTGTGCGGCAGTGACCGGTGAACAACTGCCCGAGAGGACAAGCAGCCGATCGACTGGTGGAGGTGAGGCGAATTCAGGCGGCTGCGCAGGGAGCAACCCTTGTTCGCGCCAGTGCGCGACCAAGGCGTATTGCAACCCGGAAGATGACGCCGAGAACAAACTGCGCTCGCTGTTTTCCCAGACAAGGCGACCGGCGATTGCCTGCGTTTGCGTGTCGGCGACGTCGATGAACGTCACTTGGTTGGAGTCACGCGCAGCCAATACCTTCGGGGCAGCTAGGCCCGATTGCATCTCACCAATGTCGATCGAACCAACGGGTGCATTCGTCTGCTGGGAAAGATGCAAACGCAGATCAGCTTCGTGCATCGGTGTGACCGGATGGCGCGACATGGTCGGGTGACGGTCGATGCGATAGGCAGTTCCGGCGGCGACGGCAAAAAGGTTGGAAAAGATCTGCCACCGTCCGAGTTGCGGTGCCCCCACGATGCAGGGCGACCAATCTGGCTCGAGAACGTCTCGGCCGATGTCGATCGCCTTGCCGATCGAGCCGATGCGCGCAGAGGAATCGAAAGTCGAACAGACTTTGTATTGCAGGATACGCGGGTGACGTGCCGCCAACGCGGCGAGTGCAGGGCGCAGATTGGCTTCCATCCACGCTGGATCTTTCGAGCGAGCAACGCCGGCGATGCCAATGACGGGATAATCTGCGAATTCGGCAAGCGTATCAGCACTCGGCGTCCCGGCGAAAAGCACCGTCTTCAGGCCTGCAAGGGCAGTCACTTCCATGGCATCCGTGGAGCCGGTGAAGTCGTCGCCGTAAAATGCCAACAAAGTCCCCTTTGGAAATGTTGGGGTCATTGGAATGTCTCCAGGGCCTGAGCAAGCGAGCGCGATGATCGCGCCGCAGTTTCTAGCGGAATGCCCGAGCGGGCTGCATCCCAAGCGAAGCGCAGCGCTTCGACGCCGGCACTTACGCCGCCTGGATGAGCAACGATGCCTCCACCGGCACAGTGGATGAGGTCTGCCGATCCGAGACGGCGCCACGTATCATGGGCCTGATGAACCGTTTGGCCAGAGCTGAATACGGGCATCACGGTCAGAGGCCGATCTTGGTACATGGGCGTCAAACAAGCCCGTGCAGAAGCAATGACGCTGTCGTCATCCTCCCAGAATTTGTTGCGAATGCCGTTGACGTGCATGTGATCAACGCCGGCAATCCGCCAGAACTTCTGCCAGGCGAGATAGGAGAACCCATTGTCGGATGAGCGACCGAGATAGCCCCAGCCATTTCGATGTGCGTGGATGGGCAGGCTGCAGTGCTTGCGAAATGCCGAGAAGCCGGTGAGGCCTACACTGTTCAGGCTCAGCATGACGCAGTTTCCGCCGAGAGCCTGGACCAAATCGTGCCGGCGACGCATCTCATCCAACTCACCCGTCAGATTGGCAGCATACATCACCTGCCGACCCGTGCGCTGGGCATGACGGTCGATGACCTCAAGCACCGCGCGCGCCCGTTCGTCAAATGGGCATGACGGTCCGTCGGCCTGCAATTCATCGTCTTTGATGAAATCGATGCCCCCCGCACAGAGCTCTTCTACGAGTTCAGCAGTCTCTTCGACACTTAGGCCAACCGAAGGTTTGATGATGGTGCCGATCAGTGGACCCTCGGCGACGCCGGATAGGCGGCGAGTGCCAGCCACGCCAAATCCGGGTCCCGGATAGGCGTCGGCAAACGCGCGTGGAACCGAGAAGTCGAGGAGCTTGAGGCCGGCAACCTGCCTGAGTTCGAACAGGTTTCCGGCGACGGTGGCCAGCAGATTGGGCAGCGACGCGCCGACATTGGCCAGCGGCCAGGACACAGTCAGCCGGTAAGTCTTGGGGCTGCCTTCTCCTGCCGAGCCGGGCAGGGAGGGGTTTCCCTCATCAGGAGCTTCGGCAACTTCTTCGACGCGAGCTGCGGAACGCTCGCGCAGTGCAACGCTCTCATTGGGCAGAGCGATGAACGTACCGCTTGATTGCTCGCCTGCGATCGCTTCTGCAACGGCCTGAACGTTGCCCATGGTGCGCAGCCAATAGCTCGCCCTTATGCACTCCCGGCTTTGATCGGGGATCATGCTGCCCGACCGGCTGTGGCCAGCCAAGCGTGGTAATCTTTCAGACCATCTCGAATGTCTGTAAAGCGCGGCTCGAACTGAAGCTGCTGCTTGGCTTTCGAAATATCGAGCGGTGCCCCGCGCTGGAAGAAGAGGCCGTCGCCCAGTCGCATATCGGTCGGCCGGCCAACGATCTCGGCGACGTGCGCGACGATGTCACGATGGCTGACGGCAACCCCGGATGAAATGTTGAATGCGCCGTCCGCGTCTTCAGGATTGGCATCGAGAAGCGCCACGATGCCGGCGGCCGTATCCCGCACGTGCGTCCAGTCCAGAGACTGATCCCCACCGGTCGGCACTTCAATCCCATGGAGCCCTTCCAGACCGCCGAACATCGCCTGGTAAAGCGTGTGCATACGAGAAGGGAGTTTACCGGGGCCGTAGACGAAATAGAGCCGCGCCTGACGCACGTCGATGCCGTAGGTCGCGCCATACTGATCTGCCAGAACTTCATTGGCGACCTTCGTGGCGCCGTAGAGATCGCTCGCCATGAACGGCAGTTGCTCAGTCTGGCCGCCAGCCTGGGTTCCGTAAACGGCCCCCGAGCTGAGATTGATGAACTTTGGGACGCCGAGGATGCGACATGCATCCAGGACATTCAGCATTCCCATGGTGTTGATCTGGATGTTGCGGAAGGGGCGAAGCTGAAACGTGGGGCCGGCAATCACCGCGACACCGAAGATGACCGCATCAATGCGGCCCTCGTAGGCCCGCATGCGTTCGAACACGGTGTGCATATCGAGAACATCCACGTTCTCGAAGGTCAGGCGCTCGGATACCGCTTCGAGATAATCAAGCCCGAGGCCATCCAGACCCCGCGCACCCAGGTCAAAGATGACCACGTCTTCGCCGCGCTGCGCGAGGTCGTGCGCAACCCACGACCCGACATGGCCGAGACCGCCAAATACCAAAATTGCCATTGATAAAGTCTCCGGAAGTAGGTCCTCCCGCTGCTATCGCAGCAGGAGATTGGGCAGGAACATGACCAGCCCGGGAATGAAGGTAATTGCGAGGAGCATCCCGAACAGCGGGATATAGAAGGGCATGATCTCGCGCACGAGTTCGCCATACGGGATGTTCGCCACTTTCTGCACCGTGAATAACACCGTTCCGACGGGTGGCGTGACCAATCCAATCATAAGATTGAAGATCATTGCGACACCGAAATGGACCGGATCAATGCCGTAACTGACGACCAGTGGGACCAAAATCGGCGTGAGCAGGAACAGCGCGGGGACAGAGTCGATGAAGCAACCGATGACCAGCACGAATATCATCAACAGGAAGAGCAGAAGGTACTTGCTCTCGATCGCACCGGACAGGAAGTCGATAATCTGGCTGGTCACCTGATAACGCGCCAGAACCCAGGCATAAAGCGCCGAGCCGGCGATGATGACCAGAAGGGCCGCAGTATCGACAGCCGTATCCCTGCAGATCACCCAGAATTCCCGGAGTGAAATCGTGCGGTACACCAGGAATGCGATGATCATGCAGTAACCGACGGCGATCACCGATGCCTCTGTCGGCGTGAAAATGCCCGAGAGGATGCCTACGATGATGATCACCGGCGTCATCATCGGCAGGAAGCCCGCGCCGATCGCGGCAATGATCTCTGACAGTTTGGCTCGCTTAGACACGGGATAACCCCGACGGTGCGACATGATGAAAACCAGCGCCATCAAAGACAGTCCCATCAAGATCCCTGGAATGATCGATCCAAGGAAGACGGCGGCGATCGATGTGTTGGCGAGCGCGCCATAGATGACGGCCGGTATCGACGGTGGGATGATCGGACCGATTGTTGCCGAGCTGGCAGTCACCGCAGCACTGAAGCCGCGATCGTAACCGTCTTTCTCCATGGCGCGCATCTGCACCGGGCCGAGCCCGCCAGCATCGGCAACGGCAGACCCCGACATGCCCGCAAAGATCATGCTGGAGAGAACATTTACGTGCCCAAGCCCGCCGCGCAGATGACCCACGAGTGAGCGGGCTACGTTGAAGACACGGTCGGATATGCCCGAGGCATTCATCAACCGGCCTATGAGAAGAAAGGCCGGAATAGCCAAAAGCGTGAAGCTGTTGACACCGTAAAGCGTGCGCTGCGCAAGCATCTCGTAAGGGATATTGTCGAAGCCGCGGTTGGACAAGAGCACCGCGACTGAGGCGCCGATCATGGCGAGACCGACGGGAACACCGACGATCATCAGCACGATCAGTGTGCCAAACAATGCGAGAAGGATGATCATGACGCGTGCGCCTCCGAAGATGTGCGACGGAAGGTTGCTACGACGTCTTTCGCAAGCAGCGTGATGTAGAGAGCCAGCCCGAGAGCCTGAACGCCGTAGAGCCAGGCCATTGTCACTGGAAGCGTGCTTGCAGCGACATTGCCGGTTTGGTTGATCATGCGCATCGCACCGAAGAGCACTGCGACGGCGATGGCGATGGTCAGCAGATAGCCGATTGCCTCAATTACGCTTCTGATGCGGGTGGACAGCATATCGAGCACCAGCGTGACGCGAATGTTCATGCCATAGCGCTCTGCTACGGCCAGACCCAGAAAGATTTGGGTGATGTAGAGATAACGTGACGCTTCGTCCGTCCACGGCACCCCAATCGCGAGAGCGTAACGTGAGACTACTTGAATGAGCATCACGGCCAGCATGCCGATGAACGCCAAGATCATGGCCGTCTCGACGACAGTCCAGAATGCACTTTTCGGAGGCGGCGCTGGATCCAACAGCGTATCCACGTCTGACATCGGTCCCATCCTTTGATTGAGCAAGGGAACGCGCCGCTCAGTTAGAGCGGCGCGCACAGCCGTTAGTCGATCTGAGACAGAACGTAGTCACGCACTTCCGGTGCGAATGTATCGGCAACACGACGGATAGCCGGCTCGGCTTTCGCGCGGAAAGCATCAACATCAGGCTCGGTCAGTTCCATGCCTGCGTCGACGAGTTGGTCGTAGACCTTGGCTTCATTGCCCTGGACAAGCTCATCGCCCCAGGCAATGGCTTCATCGATGGCCGCCTGAATCAGAACCCGATCGTCTTCTGACAGTCCCTCATAGAAGCCATTATTCATGAGCCAGTGGAAGAACGAGTAGACGTGTTCCGTCTGGTTCACATGGCTCTGAACTTCAAAGAGCTTGCCGTTGTAGATGAAGTCGACGGGGTTTTCCTGCATTTCGATCACGCCCGTTTGCAGGGACGTGTAAACTTCCGGCCAGGCGATCGGGCTCGGCAGCGCGCCGATCTCGCTCCAGATTTCAACCCAAGGGGTGATCTCCGGGATGCGCAAGCGGGCACCAGAAACATCGTCGGGGCTGAGCACCGGAACCTTGGAGGTCAGGTTCCGGGGATTGCGGATCGACAAACCGACGAGGCGAAGATTGCCGTTTGTTACGAGCGATTCCTGAACGGCGTCGCCGATCTCGCCTTCGTACACGCGTCTTGCGTCCGCGCTCGAGTTGAACACGAAAGGAAGATCGGAAGCTGCGTAGGGTGCTGCGTAGAGAGACATCGGCATTGAGCCGCCAAGTGCGATTTGGTACTCGCCGATGCTCGCGCCCTCAAGATGATCGCGCTCACCACCAACTTCCGTTCCAAGAAGAGTGACCGTGAACCGGCCCTCGGTACGCTCTTCGATCGTTTCCTTTAGCCGCTCCCCCACTTGAAACATTTCGTGCCCGGGATCGACGTGAAGCGCGATCGCGATGTCTTCCGCGAATGCAGGCGTGGTGAAAGCAGCACCGACCAGCAGTGCGGCCATGATGTGACGGGTCATTGTTCAACTCCTCCCAAAGTTCATGCGTCGGGGACGACGCACTGCCGTGCTGTGCAAGGCTGTCGAATGCTCCTCAATCGCGGCTCCCCACCTCCCGCGAAACTGGTCTGACCATCAGACCATCTGAACGGTTGCATTTGTTCTTCGGAAATGGTGGTGTTGTCAACAGAGGTCGGTCACGCCGATCAAAAGTCTCAGGAGAATTCCGTGGCAACTGATCAGTTGGAGACGGGACGCAAAGACGTGGATCGAACGATCAAGCGCCGCCGAATGCACGAAGACCTCGTGGACATGCTTGCAGCGGATATTCAGGAAGGCGTGTATGCACCTGGCGACTCGCTGCCATCCGAGCGGGCGCTCATGGATGAGTATGGCGTATCGCGTCTCACCGTTCGCGAGGCGACTGCTGCTTTGGAGGCGATGGGACTTATCGAAACGCGTCCGGGTACCCGCGCGCGTGTCTGCGCGCCGCAGCCGGAATTCTTGCTCGGCATGCTGTCGCAGGCTGCGACGTTCTATCTCCAGCAACCCGGCGGGCTCAGATCCTTCAGCGAGGTCCGTCAAATCGTCGAAGCAGGCGTCGCACGTCTGGCTGCGCCCACAGCGAGCGACGCCCAGATAAGAGCTCTCGAGGAGGCTCTATACGCCAATCGAGAGGCTATCGGAGACGCAGATTTGTTCGGACGAACCGATATCGCGTTCCATCAAAAGATCGCCGATATCGTCGATAACCCCATCATCAACGCATTTTTCACGGCGATCGACCGCTGGCTCCATGAAGTACGACACACGAGTCTGAAGATTGAGGGGCAAATGGACACCGCCTTTGCGGCCCATGAGCGCATCTTCAGGGCGATCAAGGAGCGTGACCCCGAAGCGGCCGAGCGTGAAATGTTGAACCATCTCCGCCAGCTTGCCAGCATATACCCGCCTGCGCCGGCGTCCGGGAAGAGCAGCTTGTAATCGGAATGATCTCGCCCAAAACGGATGGTTTTTCGCTCTCGCTGCGGCCGTTCGATTTTAGGATCAAACCGGCGCCGAAGAACAATCGCTTTAGTCGGTTTTGAGACCGATACCGAGAGTAGATCTGCGGCATTCATTTCGCCCGGAAGAACTAGGATTATCAGCCCCCGGCGTCTTCTGGCCGCCTATTAACGTCAGCGGTAGCTATCGGCAATCGGCGTGAATAGCGACGTTCTCGCTTCGCTGGGACGGCGGAGCAGTGCGGCGACTGTTCAACCAGTCCAAACCGAAGGCTGGAGTGCTTTGCCTTGACATCGGCTGGCCCAGTTGAGCATCCGTCCACCAGCGTCTGCTTTTGGGCTCATACTTCGAAGCGCCTATCGACCGGGATGGGGCGCAAAGCTAACGCTTAGACGTTGGCCCCGAATAGCTTGGGAATTGATTTCCCGTCCACCCCGTCAACGTCAGCTTTGCGCCCCTTTTTGGACGCTAAAAGGAAGCTCTCCTTCACCCAAAAGCGGACCTACCATTCTGAACTCAACGAAGAGCCAGGTTCTTCAACTCGGCAGATTCGTCTGAATGCCGGATCGGCTGACCGGGAGGCGAGCCATCTCGCCGGTCTCGGCGTCAGTGTTAGACTCGCTCGAAAGTAAGTCTTGCTCAGCGTCGTTGTTAAACGCCATTCGCAGCTTTATTTACCAGCGATCGTGGCAGCGAAATGCGCAACTACATCAACAACATCGGGCGCGATGGGAAGGTCAGGGTCTGCATATGTTGCAACGTTAGCTGCGACGTCTTCGGACGCTACAGTCTTGAGCACGTGATTGACGTCCGGAAGCAGAGAGAGCTTTGCGTCAGTCGCCGCGTGCGCCAGCATCCGTGCATCCTGTAAGCTAACCTGCAGGTCGCGTGTGCCTTGCAAAACCAGTATCGGAACTTGGACTTGTGCTGCAAGTTTCAGCGGGTCGTACGAGATCGCATCGATCAGGTAGCCCTGAACCTCAAGCCGAAAAAGTGGCTGAAGTTCGGAACTGAGCGCGCTCGGATCGACCCGTCTGCCGCGTTTCAGTTCCGCGAGTGCCAATTCCGCCTCCATCAGGAAAGGTGCATTGGCGGCGTTGGCGCGCAACTGCTCAAGAAGCACCGCATCCAATGGCCTGCCGATGCTTGCGATCAAAATCAGCCCACAGGCGTCTGTGAGACGTGTCATGGCAGCTAGGGCGACGAGTCCGCCTTCGCTGTGCCCAATCGGGATGACGCAGCGCGCACCAGAATTTGCGGGCAGCCGCTCTTGAATGGCTTCAATCCACGCTCGGAGGTCGTCGCCATAGGCTGCGATCGTCACATTGTTTGGGTCTTGGGCGGCACCTATGGATCCGAACATGCCACGCTTGTCGATGCGCACTGAAGCATACCCCTTAGCAGCTAGCTCCTCTGCAAGCAGTCTGTAGGGCGCCGCAGTAATACCGAGAGGCGAGTTGCCGTCACGATCGGTCGGACCCGATCCTGGCACGATCAAAAACACCGGCAGGTCCATGGAAAGCGGCACTTCGCCGGACGGGAGAGTCAAGGTCCCAGCGAGTGGCCCAGTTGGACCCGCCGCAGTCAGTTCTTCGTGTACAGACATTCTCATTCCCGCGTTCATACCGTCATTTGCTTGGGAGATGGCAAGAGCGGTCGCTGCGATGCAAACCAACAAAATGGACAACCGTGTGATCATCGTGACAGTGGATCGCTTGTGTTTATCCTCGCCATACTCTCGCCTACCGCAATATCGAAGTCGGTTCTTGCGCACCTTGAGGCTGCCAAAAACTTGCGTAGCGATGCTGCTGTCGACACCACACCGGATCTCGCTCAGCTAGCCGTTGCCGTCCTCAAGGTGGCGATCCTTGAGCACGAGTGTCAGGCCAACTGAGCAAGAGAGGTGTGTCACTTCCTAACGGGGAAGCTGGCCCGAATCTTTCCCCATCAACGGTGCGGACTGTTTAGCCGCAGAGAAAGGCGAAACAGTGCCATTGTTAGCCAATATCAGTCGACGGTCTGCCTCATGGCCGGCACTCGCGCCGATCAGGATCACGCCTGCAACGGTCCAAGCGCGCACGATCAGTCATCTCCTGAGCGTTCCTCGCAACCTCCTGCGTCAGTCGCATCCGCTCAAGCGAATCCCGCTGTGCGTTGTCCCGCCGTGCCTGTTGTTCCAGCATGCAGTTTGTATAAGCGCGAGACCCAAAGGGAGCCCCAAAGCTTTCGCAGGTGCCCGCGTCCCTGTACTGCCCTTCTTGCGCGGACACGCAGCCCGTTACAGCGAGGCCGATCAGGGCGATGGAGAAGATGGTTATCGCAGACCCACGATGTTTGGCGGAAGGGTGTCTAAGCATTCTGTTAATCTCCTTGTAAATTGAGGTTGGACGTTTTCTCGGCGGCACAAAGAGGGCGAAGCGGTGCCCCGAAAATCCGTCATCACGGCGCCAAGAAGCAGGCACACATTGCGGCAACATTGTCTGAGATCGAAAAATGCGCGCTGAACAGCCGAGTATGCTTTTTCAGCCATCACTACGCGCGCCGTTCCTGCATCGCTGCGAGGCCGAGCGCCGACGCGATGACGATCATCCCGGTATGGAGGCAGTGCAGGGCGGCGCGGGGGTCAGGCCGACCCTTCTTGTTGTTGGCGGAAAGAGAACACGACGAGAAGGCTGACCATGATCGAGACGGGCAGGGTCATGCGGACGTCATGCCCGTGCCCGAGTACCATCTCGCTCGAATAGACGCAGGAGTTGCATCAACAATTTCCGGGCGGCCAGTCCTTGATCGAGGGGAAATCCAACCGGACGATCGTGCCTCCGGCGGGCGCCGCTGTGATGGTGACGCGGCCGCAATGGTGGTCCAAGACCTGCTTCACCAGATTGAGCCCAAGACCAGTGCCTGAGGCCCGCGGCCTTAGCCGATAGAAGGGTTCAAGCACCCGTTCGTGTTCCTCTCCAGGTATGCCGGGTCCGTTGTCCTCCACTTCCACGGAGGAACCGTCGACCCGCACGATCACCTCGTCCCCGCCATGCTCGACAGCATTCTGAATGAGATTTGCGAGCGCGCGCTCTATCGAGCTCGGATTGCCCAGTATCACCCCAGGCTGCTCTACGACCACTCCGATTGCCTTGTTCACAGCGATCAGCAATGGTGCCTGATCCGCAGCGACGCTGCGGGCAAGCGCAACCAGGTCGATCCGGTCCCTTGGCGCGTCATTGTCCAGCCGATGAAGATCGAGCAATTGCTCCGACAGCGTTCCAAGCCGGGATAGGTCGAGCGAGAGCGCCCGCAGACTTTTGTCGCTCGTGGCATCGATCTTCATTCTCAAAATTGCGATTGGCGTGCGCAGCTCATGTGCGGCCGACGCGATGAAGCGGTTCTGACGATCATATCCGGCATCAAGGCGATCGAGAGCTTCATTGACAGCTCGGACGAGCGGGCCAATCTCCCGTGGAACTCTGTCCTCCGAAAGGCGGATGCCGCGACGCCCGACGTCGATCCGCGCTGCTTCTTCCGCAGTCTTGGTGATGCCGGCCAAAGCACGTCTGACGATCATTGGCGTCGCGACGATGGAGACCAGAGCCAGTGCGAGGAAAATCGCGGCTGCCACCATATTGGATGCCATTGTGATGAGCGCTGTGAAGGGGGTGACCCGACCATGCGCAATAATCTTCATGTCGCCTAAGGGACCAGCTACCTGGCGGACGACGGCGGAAAGGGCAAAGGGCTCGAACTGCCCACGTATGTCTGCCGAGGACAGTTTGTCGAGCTGGGGGATAAGGGGGGCGTACTCAGCAGGTACTTGCCCGAAGGTAACCAAATTGGTGTCGCTCAGCCTGGCAGCGAACCAAAGGTCGGGCGACTCCTCTTGAAGTTTCGCCAGCTCGGGTGTCACTTTCACCAGCGGAGCTCCAGCCGCATCCCAAACGATCGAGTTTGCGGCGACCTTTACAACGGCCTCCTCGACATACATCCCATCGGGAGCCGAACTCACGATGAAGACAATGAAGCCGAGGGCGGCAGCCGCGACCGTCAGGAACTGGAGGATCAGTTGCCTGCTGATAAGGCGAAACTTCAATGATGGCTGACGGTGCTTCAATCCATTTCTTTGAGCAGATAGCCCACTCCTCTTACTGTATGGATCTCGACGCCAGCGCCTGAATCGCTGAGTTTTCGACGCAGGCGGGAGACGTGAGAATCGAGTATGTTCGACTGGATCGTATCGTCGAAGCCGTAGACCGCTTCCTCAATGGACTCGCGGAGGACAGCACGCCCGCGGCGGCGAAGCAGTGCTGTTAGCACCCTCACTTCTCGTCTCCGCAGATTCAACCGCGTTCCGCGCACTATCGCTTCGCCGTGAGCCATATCGAATACGAGGTCACCGACAACAATCTCGTCTGGTGCAAGTTGATTCGGGCGGCGCCGCACGGCCCGAATGCGAGCGAGCATTTCCTCTAGGTCGAAGGGTTTCACCAGGTAATCGTCGGCACCATCGTCTAGCCCGGCCACCCGGTCGCTCAGTTCGCCGCGCGCGCTTAACACGATGATCGGGACGCCCGGAGTGTCGATACGCAGTTGTGGAATCAGGCTCAGGCCATCGCCGTCGGGCAGCGTGCGATCGAGCAGAACGAGATCGTGGACGCCAGACCGTGATGCTTCGCTGGCGAGAGACAATCCTGCCACCCAGTCGACGACGAACTGGTCGCGTTCAAGCGCGCCGCGCAAGGCTTTGGCGAATTCGGCCTCGTCTTCAACGAGAAGTACTCTCATTTTGCGTCCTAGATTGCTTACGTCCTCGCTGCACTACGCGCCTGTGTCGATGCACGTGCTCCTTTGCGGAGGTGCCTAGCTCCGTTCGTCTCGGGAGCGGACACATTATGCAGATGGAAGAGGCGAAGATCTTTCCGAGCGAGCCTCGATCAGTCCATCCCACCGATCAGGATGATGTGAAGCCTGAGACAGCCGTTGCAGGTTTGATGCCTCAGTCGCCTTCTGCAATCGCGAGCCCGGTCCAGTGGGCGGCAAAGGTCCACATGTCAGCGTACTCTGCTATGACCATATCTGTCGGTTTGCCGGCACCGTGGCCTGCTCGGGTTTCTACTCGCAAAAGGTGCGGTCGTTCCCCAATGTCTGCGGCCTGCAGAGTGGCCGCGTACTTGAACGAATGAGCTGGAACCACCCTGTTATCGGTGTCTGCCGTGGTGACGAGTATTGCCGGGTAGGGCTCACTCTCGCCAATGGTGTGCAAGGGCGAATAGGAGAGCAAGGTGTGGAACTCGCGCTCCACATGGGGGCTGCCGAATTCCTCGGCCCAGGCTGCGCCACTCGTGAAGCGGTCAAAGCGCAGCATGTCGAGGACACCCACTCCGGGCAGGGCTGCCGCGAACAGATCAGGACGTTGGTTGACGACCGCTCCGATCAGCAATCCGCCATTAGATTCTCCCTGTATCGCCAGCCCGTCAGTCGGCGTGATGCCTTGATCGATCAGATGCTCACCGGCGGCAATAAAGTCGTCGAACGCGTTCGGTTTGTTCGCGCGTCGCCCGGCATGATGCCACGCCTGACCGTATTCACCACCACCACGGATGTTCGCTACGGCATAGACGCCGCCCTGCTCGACCCAAGCCAGCGCGGTGGGCGAGAAATGTGGCACCATGCTGATCCCGAAACCACCATACGCGCTGAGCATAGTCGGTGCCGGACCGTTGAGCTCTTTGCGCCTGACGACAAACAGGGGTACCCGAGTGCCGTCCCTCGAAGTGTAGAATTGTGGTTCGACGACGATATCGTCGAGATCCACCGCAATCTTGGGTTCTGACCAGACTGTGGTGCTGTTAGCTTCTACGTCAAGGCGGAGCACGGTCAGCGGCGCATCATAGCTGGTGAAGGCGAAGAATGCCTCGTTCTCGCCGGGACGCCCTTGGACGATCCCGGTGCTGCCAGGACCAGGTAACGACACATTGCCATCGAATGTCCCGTCAAGCCGATAGCGCTCGACGCGGGACTGGACGTCGATCGTATACGACAGGACAATCCGGTCGCCAAGAAGCGCAGATCCGCCCTCTCGTAGAACCGCATCGGTCCGTTCTCGGATCAGTTCGGAAAACTCGGGCCGCGCCTCTGACAGGTCCATCGTCACGATACGACCACGAGGAGCATCCTCTTGGGTCGCGAAGAAGAGTTTTGTGCCGACGTTCCCCAACAGCACCCAACGATCATCGTAGCTTTTAACAATTGTTCTTGGTTGCTGGGTTTCGGATGTGAGGTCCGTTACAGTGACCGCGACCCCGCCCGTAAGCGCCGACGAGTAAACGATGAGATACCGGCCATCCGGTGTGACATCGGCCGTGTGCAACAGTGAGCGCCCCGGTATTGG
The DNA here is from genome assembly GCF_003952725.1 of Georhizobium profundi. NCBI lineage: Bacteria > Pseudomonadati > Pseudomonadota > Alphaproteobacteria > Hyphomicrobiales > Rhizobiaceae > Georhizobium > Georhizobium profundi. The sequence continues at coordinate 3,670,573 of NZ_CP032509.1, read as the reverse complement.
CGCATGTATGAGCCGATCTTCCGACTGGTCCGAACCAAGCCGATGGAAATAGACGGCGTGGCCTTCAATGCTGGTGCTGAAGGCTGCACCCTCCTCAGGCTCAGGAAACCGGGAGTAGTAGAACCCAGAACCATCCGGATGCCAGGCGATGGTGGTGAACCGCGCCCATTCGACCTTGTCGTCCAGCATCTCTCCTGTCGATGTATCCATCACGTGAATGGTCCGCCAGTCTGACCCACCATCCTGCAAGGCAAAAGCCACAAACGCGCCATCGCTGGAGGTCGCCCATTCGGCCAGTGCTAGGGTGCCGTCTCTGGACCAAATATTGGGGTCGATCAGGATGCGGTTCGCGCCGTCCGCGCCTTGCCGCATCAAGAGTTGCGGCTGGTTATCGAGGCCGCCGTTGCGGATAAGGAAATACTTTCCCGCGCGCTCGACAGGGGGAAGCAAGGTTTCATGGTCGAACATCGCCGCAAGTCGGCGCTTGAAAACGTCCTGTCCAGGCAGAGCTTCAAGATAGGGCTTCGAGAGCGCATTCTGCGCTTCAATCCACCGAGCCACCTCTGCATCCTGACGTGGGTCATTCTCCAGCCAGCGGAATGGGTCCGCGATCGTGACGCCAAAATGCACCTCTGCCGTGTCCGCCTGGCGGGTTTCCGGATAGATCATCGGCACATTCTCCTCTGCAGCGGCTTGGGCGATAGAAAAAAGCAGCGCGGTCACGGCGCCTCGGAGAGGCCTTGTCATTGAAGGCCAGCTGATTCGTTCAGGCATCTTTCGGCACGATGCGCGTGTTGGCGTGCGCCCGGCGATCCGGGTCACTCTTGCTGTCATGATGTCGTATCCTTGTCGTCGGTGGGCGCGCCGTGTAGCTGCCTACGCAGCCCGTCAGACGACGGGGTCGCAGATGGGTAGTATCGCGGCCGCCCGGATTGCCGAGACGATGCGGGCAGTTGCTTCTTCCGAACTCACACGAATTCCGCCGTTGATGACGGCCGAGCTGATTTCTTCGTCCACGAGACGCACGGCTGATGTGATGGCCGCCGCACAGAGTCTCACCTCGAAATTGTCGTTGCTCAGTGACGCCCGGTCCGCGACGATACCAACAAGCTCCATCTCAGACTCGTGACATGCCATCAGCCAAGCCGAGCGGAGGGCTGGCTCTCGATGCAGGATCGAGAGAATCCGGATGGCAGCGATCGCATCCTGAACGAAGGCATCCTCGGATATGAATGCATCCATTGACCGTGCTAGAAACGTGTCAATGCTCTCAGCTTTTGGCCACTGCTTGAGCATTGCCGCAAAGCGAAGTTCGCCGACTTTCAGCACCGGCTCAACACAGGCTTCCTTAGACCGGAAGTATCGCCAAACAGTTCGCTTTGAAATGCCGGCTGCTGCAGCGATTTCATCGCCGCTCGTCGCATCAAAGCCCTTCTCCCAGAACAACCTTGCTGCATGCCGGGATACCTCAAGCCGGGCCTGTTCCAGTTTCGATCCATCCGTCAATCTAAGGCTCCATTCGCTCGTCGCTTCGCTGAACTGGACGATTCGCAGCGCTCTCCTTGGGAGAGTGCTCTTCTTACATCTTCAGAGAGCCGGGCACTTTCATGGGCAATTTTTCCGTATTTGGTTGAATGACGGCGACCAGGAAGATCGGTCGCGTCACTAAGTGACTGAGAGAATATGTCACTTAGTGACAAGTTGCGCAAGAGGGTAGGGAGCCCCTTTAGAACGCCATCGGCCGCTGGCATGATGATCAGCGATCGCTGCAATAGTGATCACTTGCGATAGAGCACCATGCCGGCATGATGCAGCACGTCCGGCTCCACAAAGTCGCCGTCGGCAGTGAAGCCGGTGTCGTCCCAGTATTCGATATGTGTGCCTGTTACCTCGTAGCGCCCTTCGTAGGCGCGTTCCCGCTCACCGCGAGCCTCAACGTATCGGCCGTTGGGTAGCAGTTCGTGTCGGATGCGATTGTCGGCGGTGACCCAAATACCGACATAGGAATTGGAGGTATCCGTTCGTGCGAACTCAGCGCCAATCGTCAGCAGCGCAGCGCTGAGCATGGTCGATTTCGTCATTGGGGACCTCAATTCGCTGATGCGGTGGGACGGATGGTGATCTCGGTCGTGTCGACGCTCGACGGGGCTTCGATGATCTGGCGCACGGCGCGGGCGATGTCAGCCGGCTTCAACGCGATGGAGCGATAATCGTCGATGAGCGTCCGGGTCTCCTTGTGGGTGATTGTCGATGCGAGTTCGCTTTCCACGACGCCCGGGTTCACGCAGGTGACACGGATGGCGCTGCTTTCCTGGCGCAGCCCGTCCGAGATCGCGCGAACGGCGAATTTGGTGCCGCAATAAACGGCGGCTGTGGGTACGGCCTGCAGTGCGCCAATGGAGCCGATATTGATGATCTGGCCTTCGCCCTGACGCTCCATTACCGGGAGGACGGCACCGATCCCCCACAGCACACCCTTGATGTTCACGTCCACCATTCGCTCCCACTCGTCGAACTTGACGGCGGACATGGGGGACAGCGGCATGACGCCGGCATTGTTCACCAACACGTCGATGCGTCCCCATAGGTCGAGTGCTATCTGTGCAAACTCTTGCATGGAGGCAATGTCGGTGACATCGAGCGCGTATGTCGCGACTACGCCGCCCCCGCCCCTAATGTCTTCGGCGATCTGATCCAGACGCTCCTTGCGTCGTGCACCCATAAGAACCTTCGCGCCAAACGCTGCAAGCTCGCGCGCGACCCCTTCGCCGATGCCGCTCGAAGCGCCGGTGATGAGAATGACCTTGTCCATGGCTTTCTCCTGTTCAGCCTGTTGCACGCAGGAAGATGGACGCTCCACTCTGTCCACGGTATTGCGCATTTGCTGGACTGAGCGGTTAACAAAGCTCGACAATGGAGGCCCCAGGATGGACCTGAACCTGCTGCCGCTGCTCCTTGCCGTAGCCGAGGAGCCCAACTTTCGCGCTGCCGCCGACCGGCTCGGCCTGACGCGTTCCGCCGTCAGCCAAGGCGTGCGGCGGCTGGAGGATGCTCTGGGCGTCCACCTGGTCATGCGCACGACTCGTTCGGTCCGACTGACTGAAGCCGGGCAACGGCTGGTCGAGAGCCTGCGTGCGCCGATGGCCGCAGTGCAGACTGCGCTGGAGACCCGCGAGAACATCCCGCGTGGCCGGCTGCGGTTGGCCGTCACCTCGATTGCGGAAGATTTCTTGGCGGGACCGCTGCTCGCGCGCTTTGCGGAGGCGCACCCACAGGTCACACTTGACGTGACCGTGACGGACGACGAGTTCGATATCGTGGCGCGTGGCTACGACGCGGGCATTCGGCTTGGCGAAGTCATCGAACAGGACATGATCGCCGTGCCCGTCAGCAGCCCGCAACGCGAGGTAGCGGCGGCCACGCCCGCCTACCTCGCTCGGCATGGCGTCCCCTCGCATCCACGCGACCTGCTTCTTCACCGCTGCATCGGCTGGCGGCCGGCCCCCAATACCGCACCATGGCGGTGGGAGTTCGAAGAGCATGGCAAACCCTTTGATGTGATGGTGAATCCGCAGGTGACGACCAACGACCTGCGTTTGATGTTGCGCACGGCGCTGGCGGGTGGCGGCATTACCTTTGCGCCATGGGATTGTATGAGGGATCATTTCGCCAGCGGCCGGTTGGTCCCTTTGCTCGAGGACTACCTGCCGCCTTTCGCAGGCTTCTACCTCTATTTTCCGCAGCGACAGAACATGGCGCCGAAGCTCCGGGCGCTGATCGACCACGTTCGCCATTGGGATCGTTGAGGAATGAGCACCGCGGCATTCACCGGCCGGAAATGGCCGGTGAGAAAGCCCGGCACCCCCGCACTCTCGGCAAGCGAGCGGAATGTGGTGAGCGAGCTGGCGACGGTCGCGGCTGCAAGTCCGCTAGCCATGCGCAGGATCTGGCGTCTCGATAGGGTCATTTCGGGTTTCCTGGGATGTCAGCGGTGATGCGTCGGCGGCGCTCGACCTTGGCGAGCAGAACGATCGCCGAGGTCAGCAGAAGCGCACCATTAAAGGGATGAAAGGCAAGTGCTCCGGTGTCTGCCATGGCAAGCCCGACCTGCGCGACGTAAAGGATCAGCGTCAGCCCGGCCCACCAGCTAAAACCTCGCAGTCGCGGCAGTGCAATCGCACCGCCGGCAAGGACAAGGACGGGCAGCCCGACAATCGCGCCGACAAGGCCGTGGAGATCCCAGGACATCCCACCGAAGAGGGCTTGTCCGGCAAGAAAAAATTGTGCGCCGAGCAATGCAGGTAAGGCACGGGCAGACCAGATGAACAGGGCGGGTGTGCCGTGCTCGATGTCATGAAGCGTATCGTGTTTCAGCGTTTCCATTTCTTAGACAATCCCATGTGTGGGGTTCTTGGATGAAGTTGCGGCGATGAAGCCTGCAAGTGCCCGGCGATAGTCGTCGGCGGCTTTGGAAAGCGCCTCATCCGAGAGCCGGTCGGCGGTGAAGACAAGATGCGGTGGGTGCCAAGGCAGGTCGCAGCGATACGCGGTTGCCTTGAGGGGGGTGAGGATCTCGTCGATCGTGAAGTGGTTCTGTCCGCCACGTGCGTAGGCGGCCGGGATGTTCCCGGCAGTCGCTGCGATCATCATCGGCGTTCCGGCCAGCCGGTCACCCTCGGCCTCGCGCTCGAGGTAGTACATGCGGGTCAGGACCGCATCCTGCCAGGATTTCAGCAGGGACGGTGTGGAATACCACTGGATCGGGAACTGCAGCACGATCCGGTCGGCGTTGAGCAGCATCTGAGCATCCCGTGCCGCGTCGGTGTCGAGGTCAATCCGAGCTTCGGGGTATCGCGCCTGCATATCGACGATCTCGACACGCGGCAGGGTGCGGGCTGCAGCGGCGAGGGCGGAATTGGCCCTCGAAGCGGCAAGGTCGCGGTGAAAGACAAGGATGAGTGTTCCGGGCATCGCGGTCTCCTGTGCATCCGGGCTGTGGAACAAAAGCTAGAAGGTCACGGAAAATCATTCCAATCGATATGCATTCTATTCTATTATCGTCGTCATGAATTTACGGGCCGTCGATCTCAACCTTCTCGTCATTCTCGACGTGCTGCTGGACGAAGCGCATGTCAGCCGCGCGGCGCGGAGGCTGAACCTGTCGCAGCCGGCGGTTTCGTCTGCGTTGCAGCGTTGCCGGCACCTTCTGGGGGACGAGCTCCTAGACCGCGGACGCGGCACCATGCATCGCACTCCGCGTGCCGATGCCTTGCGTGGTCCACTAAAATCGCTGCTTGCGGGGGTTCAGGATCTGATAGATCCGGCGGAGGTTCCACTTGCTGAACTGCAGCGCGTCCTTAGGGTCACTGCGGCAGACCTGCCGATCGCTATGATCGCAGAACCGCTTCTGGAGAATCTTGAGCGGATGGCGCCGCACGTCTCTGTCGTTTTCCAGCCGTGGCACGGCGCGGCTGCAGCAGCTTCGGCGTTGCGAATCGGCGATACGGACATTGCGATTTCGGTTTTCGATCGGGTCGAGGAGGAAATCGAGCGACGCACACTGCTGGAAGAAACCTATGTCGTTGCGATGCGACGAGATCATCCTGCAGCCAGAGGCTTCGACCTCGATGCTTGGCTCGCCTGGCCTCATGTGGTCGTTTCCGGCCAAGGCGAGATGCGCACACCGCTTGATGCGCAACTGGCTGCCATAGGTCGTCAACGTCAGGTCGGGTTAGTGGTGCCAGCGTTTCAACTTGTTCCCGGCTTACTTGCGCGCACCTCTCTTCTTGCGCTCCTGCCGGCGCACAGCCTCCGCTGGCATCAACACGATGCTCTTCTTGCGGTGACGCCGCCAATCCCCATTACGGGATTTCCTCTGCAGATCGCTTGGCATAGCCGGCAATCTGCCGACCGTGGATTGCGACACGTGATCTCGATGATTGAGACGTTGTTCGTGGAGATGGTTTGAGGCTGCTGTGGACAGCTAGGTTGCCGCAGCTGTAGCGCCAGACGCACAGCATACCTCGCATAACGAACGCGGTCACCACGCAAGCGTTTCTTGGTTGCCCGAGCCTCACCACCTTCATCTACGGCCGGTCACTTGAAGATCGGAGTAGGGGGGGGCCATTCCCCATCGAAATCCGCTGCTGGCAATCGGGGCGGGAGGGCCAACCGTTCAATTCTGAGTGGCGAATTCAAGCCAGCGCCGATTCATCTGGCCGAATACATTCAAATGGGGGCCGTGCGCCCGTTGGAGTACTGGACAAATATCCGCGATTTCCGAGAGTCGCCGATGGATATGGATAGGTCGGCCGCAATCGTGAGAGATTGGGGCTGCGACTATCTTACTTTTTCAATAAGAGCTGCCAGTCTCGAAGCATCACCACCCAGAGCCGCTCGGCCCTTTTCCCAAAGCTCCGTGTTGATGCCCATGCGCTTGGACAACCAAGCGAATGTGAGGCGTCGCACTGTTTCGAGCGCATCGGGTACTTCAGCCTCGGTCTCCTTGGCATCAAGGCCGGCAATACCTCCGAGGCCGTGGCCCACCCCAGCGATGGTTAATAGGGCTTCCGCCCCGGGGGCGTCGGTAAAAGCGTCGGCATGCCATTCGGGACCGCGCGGCGTGAAGTGTGGGTTGTCGTCTGCCCCGCAGACCACAATGAGTGGCTTTCGAATCGTGCCTAAATCCACGTCGAAGAAGGGAAAACGAGCGGCGCTTTCGGCCGTGAGGTCGTCTCCACCCCGGCCCGGTGCGGCCAGCAGGACGCCTGCGCCGATGCGCGGGTCCGAGAAATCCTCATCCTGGAGTCGCGCGCCAAGCAAAAGAGCCGAGGTATGGCCTCCAAAAGAGTGCCCGGCCACGGCGATCCGGCTACGGTCCAAGCGTCCCGCCACGGCCGGTGCCTGTCGCTCCACCTCGTCAAGGCGGTCAAGGACCGCTTGCATTTCAGCCACCCGTTCGCGCCAGTAGAATGGTGCTTCTGGCTGCCCGGGACCGAGCCCGCCAAGCCGAGAGCTTGCATGGGTCGGCTGGATGATTGCCAGTCCTCGTTCTGCCCAGAACTGGATCAACGGTGCGTAACCGTCCTTGGAGGGAATGTACTGCGACGGCCCGTATCCATGCGAAAACAGCACGATAGGGAGGTGCCTTCCTGACGCCGGCGCGGTTAGCCGGAGTTCCAAGACCGAACGGTTTGGCAGGCTCAGCCGGATCGGCGTGTAAGCTACGGTCAGTGCCGGTTCGGGTGTCGGCAGATGCAAAGCGAGGTCGATCAGTCGGTTCATTCCGTCTCCTTGAGCAGCCACGGCAGGCGACAGTGGCCGCCGCGGCCATCTTTGCGCAGCAGGCGTTAGGCTGCTGCACCGCCGGTTTTCTGGAACAAGGCATGCGCGTCGGGCCCGGCAGGCAGTATCATCGGGGCGTAGACATCGGTAACGGCGCGCCAGACAGCATTCGACACATCCAGAGCCGAGGTCTTGTCCGTCGAATGCCGCAGCGTCTGCAAATAGGTTTGCACGAAGGCGCCGTAAGCCTCGGGCACATCCATACCCATCCGCGCCACGGCGTTCCGACCGAACGAAGTCTCCGGCGCGCTACCAGGCAGCACGAGGCGCGCGCGCACGCCGAAATCGGCAGCCTCGAGGGCGAAGCTTTCTGTGAAGGCGTTTACAGCAGCCTTGCTCGCCGAGTAGATCGACAGGGCCGGGAGCGGGCGCAGCGTCACGCTGGAACTGATGTTAACGATGACACCACTTCGGCGCCGGCGCATTCCCGGCATTACGGCCCGTGACATAGCCATCGTGCCGAGCACATTGATCTCAAAAAGCTCGCGTGCCTTGTCGATCTCCGCGCCTTCCAGCACGTTCAGCATACCGACGCCGGCATTGTTGACCAGCGCATCGATTTGACCCGTTTCGGACAGCGCTGCCTCGATACTCTCCGGCTTGGTCACGTCGAGCGGGACAATGCGGAGGTGGTCAGAGGGAGGCAGCCCCTCTGTTGAGGGCGATCGCATCGTCGCTATGACCTCCCAGCCTTCGTCGAGGAAGCGCGCGGCGATGGCCTGTCCGAAGCCTGAAGAACAGCCTGTGATGAGGATACGGGGCATAGGTTTCTCCTTGTCTGCAAGACCGCGAGATAGACCTAGACGTCTGGACTCGCCATATTGTGAAGTCCGACAAGATTCATCGAAAGTCCGAATGCATGCCCGAAGTCGCACTGGACCCGTTAGCCAGCATCGTCGCCCTTCTGAAACCTCGACCGGACATCTCCAAGATGGTCGCGGCCGGAGGGCGCTGGCAGGTCGAACGCACCGACATGGCGAGCCCGTTCTATGCCGCCATTGTCGATGGGTGCGCACGACTGGTCGTGGAGCGGCAAAAGCCGATCCTGCTGAGGGCAGGGGACTTCGTGATTGTACCGGAGCTCAACAGCTTCACGATGACCAGCGAGGTCCCGCCGCCACCTGGCGTGGCCAGGCTTCCGCTCGAGACCGGACCGGGCATGTTCCGCCTTGGGCCGCCCGACAGCCCCGTCGAGATGCGAGCCCTTGTCGGCCACTGCCGGTTCGACGCGCCCGACAAGGCACTTCTTCTCTCCGTGCTGCCGCAGATGATCCACGTGTGTGGGCAAGACCGGCTCACGGCACTTGTGATGATGCTTTACGATGAGACAAGCGCCGAACGGCCCGCCCGTGCCATGATTCTTGATCGACTGCTGGAGGTCCTGATGATCGAGGCATTGCGGTCGGGCGCAGGTCCTGATCTTCCGCCTGGTCTTGTGCGTGGCCTGTCAGACCCCAGGCTCGGCGCCGCGCTGCATCGGATCCACAACGCAGGGAGCAACTCCATCACCGTGAAGGGGCTGGCACAGGAGGCCGGGCTGTCACGTTCGGCCTTCTTCGAACGATTTAAGGCCACACTTGGCTGCACGCCCATGGAGTATGCAATACGCTGGCGAATGGCGGTTGCGCGCGACCTCCTGATGCGCGGTCAACTGACCAACGCTGAAATCGCGCATCAAGTCGGTTATGGATCGGCCAGCGCGTTCGGCATGGCGTTCGTTCGCAATTGGGGCATGTCGCCTAGGGCGTTCATCGAAAGTCACGCCAAGGAATAAGGCGTTCGAACAATCTCTGCTGCCGCCCGCCGGATCGGACGGCTTCTGCAGTTCCATTGCAGCCCGTTGCTCCCTGTAGGGCGGATGCATTCGCAGCGATGACGCGCAAACGAGTTTGGTCAACGCCGGCGAGCGGAACCCTTTAGTGCAGCCACAATTGCGACGGCTTCGGTGGCGAGTTGATCGCGCGTGGGGGTCACCCCCAGGACCACCATGCGCCAGTACAACGGGGCCGGAAGCAAGTCGAGCGCTAGGTCCCGATCGACGCCAGCATCCAACTCGCCCCGCTTGATCGCGCGGTCCAGAATGACCTGAGCTTGCTCTCGGCGAGCATGCGCTACCTGAGTGTTTAATTCCCGCATCGAAGCGGACCGCGCAGCTTCGGCATGAAGATCCGGCAGGATGCGCCGGATTATTGGGTGGCGAAAGACCACTCGCAGGCGGATTAGGAAAGCCAAAACGTCAGCTTCTAGACTTCCGTGGTCTTCTGGCATGGCTAGCTTCAGCCCGAGTGATGACACGGCCGCCGCTGCGAATTCGTGGTGCGACGAGAAACGGCGATAGATTGCCGCTTTGCCTGCCCCGGCTCTGGCAGCCACGCGTTCAAGACTTATGGCAGCAAAGCCACGTTGCGCCCATTCTTCGAAGAATGCGCGGTGAAGAGTATCGGTCAATGCAGCGCTCTTCACAGCCGCTCCAGAAGGCCTTCTTCTGGTTTTTAGGACGGAACGGTTGCGTTCCAACGAAGCACCTCCTATATCGTCGATACGTTACCGTTCCGTCCATATGAGGTTTCATGATGTCTGACAAGTTCGATAGCTTCTCCGACCTGCTTCGCGCAGCACTGGGTGAACGGCTCGCCCCTGCGGACAGCTTGCTTGACATGTTCACCGATGATGTTCTCTTCGAGTTTCCCTATGCGCCCGATGGGCTGCCCGGCCGACTGGAAGGGACACCGGCCCTTGCGGCTCATCTCGAGAAACTCGGTCCATTGCTCACCTTTGGGCCGATGCATCTGGGCAATGTTCATGCCGTCGGCGAAACAGTGATCTTCGAGTTTTCCTGCACCGGTCAGGGTGTGAAAACGGGCGCTCCATACGACCAAGTGTATATTTCGGTCGTCACTTTGCGCGAAGGGCGCATCGCGCGCTATCGCGACTATTGGAACCCGCTCATCGTGCTGACGGCTTTGGGGGGCACGGAAGCCGCCGCCGCGGCATATGCTGGGGCAGCCCAGTGATGGTCGAGCGGGTCCTCATTATCGGTGGCAAAGGCAAGACTGGACGTCGCGTGGCGTCTCGCTTGAGTGCCGCTGGCATCAACGTCGCAATCGGCACACGCACGCCGGACGGTCGCCAAGACAGGCGTTTCGATTGGTCAGATCCAACTTCTGCATCCGCCGTCGAGGGATGCGATGCGGTCTACCTTGTAGCGCCGACCGATCGCACGGACCACTTGGCGGTCATGCAACCTTTACTGGAGGCGGCGATGGCACGCGGCGTCCGGCGCTTCGTTCTGCTCAGCTCGTCGCTTTTGGAACCCGGCGGTCCCATGATGGGTGAGGTTCATGAATGGTTGGCAAAGAGCGCGCCGGATTGGGCGGTCCTGCGCCCGTCTTGGTTCATGCAGAATTTCTCTGAAGGGCCCCACGCCAGGACGATCCGGAAAGAAGGGGCCATTTACACAGCGACCGGCGCCGGACGTGTCGGCTTCATCGACGCCGAAGACATCGCCGCCACGGCCGCCGCGTGCTTGACTGCCGCAACGCCACTCAACTCTGACGTTGTGCTGACGGGACCGGAGGCATTGAGTTACGACGATGCCGCGGCAATCATCGCTGCGGCTCTTGGTCGGCCAGTTCACCATGTATCGCTTGACCCAGCCTCTCTGACAGCGCGTCTGGTGTTGCAGGGATTGCCGGCCAACTATGCCGAAACGCTCACGGCTTTGGACGCGCACATTGCAGCAGGCGCTGAAGATTGCACCACGTCGGGCGTTGAACAGGTGACAGGGCAACGACCCACGTCATTTCGCGCCTTTGTGCAGCGCGTCCTTGATCGATGGAAGTGACGCGCGAGGCCCCGGATCAAACCTTTGAGGTGATCTGGTCTTTGCCCTCCGATGCAGGCCGCAGCAGCCCGCCTCATTCATCTGTCTGTTGCGGGTGGCACGTTGCGAGCACCAGGCAAACGAGTTTCAATGACCGAAAAAGGATCGCAAGCGGTCGTTAAGAACAGCCTCAGCTTAATGGCAGCTATTTGGCCTCGGCGCCCAAAATCAGACCGTCCGGAATCGGCCCCGAATACGTCTTAGGAAATCATTTCCCAAGAGCAGTTGCTGGACGGGACGCTAGTGACTGAGATGGGGTGGGTTGCGGACGGGCAGCTTTTGGGCGGTCGTGGCACCGAAGCAGTCATAGCTCTGCTTGCGCGAGCAAATTCTATGATCGATGATCTAGCATGACCGAGTTACTTGACCATGCTGCATACAGAGCTGCGGCGCCGGAAGCGCTTCGGCCACAACTTGCCGTCTTTCGTGACCGTTTGAAGCAAGCGCTTCCCGACGCGGAAGAGGTCATGCAGTACGGCATGCCGGGTTTCACTTCCGGAGGCGTGATGATCGCGGGCTACGGAGCGTTCAGCAAACAGTGCGGTCTCTATGTTAGCAAAGGCGCGATCAACGCGCATGCTGACGATATCGCTGCAGCCAAGCTTAAAGCATCCAAGACTGGTGTCACCTTCTCACCAACAAAACCGATACCTCACGAACTCATCACGGCGCTCGCTGTGGCGTCGCGCAAAGACGCGGCGGTCTGACCGCCAATGTCCGCTGAGGCAGCGATATGATCCGCTGGTGGCAGGATGGTGACGATGCACGCTCAACTAAAGCTGCCGAACAAACCTGCGTTTTTTGTAACTTGTCCTTCACTTTTGAGAAGAAGTGGGAGCGCGATCTGGGAAGGGTGAACTGCTGCTCCAGTCGCGCCGCCGAACGGGAAGGGCTGAACGGCGGCAGGAGGTCGAGATCAGACTTGGCCGTAGCCGCCGGCTGTCGGCGTGATCACGGTGACCGCTTCGCCAGCCTGAAGCACCGTCTGGTCGCAGCCTTTCAGAACCTCGACCGTTCCGTCGAGGCGGCGAACCTCGGTGCGGCCGAGCTCGCCTTCGCCGCCGCCTGCAATGCCCTGCGGGTGGACGTGTCGGTGCGACGACAGGATCGCGCAGTCCATGGTCTGGAGGAAGCGCAGCGTACGTGTCGTGCCGTTGCCGGCCGCGAATGCGCCAATACCGCCCGAGCCGTCTCGCAGCGTGAAGTTCTCCAGCATCACGGGGAAGCGCATCTCCAGGATCTCCGGGTCCGTCAGGCGTGAGTTCGTCATGTGGACGTGCACGCCCGACGTTCCGGCAAAGCCGCGGCCGTCATTCATGCGGCCGGCCGGCGAGCCCGAGCAGATCGTCTCGTAATATTGGTACTCGTTGTTGCCGAAGGTCAGGTTGTTCATCGTGCCCTGGCTGTTGGCGATCGCCCCTAGGGCGCCGAAAATAGCGTTGGTCACATGCTGCGAAGTCTCGACGTTACCGGCGACGACGGCGCGAGGGTAGGCCGGCTTCAGCATGCAGCCCTCGGGGATGACGATGCGGATCGGCCGCAGACAGCCGGCGTTCATCGGTATCGGCGCTTCTACCATGACGCGGAAGCAGTAGAGAACGGCTGCGCGTGCGACCGGCTCCGGCGCATTGAAGTTGTTGGCGATTGCGCCCGAGGTGCCGGTGAAGTCAACCGTGGCGGTGCGCGCGTCGCGATCGACCGTGATCTTCACCTTGATCATCTGGCCTGTGTCGGTCGGATACTCGTAGGAGCAATCCTCCAGGCGCCCGATAAGCCGCGCTACTTCCTCGGCCGCGTTGTCCTGTACGTGGCCCATATAGGCCTGCACGACCTCCAGCCCGAACTCCTCGACCATCTTGCGAAGCTCGGCCGCGCCGCGCTCGTTGGCGGCGATCTGCGCCTTGAGGTCGGCGATGTTCTGAACCGGGTTGCGAACCGGGTAGGGGTGGTTGGTCAGGAGCTCGTGGAGCTCCTTTTCCCGAAACTGTCCTTCAGCGACCAATTGGAAATTGTCGATGAGAACGCCTTCTTCGTCGACAGTCGTCGCAAGCGGAGTCATCGAACCCGGTGCGGTGCCGCCGACATCGGCATGATGACCGCGAGAGGCGACCCAGAACAGAATCTCCTTGCGGTCGTCGCTGAAGGCCGGGCTTACCACCGTGATGTCGGGCAGGTGCGTGCCGCCATTATAAGGGGCGTTAAGCGCAAAGACGTCGCCGGGGCGGATGTTGCCCTCGTTCAGGCGGATCACAGTCTCGACCGAGCGATCCATGGAGCCTAGGTGCACCGGCATATGCGGCGCATTGGCGACCAGCGCACCGGAAGCGTCGAAGACGGCGCAGGAGAAGTCGAGCCGCTCCTTGATGTTAACTGAATGCGCCGTGTTCTGGAGCGCGACGCCCATCTGCTCGGCGATGTTCATGAAGAGGTTGTTGAACACCTCGAGCAGGATCGGATCGGCCTGCTTCGTGCCGATCGCCTGGTTGCGGGCGAGCTTCTCGTGGCGGGCCAGCACGATGTTGTCGGCAGCCGTCAGCCTGGCGGTCCAGCCCGGCTCGACAACGATCGTCTGGTTGGCCTCGATGATAAGGGCGGGACCCTTGATGCGGTCGCCTGCCTGGATGCCCTCGCGGCGGAACACGCCTGCCTGACGCCACTCGCCGCCGGAGAAGATGCGGCCGGTGACGTCTGACGAAGCGTCGCGGCCGGTGCCGTCATCCTTCACGCCCCCGATCGTCTCGTCGCCGGCCTGCCAGCCTTCGACCTCGACGGCTTCGACCGTGATTGACTTGTCGGGCGTGATGAAGCCGAATTGCGCCTGGTGCATCGCCTCGAAACTGCTTTGCGCCTTGGCAAGGTCGCCGTCGAAGGCAACATCGAGCGTGTTGTCGGTGCCGGCGTAGCGTAGATGTAGTTTCGTGCGCGTGGTGACCGTATCGACTGCGATGCCCTGTTCGGCAAGTTCGGTGGCGACGGCGCCGGCAAGGTCCGCCTCGAGGCCGGAGATTGCGGCGCGGCTGGCTTCGGCGAGCGGCTGCATCAGCCCCTGTTGGCGGCTCGCCGTGACGGTGGCGAGGCCCATTCCGTATGCTGAGAGCAGGCCCGACAGCGGGTGGATCAGGATCGATTCCATGCCGAGCGAATCGGCGACGAGGCAGGCGTGCTGGCCGCCGGCTCCGCCGAACGAGTTCAACACGTAACGCGTTACGTCGTAGCCGCGTTGGACGGAGATCTTCTTGATGGCATTCGCCATGTTTTCGACGGCGATCTTCAGGAAGCCCTCGGCGATTTCCTCGGGCGAGCGGCCTTCGCCGACGCTCTCCGCGATCTCGGCGAACTTCGTCGCAACCGTGGCGCGGTCGAGCGGCTTATCTTGGTCGGGGCCGAAGATCGCTGGGAAGAAGTCCGGGTTGAGCTTGCCCAGCATGACGTTCGCATCCGTCACTGTGAGCGGCCCGCCGCGCCGGTAGCAGGCGGGGCCGGGATCGGCACCTGCCGAATCCGGGCCGACGCGGAAGCGACCGGGATCGGCATGCAGGATCGACCCGCCGCCAGCGGCAACGGTGTGGATGCGCATCATCGGCGCGCGGATGCGCACGCCGGCGACTTCCGTGTCGAAGGCACGCTCATATTCGCCTGCCGCATGTGCAACGTCCGTGGAGGTGCCGCCCATATCGAAGCCGATGACGCGGGGAAAGCCTGCCTGTTCGGCAGTCTTGACCATGCCGACGACGCCGCCTGCCGGACCGGACAGGATCGCATCCTTGCCCCGAAAACGGTCGGCAGCGGTGAGGCCGCCGGACGACATCATGAACTGAAGCGTCGGGCCGGGCTCGCCGGGCGGCGTAGCGCCGAGGATACGAGCGACGCGCGAGACATAGCGGCCGAGGATGGGCGAGAGATAGGCGTCGACGACGGTCGTATCGCCGCGACCGACGAGCTTGATCAGCGGCGAGACTTCGTGGCTGACGGAAACCTGCTCGAAGCCCAGACCTCGGACCAGTTCGGCCAGCGCCGCCTCATGGACCGGGTTCTGCCAGGCATGCATCAGCACAATCGCAACGGCGCCGATGCCGTCGGCCTTCGCGTCCTCGAGGTCCGCACGGATCGGGTCGAGCTCGATCGCGCGCTCAACCGACCCGTCGGCCATCAAGCGTTCAGGCACCTCGATGACGCGCTCGTAGAGCTGTTCGGGGAGGATGATTTCTTTGGCGAAGATGTCCGGCCGCGCTTGGTAGGCGATGCGCAGCTGGTCGCGGAAGCCTTCGGTGATGAGGAGCAGCGTGCGTTCGCCCTTGCGTTCGAGCAGCGCGTTGGTGGCGACCGTCGTTCCCATACGGATGGTGCCGATGGCAGCGGAGGGCAGATCGGCTTGGGTGGCAGCGCCGACCAGGCGTCGGATGCCTTCGATCGCCGCGTCCTCATAGGCTTCCGGATTTTCCGACAGAAGCTTCATCGGCTGCAGCGATCCGTCGGGTGCGCGGCCGATGACGTCGGTGAACGTGCCGCCGCGATCGATCCAGAAATCCCACTGGCCCGTGCCGTCGATGCGGTCCACCATGCTGCAGTCCTCCGTCAATGTTCCCGAGTCCGACCGGTCTTCCGCCGGACGCTGACAAATCGTTGACAAATTGCGAATGAGCCGTCAACCTCTCATTTCGACGCCGGATACGGCGCCGCAAGCGTCCTGCCGGAACCAGGTCGCACTGCCAAAAAAAGGGGAATACGATCATGACGCAGCATTTTCGCGCCGGTCTTCTAGCCGCAGCCTTCGCCACTCTTCTCTCCGCTCCCGCCATGGGGCAGAACGCCTGGGACATGCCGACGCCCTATGGCGATGGCATCTTTCACACGCAGAACATCATGCAGTTCGCCGACGACGTTCGGGAGGCAACGGGCGGCAGCGTCGACATCACCGTTCATTCCGCAAACTCGCTTTTTGGCCATGCTGAGATCAAGGATGCGGTGCGTGACGGTCTCGTGCCAATTGGCGAGTTCCTGCTCTCGCGTCTTGCGAACGAAGACCCGGTCTTTGCGCTGGATTCTATCCCGTTCCTGGCTTCTTCCTATGAAGAGGGCGAGCAGCTCTGGGCTGCCTCACGAGACGCGGTCTCCGAAAAGCTCGCCGAGCAGGGCCTAACGGTGCTTTATGCGGTCGCCTGGCCGGGTCAGAGCCTCTACCTCAACCAGGAAGTCACCGATCCGGCACAGATGGAAGGGTTGAACTTCCGCGCATACAACGTCGCCACGGAGCGCCTTGCGACGCTGCTCGGCGCCACGCCGACGCAGGTCGAAGAGACCGATATTCCAACCGCGTTCTCGACCGGCCGCGTCGAGGCGATGATCACCTCGCCATCGACTGGCGCCAACGCCAAGGCTTGGGATTTCACCTCGCACTACATCGACGTACAGGCCTGGCTCCCGAAGAACATCATCGTCGTCAACACGGAAGCCTTCGAAGCGCTTTCGGAAGACGAGCGCAACGCGATCCTAGAAGCGGCTGCTGCCGCTGAAGAGCGCGGCTGGCAGATGTCGCGCGAGGAGACCGACGCCAAGATCACTGAGCTGGAGGCTGGCGGCATGACCATCATGCAGCCGTCCGAGGCGCTTTCCGCCAAGCTGCAGGAGATCGGCGCGACGATGACCGAGGAGTGGCAGGCCTCGGCCGGTGAGGCAGGCACCGCGGTCATCGAAGCCTACCGCAACCAGTAAGCCTTCAAGAACGGGCGGGTCATCGACCCGCCCGTTCCACTTACAGGGACTGCTCCCATGCGCAAGGCACTCGATGCCCTCTACGGCGCTGCTCTGTTCGGCGCTTGCTCCGCGATGGTCGTGATCGCGACCCTCGTCTTCATCCAGGTGGTGGCACGGCTGATCGACCGCTTGTCTACGCTCGCTGGCTTCGGCCGCTTCGGCTTTGCCATCCCGTCGCTGGCAGAGATCGGCGGCTTTCTCTTTATCGCCTCGGCCTTTCTCGCTCTGCCGGCGACCTTGAGGGCAGCGGGTCATGTGCGCGTGACGCTCTTCGTCGGCTGGGCCGGGCCCCGCCTGGAACGCGCCATGACCGCATTCGTCCTCATCGTCGCTCTGGCGCTTGCCGCCTATGCGAGCTGGGTGGTCGGAGGGCAGGCCTATGCGTCCTTCGAGCGCGCATCCGTATCCTACGGCCTGATCGCGATCCCGCTCTGGATCCCGCAAGCCGTCATGACAAGCGGGCTCGCCATCCTCGCCGTTGCGATCCTGGACGAACTCGCAGCCGTGCTTTCCGGTGGCGAAGCGAAGTTTCGCGAGATCGAGCGCACGCGCGGCGTCGACGAGGGAGGCCACTGATGGATATCGGCATTCTGTCCCTGATCCTGATTGCTGTCCTCTTCGGCTTCCTTTTCTCCGGCCTTTGGGTCGGCTTTGCCCTCATGGCTGTCGGCTTTGTCGCCATGGAACTGGCGTCATCGGCGCCGGCCGGACTCGTCTTCGCACGTCGGGTCTGGGGGGCAATGAACAGCTGGGACCTGACGGCGCTTCCCATGTTCATCTGGATGGGCGAGCTTCTGTTCCGCTCCCGCATTTCGTCGGACATGTTTTCGGGCCTTGCTCCCTTCACGCGAAGGCTGCCCGGGCGTCTCCTGCACGTCAACGTGTTCGGGTGCGCGCTGTTTGCAGCCGTGTCCGGTTCGTCGGCTGCAACGACTGCGACGGTCGGCAAGATGTCGCTGCCGGAACTGCAGCGGCGCGGCTACGACCCGCGCATGGCGATCGGCACGCTCGCCGGTTCGGGCACATTCGGCTTCCTTATCCCGCCCTCGATTATCATGATCGTTTATGGCGCGGCGACCGAGCAATCGATCGCGCGCCTGTTTCTCGCCGGCATCCTGCCAGGCGTCACGCTGGCAGTGATGTTTTCGTCCTACGTCATGCTCTGGGCCTGGATGAACAAGGACAGGATGCCGGAGCCCGAGCCGAAGCCCACTTGGGGCGAACGGTTCGAGGCGCTGACGCTGCTCCTGCCGACAGTTGTCCTGATCGTGACGGTCATCGGCTCGATCTATGGCGGCTTCGCATCGCCGACCGAAGCGGCCGTGGTTGGCGTCTTTGGAGCCCTTGCGATCTCCTTCTTTTCCGGTGGGCTGTCGCGGGAAAGCTTCGTAACCTCGCTCAAAGGATCGGCGATCACGAGCTGCATGATCGCGCTGATTCTGGCAGGCGCGTCGTTCCTCACCGTCGCCATGGGCTATACCGGCATCCCGCGCACGCTTGCCGCCTGGATCGGTGAGCAGGGCTTTTCGCAGTTCGCGCTGCTGGCCGTCCTCCTCGTGTTCTTTATCATTCTCGGCTGCTTCATCGACGGCATATCAATGGTCGTGCTGACAACGTCCGTCATCCTGCCGATGGTGCTTGCCGCCGGCATTGATCCGATCTGGTTCGGCGTCTTCCTCGTTCTCGTGGTCGAGATGAGCCAGATTACCCCGCCCGTTGGCTTTAACCTGTTCGTCATCCAGTCGATCACGGGACGAGGGATTTTCGAGATCGCGCTCTATGCGCTGCCCTTCTTCTTGATCCTTGTCCTAGCGACTGCACTTCTCGCCGCTTTTCCGGAGATCGCCCTATGGCTGCCGAGCACTATGATGAACAACTGAAGGATCTAGCGATCGGGCCGGTGGTTTCATCGGCGCATCTCGCCAATTCGAGCCTGCCGGCGCTCTCGGAAGTCGAGTTTGCCTTGACCATGGCAAATCATGCCTTCCAGCGGTGGATCGTGCGCTGCACGGCGGCAGCCGGTGGGCCGTCGCTCTCGCCTATGGAAGTGCTGATCGTGCACCTCGTCAACCATCGGGCAAGGCCGAAAACGCTCGCGGATATCTGTCTCGTGCTCAATGTTGAGGATACGCATCTCGTCAACTACGCGATCAAGAAGCTGGTCGAGCAAGGTTTGGTGGAGCCGGGCCGCAAGGGCAAGGAGAAGACGATTACGGTAACAGAAGCAGGGCGCCAACTCTGCAAGCGTTATGGCGATGTTCGAGAGGCGCTAGTGGTGCAGTCGGTTCTACAATTCGGTCACGACCCGGCTGAGCTCTCGCGTCTCGCCAGCCTCTTACGTGCGGTCTCTGGTGCCTACGACCAGGCGGCGCGTGCTGCCGCCTCCCTTTAGGCTGGTGCCAGTCTTCGCCTTCCTCGCCCGCCATGGGCGGATGCTGCTCGTCGCGGGGCTCTTGCTCGGCGCATTCCTGCCGGAACTCGCAGTTGCGCTGAGGCCCGGCATCGCGCCGATGATCGTGGCGCTGCTGTTCCTTGCGGTTCTCCGCTTGGGACCAGATGGCATCAGAGCAGGGCTTAAGGGCGTCCACCGCGCGGCGGGACTGGCGCTCGTGCTCCAGGTTGTGCTGCCGCTCACGGCGGCGTTCGCCTTTTGGCTCACGGGCGCCCTCGGCTCTACCATCGCCATGGGCATCGTGCTGGTGCTGGCAGCAGCGCCCATCACTGGCAGCCCGAACATCACCCTCATGGCCGGCGGCGATCCAGCGCCGGCCTTACGCCAGCTCGTCATCGGAACCGCGCTCTTGCCGTTGACGGTCTTGCCGGTGTTTCTCGTCATGCCCGCCTTCGGCAGCCCGCTTGCGGTTGCGCGGGCTGCACTCGAGCTTCTGATGCTGATCACACTAGCCGGCGGCGTCGCCTACGCGCTACGGGCGTTCGACGTCGTGTCGGGCGGCGATCGGTCGGTGTTGGCCATGGATGGGCTTGCCGCACTTCTGCTCGGTCTGGTGGTCATCGGCCTTATGTCGGCTATCGGTCCGGCGGTTCTCAACGAGCGTGGTGCATTCTTCGCGGCACTGGCCGCTGTCTTCCTGCTTAACTTTCCGATTCAGCTCTGCGCCAGTGCGCTTGCCGCGCGTAAGGACCCGGCCGCGGCACCGGCGATGGGGATCACCGCCGGCAATCGCAACGCAGCTTTGTTTCTTTCGGTGCTGCCAGAGGCAACGGCCGACGAGCTTCTACTATTAATCGGCTGCTTTCAGATCCCGATGTACCTCACACCATTTCTACTGGCGCGGTGGTACCGAAAGCTCGCAAAAAGTTAGCTTTTTCGCTGTGGGTCAGATCCCGGGGATTGCAGAGCTCATCGTATAGAGTGCGATCTTCATTCTGCCTCTTTGCCTCACTACCTCGCCTCCCGGTGACACTGGAACGACGTCTGAAGCGACATGCACACCTGCATGGAGCGCTGGCGACGATCTTGATAAACCGCTCAAAGCCCGGCAAGCCAGAATATGGATTCTAGCCGAATTGGGTTGACCTGCTCCCCTGAGACGTTCCCGCTTTTGGGTTAGCCTGTTCTTTGATGAAGGAGACAGGCAATGAAGCGATCGCGGTTCTCGGACGAACAGATCATTGTATTCTCAATGAGCATCAGGCGGGCATGACGGCCAGCGAGCTTTGCCGCAAGCATAGCATTTCGGACGCGACCTTCTACGCTTGGCGAAAGAAGTATGGCGGCCTGGAGGTGTCGGAGGCCAAACGGCTGAAGGCTTTGGAGAAGGAGAATGCCCGCCTGAAGAGGCTTCTGGCAGAGTCGATGATGGATGCATCGACGCTGCGCGAGATGCTGGCAAAAAACTTCTGACGCCCGGCTCAAGGAGAAATGCCGTGAGTTGGGCAGTCGAAAAGAAGAGCTACTCTCAGCGGCGGGCCTGTGCGCTGGTCGGCATTGCGCCGCGTGTCTACCGATACATATCCAGCCGGTCGGACGATGCTGCTTTGCGAGCACGTTTGCGGGAACTGTCATCGCAGCGACGGCGGTTCGGCTACCGCCGCCTGCACCTGCTGTTGAAGCGGGAGGGTGTCTCGGTGAACTGGAAGAAGCTCTACCGGATTTACAAGGAAGAGCGCCTGACGGTCCGAAAACGTGGCGGGCGCAAACGGGCTCTGGGCACGAGAGCGCCGATGGCCATTCCGCAGGATCCAAACCAGAGATGGTCACTCGACTTCGTGTCGGACGCGTTGGTCGACGGCCGTCGCTTCCGCATCCTGTGCGTGATCGACGACTCCAGCCGGGAGTGCCTGGCGACAGTGGTCGACAACTCGATCTCGGGCGAACGTGTCGCTCGTGAACTGGATGCGATCGCCGAACGGCACGGCTACCCCTGCATGATTGTCAGCGACAACGGCACGGAGCTGACGTCAAACGCCATGCTGGCCTGGCAGCAGGATCGCGGCGTCGAGTGGCACTCCATCGCACCCGGCAAACCCATGCAAAATGGCTTCGTGGAGTCGTTCAACGGCAGGCTGAGGGACGAATGTCTCAATGAGCACCTGTTCCGCAGCTACCGCCATGCCCGAGAGATCATCGAGGCATGGAGAATAGACTAAAACCTGCACCGGCCCCACACGAGCCTTGACGGGCTCACACCGAACGAGTTTGCAACCCGGTCCGGTATGGACCGCAACGTGAACAGAGCTAGCCAATGAATGGGGACATTCAGGGGAGCAGGTCACTTCAAAAGCGCCGGTAGGAAATCATTTCCCGAGTGCGATAGTCGGGCTGGCGTCATGTCTACTTTGGGGTGGGAAGCCGCCTGTCAGCTTTTCTGGGGACTTCGGAGAAAGCGGACATTGTCTGTTGGGCACAGTTTGGGCCGTTTCCGGACGATCCGGTTTTGGGCGCCGCGGGCCGAATAGCTGCCGCTAAGATTCAGCTGATCTCTACAACTGCTTGCGACCCCATCTCGCACATTGGCGGTCAGACCGCCGCATCGTTGCGCGATGCCAAGGCGAGCGCCGTGATCAGTTCGTCAGGTATCGGTTTTGTTGGTGAAAAGGTGACACCAGTCTTGGATGCTTTAAGCTCGGCTGCAGCGATATCGTCAGCATGCGCGTTGATCGCACCTTTGCTGACATAGAGGCCGCACTGTTTGCTGAACGCTCCGTAACCCGCGATCATCACGCCTCCGGAAGTGAAGCCTGGCATGCCGTACTGCATGACCTCTTCCGCATCAGGAAGAGCTTGCTTGAGGAGGTCACGAACGTTGGCAAGTTGTGGCCGAAGGGCTTCCGGCGCCGCAGCTATGTATGCATTATGGTCGAGCAATTCGGTCATGCTGGATCATCGACCATAGAATGTGCTCGCGCAAGCAGAGCTATGACTGCTTGGGTGCCACGACCGCCCAAAAGCTGCCCGTCCGCAATCCACCCCACGATGGTCGGAGCAACCTAGTGTGTCGCGTGTCAAAAGCGGCCGTCCACGTTGCATCGGCCGCTCAATGTCAGATCTCGGTTCGCTCATCCAGGAGGAGCGCGTCCTCCACGTCGACGCCAAGATAGCGCAATGTGCTCTCGATCATGGAGTGATCAAGCAAGTTTTCGATGGCGCGGACCAATGGCGGCGGGGTGCTAGTCGTCTCACGCCGACCGGCGGCATTGCGTTAAGACGTCATCGAGTCGCGGCAAGAATGACGGCAATAGTCTCCTCGGGCATGTCCCACATAGGAAAGTGGCCGCTGGACTCGAACCAATGTAGATCCGCGGAAGGAAAAGCCGCTTTTGCCCGCGCCGCCTGCCTTGGCAGACATAAGCGATCATGCCGGCCCCACCCAATCACGATGCGACCAGTGGCATCGGCGGCAGGACCGGTCTGCTCACGACCACTCGCAAGGTCATGGACCAGTGCGTCGAATGTCGATGTTGTGCTGAGACTTGCCAATTCCGTCGCAACGACCTGCGGATCGAGCGCCCAAGGATGCGCGGATAATTGTGCCAGCAGCGCAGTGCGCGACGCCGCATTCCCGCTCAGCATTGGCAGGCTGGGCCGGATTGCCCGGAGCAATCGCCCGGAAACTCCTATGGTGATCTTGAAGAAGGTTCGTTCCCAACTCCGCCAGAAACCACCCGGATCAAGCGCCACCACGTTGCCGATATTGCCGCGTCGAGCGAGTTCGAGCACGATCCGTGCCCCCATCGAGCTCCCGACAACGTCAATCCCTGCCAGTCCGTTGTCCGCTATATAGCGCTCGACGCTGCCGACAAGACCATCGAACGTCCCGCTGTCGTGTTCGGCCGGGGTGGCGCCATGCCCAGGAAGGTCAATCGCGATCACCGTTCAATTGGCGCTAAGTGCATCCAGGATAGTGCTCCATGATTGCCAGCTTCCCCCGAGCCCGTGGACTAGAAGCAGCTTCCGACCCGTGCCACGGGTAATCTGATTAATCATACTGTTTCTCTTGTTACCTTTGGTGCGCTGAACGATCGCGAACGGCATTCGAGGTCAGTGACCAGCACTTCTCCGCGCGGCGCTTTGCCGGTGTTCCGATAACTGACTTCCTGCACAAGCCGGTAAGAGCAGTAACGTTCCTGGTCTGCTTCCTAGCACGGTCGAAATAAACCTGAGCGTCTATATGCGGCGCGCTGCTACCAAAGCTCGGTGTTAGGTGAAAAGCAGTTTCGCCGAGTAACCGCCCGAAACCTGCCGGTCCGCTTCCCACCCCGGTCCGGAGGGCGTCAGCGGGGTGGGACGCTGGGAAATGTTTTCCTACCGACGCCTTCGGGGTGGTTTCCGGAGGTGAGGTCTTTGGCGCCGAGGTCCGAATAGCTGCAATTAGGCTTGAGCTAGTCTGTGCGACGGTACGGCCCCTTCAAGAGGTCAAGCCCATCTTTCAAACCACCACCGAAAGCGGGCGTTCGGAAAGCGCGTGAGCGTCAGTCGTCGAACATGCCCTGGATCCGGTTAGACAGGACGGTCATGTCGAACGGCTTTGTCACCACCTGCATGCCGGGATCGAGATGACCATGGCTTAGAACGGCGTTCTCGGCATAACCCGTCACGAACAGCACCTTTAGGTTGGCACGTAGCTCCCGAGCGGCGTCGGCCACTTGCCGCCCGTTCATGCCATTGGGCAGACCCACGTCGGTGATGAGGAGGTCGACGAATGCGTCCGAGCGCAGGACTTTCAGCGCCTGCGGGCCATCGCCCGCCTCGATCGTGCTGAATCCAAGATCTTCGACAGCGTCCACCACGAGCATTCGCACCAGTGGCTCGTCGTCCACCACGAGGACTGTCTTGCCTCTTGAGTCGACCCGCGGGAGCGTAGGAACAACCTCGGGTTCGCAAACCTCCTCCTCGTGGTGGCGGGGAAGGTAGACGCAGACCATCGTCCCGTTTCCGACCTCGGAGTAGATGCGGACTTGCCCGCCCGACTGGCGGGCGAACCCATAGATCATCGAGAGGCCGAGCCCTGTGCCGACGCCGATCGGCTTGGTGGTGAAGAACGGATCGAAGGCGCGCTCGATGATGTCCGGGGACATGCCCGTTCCATTGTCCGACACACACATGGAAAGGTACTGGCCGGGCGGCAGGTCGCGCTCGCGCGCGGCCCGATCGTCGAGCCAGCGATTCGCGGTCTCGATTGTGATGCTGCCGCCGTTGGGCATGGCGTCCCGCGCGTTGATGCAAAGGTTCAAGAGCGCGTTCTCGAGCTGGTTGGGGTCGACCAGCGCCGACCACAAGCCCGCCTTCGCCACTGTCTCGACAGCGATCTGCGGACCGACCGTCCGCCGGATGAGGTCTTCCATTCCGGCAACGAGGCGGTTCACGTCCGTCGGCTTGGGGTCCAACGTCTGACGTCGCGAGAACGCGAGAAGGCGATGCGTTAGCGCCGAGGCGCGTTTGGCCGCGCCTTGCGCGCCAACCATGTAGCGGTCGAGGTCACCGACGCGCCCCTGCTGGAGACGGGTCTGCATCATGTCGAGCGAGCCCGAGATGCCCGCCAGGAGGTTGTTGAAGTCGTGCGCGATGCCGCCAGTGAGTTGGCCGACGGCTTCCATTTTCTGACTTTGGCGTAGCGCCTCGTGCGCCTGCTCCAGCTCCGCGGTGCGCTCGAAAACGCGATGCTCAAGCGTTTCGTTAAGTTCGCGCAGCTGCTCTTCAGCCATTTTCAGATCGTGTATATCGGTGCAGGAGCCATACCAGCGAGCGATCTGTCCATTTTGGTCACGTACGCACTGCGCGCGGCCGATAACCCAGCGGTATTGGCCTGAACGATGCCGCAAGCGGTACTCGATATGATAGGGCTCCCCGGTCTTGAGGCAGTGCTGCCATAAGGCCCAGGATCGCTCCTGATCATCGGGGTGGAATAGGCCGTTCCACGCCTCGCCGTCCGTCGAGCCATAGGGCGCGCCGGTAAATTCGTACCAGCGGTCGTTATAGTAGTCATGAAAGCCGTCAGGACGCGTCAACCAGATCATCTGGTCGACTGAATTGGCGACGGCATGATATTTCGCCTCCGACTCTCGCAGCCGGCTTTCGGCGCTGACGCGCTCGACATGTGCCCAGCAGCGCTCGACCACCGCCTCGACCAGCGAAATCTCGTCGGCGCGCCAGTCCCGCGGGGTGTCCTGGTGAACGGCCATCATCGCCGCGAGCCTGCCGCCGCTGACGAGTGGGCAACAGACGATTGCGTCGATACCGATCGATTGGAAGGTCTCGCGTCCTTCGCCGAGGGCGAGCTCGCCCGCGACGTCGCGAATAACGAGCGTCTGTCCGCCGCGCATGTCGACGGCGGCGCGCGGACCGAAGAGATCGAGACTGTAGGTCCCGGCCGAACTCGCGATCCCCGGCGCTGTATAGTCGCGGTGGATGATGAAGGCATCGCTGTCGACGTCAACGGCGGCGTAGGCGGTTCGGGAGGCGCCGAGGCGCCGCCCCAGCAACTGCGCAGCCGCGGACATCGCGGCGACCGCGTCCCCCGAACTGCGCAGCGCCTCATCGAGCTCGTTCATGAAGCGCAGGCGCGCCTCGTTCTCGCGCAGCGCCTTTTCGGCGCGGTATTGCTCAGTCACGTCGTTGGCGTTGTGGATGATCGCCTCCACCTCGCCGTTTTCGTCGAGCACTGGCGAGTTGACCGGACTCCACCACCGTTCCTCAAACGTACCGTCCGGCCGAGCGACGTCGTATTTGAGACCCGGTAGCGTGTCCGGCTGCTTGGAGGCGAGCACATGCTCGATTGACGCACGCAGGGTGCGCACGCCCGCGATGGCCGGGTCGTCGGGGTTGTCAGGATATGCCTCGAAGATGCCCAGTCCGACCACATCTTCGCGCGTCCGCATCGTGGCCGCCAGATACGCCTCGTTTACCTCGATGATGGTGAACCGCGGCGCGTCGGGTTTAAGAACAAGAAATGGCGCTGGCGAGGCCTGAAATAGACGCGCGAAACTCTGGTTTCCCATCATGGTCGTATCATTTGCTGGCACCAACGCCTCTTGATCTCCCCGCCTTCATCGAAAATGCGGAGCCGCCTGACAAGACGCACCAACCTGCCATTTTCGCGCAGAACGGACCTGTTCTTGTCGCCAATAGTCCGCCTGATCGCATGGCGAACCTGCGTCCTCTCGCCGAACCAAATCTTAATTGTGGACCCAATTCGGTTAGAATCCATTTTCTGGTTTGCCGGGCTTCTCACGATTTATCAAGATCGTCGCCAGCGCTCCATGCAGGTGTGCATGTCGCTTCAGACGTCGTTCCAGTTTCATAAGGAGGCGAGGTAGTGGGGCACAGAGGCAGAACGAAGATTGCAACCTGAGGGCTTAAATCGGCTTTCGAACTAATCGAAGACATTGTCCGCTTTCAAGCGAAAGCAGAGTTTATTGCGACGGCAGAAATGGCGGCGCGAAGCGGGAGGTCCTCTGCGAAATAACGGTTCGTTGTAACTCGCCGTACTGGTATGATTCGATCAAGTGAAAGTTTGCACAGTAAGCCAGCCAAGCGCGCCGCGACAGCAAGAGCCAGTTTTAAGAGTGTTCAGTGCAGACTTGCAGACGCCGCGGTCAAGGCAGCCTGCGATGAATTGCAGATCATTTCGATCCGGTTACGTCCGCCGTTTTTGGCGATGTACAGTTGCTCATCGGCAAGTCGGAATAGGTTGGCAAACGTCGCGCTGTGCGCGCAGGCGGCACCACCGATACTCACCGACAATTTGTATTGCTCGCCATTTACCTTGAAGTCGATGTCATTAACTGCCTTGCGTATGCGTTCGGCCACAAGCGAGGCCTCGGCCATGTTGGCGTGCTGAAGAAAAACAGCAAACTCTTCGCCCCCAAGCCTGCCCAGCTCATCGTTCTTGCGTAAGGACCCAGTGATTGCTTTTGCAAGAAGCGTGAGAGCTTCATCTCCACGATGATGTCCGAAGCGATCGTTAATCGCCTTAAAGTGGTCAGCATCAATTACGAGCAGCGCACCGATCGGATTGTGAGTAACGCTATGGAAGTTCAGGCAGTTCTCAACTGACTTGGTGAAGGCACGTCGATTCAAACATCCCGTAAGGCTGTCTGTCGCAGCGAGATAAGCCAAGCGATGGTTGGCTATCGCCAGTTCCCTTAGTTTCAAGGACAAAAAAAAGAACAAGGGCCCGGCAAGAATAATCGGCAGTAAAGTGGAGCTTATCAGTGCTTTACTTAATATTACAGCAGGATCACTTCGGAACATAACATAGTTGATGCTAATGCAAATTGTGACGCAACCCAACGTACCGAAGACAGTCCATTGAGCTAGCTTCCCCCAGTTCCGCATCGACATATCTGCGCGCGCACCTAACATGGCAGATCCTCCACGCGAGCAAGACTAGGCCAAAAGTGTTAAGCGTGGGCAATTAGACAAGGTTCTAGTAGCAGGAACAATTGACCGCAGGCTCGATCGTATCTAGCGCAGTTCGATAACGAGCATGGGGGAATCAGTCTAGCTGAACGACGCGTATATTAGGAATATTGCTTCCGCTTGTCGCAATATGCCTAGCGTCGGCTTTTAGTCACGGCGAACTGCGTCTCAACCACCAAATGGCGGGCGCAAAGTCGACATTCGAGTGTCGCCTTGCACGAGGCTGGGAAATGATTTCCCAACAGTTTCTGAAACGTCAGCTTTGCGCCCCATTCCAGTCGCTCACAGGATATCGGGCCAACCCAAAAGCAGTCGCTAACCGGACTGCTGCGCATCGAAACATTGCACTCGAGTGTTCAAGTTGTTGTGTAGCGCCTACTTTTAGGTCCGACTGGTAAGATTATGGTGCCTGCATCGATCGCATCGGTAAAGCGTCAACGCAAAGTCGGCCACTTGCGACAATAGCGACCGCGTCAGCCTCAAATTCTGAACCGTTCCGCGCACAAACGCTAAGTCTCGTACGCATCTGAATAGGACGCTTCGGTAGCGCTCGTGCAGTCTTGCCAGCACAACCATCCTTCATCTGCCTGATCAAGCATATCAACCCAATGGCGCGGTAAAGGCGGAAAAGAATGCGATGGTGCCTACGCCTATAAGCTGTGGTCGACAGAGCTAGGCACATATTCGGGCCTGGCGATCTCAATGCGCTGCTGCGCAAATATCCGGAGATCGAGAAAGCTCATCAGAAGCCCTAGAGACGGCCGGCTGGTGTCGGCGACGGATCGCCTTGTTGAAGCCCTGACCGCGGACCCTGGCCAGGGCAGGGGCACGGCAACGGCATTGACACTTGGCGTCGGCAACGCGGGGCAGATCGACGTGACCCAACGCGTGATGAAGTGCCCGCACGTCATCTCGATTTGCGGTCATCTGATTCAGAGATAGGGGGAAGCGATCCAAGGTTCTGAGCGGGAAAGGTCTGCTTCGGTAGCTAGGTAACCATTTCCTAAAACCGAAGCCTTGCTGTCTTGAAGAGCGGGAAGAGGCAGATGTCGTTCCTGATCGACGGCCGAGAAGACGCCGTTCCGACGGTCCTGTTCGTCCATGACGTGGGCGTGCCAATGAAGCCAGTGGCGATGAGCCCGGTGGCCGACGCCTTGCGAGAAGTCGGCTTCAGGGCGGCGCGGTTCGAGTTAACCGATATGGTTGCCTGCCGAGGCGGTGTCCGCACGCCAGCGCCCAAGACGAGGCGTCTGGTAGGCTACACCGAGGCCGTGGCGGCGCTTGCTTGCGATTGCCCCGATGTTCAATGGCGGTAAGTCCATGGAGGGGCGCGTGGCGTCGATAGGGCGGACGAGCATGATGCAGAGATGGAGCATCGCTGGCCTGCTCTGCCTCGACTATCCTCGCCCTGAAACCTATCGCCACATGCCGCGCATCTTCGCCTTGAGGTCGACGCGGATATTGGGTTGCGGCGAGCGCCCGCTCGCACCTTGCGATGGCGGGGGCCATGCGGTTTGCGCGAAGCGTTCCAGCATGGGCTCGGTGATGAAGCGGGTGCGCGAGGCGTAAACGTGGCGGTCGCCGCGCGCGGCTTGGCCGTGCACGAAGAAGCGCTGCGGCGTGATAAGGTGCAGACTGTCCTTTGCGCGCGTCATCGCGACGTAAAGCAGGCGGCGCTCCTCCTCGATCTCGTCGCGCTCTCCCACCGCAAGGTCGCTCGGGATGCAGCCGTCGACGGCGTTGAGCACGAAAACCTTCGTCCATTCCTGGCCCTTGGCGGAATGGATGGTCGAGAGGATCAGATAGTCCTCGTCGAGATGCGGCGGCCCTGCTTCATCGCTGGTGGCGTCGGGCGGATCAAGCGTGAGGTCGGTTAGAAACCGCTCGCGTGAGGAATAGCCGGCGGCGATCTGTTCGAGCTGCAGGAGATCGGCGCGCCGCGTACCGGCATCCTCGTGTATGCGCTCCAGATGTGGCTCGTACCACAGCCGCACGCGCTCGAGGTCGGCAGGCCAGGAAGACTTTGTGCGCAAGCCGGAGTAGAGCTCCACAAAGCCGGGCCAGTCAGCCTCGGCACGAGCGGGCGCCTTGAAGAACTGCAACCCCAGTGCCGGATCGAGCGCGCGTTCCATCGCTTCCAGCGCATGACCGGCGGCCGACGGGCCGATGCCGGGGATGAGCTGCATGACGCGGAACGCTGCAACGCGATCCTTCGGGTTCTCGGCAAAACGCAGGACTGCCAGCACATCCTTAACATGTGCGGCATCGAGGAACTTGAGTCCCCCAAACTTCACGAAGGGCATGTTGCGGCGGGTCAGCTCGATCTCCAGCGGCCCGGAGTGATGCGCGGCGCGGAAGAGGACGGCCTGCGCCTTCAGCGCGACGCCTTCCTCGCGAGCCTCCAGAACCTGATCGGCGACATAATTTGCTTGCTCAGCCTCGTCGCGCACGGTGACGAGCCGAGGCAGATCGCGCGAGCTACGCTCGGTCCACAGGTTCTTGGTGAAGCGCTCGGACGCCTCGCCAATCACCGCATTGGCGGCTGCGAGGATCACGTCGGTCGAGCGGTAGTTGCGGTCGAGCGTGACAACGCGCGCCAGCTCGGCGAAGTGGCCAGGAAAATCGAGGATGTTGCGGACCTCGGCCGCCCGGAAAGAATAGATCGACTGGGCGTCGTCGCCCACGACGGTCAGCCCGGCGCCATCCGGCTTCAGCGCCAAGAGGATCGACGCCTGAAGGCGGTTGGTGTCCTGGTATTCATCAACGAGGATATGGTCGAAGCGCCCGCCAAGATGCTCCGCGATCGCTGCCTCGCCGCACATCTGCGCCCACCAGAGCAGCAGGTCGTCATAGTCGAGCACGTTCTGCGCCTGCTTGGCGTCGACGTAAGCGGCAAAGAGCTGCTTTAATTCCTCGGCCCAGCCCATGCACCAGGGAAAGCTCTTCGCCAGGATCGGCTCCAACTCATCCTGCGCATTGACGACGCGCGAGTAGATCGCAAGGCAGGTCCCCTTGGCCGGAAAGCGGCTTTCGGTCTTCGACAGGCCAAGCTCGTGCCGCACGAGGTTCATGAGGTCGGCGGAGTCCTCGCGGTCGTGGATGGTGAACGCGGGGTCGAGCCCGATCTCCAGCGCATAGTCTCGCAGGAGCCGTGCGCCGACGGCATGGAACGTGCCTGCCCAGGTGAGGCCCTCCGTCAGCGCTGCGGCCTTGTCCCCCAGCACCCGCGCGGCGATCCGCTCTACCCGGCTCCTCATTTCCGACGCTGCCCGGCGCGAGAAAGTCATCAGCAGGATGCGGCGCGGATCGGCGCCCTTGACGATCAGATGCGCAACGCGATGGGCAAGCGTATTGGTCTTGCCCGACCCGGCTCCCGCGATGACCAGCAGGGGGCCAGCCACAGCGCCCTCGCCATGCTCCACCGCCGCCCGCTGCTCGGCGTTCAGTGAAGAGAGATAGCCCTCGCCCTCAACAGGCGTCGGCAAAGTCGAATCGCGAAGGGCAATGTTCATGTCGCTGACAGAACCCTGTTTCTGATTTGTTCGCAACCTGTTCGACGCGCTTGCGCAGCTATGCCTTTTTCTTCGGGCGCCGTCCCCGCTTGTCGCCGAAGCGGTCACCGCTCTTCTTGCCAGCCCATGGCGGCGCTTCATTCTGTTGGACCCAAGGCAGCAGCCGGATTGGCTGGGGCTCCAGATGATCTGTGATAATCGGATATCGAGAGATGATAAGCTTGAGCAGGGAGAGGCCTGCCGGGTTCGTATATCGCGACGCGGTTTCGGTGTTTCCAAGGCGGCCGGCGACGTCCTCGATCACGCCCTCAGAAACGTTGGCTTGCTTCAGCGTGTCTGACAGACCGTGCCGCAGCGTGTGGATTGGTCTCGCCCAAAGCTCGGTCTTCATGCATCGCTTCACCACCGGAACGAAGTTTTTGTAGAAGCGATCCCCCGGATCGTTCTGCTTGAGCAACGGCGAGTCCAATTCTGGGAACAGTCGTTCGTAGCCGATCTGCTTCGGTCGCTCGACATACTCCAGGAAATTCAGCCGGATCAACTCGTCGGGCACCGGAAGCAGGCGGTCTGACTGCGCATTCTTGATGCGCCTGACCTCGTTGGCCTTGATCCGGACCGCCCAGATGCCTTCCCGCTCCTCGACGTCCTCCACCAACAAACCCGCGAACTCGTTCCGCCGCGGCCCCAAATAAGTATATAGCATTGGCAGGAAATAGTTAGCCGAGTGATAGACGAGACTCCCTGGAACGTTTGGTTCCAATGCGCTTGCTCGCCCTTTGAAAAACGGTAGGTCGAACATCGGCCTGACTTCTTCCGGCCCAGGTTTTGCCTGCTGCAATCTGACCTCGCCCTTCATCGGCCCGTTTCAGGCTTTCGGCGCGCAACTCCCCCGGTGACAGGGCACGAAGCCTGGGGCTTCTGCCATAGTTAGGGAGGATGTGGTTGAAGTGCTGACGGAGCGCGGCAATGTGCTCTTGCGTAATTTCTCCGGAGTGGGTGACGCCGTGCTCCTCGAGGATGCCATGGAAAATGCGAACCAGGACACGAACATCCGACGCGGTGTCATCTTCCCATTGATCCTGATGATTTGCGATGAGGTTGTCCGTTTCCCGGTCGAACTCTGACAGGAGCAGTTCTTTCGGCGCCTTCTTCGCGGGCTTGGTGCTGGCAGGCAGTGGCTGCTGCTCAGCGACGGTCGTCTGCTTGGCGACAATGGGCAAAGCAGGAAGGTCGGGCATAGCCGGATCCGTCGGAAGGGCACGCGGTTCATCCGCCCATTGAGTCGCTGGTTTCTGCGGCGGTGGCAATTTGGCCACGTCAATGATCGGACGGTCTTCACGAGGCTTAGCGACAAGCGTCGGCTTTCTGGGGTCAGCCGCTGATGCGAGCAGCGCATCGGCCCGTGCTCGGAAAACCTCCTCGGTAGCTGCGTCCCGGTTGAGCGGCGTGTCCTCCAGTTCAACCTGCCCCATGCGGAAGAGCACGTCGCGCAGGAATGGGCTGCGCGTCCTGCCTTCGCGATCGGAGAGGATCGCTTTGCGCTCGGCGCGATAGGTGGCTTCGATAAAGGGAATGTCGTCAGACTCTGCGCCTGCGCCGTACAGCGCCTCACGGACGTCGCCTGCCTCCTCGAACGAGAGGGTCTCGCCCGTCCCATAGGCATGGAGCAGTCTGTAGGCGAGGCGAGGCCGACCTGACGATCCGCTGCCCGCTGCTCGGGATCACGGATCGTCCCGGTACGCTTGGCGGCGCGGTCGAGCGCCTCGATCTCGGCCCGCATGGCGTCCGCCTCGAGGGCGAAGATTTACGCGAGCTGTTCTCGTGTCGCCATGCGCGTCTTCGGTACCAGTTCCATTTCAAGCAGGAGCGCGTTCAGCCACCGTGCGACGGCCGACGCCTTCTTACGGTCCGAGAGCCTAAGGCTCAATGAAGCCGGGCATTTCTTCCCGAGGCCCGAAAGCCGACGGGAATGCGTGCCCGCCAATAAAAAATCGGTCCTCTGAGAACAAGATTCTCGACCTGGTGTCTGCGCAGTCCCATCCGCCCGTGCTCCGTCGGCCCAAGGCGGCTGGACAACACCTGTGGGCATCAGTTGTGGGCACCAGTCATGGCGGGCCATTTGAACGCACAAGCGCGTTAAGGCCGAAAGGCCGGAATCCTGCGGTTTCAAAGGGACTGGAGGGAGCAAATGGCTGGGGAACCTGGATTCGAACCAGGACTAACGGAGTCAGAGTCCGTGGGTCTACCGTTAACCTATTCCCCATAGCCGAGGAGGCGCGAGCGCCTTCGAAACGGCGGGTGCATGCTTGCGAAGATCGGTCCGGTAAGGCCGTTCGCCGCTGTTTCGAGGCCGCCTTGTAGCATATTCGACCTGTCGATCAAGACCCCGTTGCACGGCTACGGGCATAAATTGGCGGGCAGCGTGGTGGAGTGGCACCGTCTTGGCCATCGACCGCGATGGCATGGCGAGACGGGAGAACTCGCGCGCACGGAAGAGGCGGGCGTGGGCGGGTCCCAAAAAGCATTTTGTCAAATGCGTTCCGGCTGATAGGCTTTGCCCAACGATGATAGACGAGCGCTTTTCGCGGTGCGCATTCTTGCTGCCGCCCGCGACGCGCCGACAGGAACTGACGTGAAGAACCCCGAAAGCGGCACTGACGTGCCGACAAGAGGGGCGCCAGATGAGGATCACGGACAACGTCATGCGCCAACCGGCCAACCCTCCAGCCGCAACGGAAAGAACCGCTCAAGAAGCGCCCGTTCCGATCGCGGCAGGACAGGTGCGGCATCGGCAGGCCCGGCGTCGACAGGTGATGCTCTAGCGTCCGGCCAGGCCCCGCGCCTGGACGGCGAAGCGCGCCCGCATACGATGGTTGCCGACCCACTCGGCGACGCCGCTCGCGCCAAGGATGGGAAGAGGCGGCGCAGGCGGCGCCGCAGGGGCGGAAACACGACCGCAACGTCCCAGGCGGCGCATGTTGCAGCTGGCAGCGGCGGCGACGCCGCGTCGATTGCAGCTGAGCGGTCGAAGGGCGACGCTGGACATCGCGCGGCGGGCCGACATCCGGTCACAGATGCGCTGACCAGCAACCACACCCATGGAGGCGGCGCCGGCAAAGCGGGCGCTGCATTGCGCGGCACCGAAGGTCTTGCGGACGGTGGCCGTGACCAGGGACGCCAGCATTCCGAGGACCAGAAGTCGGGAAGCCTGCGTGCAGGTAACCAGCGTGCGGGCGAAGAGCGCCGGGGAGACCATCGGCCGGGAGACCATCACCCCGGTGCGACACGCTCGAAATCGCGCAAGCGCCGTCAACGCGCAAAGCGCGCCAAGACGATGCGCCCGGGAGGCATGATCGGCGGGCCTGCCGGTGCTGTTGTGGCCGAGGGCAACGCCCCGGCCGGTGCCGCCGGCAACACCGCCACGGCTTCCGCCCGCGCAGAGGCAGCCCAGCCTTCCTCTGCGTCGGCGCAGGCTGGTGGAAACGGCGCCAGCGCAGCCTCTGCGAAAGCCGATGCCGACGATCGGCGCAACAGTGCCGCCGCGCCGCTTTATGCTGCGCTCGATCTCGGCACGAACAATTGCCGGCTTCTGGTCGCTTCGCCGACCCGGCCGGGCCAGTTCCGCGTGGTTGATGCCTTCTCGCGTATCGTGCGGCTCGGCGAAGGTCTTGCCGCGTCGGGCCGCCTGTCGAACCGGGCGATGGACCGGGCGGTGGAAGCGCTGAAGGTGTGCGCATCGAAACTGGCGGACAAGCCCATCCGCAAGGCGCGCCTGATCGCAACGGAAGCCTGCCGGGCTGCCGAGAACGGCGCCGAGTTTCTCGAGCGGGTCCAGCGCGAGACGGGCCTCGAACTGGAAATCGTCGACCGCGAGACCGAAGCGCGGCTTGCCGTCTCCGGCTGCTCGTCCCTGGTCGAGCAGGGGACGGACTCCGTCGTGCTGTTCGATATCGGCGGCGGCTCCTCCGAAATCGCGGTGATCGATCTGCCGCGCGAGCGCTCGGGACGTCTCGCCAACCACATTCGTGCCTGGACGTCGTTGCCGGTCGGTGTCGTCACCTTGTCGGAACGCTTTGGCGGCCGCGACGTGACGCCGGATACGTTCCAGGCGATGGTTGCCGATGTGGAGGTGATGCTGTCGTCGTTCCTGGCCCCGGATCTGCCCGGCATGGGCGGCGACACGGGCGGAAATTTCCATCTGATCGGCACTTCAGGAACCGTAACGACGCTGGCCGGTGTCCATCTTGGCCTGCCGCGTTATGATCGGCGGCGCGTCGACGGGCTCTGGCTGACGAGCGACGAGGTCGATCGCATGCTCGACCGGATTCTGTCCTGGGATTTCGACCAGCGCTCGGCAAATCCGTGCATCGGGGCCGACCGTGCCGATCTGGTGTTGGCGGGTTGCGCGATCCTTCAGGGCATTCGCCGTCGCTGGCCGGCTGAGCGCCTGCGCGTTGCCGATCGCGGCCTGCGCGAAGGGCTTCTGACCGACATGATGGCGGCCGACGGCGTCTGGCGACGGCGCCGGTCGCGCTTTCCGGCCACCGATCGCAACCGATCGCGCTTCGATGGGCGCAACGAACAGGGCCGCAAGGGCGGGGAGGGCACGAGTTGACGGGGCCGATCAAGAGCGGGCGCAAGCTCGGTCAGAAAGTCAAGAAGGGCAAGCTCAAGGCATCGTCCAGGCGATGGATTGAGCGACACATCAACGATCCCTATGTGCAGCGGGCGCAGCTCGAAGGCTATCGCTCGCGCGCGGCCTACAAGCTTCTGGAGATCGACGAGAAGCACAAGATCCTGAAGGGCGCCCATCGCATCATCGATCTCGGCGCGGCGCCGGGTGGCTGGTCGCAGATCGCGGCCAAGGTCACCGGTTCGGCAGATGAGGCGCCCCGCGTCGCTGCCATCGACTTCCTGGAAATGGACACGATCCCCGGCGTTCACATCCTGCTGATGGATTTTCTGGATGACGACGCCCCTGCCAAACTGGTCGAGGCCTGCGGCGGCCAGCCGGATGTCGTTATTTCCGACATGGCGGCGCCGACAACCGGCCACAAGCGGACGGACCATCTGCGCACCATGCATCTGAGTGAGGCTGCCGCCCATTTCGCGGTGGATGTCCTGCGCCCCGGCGGGCATTTCCTGGCCAAGACCTTCCAGGGCGGCACCGGCCACGATCTGCTGACTATGCTGAAGAAGAATTTTCGCAGCGTCATCCACATCAAGCCGCCATCGTCCAGGCAGGAATCGGTCGAGATGTTCGTGCTGGCCAAGGGCTTCAAGGGCCGGGCGGAGGAAGCGACGGACGACCCCCCGGCTGAAGACTGATCTTCACGATCCTGTGAAACCGGGGGCTTTGCCACAGTTCATGATTGCCTTCACGGCGTTTGGTCCCACTTCAGGCGCTGTCGACACTTGCCATGAAACGTGCCGGGCGGTTGAAG
Source organism: Georhizobium profundi (assembly GCF_003952725.1). Lineage (NCBI taxonomy): Bacteria > Pseudomonadati > Pseudomonadota > Alphaproteobacteria > Hyphomicrobiales > Rhizobiaceae > Georhizobium > Georhizobium profundi. The sequence goes on along the minus strand of NZ_CP032509.1, from coordinate 3,633,754 downwards.
TCCGGCCCCCCAAAATCCCGGGAGATTTTGCATGACACTTCGCCAGAAATCGGTGATCGGTGCTTCGCGCCGCGATATGTTCAAAGCTGCAGGACTGGTTGCGGCCGGCCTCGCAGCGCCTCAGATCATGACGCGCGCGGCGTTCGCGCAAGATGCATCGACACCGGAGCCACCCATGGGGCAGTTCAACCGTTTTCAACTCGGCAGCTTCGAGATCACGACGCTGAGCGATGGCGGCCGGATCACGGACGATCCGCACACGATCTTCGGCGCTAACCAGCCGCAGGAAGACGTTGCAGCACTGTTGGAGGAAAATTTCCTGCCGACCGCGCGGATGCGCAACAGCTTCACGCCCGCCCTGGTCAAGGCCGGGTCCGACCTTGTGCTCTTCGATACCGGCAATGGCGAGGCCGCGCGGGAAGCCGGTGCCGGCCAGATGCTGGCCTCATTGCGCGCATCGGGCTACCAGCCGGAAGACGTGACGGTTGTCGTCCTGACTCATCTTCACGGCGATCACATCAACGGCCTGATGGAGGGCGGAGCGCCGACCTTCGCCAATGCCCGCTACGTCACCGGCCAGCAGGAATTCGATTTCTGGACGGATGATGCCCGTGTCGGAACGCCGGCCGAGGGCAATCATGGCGCCGTGATGAGCCGCGTTGCACCGCTGGCCGAACAGATGACGTTCATCGGCGATGGTGACGAGGTCGTTTCCGGCGTGACCGGCCTGGCTGCGTTCGGCCATACCCCCGGCCACATGATCTACATGGTCGAATCGGACGACCAGCGCGTCGTGCTCACCGCCGACACGGCCAACCATTTCGTCCTGTCGCTGCAGCGCCCGGATTGGGAGGTCGTCTACGACATGGACAAGGCGGCCGCCGCTGAAACCCGCAAGCGGGTGTTCGACATGCTGGCCACCGATCGCACGGCCTTCATCGGCTACCACATGCCGTTCCCGGGCGTAGGGTTCGTCGAGAAGCTCGATACTGGCTATCGCTTTGTGCCGAAGAGCTATCAGTTCGACGTCGACGCCTGATCGTAGCACAGGGACGGTCCATGGCTTTTCATTGGCGGCGAGCCATGGTACCAGCCCTCGCCAATCATAAAGCGTTTCCCGGTGAAGTGGATGCCGGTTTGCCGTCCGGAAACGCGACACAGCAAATTTCAGGGTGATTGGGCGTTCACGCGAAAAGCGAAATCATCCTGAGGATTGAACGATCACATCCCGCTTCGCCCGGCGAAGCGGGATGGTTCATATCAGAGACGAAGGTTGGCCATGGCGAAGATCATTGATTCCTCAACCGGCGCCATGGCGCTGACATTCGACGACGTGCTGTTGCAGCCCGGACATTCGGAGGTCATGCCGGGGCAAACGATGATCGCCACGCGCATTGCCGACGGTATCGAGCTCAACCTGCCGATTCTCTCCTCCGCCATGGACACGGTGACCGAATGGCGGCTCGCCATCGCGATGGCGCAGTCCGGCGGCATTGGCGTTATCCACCGCAATCTCTCGCCGATCGAGCAGGCCGAACAGGTTCGCCAGGTCAAGAAGTTCGAAAGCGGCATGGTCGTGAACCCGGTGACGATTGGGCCGGACGCGACGCTTGGTGACGCCCAGGCCCTGATGAAGGCGCACGGCATCTCAGGTATTCCGGTGGTCGAAAGCGCCGGCAATGGCGGCCTGACCACGGGCAAGCTGGTGGGCATCCTTACCAACCGCGACGTGCGGTTCGCCTCCGATCCGGCGCAGAAAATTCATGAACTGATGACGAAGGATAACCTGATCACGGTTCAGGAAAGCGTCAGCCAGGACGAAGCCAAGCGGCTCTTGCACCACCACCGGATCGAGAAGCTGTTGGTGGTCGATGCCGATCGAAATTGCGTCGGCCTCATCACCGTGAAGGATATCGAGAAGTCGCAGCTCAACCCGAACGCCTCGAAGGATGCGCAAGGGCGGCTGCGCGTTGCCGCCGCGACCAGCGTCGGCGACGACGGCTTCGAGCGTGCCGAGCGCCTGATCGATGCCGGCGTCGACCTGATCGTCGTCGATACGGCACACGGTCATTCGCAGCGCGTTCTGGATGCGGTCGCGCGGGTCAAGCGCCTGTCGAACTCGGTCCGCGTCATGGCCGGCAATGTGGCGACGGGCGACGGCACCAAGGCGCTGATGGATGCGGGCGCCGATGCGATCAAAGTGGGCATCGGACCCGGCTCGATCTGCACCACGCGCATCGTGGCCGGTGTTGGCGTGCCGCAGCTTTCGGCAATCATGAACGCCGTGGAAGTGGCGCGTGGCGCCGGCATCCCGGTCATCGCCGATGGCGGCATCAAGTTTTCCGGCGACCTCGCCAAGGCGATGGCGGCCGGTGCCGATGCGGTGATGATCGGTTCGCTGCTGGCCGGCACGGACGAGAGCCCCGGCGAAGTCTATCTGCACCAGGGCCGCTCCTTCAAAGCCTACCGGGGCATGGGCTCGGTCGGCGCCATGGCGCGGGGCTCGGCTGACCGCTACTTCCAGGCCGAAGTGCGCGATACGCTGAAGCTCGTGCCCGAAGGTATCGAGGGGCAGGTGCCCTACAAGGGACCGGTCTCCGGCGTCCTGCACCAGCTGGCTGGCGGTCTGCGTGCCGCCATGGGCTATGTCGGTGCTGCCGATCTCAAGCAGTTCCACGACCGGGCAACCTTCGTGCGCATCTCGAACGCGGGCCTGCGCGAAAGCCATGCGCATGACGTAACGATCACACGCGAGAGCCCGAATTACCCGGGCGGCGGGAACTGAGCGATGAATTCCATCTCCATCTTCTGGCCAGTCATCGTTCAGGTAGCGCTGATTTACGTGATCTACCTCATCGCATCGAACCGCCGCGTCGGCGCGGTGAAGCGAGGCGAGGTGAAATCGCGTGAATTCCTGGTTCCGATCAACGAGCCGGCACAGAGCGCAACGGCGATCCGCAGCCTGGTGAACCAGTTCGAACTGCCGATGCTGTTCATCTTCGTCTGCTTCGCGTTCTACCTGATTTCGGCGGTCAACATTGTCGTGCTGGTGCTCGCATGGGCCTTCGTCATTAGCCGCATCGTACATGCGGCCATCCATGTGACAACAAACGCCCTGATGCAGCGCCGCGCAGCCTTCATCGTCGGCTTCTTCATCAACGGTCTGCTCTGGCTCTATTTCGCCTATCGGTTGGCGATCGCCTGACGATCGGCTGAAGCTCGCTCAATTTCGTCGTTCCCGCGAAGGACCCCGCCATGAGACTTGGTGGAAGGCTCTCGGCAGCCATCGACATTCTCTCAGACATCGAAACGCGCCATCGCCCCGTCGCCGAGGCGTTGAAGGATTGGGGTCTGTCCCACCGGTTTGCGGGCTCGGGTGATCGCGCTGCCATCGGCAACATCGTCTATGACGCGCTCAGGCTGAAGCTCAGCCATCAGTGGCTGATGCAAAGCGAGGAGCCGGCGGCGCTGGGATTTGCCGTGCTTTTGCGCCAATGGGGTTACACGGTGGAAGGCCTGACGGCGGAACTCGAGGGCGACACTTTCGCACCCGCCGCACCGGGTTCCGATGTGTTCGAGACGTTCGCAGCGCGCAATCTCAGCGAGGCGCCGCCGCATGTGCAGGCCGATCTGCCGGAATGGCTGCAGAGCGAATTCGAAAAGGCCTTCGGCGAGCACTGGATTCCCGAGGCGCAAGGACTGAATGGCCGTCCGCCGCTCGATCTGCGCGTCAACCGGCTGAAGGCGAACCGCGAAAAGGTCCTGAAGGCGCTCGCCCGCACCGGTGCCGTACCAACCGAAGTCGCTCCGGACGGCATCCGCGTTGCACCTGTCGAGGGAGCCGGGCGCCACCCGAACGTCACGGCCGAGCTTTCCTTTGCTAAAGGCTGGTTCGAGGTGCAGGACGAAGGCAGCCAGATCGCCGCGTTGCTGACCGGAGCATCCGGTGGTCAGGTTCTCGATTATTGCGCGGGTGGCGGTGGCAAGACCTTGGCGCTCGCCGCAAGCATGGGCAACAAGGGCCAGATTCACGCTTATGACGCCGATCGCCACCGGCTTGCACCCATCGTGGAGCGCCTGAAGCGCGCGGGCACGCGCAACGTCCAGGTGCACGATCAGGCAGCCCAATTGGAGCCGCTCCAGTGGCGGTGCGACCACGTTCTCATCGATGCGCCATGCACGGGAACAGGAACATGGCGCCGCCGGCCCGATACCAAATGGCGCCTCACGCCCGAAACGCTGGCGCAGCGTATGGCTGAGCAGGAAACCGTGCTCGAAGCGGCCCATCGCTTCGTAAAACCTGGCGGCGAACTTGTCTACGTGACGTGCTCTCTGCTGCCGTCGGAGAATGCCGGACAGGTTGCCCGCTTCCGCGAGCGCCATCCGGAGTTCAAGCCGGTCGAGATTGCGGCGCGTTGGGAAAGCACCTTCGGAACAGCGCTGCCTGCCCATGCGGATCCTGAGAACGGAATGGTGACACTCACCCCGGCCACCACGGCAACAGACGGCTTTTTCATCGCCGTCATGCGCCGATTGTCCTGATCCGTTCGCAACCCTGGAAAGCCTGGCGCGTTGCGCCATGTCTGATCCCATCCACGACAAGGCTTCCCATGCGCAACCTTCGCCTGCTCATTCTGTTCGTCGCGCTTTCGCTTGGGGCGGAATTCTCATCGGCCTCTCCAACGCGCCGGGGCCGTGGTACGAAAGCTTGGCAAAGCCGCCGTTCAATCCACCGAACTGGGTCTTCGGACCGGTCTGGAGCGTGCTTTACGTCATGATCGGCATCGCCGGCGCGCGCACTTTCGCACGCGGTGCGCGGTCTGCTGCGATGATCGTCTGGTTCGTTCAAATGGCGCTCAACTTCGCCTGGACGCCGGCGTTTTTCACGGCGCAGCGGCCTGATCTTGCGCTGGTGGTGATCGTTCCCCTGCTGCTTTCGATCCTTGCGTTCATCGCGCTCACCTTCCGGCGGGATCGACTGTCGAGCCTCCTCTTCGTTCCCTACGCTGCATGGGTCGGTTTCGCGACTGCTCTCAATTTCGAGATCTGGCGGCTGAACGCCTGAGCCTGATAACCCACGTTGCGGCGCGGCCTCTTGCCGCGGCCCTGACCGCGTGCTTATTTCGCAGATGCGAACAGAAAGGTTTCGGCCATGAACGCCGAACAGATCAATCCTGATTTCAAGACGCGCGTGCGCCAAAGCTTCGCCCGTCAAAAGGCCATGACGACGATCGGCGCCGAGCTCATTACCGTCGAGCACGGCACGATCGAGATTGAAGTGCCGTTTGACGAGAAGCTGACGCAGCAGCACGGCTTCCTGCATGCCGGCATCATTTCGACCGCACTGGACTCCGCTTGCGGCTACGCAGCCTATTCGATCATGCCGGCCGATGCCGCCGTGCTGACGATCGAGTTCAAGATCAATCTTCTGTCGCCCGGCCGTGGCGAGCGCTTCATCTTCCGGGGCGAAGTCACCAAGCCCGGTTCGACCATCATCGTGTCCGACGGTCGCGCCTACGCCATCGGTGGCGCCGAGCCGCCGAAGCTGATTGCCTCCATGACCGGCACGATGATGGTGGTGCAGGGCAGGGACGGTTTGACCGGATGAAGAGCAGCGGGCACCTGGGCAGGCATTTGCGTGATCCCGCGCCGCTGACTGACGTCGCCGGTCATTCTGTGCTGTTCGTGATGGCCGCGTCTGCGGAATATGGTCGCCATCTGCAACTGCGCTTCGAACCTCTGATGACAGGCGTCGGGCCGGTCGAAGCCGGCGTGGTGATGGGTGCCACACTCGCGATCTGCGCAGCTGCCGGAAGTCTGCCTGATCTCGTTGTTTCTTTGGGCTCCGCAGGCTCCCGCACGTTGGAGCAGACCGGCATCTACCAGGCGACAACCGTTTCCTATCGCGACATGGATGCGTCGCCGCTCGGTTTCGCCAAAGGCGTCACGCCTTTTCTCGGTGAGCCAGCGGATATCGCATTGCCGCACCTCATCCCGGGTATTCAGACTGCGCGCCTGTCCACCGGCGCGAACATCGTTTCGGGCGCGGCCTATGACGCGATCGACGCCGACATGGTGGATATGGAAAGTTATGCCATTGCGCGTGCCTGCCGTTTGTTTGCTATCCCGCTGATCGTGTTGCGCGGAATTTCCGATGGCGCGGCCGAATTGACCCATGTCGACAACTGGACCGAGTATCTGCACGTCATCGATGAAAAGATGGCTGCCTCGGTCGACATGCTCGCGGAGGCGCTCGAGGCGCAGGCGCTGACCGGCATCCGTTCAAAAGCAACGGCAAACCTCTGAACGCCGTTGCAACGCCGTCGCGTTTTGACTAGAGCCTCGCCATGACACAATCCATCGCCGCTCACCCCGATACCGTCCTCATTGTCGATTTCGGCAGTCAGGTCACGCAGCTCATCGCAAGGCGCGTCCGCGAGGCCGGGGTCTACTCGGAAATCGTGCCGTTTCAGCTCGCCGAAGATGCGTTTCACAGGCTGTCGCCGAAGGCGGTCATCCTGTCCGGCGGCCCCGCATCGACCACCGATATCGGCAGCCCGCGCGCGCCTCAGGTGATCTTCGAAAGCGGGCTGCCCGTGCTCGGCATCTGCTATGGCGAGCAACTGATGTGCGCCCAGCTTGGCGGCGCCGTCGAAGGTGGCCATCACCGGGAATTCGGACGGGCCTTCCTGGATATCCGCAAGGACAGCGCCCTGTTCGACGGGATCTGGGAAGTCGGTAGCCGCCATCAGGTCTGGATGAGCCACGGCGACCGCGTGACGGCGCTGCCCGAAGGCTTCGAGGTGATCGGCACATCAACTGGCGCGCCCTTTGCGGCGATTGCCGACGAGAAGCGCCGCTTCTATGCCGTGCAGTTTCACCCGGAAGTGATCCACACGCCGGATGGCGCGAAGCTTCTCTCCAACTTTGTGCACAAGATTGCCGGTCTCGCCGGCGATTGGACCATGGCGGCCTATCACGAGCAGGCCGTGCAGGCGATCCGCGATCAGGTCGGCGACGGTAGGGTGATCTGCGCGCTTTCGGGCGGCGTCGACAGCTCCGTTGCCGCATTGCTCATCCACGAAGCGGTCGGTGATCAGCTCACCTGCATCCTCGTCGATCATGGCCTGATGCGGAAGAACGAAGCGGCGGAAGTGGTGGCGATGTTCCGCGAGCACTACAACCTGTCGCTGATCCTCGTCGACGCATCGGACCGGTTCATCGGCGCGCTGGAAGGCGAGAGCGACCCTGAGAAGAAGCGCAAGACCATCGGGCGCCTCTTCATCGAGATCTTCGAGGAAGAAGCCGGCAAGCTCGGCGGCGCCGATTTCCTCGCGCAGGGAACGCTCTATCCGGACGTCATCGAAAGCGTCTCCTTCACGGGCGGGCCGTCGGTCACCATCAAGTCGCACCACAATGTGGGCGGATTGCCTGAACGCATGAACATGAAGCTCGTCGAGCCGCTGCGCGAGCTCTTCAAGGACGAGGTCCGCGTTCTCGGCAAGGAACTGGGCCTGCCGGACAGCTTCATCGGCCGCCATCCTTTCCCCGGTCCAGGCCTTGCGATCCGCTGCCCGGGTGGCATCACGCGCGAAAAGCTGGAGATCCTGCGCGAAGCCGACGCGATCTATCTCGACGAAATCCGCAAGGCAGGGCTCTACGACGCCATCTGGCAGGCCTTCGCCGTGCTCCTTCCAGTCCAGACGGTCGGCGTCATGGGCGATGGTCGCACCTACGAATTCGTCTGCGCACTGCGCGCCGTCACCTCGGTCGACGGCATGACCGCCGATTTCTACCCCTACGACATGGACTTCCTCGGCCGCGCCGCGACCCGCATTATCAATGAGGTCAAAGGCATCAACCGCGTCGTCTACGACATCACCTCGAAGCCCCCGGGCACGATCGAGTGGGAATGATTGGTAGGTTGCGCGCCTAAGAGAGGGCGCGGGCGCTCCAGGGTTGCATTGAACGGCGTTTACGCGCTTCCTCATAACGCGCTATTGCTTCCTTTGACGACGGAGACGGAGCAAGAGAGGCGTTGAAGGAGTTTGAGCAGAAGGCCGGCCACTTGGCGCAGCCATCGCCGGGCTTCGGATCCGTATCCGAAGCGCGGCTGGCCAGCATGCTCGATACCGCGGTCGATGGCATCGTCGTCATCGACGAGCGCGGGACCATTCTTGCCTTCAACAAGGCCTGCGAAAAACTTTTCGGCTATTCGGCTGCCGAGATGGTAGGCCGCAACGTCAAATCCCTGATGCCGCGCCGCTACGCCGACGAGCATGACGGCTATCTGACCCATTATCGCGACACAGGCGAGCGGCGCATCATCGGCATCGGCCGCGAGGTCGAAGGCATGCACAGCGATGGCACCATCATGCCGGTCGAGCTGTCGGTTGGAGAAGCGAAGACCCCGGACGGGCGGCAGTTCATCGGCATCCTTCGCGATCTGCGCGCTCGGCGCGAGACGGAGGACCGCATGCGCGATCTCCAAAGCCAGTTGATCCACATGGCGCGCGCCTCCGCGATCGACGAGATGGGCTCGGCGCTTGCCCACGAACTGAACCAGCCTCTGACGGCGCTGATGCTCTATCTCGATGCTGTCCAGCGCGCCGCAGCGAAAGAGTGGAAGGTTGGCGACATGCGCGCGCAGGCCCTGTCGAATGCCGTGCGCGAGGCGCAGCGTGCAGCCGGTATCGTCCAGCGTATGCGTGGCTTTCTCGACCGAGGGGATCAGCGCCGTCGCCTCGTCGACCTGCGCAAACTTCTGGACGAGGCGCTGGATTTGACCCGGATGGGACGCCGGTCGGCCCGCGTCGCGATCAAACGCCATGACGATCCCGACCTGCCACAGGTCGAGGCCGATCCGATCCAGATGCAGCAGATTTTCGTCAATCTGCTGCGCAACGCGTTCGAAGCGGTCCAGGGTGTCGACAAGGCAACGATCGACATTGAAACTCGCCGTGACGGGTCCTGGGTCCAGGTGGTTATCGGCGACAATGGCAAGGGCATCCCGGCTGCCGCCATGGATGATTTGTTCAAGGTGTTCTCCTCGAGCAAGCGCAAGGGCATGGGGCTCGGCCTCGCCATCTCTCGATCGATTGCCCAGAGCCACGGCGGGGATTTGAGCGTCGACCCGGGAGGCCAGGGGCGGGGCGCGCGCTTCCAGCTGACATTGCCGCTTGGCGAAGGCATTGCGGGAGATGGCGCCGATGACTGATGGCAAGGGCGCCAAGCGCATTCACGTGGTGGATGACGACGCAGCCGTTCTCGATGCGCTCGGCGTCATTCTGCGCATGGAAGGCTACGAGGTCGAAGGGTTTGCCTCCGGCGACGCCTTCGTACGCTCGATCGCATCGCGTGCACCCGATTGCGTGATTCTTGACGTGCACATGCCCGGCCGATCGGGCCTCGATATTCTCCGCATCCTCGACAAGAGCCGCTATCCGGCACCGGTCATCGTCATCACCGGCCAGGGTGATATCCCAATGGCGGTCCAGGCGGTCAAATCGGGCGCGGTCGACTTTCTCGAGAAACCCTTCGATGTCGATGTTCTGCTGGAGCGGGTGAAGCAGGCGATGGAAACTCCGGCTCCGCCGGCGAGGGGCGGCGAGAGGTTCAATGGCCGTGACAAACTGACCGGTAGGGAAATCGAAGTTCTTGACCAGGTCGTCGCGGGCGCCCGCGACAAGGAGGCGGCGCTGGCACTGGGGATCAGCCCCCGCACGGTGGAGGCGCACCGCAAAGCGATCATGGCCAAACTTGGTGCCAGAACGCTTGCCGATCTGTTGCGGATCGTGTTGTCAGACCGCAGTGAGCGCTGATCGTTTGAGCCACCTCAATATTTGGCGCGCGGGATGTGGGACGATCAACGTCAGCATCACCGCGAAAGATCTCGCTTCATGAGCCTGCATGTCGTCGTTCGGGATACCGGGCTGGGAGATTCTCTCATGCTCGTGTTGAAGCAGCAGGGCTTTGCTGCCCGCCTTCACGTCGAAACGGCCAGTCTTTGTCGGCAGGAGGCATTGTCGCCCGAGGATACGGTCATCCTCGACCTCGATCTTCCGAACGGGCAGGCCGCGGGATTGGTCGACAGGATGGAGCGCGAGCAGACGCCCTGTCGTTTGATCGTGCTGGCTGGCGTGACGAGCCGTGCGGCACGGGCGCGGCTGGGAACCGCAGGTCCCATGGCTGTGCTGACGAAGCCCTTCGCCGCATCCGACCTTCTCGCCCTGCTCGGGACGCCGCTGCATTAGAGCGTTTCCAGGTGAAGTGGACACAGGTTTACCGTTCGGAAACGCGTTAAATCAGAAACTTAGAGCCGTTGAGCGGTTCGAAGAAGCGCGAAACTGCTATAGCGCGCTTGCCTAGGGGATTTCCCTGAGCGATCGGCCGAATTTTTCTGATGAGCAGGGTCGATTAAACTGCTTTGGATCAAAATTTCGGAGCAGGACCATGACCATTGCGGAACGCAGTTTCACCACGACCGAAAGACCGCAGGCACGGGGCAAATGGCGCAGCTTCATGTTGCGCGAGATCGTCTGCCATCAGGATGATCCCGTCACCGATATCTACCGGATCGAGACAGGCGCGGTGATGCTCTACCAGATCCTGCGCGATGGGCGCCGACAGATCGTCGACGTGCTCTATCCCGGCGACTATTTCGGCTTCGGCGACGGCACCATCCAGGATTGCTTTGCCGAAACCTTAATGGCCTGTGACGTGATCGCCTGGCGCCGCGACGATGCGTTTTCCACGGTGGAATGGTGTCATGCCTTTACGGCCGCGATGCAACGAAAGCTCGGCGCCATGCATGATCACGTGACGCTGCTTGGCAAGAAAACCGCGCTTGAACGCGTTGCGAGCTTTCTGATGCGCTTCGTGCCGGAGTGCAGCGGACGCCTTTGCAACGGGGCGCCGCCTGCGGACTATGGAAGGGTCATGCACGACGTTTACATGTCGCGCCGGGAGATCGCCGATTACCTCGGTCTGACGCTTGAAACCGTCAGCCGAGCCATTTCGCAATTGAAGCGGGAGGGCATGATCGAGGCGCCGCGGCCAACGCAGATCGCCATCAAGGAGATCTGCCGCATGTGTAAGGTTGCCGCGCTGCACTGATCCCGCGCGGCCGCCGATCCCGCCAGTTTAATGACTGGCGGGTTTGCCGGACAAGCCGTCGATGATCGGGCATTCGGGACGGCTGTCGCCGTGGCACGTCTCCACGAGGTGGCCGAGCGTTTGCCGTAGTGCAGTCAGCTCAGCGATCTTGCGGTCGATTTCGCCGAGCTTCTCCAGCGCGATGGCCTTGACGTCGGCGCTGGCCCGCTCTCGATCGGAATAGAGCGACAGCAACTGGCGGCATTCGTCGACGGAAAAGCCGAGGCTGCGCGCGCGCTGGACAAAGCGCAGCCGGTGGATGTCATCCTCGGAATAGTCCCGGTAGCCGTTTGCGGCGCGGTCGGCCTTGAGAAGACCGATCTCTTCATAGTAGCGGATCGTCTTCGTTGGCAGTTTGGATTGCCTGGCAGCGGCACCGATGTTCATGGATGTGTCTCCCGCAGATTGCGTTCAATCGGCGTTTTCGGCCAGCCACGCGGTCATCTCGGCGATCTCGGCTTCCTGCGCGGCGATGATGGTTTCGGCAAGCGCGCGCATCTCGGCGTCTTCGCCGTTCTCGAGCAGCACCTCGGCCATGTCGATCGCGCCCTGGTGATGGGCGATCATCCCGCAGGCAAAGGCAACATCCGCGTCCTCGTTCATCATGCCCTGGTGCATGGCCGGCATCGTGATCGCCATGCGCCGCATGTTTTCCTGCACATGGTCCGGCATGCCTTCGAGTGACTGAGCATCCATGCCGCCCATGTCCATGGCGCCCATATCCATGTCATGGCCCGCGCCGTGGTTCCCGCCGTGGCCCATCTGGGAATGATCCTGCGCGGCCACGCACTGTGATGGCAGCTGGAACTCGCTGTCCTGCGCCAGCGCAGGCACGGATCCGGCAAGCGTCAGTAACAGGGTCGCGGTAAATGTGGATGTGAAGCGCATGTCTATTCCTCAGTCCAGTTGTCTAGGCGGAAAGCCAGCTGCATCGAGCTTGGCCATGATAGCTTCGGGCGAGGCGTCGGAACCGACCGTGACCTGCCGATTGGGGAGATCGACAGCGACGGCAGCTTCCGGATCGATCGATTGGATCGCCTTTGTGACGCCCCTGACGCAACCGCCGCAATGCATGGCCTCGATTTCGAATTTCATGATCTGCCTCCGTCAGCGATCAGACGAGCTTGCACGATGCAGCTTCCAGCAGGTGGAAGGTCAAGCCCGTTCATCGGTCGAGTATTTCGGCTTGGGCTTATTGACCTTCCATCGACTGGAAACCCCACATAGGAGGCATTCGAGTTTCCGAAAGGAGCAGTCATCGTGACCGCGATGCAGAACTCACGCGAAATTGGCGTCACACCTGCGGCGTTGGCGCGGAAATTGACGATCCCTGTTGTCGGCATGACCTGTGCCTCCTGTGTGGGCCGCGTTGAAAAAGCGCTGACGCGGGTCGAAGGCGTGACCGCAGCCCATGTGAACTTGGCGACGGAGCGGGCCGATATAGCGCTGCAGGGCCCGGTCGATCGCAGGGCTTTGGTCGCAGCCATCGAGGATGCAGGCTACGAGGTGCCGGCCGCACGGCACGAACTCGCAGTCGACGGCATGACCTGCGCCTCCTGCGTGGGGCGGGTCGAACGGGCTCTTGCCGCCGTGCCCGGCGTACGAACTGCGTCCGTCAACCTCGCCAGCGAACGGGCCGCAATCACTGCCGATGTATCCGTAAACACCGAAGATCTGATCGCCGCCATTAACGGCGCCGGTTACGAGGCGCACATGCTGCAGGGCGATCGGAACGCGGAAGACCACGCGGCGCGGCGCGATGCCGAGCGGCTCGCGCTCAAGCGCGATCTGTTGATTGCGGCAGCTCTGACGCTTCCGGTCTTCGGTCTTGAGATGGGCTCCCACACGGTGCCCGCGATCCATGATTGGGTCATGGGGACGATCGGCATGCAGACCAGCTGGCTGATCCAGCTTGTTCTGACCGCCATCGTGCTCTTCTGGCCCGGCCTGCGCTTCTATCGCATCGGCCTGCCTGCGCTTCTTAAGGGAGCGCCGGACATGAACTCGCTGGTCGCCGTCGGCACGCTTGCCGCCTTCTCCTATTCACTGGTGGCGACGCTCGCGCCGCAGCTCTTACCGGCCGGCACCGTCAACGTTTATTTCGAGGCTGCTGCCGTCATCGTCTCGCTGGTCCTTGCAGGCCGCTATCTGGAAGCGCGGGCAAAGGGCCGGACGTCGGATGCCATCAAGCGGCTCGTCGGCCTCCAGCCAAAGACAGCGCGGATCCATCGCGACGGCAAGACGCTCGAATTGGATGCCTCCGAAATTCGCCTGGGTGACCTCGTGGATGTGCGGCCCGGCGAAAGGCTCGCAGCCGATGGCGAGGTGGTCGAAGGCAGCTCCTTCGTCGACGAAGCGATGCTGACCGGCGAGCCCGTGCCGGTCGAGAAGCGACCGGGAAGCGCCGTGGTTGGCGGGACCATCAACCAGACAGGCGCTCTCACGGTGCGCGCCACGGCGATCGGTCGCGACACGATGCTGGCGCAGATCATCCGCATGGTGGAGGAGGCGCAAGGCTCCAAGCTGCCGATCCAGGCGCTGGTCGACCGGGTCACGCTCTGGTTCGTGCCGGCGGTGATGCTGGCTGCCGCGCTGACCTTCCTTATTTGGCTGATCTTCGGGCCGCAGCCGGCCATGAGCTTCGCGCTGGTCAATGCGGTCGCGGTGCTCATCATCGCGTGTCCCTGTGCCATGGGCCTGGCGACGCCGACATCGATCATGGTCGGCACGGGCAGGGGAGCGGAACTCGGTGTGCTGTTCAGGCAGGGCGAGGCACTGCAGAGCCTGAAGGATGCCCGAGTGGTCGCGCTCGACAAGACCGGCACGCTGACCGAGGGCAAGCCTGCACTCACCGATCTTCACGCTGCCGATGGCTTCGCGCGCAGCGAAATCCTGTCCCTCATCGCCGCCGTCGAGGAGCGGTCGGAGCACCCGATCGGGCGTGCCATCGTCGAGGCCGCCGAAGAAGACGGGCTCCAGCTGCCGGCGGTCACGTCATTCGAAAGCGTTACCGGTTTCGGCATTCGCGGCGTAGCAGAAGGGCGCCGAGTCGAGATCGGCGCCGATCGGTTCATGGCGAGCCTTGGGCTCGAAACGGGCCGGTTTGCCGAGATCGCAACGCGGCTTGCCGGCGAAGGAAAGAGCCCTCTTTATGCCGCGGTTGATGGGCGGCTTGCGGCCATCGTGGCGGTGGCCGATCCGATCAAGCCGTCCACGTCCGGTGCGATCCACGCCATGCACGCTCTGGGGCTCAAGGTCGTCATGATCACCGGCGACAACCGCCAAACCGCCGAGGCGATCGCGCGTCAGCTTGGCATCGACGAGGTGGTTGCCGAAGTCCTGCCGGATGGCAAGGTGGAAACGATCCGCAGGCTAAAAGCCGATGGCTCAGGGGTCGCCTATGTCGGCGACGGCATCAACGACGCGCCGGCGCTTGCCGAGGCGGATGTGGGCATCGCGATCGGCACGGGCACGGACATCGCGATCGAGGCAGCTGATGTCGTTCTGGTCTCGGGGAAGCTGACCGGTGTTCCGACCGCGATCGCCCTGTCGCGGGCGACGATGCACAACATCCGCGAGAACCTGTTCTGGGCGTTTGCCTACAATGCAGCGCTGATCCCCGTTGCCGCGGGCGTGCTCTACCCGGCCTTCGGGATATTGCTTTCGCCGATCCTGGCAGCCGGCGCCATGGCGCTTTCGAGCGTCTTCGTGCTTGCCAACGCGCTTCGGCTTCGTCGCTTCAGCATCAGCGCCTGACCGGCAACGAAAAAAAGGGCGCAGCCGCAAGGCCGCGCCCTTTCTGTTCAATGATCGCGTACCCGCTTAGCGGCCGAAATTCTCGGCCGGATTGGCTTCAGGCGAATCGGCTGCAGGTGCCGCTTCGCGCTCTTCCTTGCGGGTCACCCAGAGCGAGGCGAAGATACCCGTCAGCAGGATGCCGAGCGTGATCGAGAGCGATACGGCCGGCGGGATCTTTGCAAGACCCAGCATGTCAGCCAGGAAGACCTTCGAGCCAATGAAGATCAGCACGATCGAGAGCGCATATTTCAGGTACACGAAGCGGTGGATCATCGCCGAAAGCGCAAAATAGAGCGCTCGCAGGCCAAGGATCGCGAAGATGTTTGACGTGTAAACGATATACGGGTCGGTCGTGATCGCGAAGATGGCCGGGATCGAATCGACGGCGAAGATCACGTCGGCGATTTCGACCAGAACCAGCGCCAGAAGCAGCGGCGTGGCAAAGGTCTTCAGCTTGCCGGTCTTCGGGTCTTCCTGCTTCACGACGAAGTTGTGGCCGTGCAGCTGATCCGTGACGCGGAAGCGCTTGCGCATGAACTTGAGCACGGGATTGTTCGCGACATCATAGCCGTGATCGGACGCAAAGAGCATCTTAACGCCGGTGAAGACCAGGAACGCGGCGAAGAGGTAAAGCACCCACTCGAAGTTTTCGACGATAGCGGCACCCGCAGCAATCATGATGCCGCGCAGGATGATCACGCCGAGAATACCGTAGAGAAGCACGCGGTGCTGGTACTGACGGGGGATCGCGAAATAGGAGAAGATCATCGCGATGACGAAGATGTTGTCCATCGCGAGGCTCTTTTCGACCACGAAGCCCGTGAGGTACTCCATGCCCGATTGGGGCCCGAGCTGGTACCAGACGAAACCGCCGAAGAGCAGGCCAAGGGTGATGTAGAAGCCCGACAGAAGCAGGCTTTCCTTCATTTCGATCTCACGCGTGTCCTTGTGAAGAACGCCGAGGTCGAAAACGAGAAGGACGATAACGAGCGTGATGAAGCCAAGCCACATCCAGAGTGGCTGGCCGAGAAAGCCGTAAAAGAGAAAGTCCATGAATATAACGCCGCCGACCCAAAGGTTGGTGTTTGCAGCCCGACATCACGAAGTGGGTCGGAAGCTTTCGCCAGAGGGGCCCGGAGCTGCGTTACGGGGCCGCAGATAAAGCCAGGCCTTCCGACGATCAAGAGGCCTTGGCCAAATTTTTCGTGAATGGTTGCGCAACCGTTGCGCGACAAGCAGTGGTGACGACGGGGAGCGATTTCACCATCGCCTTGACGCCTTCGATCCGATAGAAGAGCGCCGCTGCGATTGGAGAGGCCAGGTGCCGGAATTGGACGTCGATAAAGGGCTGGATGCCCCTTCAAAGCGGGATATCCTCGAGATCGGCGAGACCGGCCTTTTTCATTGGGCCATGCCGGAGAGGACGGAGGCGTTTTACGCAAGCTACCGCGCCGATCTGCGCCAGGGTCGCCCTTATCTCGGACTGCGAGATGTCCTGGCGATCCGCCGGGCGATGCGGCGCGGCCTTTATCGTCTGGTCGTCGTCCACCCGCCTTTTTATGCCGGCTGGCAGCCGCGATCGTTTTTGGCGGCGCTCAAATTCTCGCTGGTTCGGGGCGATATCCGCTCGACTTGGGGGGCACTGACCAGCCCGCTCTTCTTCGAACTCCTGCGCTTCGTTGCGCTGAAGCCGCTCATTGTGATCGAGCGATCCGACAGTTTCGGCGTTCCGGCCCACCACTTCGCCTGGATCGACAAGGCAGATGCTTATTACAAGCGCGAGCTGCCCGTGGATCATTGGCAGGTGTTCTACGGCTCCGGCCATCGGCGACTTCCCGGCGCAAGCTTTCGCCGCAAGCCGCGCTGGCTGAAGCGGCTCGCAAAGCTGAAGCCGATCGGCCTCGGCCTCAACAGGCAGCAGACCGAAGCGGCGGATAAGGCATTCGGCGCTGACAAGACGGCGGATGTGTTCTTCGCCGGCGGGATCGACGGCAACAGCCATGTCCGGTCGCGCATGCCTGCCTTGATCGCGGCGCTGCGCGCCGCCGGTGTGACGGTCGATGTTCCTGAAGGTCGCTTGCCTCTCGATGCTTTCATGGCGCGCTGCGCAAAGGCCTGGATCACGCTGTCGCCGGAAGGGCTTGGCTGGGATTGTTACCGCCATATGGAGGCGGCGATCGCGGGCTCTGTTCCGCTCGTCAATGCGCCGACCATCGATCGGTACCGCCCATTGGAGGTCGACCGCCACTGCCTCGTCTATTACCCGGACGAGGAAGCAGGAGCGATCGAGCGCGTCGTGGCAGCGCTGAGCGACAAGGAGCGGCTCCAGGCCATGGCGCTAGCTGCCCGCACGCATGCCCTGTCGAACCTGACGGAACGGGCCATCACCGAGGCACTGCTTGCCGAATGGGCAGGCGAGCCTGCAGACGCACGACAAGAGAGAGATCAATGACATGCCGAGACTGATGGACAGCCGCAAGCGTATTCTCATCACCGGTGGCGCCGGCTTCCTCGGCTCGCACCTGACGGATCGGTTGCTTGCCGAAGGCCACGAAGTGTTGTGCCTCGACAATCTCTTCACAGGTTCAAAGCGCAACATCGACCATCTGCACGGCAATCCGCGGTTCGAATTCCTGCGCCACGATGTGACATTTCCGCTCTATGTCGAGGTCGACGAGATCTACAATCTCGCCTGTCCCGCTTCGCCGATCCACTACCAGTACGATCCCGTCCAGACGACGAAGACTTCGGTGCATGGCGCGATCAATATGCTCGGGCTCGCCAAGCGGCTGAAGTGCAAGATCCTTCAGGCATCGACCAGTGAGGTCTATGGCGATCCGAGCGTCCATCCGCAGACGGAGGATTACTGGGGCAACGTCAACCCGATCGGCCCGCGCTCCTGCTATGACGAGGGCAAGCGCTGCGCAGAAACGCTGTTCTTCGATTATCACCGCCAGATGGGCCTCGCCATCAAGGTGGCACGCATCTTCAACACCTACGGCCCGCGCATGCATCCCGCCGACGGCCGCGTCGTGTCCAACTTCATCATCCAGGCGCTGCGCTGCGAGCCGATCACGCTCTATGGCGATGGCTCGCAGACCCGCTCCTTCTGCTATGTCGACGACCTCATCGACGGTCTCGTCCGCCTGATGAACACCGACGACACGGTGACCGGCCCCATCAATATCGGCAACCCGCGCGAGATGACGATCCGCGAACTCGCCGAGCGGGCAGTCGCCATGTCGGGCTCATCGTCCAGCATCGTTTACAAGCCGCTTCCGACCGACGATCCGAAGCAGCGCCAGCCGGACATCACCCGCGCGCGTACGACGCTCGGCTGGGTACCGAAGGTGACGCTGGAGGAGGGCATGCAGCGCACGATCGATTATTTCCGGCAGCTGGAAGCCGCATAACGGGTACCGCGATGACAAGCGCCACCGCAAAGCCACTCTGGACGGTTGCGCTTGCCGGCATGGTGACGATGGCCGTCGGCATGGGGATCGGCCGCTTTGCCTTCACACCGATCCTGCCGCAGATGATGGCCGAACTGGGCATCGATGCAGCCCAGGCCGGTCTCATCGCATCCGCCAATTACGCCGGCTATCTGGTCGGCGCGGTCCTCGCCGCCTTTGGCTGGGCCTCGGGGCATGAGCGGCGCATCGCAATCGGTGCGATTGCCGCAAACACGGTGCTGCTTGCTGCAATGGCCGTCGCAGACGACGTTGCCGCCTTTGCGCTGCTGCGCTTTGCCGCCGGCCTGGCAAGCGCGTTTCTGATGATCTTTTCCGCCGGCATCGTGCTTGGCCATGGCGCGCGCGCCGGGAGGCCCATCGTGCAGTCGGTGCATTTCGGCGGGGTCGGCATCGGCATGGCGCTGTCGGCGGTGCTGGTGGGCGCGCTCGGTTTCGCGGGGCAGGGCTCCGTGCAGTCCTGGCTCGCAATGGCTGCTTTGTCAGCTTGCGGCCTGCTGTTCGCCATCGCCTTCCTGCCTGCGCCTGTTCCGGCCGTGAGCGGCGCAAGCGGGCGGGAACAGCCCCTGACGTGGTCGCCGCGTCTTGTCGCGCTGACAGCGGGCTACGGCATCTTCGGCTTCGGCTACATCGTCACTGCGACGTTCCTGATCGCGATCATCCGTTCGGATGGCGGCAGTGTCGGCTTTGAAGCGCTCGTGTGGCTTTTGACAGGGCTTGCAGCGGCCGTGTCGGTGGCGGCCGCCCAGCCCCTGGTCAAACGGTTCGGCGTAGCGAAGGTGATGGCGGCGGGTTGCCTTGTCGAGGCACTCGGCGTGGCAGCGAGCGTCCTCTTGCCATCGCCTTTAGGGCCCCTCGTTGGTGGCTTTCTTCTGGGCGCGACCTTCGTGGTCATCACCGCTTACGGGCTGCAGTTTGCGCGATCGCTTGCGCCCGACAGTCAGCGGCGTAGCCTCTCCTTCATGACCGCGGCCTTCGGCATCGGGCAGATCGTCGGGCCGGTGGTCGCAGGCTATCTCGCGGAACGGTCGGGCAGTTATCTCATTGCCAGCCTTCTCGCCGCCTTCGCTCTAATCCTGTCGGCTGCCCTGGTCGTTCGCTCCGCTCGCGCTTGAGAGACACCCCGCATTTTCCTGCCATCTTCGCGGGGGAAGACAAGATTAAACCTTTGTCATGGTTGGGGTTGTCCGTTGCGGTGGGCAGGCAAGTGTCCTAGCGTCGCCACCGGCCACTGAAGCCCCCGTACAATCTGAGACAGTTCGAGGTCACGTGTTCGAATCCTTCTTCCCGAAGCCGAAACCCTTCTTTCTGTCAGCGCTTCTCTGGACCGCCTGCGTCGTAGCCTTCTGGTACACGATCGGCGACAGCGTCGCTCAGGCAATCGGCTTCCAGTTCTCGCCGCCTGGCAGTGCTCCGATCATCGGGCTCGGATATTTCGTCACCCCCGAATTCATGTGGTTTTATCTGGTCTTCGCGGTGGCGACGGCCATGTTCGCCGGCTTCTGGGCATGGTACGCGCCGCATCCGTGGCAGACATGGTCGGTGCTGGGCTCCGCCCTCATCATCTTCACCACTTATTTCTCGGTGCAGATCAGCGTCGCGCTCAACAATTGGCGCCGACCGTTCTTCGACCTGTTCCAGACCGCGCTCAGCGGTGAAGGAGATGTTCAGGAGGTGGATTTCTACATCCTCATCCTGCAATTCGCGCAGATCGCCTTCCTGTCCATGGCGATCTTCGTGGCTGTCCGCTTCTTCGTCAGCCACTACATCTTCCGCTGGCGCCAGGCGATGAACGATTTCTACATGTCGTTCTGGACCCGGGTGCGCCACATCGAAGGTGCCTCGCAGCGTGTTCAGGAAGACACGATGCGCTTCGCCGCGATCATGGAAGGTCTGGGTGTCGCCCTGATCGACGCCATCATGACCCTGTTCGCGTTCTTGCCGGTGCTATGGGTTCTGTCTGACTACATCACCGAAGTGCCGCTACTCGGGCAGATTCCCAAGCCGCTCTTCACCGCGCTTCTGTTCTGGTCGATCTTCGGGACCGTGCTTCTCGCGGCAGTCGGCATCAAGCTGCCGGGACTGGAGTTCAAGAATCAGCGCGTCGAGGCGGCTTACCGCAAAGAACTCGTTTACGGTGAAGACCACGCCGAGCGCGCGCAGCCGCCGACAGTGCGCGAACTCTTCAGCAATGTGCGCCGCAACTATTTCCGGCTCTATTTCCACTACATGTATTTCAACATCGCCCGTGGATTCTACATCCAGGCGGATGCGATCTACCTGAATATCATCCTCGTCCCAACGGTCGTCGCCGGCGCCATCACGCTTGGCATCTGGCAGCAGATCCTGACGGCGTTCGGCCAGGTTTCGTCCTCGTTCCAGTTCCTGATCAACTCCTGGACGACGATTGTCGAACTTCTGTCGATCCACAAACGTCTGGCCGCATTCGAGGCTGCGATCTTCGGTGGTAAACTGCCTTCGATCGACGAGAAATATCTGGCTGAACATGGCCCGAATCCCGCAGCGGAGCCGCCGGCTCCGCTGACACCGTCGGCTTAGATCGAAGAGGACTGATCCATCGTGTTGCTGTTGATCCTCGGCATCGTCATCTTCCTCGGCATTCACTCGACGCGCATCGTCGCGCCGGATTTCCGGCGCAATTTCATAGCGCGCCGGGGGGAGGGGGCCTGGAAAGGCCTCTACACGATTGTGGCCCTCATCGGGTTCGTGATCCTCGTCTGGGGTTACGGTCAGGCCCGGATGACCGCGCCGATCTTTTACGATCCGCCCGTCTGGACGCGGCATATCGCATTGCTCTTGATGCTGCCGGCGATGATCCTGCTTGTCGCATCTCAGGGGCCGACCGGTCGCATCAAGGCGGCGGTGAAGCATCCCATGCTGCTTGCGGTGAAGATCTGGGCGCTCGCGCATCTGCTTGCCAATGGCGATCTCGCGTCCTTCATCCTGTTCGCGAGCTTTCTGGCATGGGCCGTGGCCGATCGCATCTCGGAGAAGCGACGGCTGCGTGCCGGTGAGACCCGGCTGCCGGTTGCCGTTTCCTCTCGTGGCGACATCATCGCGCTGGTCGCGGGGATCGTGCTCTATCTCCTATTCGTGTGGCGCTTGCACCTCTGGCTGATCGGCGTTTCACCGATAGGCTGAGAAGCCAGTCGATCTCTTCCGGCGCTAAAACAGGCACCGCCCCCTTACACGACGCGCAAAATCGTCTAGAAGGCCGGCTTGTGCGAATTTGAGTGCTTTCGAACGGAGCCTGCAGATCGGCAGGCGCGCGAAGTGGATGCCAAGGGCAGTTGCCGGTTGAGCGCTGCGCGGCTGCATGACGGGATTTGGAATGGCCGACGACAGTTTCTTCCGTGAAGTGAACGAGGATGTGCGCTCCGAGCGGCTGCGCTCCTTCTGGAGCCGTTTCGGCTGGATGATCATCACGGCCGTCATCGTCATCATCGCGGCGACCGCTGCCTGGGGTGGTTACACCTATTGGCGCGCGCAGCAGGCCTCGCAGGCCGGCGATGCTTTTCTCGAAGCGCTGACCCATGCACGCGAAGGCCGCACCGACGAGGCGCTGGCCGCGTTGAGCGCGCTGGAGGCGAATGGTTTCGGCTCCTATCCCGTGCTGGCGCGCATGCGTGCGGCGACGCTGAAGGCCGAGGCCGGCGACGTCGACGCGGCCGTAGCCGATTTCCGGGCGATCGGTGATGACACCTCGGTTCCCATCGCCATCCGGGAAGCTGCCCGCATCAGGGCCGCCTATCTCCTCGTCGACCATGGCTCCTACGATGACGTCGTGGCTGTCGTGAATGATCTCGCCGAAAACGATGATCACGCCATGCGCCATTCGGCGCGCGAAGCGCTTGGTCTTGCGGCCTGGCGCGCCGAAGACATCGAAACTGCGCAAGGCTGGTTCGACCGGATCGCGTCCGATGGTCAGGCGACGCCGGCCTCGGCCGAGCGCGCGGAGATCATGCTCGAAGTGATCGCCGCCTATGATCCCGACGCTTCGACGGCGCCGCCGAGCCAGCCGCCTGCTGCACCTCCCGCTGCGCCGCTGTCGCTCGAGGACCTGGCGCCCGGCCTCATGCCGGGCAACGCACCAGATGCCGCTTCCGATGAGCCTGCAAACGATGCTATTGCTCCGGCCGAAGGCAATGGCGAATTGAATACGGCACCGGAAACGGTTCCTCTGGAATCGTTGGAAGCCGAAGACCCGTCCTGACGCCCGCCAAGGGCAGCGATGACGGCAACACCTCTTTCTCGGGCCCGCTACGGGCCCGAAGCGCGTCTTTAACAGGTCATGGGCGCGCCCACGGCAGGATAACAATATGAGTTTCACCGTCGCCATTGTTGGACGGCCGAATGTCGGCAAATCGACGCTCTTCAATCGCCTTGTGGGCAAGAAGCTGGCGCTCGTCGACGATACGCCCGGCGTCACGCGCGACCGCCGGCCGGGCGATGCGCGGCTGATCGACCTCGAATTCACCATCATCGACACGGCTGGTCTGGAAGAAAGCGGCGCCGAAACGCTCGAAGGGCGCATGCGCGGCATGACCGAGGCCGCCATCGACGAGGCCGACCTGACGCTGTTCCTGATCGACGCCAAGGTCGGCGTCACCCCGGTCGATGCTGCCTTTGGCGAAATTCTGCGCCGCAAGGCCAAGCCTGTCGTTCTGGTGGCCAACAAGTCCGAAGCGCGTGGCTCGGACGCCGGTTTCCTCGATGCGTACAATCTCGGCCTCGGCGATCCATGCCCTATTTCGGCCGAGCACGGCGAGGGCATGCTCGATCTGCGCGACGCGATCGTCGAAAAGATCGGCGAGGACCGCGCCTTCCCGGAGGAGGTCGAAGACGAGGACGACCAGGCGATCGCCAATGTCGACGTACCGCTCGACACGGACGACGACGAGGACGCGCCGGAGCCCGCCTATGACGAGACGAAGTCGCTGCGCGTCGCCGTTGTCGGCCGTCCCAACGCCGGCAAGTCGACCATGATCAACCGCTTCGTGGGCTATGAGCGGCTGCTTACCGGCCCCGAAGCCGGCATCACGCGTGATTCGATCTCCGTCGAATGGGATTGGCGCGGTCGTCGCATCAAGATGTTCGATACGGCGGGCATGCGTCGAAAGGCCCGCGTTCAGGAAAAGCTGGAAAAGCTCTCCGTAGCCGATGCGCTGCGTGCCATTCGATTCGCTGAAGTCGTTATCGTCGTTCTTGATGCGGCGATCCCCTTCGAAAAGCAGGATCTGCAGATCGCCGATCTCGTGCTTCGTGAAGGCCGTGCGCTGGTGCTCGCCTTCAACAAGTGGGATGCCATCGAGGATCGCCAGGAGACCTTGGCGAAATTGCGCGAAATGACCGAGCGGCTCCTGCCGCAGGCACGTGGCATCCGAGCTGTCCCCGTCGCCGGCAAGACCGGCGAAGGCCTCGACAAGCTCATGCAGGCCGTGGTTGACACCCACAAGGTGTGGAACGTCCGCATCTCGACCGCCAAGCTGAACCGCTGGCTGGAACAGGTGACGGCGCAGCATCCGCCACCGGCAGTGGCCGGCCGACGCCTCAAGCTCAAATACATGACGCAGATCAAGGCGCGTCCGCCGGGCTTCATCGTGTCCTGCACGCGGCCCGATGCGCTGCCGGCGTCCTACACGCGCTATCTGACGAACCAGTTGCGGGTCGACTTCAACCTGCCTGGCGTTCCGATTCGCTTGAGCTACCGCAAGTCCGACAATCCGTTCGCACCGAAGAAGACGCGCAAGATCTACTAGAGCGATTGATCGTCTCGGCGAATCGCCGAGTTGCGTGCGGCGATCTGTCTTGCCGCGTTCTGAACGACGGATCGTCCCATTCTGACCTCGAATCGCACCTACGTGCCGCATCCGCACGCCTGTCCCGCCGCGGTTAACCTCCCATCAAGGTTAATCAATCATTCTCAGCGCATAGGGATCAGGACGAGTTCGGGTGTTGGAGTGTGCAAGTGGCGGGGCGTAATCGTGGATCGAAGCGACAGACACGCAAACTGAAGACCGGACGCGCTGCATGGGCGGCGCCGCTCCTGTTTGCCTGGGTAGGCCTCCTTGCGAGCCCATCCATGACGGCGTTTTCCGACATGGCGAGCATGGTCGGCCAGACGGACACGTCGGCCCGGTGGCGGGCTCACATGATCGCCGCACCGGCGGGCTCGCTCCACACAGCCGAATTCAGGTTCGCCGACGCGATGACGACCGGCACAGTTGGTGCCGGCGTCGAGCTTCAGGACGGCGAGCGCATCGCCTTTCGCGGCGCCGACGACAAGAACGGCGTGACGGCGGACGAGGATCGCGTGAACCGCTCGTCCAAGCGCGGGCGCATCCTGTCCATCGCCCCGATCCAGCCGCCCAAGGCCTTTTCGGCCGGCTCCATTCTGGAGCGCACATCCAGTCTCTTTCGTCCCGAAGCGCTGGACGACAGCAGCCTGATGGCCTTCGTCGCCCCGGAATTCGACGGCAAGGAAATCCAAATCGCGCAGACCTTCTACCCGCATGAGCAGCCATCGGTGAACGGCGTATCCTCGATGCTTGCCGATCTGGTGACGAACGACCGGCCCGATGTGCTCGCCACTGCCTATGCGCCGACCGGTCCGAATTACGCGACAGAATCACCCTTCGCGTCCGTCCTTCGGGAAAAGGAAGAAACCGGCCGCTTCATTCCGCCGGTGCTCGACAATGACCATTATTGGGCATCCACGCCGCTCCCGCCGCGCGTTTTTACCGCAGCTGAGCAGAAGTGCCTCGCGGAAGGCATCTATTTCGAAGCGCGTGGCGAAAGCGTGAAGGGGCAGGCGGCAGTCGCCCAGGTGATTCTCAATCGGGTGCGCAATCCCGCCTATCCGAACACGATCTGCGGCGTCGTCTACCAGAACAAGAATTGGCGCAATCGCTGCCAGTTCTCGTTTGCCTGCGACCGCATCCCCGATGTCGTGCGCTCGCCGCGTCACTGGGACATTGCCGAGGAGATCGCCATGGCGACGACGGCCGGCAAGATCTGGCTTTCTGAAGTCGGTTCTTCGACGCACTACCACGCGACCTACGTCAATCCGCGCTGGGCCCGTTCCATGTCCAGGATGGGCAAGATCGGCCTTCACATCTTCTACCGCACCCACGGCGGCGGCTGGAGCTGACCGCTCCGGCCTATCGAGCGTGGAGGCGCCAACGATCGTCTGATGCCGGCGTTGCGCGGACCCGGACATATTGGCGCATCCCGAGATGTAGCGCTGGGATCAAGCTAAGTCCTTGATTCGAGATGTCAAACGGCGAAGCTGAATAGGCATGTCGTCGCCTTGACTATAAAACACCCTAAAACTATGGTGCGCCCGACTTCAGGGCAGCCTTTCGGCCGCTCGGCAAGGCCTTACAGGTCGAACATTCTCGAAAGAGTTCGGTATGCGCGAGACATTGCCAGAAAACGGCAAGGACGACGCGAACAACCGGTCGCAGCCGTTCGACGATGCCGAGTTGGCCAGACGCCGCGATGCCTTGGCCGCATCGATCGGCAAGCAGCGCGAGAAGTCCGCGCTCCAGGCGGAGAAGGACCGGGACGGTTCGGATACGGGCTGGGGTGTCGCCGTCAAGGTGTCGAGCGAGTTCATCGCTGGCATCGCGGTCGGCGCCATCCTTGGGTACGGTTTCGACAGTTATTTCGAAACATCGCCCTGGGGATTGATCGTTTTATTGATGCTTGGCTTCGCCGCCGGCGTTTTGAATGTGCTTAGGTCCGTCGGCAAGGTTGCCGACCGGCCAAAACTATGACAATCGGTCGTCGCGTCGACGGCAAGTAGAAATTCCGCTCACAATCGAGCGATGGACGGGGCAGGAAATTGGCAGACGATCCAATCTCACAGTTTCAGATTTCACGACTGGTCCCAATCGAGATCGGGAATCTGGACTTCTCCTTCACCAACTCCTCGCTGTTCATGGTTGCGACGGTTGCCGCTGCCGGCGGGTTCCTGTTCCTGACGACGGCCAATCGCGGTCTGGTGCCGGGCCGGATGCAGTCGATCTCCGAAATGTCCTACGAGTTCATCGCGAACATGTTGCGCGAAGGGGCGGGGACGCAAGGGATGCGGTTCTTCCCGCTCGTCTTCTCCCTGTTCATGTTCGTTCTCGTGGCGAATCTGATGGGCATGGTGCCGTATTTCTTCACGGTGACCAGCCACATCATCGTGACATTCGCGCTTGCCATGCTCGTGATCGGAACCGTCATCGTTTACGGTTTCATGAAGCACGGTATCGGCTTTCTCAAATTGTTCGTACCCCATGGGGTGCCGCCTTTGATCGTGCCGCTCGTTTCGGCCATCGAAGTCATTTCGTTCCTGTCGCGTCCGATCAGCCTTTCCGTTCGTCTTTTCGCGAACATGCTGGCCGGTCACATCACGCTCAAGGTCTTCGCCGGCTTCGTCACCTCCATGAGCGCGCTCGGTGCGCTCGGTGTCGTCGGCTCGATCCTGCCGCTCTTGATGACGATCGCGCTGACGGGTCTCGAGTTTCTTGTGTCCTTCCTGCAGGCCTACGTCTTTGCCGTTCTGACCTGCATGTACCTCAACGACGCCCTGCATCCTGGACACTAGACGCAGGGTTCGCACGACATCGCCGGCATCCGTCCGCCGGTATCCTTAAACCGCACCAATCTTGATGAAGGAGTTCACTATGGAAGCGGAAGCAGCACGTTACATCGGCGCCGGTCTGGCTTGTCTCGGCATGGCGGGCACCGCCCTCGGCCTCGGCAACATCTTCGGCAGCTACCTCTCGGGCGCTCTGCGCAACCCGTCTGCTGCAGACGGCCAGTTCGGCCGCCTCGTATTCGGCTTCGCCGTTACGGAAGCTCTCGGCATCTTCTCGCTGCTCGTCGCTCTGCTGCTCCTCTTCGCAGTCTGATACGAACGCAGTGCATGCCTTTCGGCCACGCCCTTCCGCCTGAAGCGGCAGGCGTGGCCGATCCCCATATGCGGAGAGGATAATGCTCGTTACCCCGTCATTCGCCCAGGATGCGGAACCGGTCCCGACCGAGAACCTCAACACCGAGACCGGTGTGGAAGATCATGGTGCCGAAGGGTCTGGCCTGTTCCCGCCTTTCGACTCCTCGACCTTTGCGTCGCAGCTTCTTTGGCTCGCGATCACTTTCGGGCTGTTTTATCTCTTCATGCAGCGGGTCATCGTCCCGCGCATCGGCGGCATTCTCGAAAACCGCCGCGACCGCATTGCGTCGGATTTCGATGAGGCCGAGCGGCTGAAAAGCGAAGCAGATGAGGCCATCGCTGCCTATGAGCAGGAACTTGCCGAAGCGAAGTCCAAGGCAAGCTTGATCGGTCAGCGGGCACGCGACGATGCAAAGGCCGAGGCCGACATCGAGCGCACGCAGATCGAATCGGATCTCGCCGCCAAGATGGCCGAAGCCGAAAAGCGCATCACCGAAATCAAGGCGCGCGCACTTGGCGAAGTCGATGTCATCGCCGAAGATACGACCGTCGCCATCGTCGAACAATTGACCGGTTCTACGGTAACTCCGGCAACCGCAAGCGCAGCCGTCAAGGCTGTCGCCAACGAAGAATAGGGAGCGCCCGATGGACTCGACATTTTGGGCATTTGTATCCCTGATCCTCTTCCTCGGCCTGATCGCCTATCTGAAGGTTCCGGGCATGATGGCAAAGGCGCTCGACAAGCGCGCCGATGCCATCCGCAACGAACTCGACGAAGCGCGGCGCATGCGTGAAGAAGCCCAGCAGCTGCTGGCCGAGTATCAGCGCCGCCGTAAGGATGCTGAGCAGGAAGCCTCCGAGATCGTCCAGTCTGCAGAGCGCGAGGCTCAGGCCATCGTGCGTGAAGCCAAGGCGAAGACCGAGGAATATGTGACGCGTCGCACGGCCATGGCCGAAGAAAAGATCGCTCAGGCGGAAGCCGATGCGGTCAGCGAAGTGAAGGCCTCGGCCGTCAACCTCGCAATCGCTGCCGCAGAGCGCATCATCGTCGAGCGCGCCGATGCCAGCGTGCAGAAGGCGCTGTTCGACAAGTCGATCGGCGAAGTGAAGCAGCGTCTGAACTAAGCTTCGATTGATATCGGGCTGAATTCGAGGCCGGGCGGAAACGTCCGGCCTTTTTCCGTTTCAGATCAACCGATCTGTCCGTCAACCTTGATCGGGCGGAAGCTCAGGCGGTGCAGCGGGCAGGGTCCGACGAGCGCCAAGGCCTTGCGGTGCATCTCTGTCGGATAGCCCGCATGGAGCTGGAAGCCGTAATCGGGATAGCTGTGATGGAGCCTGGCCATCATGCGATCGCGTACCACCTTGGCGACGATTGAGGCGGCTGCGATGGAGAGCGAGCGCGCGTCACCCTTGACGATGGCATCACCCCCGCAGGCAAGACCTGGCGGAACGTCGCGACCGTCGATCAGCGCATGGCAGGGCATCTCTGGGAGACCTGCAAGCGCGCGGCGCATCGCGTCGAGGCTTGCCTTGCGAATGTCGATCGCATCGATGCGCCTTGGGCATGACGAGGCAATCGACACATCACCGCTTGCAAGGATCTGATCGAAGAGCTCTTCGCGGCGTTTCGCCGTCAGCTTCTTGGAATCATCGAGCCCTTCGGGCACGGCACCCGCGCGGAATACCACCGCTGCTGCGACGACCGGCCCGGCCAACGGCCCGCGCCCGGCCTCGTCGAGCCCGGCGATCAGACGGAGCCCCCGGCTGATCGCAGCCAGCTCCAGCGAAAAATCGGGACCTTGCGGAAACTCGAACAGAAGCTCGGGTTCGGGCTTTTTCTTGGTGCGACTCATGCCACCGCTTTTCGCATCGCGTCGCGGAACCGGCAAGACTGGCGCGAAGCCAAAGCTGTGACTTGAGCTTGAAGAAGTCATATGGAAGCGGGCGGCGTGCCCAACAAAAGCGGGCGGCGTGCCCAACAAAAGCGAGGGCGGGCCGCCACATCCACCAGGATGCGACGGCCCGTCCATCGAGGTCTCGAAACGGGCGACGGATGGGGCAGGGCCGGCCGTTTTGCTCGAGACCATGACAGGCGCCGCGTTTGCGGCGGACGGCGTCTGTCAAAGCGAAATGCGCGCCAAGCTCAAAGCAGCGCCAACTGCACCCCATTGCCGAGCGGCGGGACGAAGAGGTCGGTGCGCAACTGCCTACGGCTCGTGTTCAGGCCAAGCCGCTTGGCTGCGAGCGTGAAGCGGCGCCCAAGCTGCCAGGCATAGGGACCGGCCCCACGCATCCGCTTGCCGAACTCCGCATCGTAATCCTTCCCATCCCGCATCGACCTAATGAGCGACATCACATGCCGATAGCGGTCGGGGTAATTGCGCAGCAGCCAGTCGCGAAAGAGCGGGCTCACCTCATGCGGCAACCGCAACAGCACGTAGCCTGCCTCCTTGGCGCCTGCGGCGGCCGCAGAGTCGAGAAGCCGCTCGATCTCGTGATCGTTGAGCCCTGGAATGATCGGCGCCGTCATCACTGAGACCGGTATGCCGGCTTCGCTCAGTGTGCGCACGGCTTCCAGGCGTTTCGCTGGTGTCGATGCGCGCGGCTCCATGCTGCGGGCGAGCTTGCGGTCGAGCGTCGTGATCGACAGCGCCACCTTGGCAAGACCCTTCTCCGCCATCGGGCCGAGGATATCGATGTCGCGTGTCACCAATGCCGACTTGGTGACAATGCCGACAGGATGGTTCGCGGCCGACAGCACTTCGAGCACTTGCCGCATGATGCGCCACTCGCGCTCGATCGGCTGGTAGGGGTCGGTGTTCGTGCCGATCGCGATGGAGCGCGGCACGTAGCCCGGCTTCGCCAGCTCGCGCTCCAGAAGCTTTGCCGCATCGGGCTTGGCGAAGAGCTGCGATTCGAAATCCAGACCGGCGGAGAGGCCCATATAGCTGTGGGACGGCCGGGCGAAACAATAGATGCAACCATGCTCGCACCCACGATAGGGATTGATCGACCGATCGAAGGAAATGTCGGGCGACTGGTTGCGCGTGATGATCGTCCGCGGCTTCTCGACCTGCACCTTGGTCTGGAAGGGCGGCAGGTCTTCGAGCGTCTCCCAGCCATCATCGAACACATGACGGCTTTCGGTCTCGAACCTGCCAGCAGGATTGAGACCTGCACCACGGCCGCGACGACGCTCGTCGCTGACCCGCAGTTCCGATTGCCGGACCAGAAAGTCCGCAATATCCGGCCGATGCAGTTCCGAAAACGCCGTGTTCTTCAGGTTGGTCAGGGCCGTCATCTGCGCCTCCATCGGGAATCGCGTGTTGATGACTTTATTCCTATACGACCAAACGAAACAAAACAAGAACATATTGCGGCATTGGCATTGTGCGCTGCAATAGTCTAAATCGAGAGGATGATCTCCGTTTTGATAGAAGCAGGCCAGGATGACGAAGCGCTGGCGATGACGCTCGCCATGCTCGTGCCCGGTGCGGTCGAAGGCGTCATCAGCGATGTCACCATCATCGATCGTGGCATGAACGAAGCGTCGCGCACTGTAGCAGATGCCGCCGGTTGCCGGATCCGCCCGTCCTCGGAGGTCTATGAGGCGCTGCTGAGGGCGCGCTCAGACTGGTTGATGATGATCGAGCCGGGGGCTCGGCTGTTGCCTGGCTGGATCGATCGTCTTGCGTCGCATCTCGGCTATGATGGTCGCCCGGCGCGTTTCAAGCGCGCGCAACAAGTGCGGGCGTCGGTACTGGAGCGCTTCCGCCAGCAGCGCTCGGCGCTCGCTTTCGGGCTGGTCGTCAAGAAAAGCGCCATCGCGCCGCGGCTCGAAGGGGCAGTTGGCCTTCGCGACGTGGCGAAGCTGGTCAAGCCGGTGACGCTGGATTGCGCTATCGTGCCGGCCGGGCGGTCGCCGCGCCCCGCTTGAGGTGCTCGTCGAGCCGCGGCATGATTTCCACGAAATTGCACGGCATGTGCCGGTAGTCGAGCTGAAGCTTCAGGATGCCGTCCCAGGCATCCTTGCAGGCGCCGGGGGAGCCCGGCAGCACGAAGACGAAGGTCGCGTTTACCACGCCGCCGGTCGCCCGCGACTGGATGGTGGATGTGCCGATCTTGTCATAGGAAATTCGGTGGAAGACTTCGGAAAAGCCGTCCATCCGCTTCTCGAAGATCGGCTCGAGAGCATCGGGCGTGACGTCGCGACCCGTAAACCCCGTCCCGCCGGTCGAGATGATCACGTCGATATCCGCACGCTTGCTCCATTTCAGCACCTGCTCGCGAATGGCGGGGATATCGTCGGTGACGACGGCCCGCTCTTTCAGCACATGCCCGGCCTCTTCGATGCGCGCAACCAGCGTGTCGCCGGAACGGTCCTCTGCGATCGAACGCGTGTCGGAGACCGTCAGCACCGCGATACCGACGGGAACGAAGGAACGGGTTTCGTCGATACGGCTCATCGGCTGTTCTCCGTGGCGAAGCTGCGGGTTGCTTTCACATACCAGTTCGGCGCGTGTTCTGCGATTTGAGCGGCCGCGCGTGCCGCCTGATGTGGATCGGCATAGAGGCCGAAACATGTCGCGCCCGATCCTGACATGCGGGAGAAGAGGGCATCGCTCGCCGCCAGCGCTTTGAGCGCCTGTTCGATCTCCGGCGCCAGTCCGATTGCGGGTAGCTGCAGGTCGTTGCGCGTCTCGCGCAGATAGTCGATGACGCTGCTCGGCGTCGAGAGACCTGACACAGAGGGCAGCGGCGGATTGTCCTTGCGGCTAAGCGCGGTGAACACCGCCGGCGTCGCCACATGCACGCCCGGATTGACGAGCACGAGATCGAGGGCCGGAAACCCTTCGATCGCCTTCGTCTGCTCGCCGATGCCGCTGGCCAATTGAGGATGGCGAGACAGGCACATCGGAACATCGGCCCCGAGATCGCGCGCCAACGCTCTGAGATCGATATCTTCTGCACGCCACAGCGCCTGAAGGGCGCGTAGCGCAGCCGCCGCATCTGCGGAACCTCCGCCTATGCCGGAAGCGATCGGAAGATGTTTGTCGAGTTGGATCGCTACCGGCGGTGCACTCCGTCCATTCGCCGCGAGCGCCGACCGCAAGCGGTCGCGGGCGCGGCTGACGAGGTTGTTTTCATGGTGTGAGAGCTTGTCGCTGAACGGCCCCGAAAGCACCAGACTGTCCGATGCCGCCGGTTCGATCGTCAGGGTGTCGCCGGCTTCGGTGAACACGACCAGCGTCTCGAGCCAATGATAGCCGTCTGAACGCCGACCGGTCACATGAAGCGCGAGATTGATCTTGGCGGCCGCATGCTGCGTGACGAGCGAGGTGACAGCACCATCCCGCGTCATCGCACGAAGGTCACCTGCGGCCAAAACGGCCGAAGGCGTGCCATCCTGATCGATCGCGCCTACCATGGCTTAGCGGGCAACGACATCCCGTGTGAAGGTCCGGTGCAACTCAGGCAGATCGGAGCGCTCGTCGGGATCGGCGACAGCCGGAGGCGTCCGGCTCTCTTCCGGTCCACCATTGGCCGTTGCGGGCGGCGGCGTGTCGTCCAGACCGTCCTCGATCTTCGCCTGGATCAACGGGATCTGATCGTCCTCCGGCTCCAGTGTCAAAGCGCGGTTCCATTGGAACACAGCTTCGAGCCTGCGGCCCACCCGCCAATAGGCATCGCCGAGGTGATCGTTGATCGTCGCATCGGCCGGTCGCAGTTCCACAGCGCGCTCCAGCTCCTGAACCGCGGCTTCGTAGTCGCCGAGCCGGTAGTGGGCCCAGCCGAGCGAATCCACGATGTAACCATCGTTCGGGCGCAGCGCGACCGCCTGCTCGATCATCTCCATGCCCTCGTCGAGGTTCATGTTCATGTCGACCCAGGAATAACCGAGATAGTTGAGGACCTGCGGCTGGTTGGGGAAGAGCTCCAGCGACTTCAGGAAGTTCGGCTCGGCCTGCTCCCATTCTTTCAGGCGCTCGTAAGCGATACCGCGCTGGAAGAAGATATTCCAATGTCTGCGATCCGCATCGTCGCCGATCACCTCGGCGGCACGATCGTAGTTGGCGGCCATCTCGTCGTACTGCTCGGCCGAGGAAAGCACGCTGCCATAGGCGAGGTAGGAACGCATGTCGTTCGGATCGGCTTCGATCAACGACTGCAGATAAGCCTTCGCTTCATCCGTCCGGCCAAGATCGGCGAGATTGAGCCCCAGCTGCAGCTCCGCGATGCGCCGCATCGGCGAATCCTCGGGAATGCTCTCGTAGATCGCGATGGCCTGTTCGGAGCGCTCCATGTTCTCGGCAAGCCCGCCTAAAAGAATGAGCGTCGCGGCGTTGCCAGCATCGAGCACGCGCGCCAGCTGGAGATAGAGCGTCACGATCTCTTCGGCGCCTTCGCGGTTCAACGCGGCAGCAATCGTATGGAGGACCGAAGCCGCGCCATCCTGCGCAGTGTCGATGTCGGAAGGCGGGTTCTCGCCGGCTTCGATTGACTGGCGCAATGCGGTCAAGGGCGCGTAGTCGGGAGAGAAGGTCTCGCCGGTGGAAATGACGTCGAGCGCAGCCTGCTGATTACCCTCCCGCGCTTCCAGCGCCGCAAGTGCCATGACGGCGCGCATATAGGTGTCGGGGGCCGCGCCGCCTCCAGCCTGGTCAGTTATTGCCGCATTGAGCCGGCTGCGCGCCTCGGCGACGTTGCCGCCGGCCGCCGCGATGGAGCCGCCATGGAAATTGAGGAAGATGCCGTACCACTCCGGCCCTTGGAGCTCGTCGATCATCGTCAACGCTTCATCGGTCTCGCCCTGTCCAAGCCGTGCCCAGGAGCGCAGCAAACCGGACAGCAGCCGGTCGAGCTCGTTGACGCCATCATAGTCGAGAAGCGTCTCGACCGTGTTGAATTCCCGATTGCGGAGTGCTTCGACGGCCCGGATGAGATCCGTCGCCCGTTCGATCGATGCGTCGTCCTTCAGCTCTTCGGCAAGGACAAGCCCGTCCTCGAACTCGCCCTCGGCGATATGGGCGAGCATCAGGCGCTGCTTGATCTCGTTGTTGCTGGGATCGAAGGCGAGCGCTCTGGCATAGAACCCGATGGCCGACGCCGTGTCCCGATCCACATCCGCGGTGCGCGCTGCCAGGAATGCGCCTGCGAAGCTACCGATCGATTCGGCATCCAGCGGGATGGCGGGGGTCTCTTCTGCGGCTTCCGCCGGCGGCGCTGCCGCCTCTTGCGCACTCGCCGACATCGGAGCGGAGACACCGACAAGCGCGGCAATTACGCCGATCGCCGCCGAACCTGCCAGCCGCTCGATCCATCCCTTCAACATTCGCAAGCCCTTCCAGTCTTCGGCACGGTCGCGCCTGTTGGGCCACCGTCTGACAGCACAGCATGGCTTTTTTTGGTGGCTTGGCAATAAGCGCCGGGTCACGCCTTTGTGTGCGCCGAAAAGCGCACTTTGGCCGGCGTTCCGCGCTCAGGTTACGCGGCTGATGCAGAAATCGATCACTTCGAGCAGCGCCGCCTTGTGCGGTGATTCGGGCATCGGGGCGAGCGCGTCGCGAGCCATGTCGCCGTAGTGATTGGCGCGTGCGATCGTGTCCGACAAGGCATTGTACTTGGTCATCAGACCCAGCGCCTTCTCCAGGGCTACGTCGTTGTTCTCGCCCGTTTCGATCGCCGAGCGCCAGAATGCGCGCTCGTCTTCCGTGCCGCGGCGGTAGGACAGGACGATCGGCAGCGTGACCTTGCCCTCGCGGAAATCGTCCCCGACATTCTTGCCGAGATCGGCAGCCTTGCCGCCATAGTCGAGCACATCGTCGACGAGTTGGAAGGCGAGGCCGAGATTGGTGCCGTAGGAAGAAAGTGCCTTGCGCGTCGCCTTGTCGGACCCGGCAACGATCGGGCCGACTTCGGCGGCTGCGGCAAAGAGAGCCGCGGTCTTGGCGCGAATGACGGCGAGATAGTCGTCTTCCGTCGTTTCCATGTTCTTGGCGACGGATAATTGCAGCACTTCGCCTTCGGCGATGACAGCGGCCGCGCTCGAAAGCACGTCCAGCGCATCCAGCGAACCGACCTCGACCATCATCTTAAAGGCCTGGCCGAGCAGGAAGTCGCCGACGAGCACGCTCGCCTGATTGCCCCAGATTATGCGGGCCGTGGAGGAGCCGCGACGCATGTCGCTTTCATCCACCACGTCGTCATGCAAGAGCGTCGCCGTATGCATAAACTCGACAGACGTCGCGAGCTTGATGTGATGATCGCCGGCATAGCCGCACATCTGCGCAGCTGCGAGCGTCAGCATAGGGCGCAGTCGCTTGCCGCCGGACGCAATCAGATGCCGCGCGATTTCCGGGATCATCTCCACATGGGAGCCGGCCTTTGCGAGGATCAGTTGATTGACGCGTTCCATGTCGGCTTTCGTCAAATCCTGCAAAGGTTTGACCGACGCTGCCTGATTCTTTTTCTCGTCCAGCGGGATGACGACGCCCACGCGCTCACACTCCTGTTCAAATTACGGTTGAAAGCATAGAAAGGGGCGGGTTGCCCGGCAAGTGGCGAATTGGCGCGCTCACAGCGATGCCCATGATGAAAGGAACGGCCATGGAGGAATTGATCAGGACGAACGATCCGGTGATCATCTCCTTTGCCGAAAGCCTCCTGAAGGAAGCGGAGATCGGCTATTTCATCGCCGACCAGAACATGAGCATCGCGGAAGGGTCGATCGGCGTGCTTGCCAAGCGCATCCTCGTCGATTCCGACCAGGCGATCGCCGCCCGCCGCCTGATGATCGACGCCGGCATCGGCCAGGAACTGCGCGAACAGCGGTGAGAGTTCGGTGACCGGATCTTCTGCCCTTAAAGACGATCAATTCTCCGAGACAGTCGACGCCTTCCATCGCGGCGGCTTTTCGCTCGTGCAGCCGAAGGGCAGGGGCCATCGCGCCGGCATGGATGCCATGCTTCTGGCCGCGATGGTGCCTGGATCGGCCAAAGGCCATCTCGCCGATCTCGGCGCCGGTGCTGGCGCCGCCGGTCTCGCAGCTTCTTCGCGCGTTGGCGCACTGCAAGTCACGCTGTTCGAGCGCTCCGCGATGATGGCGGATTTCGCCCGCAGATCGCTCGCTCTCGAACAGAACCGGCATTTGCGCGATCGCGTCGATATCGTCGAGGCGGACGTGACGCTGACCGGGCGGGCGCGTGTCGCTGCGGGCCTCAAGGACGATGCCTTCGAGCATGTCGTCATGAACCCGCCCTTCAATCCGGAAGCAGACCGCCAGACGCCGGACCGGATAAAGGCCGAAGCCCATGCCATGCCGACAGGCCTGTTCGAAAACTGGATTCGCACGGCATGCGCGATCGCCAAGCCCGGCGGGCAGTTGTCCCTCATCGCGAGGCCCGTCTCGATCGGCGACGTCATCGCCGCATGCGGGCGCCGCTTCGGTGGCCTCCAGGTCACGCCTATCCATCCGCGTGTGGGCGAACCGGCGATCCGCATCCTCGTCACCGCGATCAAGGGAAGCAGGGCATCCCTCATCCTGCGCTCCCCGCTGGTGATGCACGAGGGCGAAAGCCATGCTTTTTCGCCGGCTGTCGACGCCCTGAACAACGGGCTGTGCGACTATCCCCGCTAAGCGGGCCGCCACGTGATGCACGATCGCTGCAACTGACTGAGCGCCATTGCGTTTGGCAGGACGGCACATACATCTCCCAAGACAAGAACCTTCAAACAGGCAAGGCGGCGCAATGGCTTTCTATGACGCACTTCTCCCCCGGCGGATGAAGAAGGACCTCACGATCATCCCAGTCGTCCGCCTGCAGGGAACGATCATGACCGGTGGAAGCCAGTTTCGTCCTGCCCTGAACCTGGCAAGCGTCGCCGGAAGCCTGGACAAGGCCTTTTCGATGAAGCGCTCGCCTGCCGTCGCCATCATCGTCAATTCGCCAGGCGGGTCACCCGTGCAGTCGCGGCTTATCTTCAAGCGCATTCGCGATCTGGCCGAGGAGAAGCAGAAGCGCGTCCACATCTTCGTGGAGGACGTCGCTGCGTCCGGCGGCTATATGATCGCGCTTGCCGGCGACGAGATCATCGCCGACCCGTCCTCCATCGTTGGATCGATCGGCGTCGTCTCGGCCTCGTTCGGTTTCCCCGAACTGCTGAAAAAGATCGGCGTGGAGCGCCGCGTCTACACCGCCGGCCAGAGCAAAGTGTCGCTCGACCCGTTCCAGCCGGAGAAGGAAACCGACGTGGAGCACCTGAAGTCGCTGCAGCGCGATGTGCATGCCACGTTCATCGATCTCGTCAAGGCGCGCCGCCAAGGCAAGCTCGCGGCTGACGATGACACGCTTTTCAACGGACTGTTCTGGTCCGGCGTGAAGGGCCGCGAGCTTGGGCTCGTGGATGAGCTCGGCGACATGCACGGCTTTCTCAAGGCCCGTTACGGCGAAAAGATGCGCACACGCCTGATCGCGCCTCGGCGCGGCCTCTTCGGCGGCCGCATTCCGGCTTCCATCGGCAGCGACGATTTCGCTCAAACTATTGCCGCAAGTGCGACGCAGGGTGTTGCGGATGCATTGGAAAACAAGGCAATCTGGGGCCGTTACGGCTTGTGAAGACTGATCTCCCGGAGACAAGAATGCCGCAGATCCTGCTTTTGGCAGCGGTGGGGGCGATTGCCTGGTATGGCTATCGCCGCCTGCTGAAGGAGGCCGAGCGCGTGAATGCCCGTGTCCGCCAGGCCGAAAAGGAAGCGGAAAACCGCTCGACCGGAACGCTGGTCAAGGATCCCGTGACGGGCGAGTACCGGCTGGAAAAACGCGACAAGACGGACTGACCGGCGGTGCTTCGGCTGCCGCCGCCGCTTGACCGGCGATAGCCTGCGTGGCACCTGTCCCGCGACCTTTGAGGCGGATGCCGCCACACCAAGCTTGACCGGACCGGGACATGTCATGACCACCGACCACATGAACCCCACGCGCTCGTTTCAGGGCCTGATCCTGACGCTCCACAACTACTGGGCAAGCTATGGCTGCGTCGTGCTGCAGCCCTACGACATGGAAGTCGGCGCCGGGACGTTCCATCCGGCAACGACGCTGCGTGCCCTTGGTCCGAAGCCATGGAACGCTGCCTATGTGCAGCCCTCGCGCCGCCCGACTGACGGACGCTACGGCGAAAACCCGAACCGGTTGCAGCACTATTACCAGTACCAGGTCATCCTGAAGCCATCGCCGCCGAACCTGCAGGAGCTCTATCTCGGCTCGCTGAAGGCGATCGGTCTCGACCCGATGCTGCATGACATCCGCTTCGTGGAAGACGATTGGGAAAGCCCGACGCTCGGTGCCTGGGGGCTCGGCTGGGAATGCTGGTGCGACGGCATGGAAGTGTCGCAGTTCACCTATTTCCAGCAGGTCTGCGGCATCGAATGCGCGCCCGTCGCCGGCGAGCTGACCTACGGCCTGGAACGCCTGGCCATGTATGTGCAGGGCGTCGACAGCGTCTACGACCTCAATTTCAACGGCCGCGAAGGCGACGAGAAAGTCACCTATGGCGACATCTTCCTGCAGGCCGAGCAGGAATATTCGAGGCACAATTTCGAATTCGCCAACACGAAGATGCTCCTCAAGCACTTCGAGGATGCCGAAGCGGAATGCCAGGCTTTGCTGCAAGCGGGAGCGCCGGGCGACAACGCCAATCAGCGCCTGCACAAATGCGTATTGCCCGCCTACGACCAGTGCATCAAGGCAAGCCACGTCTTCAACCTGCTGGACGCGCGCGGCGTGATCTCCGTCACGGAACGCCAGAGCTACATCCTGCGCGTCCGCAATCTCTCCAAGGCGTGCGGCGAAGCGTTCCTCCTGACCGATGCCGGCGGAGCATCGATCGCCGCCGCAGCCTGACGGCTGGCTCGCCTTCCTTTTATTTCGGATACACCCATGCCCGATCTTCTGCTTGAACTTCGTTCCGAGGAAATTCCTGCTCGCATGCAGCGCAAGGCTGCTGGCGATCTGCGCAAGCTGGTGACGGATGCGCTGGTGGATGCGGGGCTGACATACGAAGGAGCGCAGGAATATTGGACGCCGCGCCGGCTAACGCTCGACATTCGCGGCCTGACGGCGAAGTCGGCCGATCTCAAGGAAGAGCGCAAGGGACCGCGCACCGACGCGCCGGAAAAGGCGATCGAAGGTTTCCTACGCGGGGCAGGGCTCGCCTCCATCGGCCAGGCGAAGATTGTCTCCGACCCGAAGAAGGGTGAGTTCTACGTCGCGATCATCGAGAAGCCGGGCCGCGCTGCCGAAGCGATCATTGCCGATGTCATGCCCGGCATCATCCGCGATTTCCCGTGGCCGAAATCGATGCGCTGGGGCAAGGCCTCTGCAAAGCCCGGATCGCTGCGCTGGGTGCGCCCGCTGCAGTCCATCGTCTGCACCTTCGGGCCGGAGACGGAAGAGCCGGTCGTGGTCGATTTCGAGATCGACGGCATTCGCGCCGGCAACGTGACCTACGGCCATCGCTTCCATGCCCCCGACGCGATGACCGTGCGCCGCTTCGATGACTACGCCGACAAGCTGATGAAGGCGAAGGTCGTGCTCGACCCCGCGCGGCGCAAGGAAATCATTGCCACGGACGCGAAAAACCTTGCCTTCGCCTCGGGTCTCGAACTGGTCGAGGACGAGGCGCTGCTTGAAGAGGTCTCCGGTCTCGTCGAGTGGCCGGTTGTGCTCATGGGCTCGTTCGACGAGGATTTCCTGTCGATCCCGCCGGAAGTCATCCGGCTGACGATCAAGGCCAACCAGAAATGCTTCGTGCTCCGTCCGCAGCCGGGCGAGGGGCTGGCGAACCGGTTCATCCTCGTCGCCAACATCGAGGCGAGCGATGGCGGCAAGGAAATCATCCACGGCAACGGCAAGGTCGTGCGCGCGCGCCTCTCCGACGCGCTCTATTTCTGGCAGTCCGACCAGGGCGATCTGCCCGACCTCGATACGCTGAAGGGGTCAGCTGAAAAGTTTGGTATCGATTTGATGAAGCCGCTCGACCAGCGGATGGCGAAACTCGACCATCTCGGCGTGACTTTTCATGCCAAGCTCGGCACGCAAGGGGAGCGCGTCGAGCGCATCCGGCGCCTGGCGCGTGAACTGGCTCCGATCGTCGGCGCCAATCCTGATCTTGCCGACCGCGCCGCCGTGCTCGCCAAGGCGGATCTGACCACCGACGCCGTCGGCGAATTCCCCGAGCTGCAAGGCCTGATGGGCCGCCGCTATGCCGAGCTGCAGGGCGAGAACCCGGCAGTCGCAGCCGCCATCGAAGATCACTACAAGCCGCTCGGCCCGACTGATACGGTGCCGCGCGACCCGGTCACCATCGCCGTGGCGCTCGCCGACAAGCTTGATCTGCTGGTCGGCTTCTGGGCGATCGACGAGAAGCCGACGGGGAGCAAGGATCCCTATGCGCTGCGGCGTGCGGCGCTTGGGGTTATCCGGCTGGTGCTGGAGAATGGCGTGAGGCTTCCCCTTCGTCTCGTTGAGGAGCGTATGTGGGATCAGTTCAAGCGCAATATCGACCGAAAGTCATCAGCTGAACTTGCGTTGATGCGTCAGCAATTGGACGAGGCGGCACAAATCAAAGCCGGCAAAATCGATGAAGGCCAGTCAACGTTCGAAAATCTCCTCTCCTTCTTCCACGATCGCCTCAAGGTTTACCTGCGCGACCAGGGCGCCCGGCACGATCTGATCGACGCTGTCATCACGCCTGAGGCTGACGACCTCCTCGCCGTCTCCCAGCGTGTTCAGGCGCTCGGCCAACTGCTTGAAACGGAAGAGGGGAAAAACCTTCTCGCCGGCACCAAGCGGGCGGCGAACATTCTGGCGGCGGAGGAGAAGAAGGGCACTGTTGTCGCCGATGCGGTCGATCCCGCACTCCTGCGCACGAACGAAGAGAAGCATCTCTTCAACGCGGTGATTCAAACCGAGAGCGAAGCCGGCCAAGCGGTTCAGAATGAAGACTATTCGTCCGCCATGCGCGCGCTTGCGGCATTGCGTGAGCCGATTGATTCATTCTTCGAACATGTCCTCGTAAATGACGAGGATGACAGCGTTCGGGCCAACCGGCTGGCGCTTCTGGCGCGTATTCGCTCCGCCACCGCGCAGGTTGCCGATTTCTCACGCATCGTGGGCTGAAACCAATAACAGTCCCTGACGTTTCTCCTGCGAAATTTCGCAGGGGCAATCTGGAGACAAGCGCATGGGACTGTTCAGCGGCCTGCTCGGCCACGCGTCCGACCTCGACATCGCAGGCGTGACGGAGGAATTGCGGCCGATCCTGGCGGATGGCGAGGAAGTCGAACTCGGCTTCCAGATCATCCGCGATCAGATGATCTTCACCGACCGCCGTATCATCCTGATCGACAAGCAGGGCATGACCGGGCGCAAGCGCGAATATCTGTCGATCCCGTATAAGTCGATCACCGTGTTCTCGGTCGAGAACAACGGTTCGTTCGACATGGACGCCGAGATGAAGGTCTGGATTTCAGGCCAGGGCGCGCCGATCGTAAAGACGCTCGACCGCAAGTCGAACGTCGCCGGTATCCAGAGCGCGCTGGCGAAGGGCGTCTGCCGCTAGACTTCGGCGGACGCCCGGATCAGTTCAGGCGAAGCTCGAAGCTGGTTGCGCTCATCGATCCGGAAAGCGATGACGTCTGCGCCTCCATGTCGATGCCCTGTGCCGGGATATCGAGCGTGGCGCTCGGTGCCGGCATGGCGGGAGCGATGATTTCGACCGCTTCGTCGCCGGCCGGCTCGGTCGAAGCCGCAGCAGCCATGGGACGTTGTTTGCCATAAAGCAGGTCTGCGCTCGTGATCGTGACGACGGGCGTACCACCCAGCATGTTGTCGCTACGCGCGACCTTTTCTACGCCGTTCTCCTGAAACGTACGTGCGCCTTGCGCTTGAAGCGCCATCAAGTCGATCTCGGCCTGGGTCTGCCGCTTCTCAGGGCAGGTGGTGCAGGTGATCACGTCCACGCTGGAAAAGCCCGGCTCGCGCGGCTGCCAGGTTTCGACAGACTGCGCTGCCGCCGGCAAGCATGCCACAGAAACCAAGGAGACTGCGAAGACTACGCGCAACATGATCGACCCTCGATAAGCCTGGCCGCCTCGACACGAAGGCGGATTTGGCCGCGAGGGTAGCGGCTTCACCTTTCGATCCGGTGTCGGAAAGTGCTTAATGATCCCTTAGCGGCTCAGCGATCGAGCGCCCGCCAGCCGATGTCGCGCCGGCAGAACCCGTCCGGCCACGAAATGCGGTCGACCGCCTGATAGGCGCGGTCTCGGGCGCCGGCGACATCCTTTGCCATGGCGGACACGTTGAGCACTCGCCCGCCATTGGCCGTCAGCCGTCCGTCACTCAGCGCCGTTCCGGCATGGAACACCTTCGCGCCTTCGACCGCGTCAGCTTCGGCAATGCCCTTAATCGGCGTGCCCTTCGTGTAGGCGCCGGGATAGCCATTGGCGGCCATCACCACGGTCAGCGCCACATCGTCGTGCCAGCGCGCGCTCATGGTCGACAGGGTTCCGTCAGCAGCCGCCTTCATCAGAAGCAGGATGTCGTCCTTCAGCCGCATCATCATCACCTGGCATTCCGGATCGCCGAACCGCACATTGTACTCGATGAGCTCGGGGCCTTTGTCGGTGATCATCAGGCCGGCATAGAGCACGCCCTTGAACGGCATGCCGCGCGCCTTCATCCCACGCAGCGTCGGCTCGATGATCTCGCGCATGGTGCGCTCAACCATCTCGGGCGTCATCACGGGAGCGGGCGAATAGGCGCCCATGCCGCCGGTGTTGGGGCCCGTGTCGCCATCGCCAACGCGCTTGTGGTCCTGTGCGCTGGTGAGTGGCAGGGCGGTTTCGCCGTCGCAGAGGCAGAAGAAGCTCGCTTCCTCGCCATCGAGAAAGGCTTCGGCCACCACTTCGGCTCCGGCATCACCAAAGGCACCTTCGAAACAATCGTCGATGGCGGCCAGCGCCTCGTCGAGCGTCATGGCGACGGTCACGCCTT
This sequence comes from Georhizobium profundi, assembly GCF_003952725.1. NCBI lineage: Bacteria > Pseudomonadati > Pseudomonadota > Alphaproteobacteria > Hyphomicrobiales > Rhizobiaceae > Georhizobium > Georhizobium profundi. Next base: position 3,590,309 of record NZ_CP032509.1, on the reverse strand, counting down.
TGCCGGCGGCCAGTCCATCGGCCTTGATGACGATCGGCGCGCCCTGCGCACGGACATAGGCCTTGGCCTTGGGCGCATTGTTGAAACGCTCGTAGGCGCCGGTCGGGATGGAATATTCCGCGCACAGATCCTTGGTGAAGCCCTTGGAGCCTTCGAGCTGCGCGGCAGCGCTCGTCGGGCCGAAAGCGGCGATGCCGGCGTCATCGAGCGCATCAACGAGGCCGGCAACCAGGGGGGCTTCCGGGCCGACCACGACGAGGTCGACGCTGTTTTCGCGGCAGAACGCCACCACGGCATCGTTGTCGGCGGCGTTCAGCGCGACGATCTCGGCTTCTTCCGCGATGCCCGGATTGCCGGGGGCGGCATATAGGCGGCCGAGCAACGGGGAGGCGGCGATCTTCCAGGCGAGCGCATGTTCGCGGCCACCCGATCCGATGAGAAGCACGTTCATGAAGCTCAAGTCCCCGGCAGGTCAGTGTTGCGGGTGGGTAAAGCCTGCGAGGGCAACTGGGTCAAGAGGGTGGGCCAAGAGGCGGGCCAACAGGGCGGGTCAGGAGGACGCTCGACAGCCGGGCAGGTGAGCCTTGACCGCGCAAGGTCCCGCTGCCACTGATCCGGCATGAACGACACATCCCATATGGGCGACCGCGTCGCCGACGCACCATCCGGAAACTTCGTCTACAAGGTGCTGCCGCGCACCCTGTGGCCCTATGCGCAGCTTGCCCGCTGGGACCGGCCGATCGGCTGGCAGCTGCTCCTGTGGCCGTGCCTCTGGTCGGCGGCGCTCGCCGGCAACATGCCCGGTGCGCTCGAAGCGGGGTATACGCTTGGCGATCTGGTGCGCCACTGCGTGCTCTTTACAATCGGTGCGATCGCCATGCGGGGTGCAGGATGTACATATAACGATCTCGTCGACCACAAGATCGATGCCAAAGTGGCGCGAACACGATCGCGTCCGCTGCCGTCCGGTCGGGTGAGCCGCGGCCAGGCGCAGATCTTCATCCTGCTGCAGTCGCTTGTCGGGCTTCTCATCCTTTTGTCGTTCAACGGCTTCGCGATCGTCCTCGGCTTCGCCTCGCTCGCCTTTGTCGCAATCTATCCATTTGCAAAGCGCTTCACCGACTGGCCGCAATTCTTTCTTGGCCTCGCCTTTTCCTGGGGCGCGCTCATGGGATGGGCGACGGCTTTCGGCACACTGTCAGTGGCGCCCGTCATCCTCTATGTCGGGGCGATCCTTTGGACGATTGGCTACGACACGATCTATGCGCATCAGGACAAGGAAGATGACGCGCTGGTTGGTGTGCGTTCCACCGCTTTGCTCTTCGGGGATCGAACGAAGGTGTGGCTGGATCGTCTCTATGGGGCTGCCGTGCTCTGCATGCTGGCGTCTTTCGTGCTGACCGGTGTGCATGTGGTGGTCTATCTCGGCCTCGCAGCAGCAGCAGCGCATTTCGTCTTCCAAACGCGAAAGCTCGACATCGACAATCCCGACGAGTGCCTGAAACTGTTTAAATCGAACACGGTCGTCGGCGCGCTGCTCTTCGCGGGATTGCTTGCAGGTGCGGCATTCCGGCTGACAGCCTGACGGTGATATGAAAAAGGCCGGACAAAAAGCCCGGCCTTCTTAGAATAGAAATTGACGTTAGCTTACTGTGCGGCGCCGTCGACGACCGGACCACGCGGCGTCTCGCCTTCTGACATGTCGTTGTCAGCCTGCGAAGCATCAGGGCCGGTGGTGACGCCGGAAGCATCTTCGTCGATCAGTTCTTCGTCATCGACGACTGCTGCCGAAGGCGATTCACCATCATCGCCGTCATTGTCAGCCTGCTCTTCGTCCGGGCCCGTCGTGGTGCCCATGACTTCAGTGTCTTCTTCTTCGATGATCGGGCCATCCGGCGATTCGCCAGCGTCGGCGTTGTTGTCGGCTGCCTGTGCAAGGATGATCGGCGCTTCTGCGCGATCGGTTGCGCTGTGATCGCCAACCATTGGGGCGGCAATCGCTGCGGAAGACATCAGCGTAGCGGTAAGAAGTGCGATAACCTTGGTCAAAGTCGTTCTCCTGAGAATCTCGGTGACAGATTTATTTCTGTCTTATTGATCGTTCAGCTTCGGAATCACGACGCCTAGCCTTGTTCGAGCAGTCTCAAAGACTGTCGAAGGGCGCGTCGTGCAGTGCCGATGCTGTAAGAACGACGACTGGACTTTATCGTTCCACGAGATATCAGATATTTGTATTTAAGATATCGATATATTAGAGAATTGTGGATATCACCGACGTGCTATGATCTCTTCACCGTCGATGACGAGGCAGGAAATTCCGAGCGAGCCGGTCTTGCGGCGCACCAGAAAGCGCGGCCGGCGATCGGCAAAGAACGAATGATGGCGCCGTGGGCGCGTGCGACCGACAGTCAGTGGACCGATGGCGTTTTCGAGCGGGCGTGCCACGCCGTCTGCTTCGACCATGAGCATGGGCAGGTTGAAGACATTGGCCCAGCTGCGCCAGTCGGCTGCGATATCGCCGAGATCGTGCGAGACGAGCAGCGGCACGCAGAGCTCGGGATCGGTATGGTGCAATTCCAACGTGACAGTGATCTGGCCATCGCCATGATCGATTGCGCGGGCAGCGACGCCGACGAAGATGCGAGAGGGAAGGGCAACCGACAGCGGCAGCCCGCTGCCCGGCAGCTTGCGACGCATCACCGCGCCGCGCTTGTCGATCGTGATCGTGACGGCTTCGGTCTGGCTGCGCGCGCAGTAAGTGACGTGCTGCGGCAGATGGCCGGGATCCAGCCGGAGTTCGTGACCTGCCCAGACGGGCTTGCTTAGCGACTTCAGAACCGTGTTCGACATTGACCACACCCTTGTTGACACTCTCGAGAGCCGGTTTTCCGGTCTTCCCGCCGGAGCGCTTGGTCGCGCTCTCTGTTGTGTCTGACTTTAGGGTGCCGGGGTTCCGGCCCGCTTAAAAATCGCAGTTAAAAAACCTTGACCTTTCCGATGGTTACCAAATCGGAAGCTCAGCGCGTCCGCAGTACCTTTCCGGGATTCATGATGCCGGCCGGATCGAAGGCCGCCTTGATGCGCTGCATGAGGTCGATCTCGATGGGCGCGCGGATGGCGGCGAGTTCGTCCCGCTTCATCTGGCCGATGCCGTGCTCGGCGGAGATCGACCCGCCGAAGGAAAGCGCCAGAGCGTGAACCTTCGCGCTGACCGCGTCCCAGTGGGCCAGAAAGGCCTCACGGTCGGCGCCGACCGGCTGGGAGATATTGTAGTGAATGTTGCCATCGCCGAGATGGCCGAAGGCGACGATCCGCGCGCCGGGCACCACTTCCTGCACGAGCGGCTCGGCCTGCGCGAGGAACGTGGGAATGGCGGCGACAGGCACGGAGATGTCGTGCTTGATCGATCCGCCCTCGGGCTTCTGCGCCCAAGAGAGCGCTTCGCGCATGTGCCAGAAGTCGCGCGCCTGTGTCTCGTTTTGCGCCAGAACCGCGTCTTCGGCGATGCCGTCTTCAAGCGCCGCACTTAAGAGATGCTCCATCTGATCCCGCGCGGCCTCCTCGGAGAGGTTCGACGAGATCTCGATCAGCGCGTACCAGCCATGAGGCTCAGCAAAAGGATCGCGAACGCCATCGATGTGCCGGGCTGTAAATTCGACGCCGATGCGCGCCATCAGTTCGAATGCCGTCAGCCCGCCCCCGGCAAGCGCCTCGGCCCGGCGGAAGAGTTCAAGTGCCCCCTCAGGCGATTTCATCCCAGCGATCGCGACCTGCCGGCCGGCAGGCATGGGAAAGAGCTTCAAAACAGCCGCGGTGATCACGCCGAGCGTCCCCTCCGCGCCGATGAAGAGATCGCGCAGATCGTAGCCGGTGTTGTCCTTCTTCAGCTTGCGCAGCGCCGTCCAGACTTCGCCGGTCGGCAGCACCACCTCGAGCCCCAGGCAAAGCTGGCGCGTATTGCCATAGGCAAGCACCGCCGTGCCGCCGGCATTGGTGGAGAGGTTGCCGCCGATCTGGCAGGAGCCTTCTGCTCCGAGCGAAAGCGGGAAAAGCTTGCCCACCTTTTCTGCCGCTTCCTGGATCGTCTGCAAAACGACGCCCGCTTCCACCGTCATCGTGCCACCGACAGCGTCGATGTCGAGGATCCGGTTCATGCGGGTGAGCGAAAGGATGATGGCCGGTGGACCATCCGCCAGCGGCACCTGGCCGCCGGTGAGCCCCGTGTTGCCGCCCTGGGGGATGATCGCGGTCCCGGTTTCGGTCGCAAGCTTCAGGATCTTGGCGACCTCCTGCGTCGTCCCGGGTCGCAGCACGAGCGGGGTCGAGGCGTGATAGAGATCGCGATGCTCTTGGGTGAAGCCTTGCGTGTCCGAGGGCTCGGTCAACGCGTTGCCGGTCCCCACGATGGCAGCAAAGCGTTCGATGAGGGATGCGGAGAGGGAAGGGGATACGCTCATCTCAGACGATCTAGGGCAAATCAACCGAATTGGGTACCGGCTTGAGGCTCGACGCCACGCGGTGCGGCAGCGCGCTGCAGCCGATCATTGATGGCTTCCCCAAGACCGGTGGTCGGGATCGGCGCGAAGACGATCGCCGAGCCGCCGAGCCGGTCCGCACGCTGCATCGCATCGAACAACTGCGCTGCCGCTTCCGTAAGGCGCCCGGACGGGCTGAGATCGATGACAGCGCGGGCCTGTTCCTTGCCGATAATGGGCTGGTCGGCAAAATCGATCAGCACTTCCGAAGGCGCGACCGAAGTCACGTTCAACCGAACCGGCGCATCCGGCGCGTAATGCGAGGCCATCATGCCCGGGGCCTCCAGCACGCCCGGGGTCTCATGGCGAAGCAAGGAATGTCCGGTGACCGCCTCGATCTCGTCACGCGACAGACCGCCGGGGCGCAACAGGATCGCGCGGCCGCTTTCGACCTTCACGATCGTCGACTCCAGCCCGACGGCGCAGGGGCCGGCATCGAGAACGAGCGACACGGCATCACCGAGATCGTGGGCGACATGCTCCGCGCGTGTCGGGCTGATGCGGCCCGAGCGGTTGGCGCTTGGCGCTGCGATCGGCCTGCCGAATCTCCGGATGATGTCGCCGGCGATCCCACGCGGGACCCGCACCGCCAATGTGTCGAGCCCTGCGGTGACCAGCGAGGCCACGGGCGATCGTTTAAGACGCGGCAGGACAAGGGTCAGCGGTCCCGGCCAGAAGGCATCGGCGAGTTTCTCCGCAAGCGGCTCGAAGCGCACATGCGCCTCGGCCATGCCGCGGTCGCTCATATGGCAGATCAGCGGATTGAACCGCGGCCGACCCTTGGCGGCGTAGATGCGAGCAACCGCCTCGCCATTGGTGGCATCGGCGGCAAGCCCGTAGACGGTTTCTGTCGGCAGGCCGAGCAGATCGCCGCGCGCAAGCACCGAGCAGGCCGCGTCGATGGCGCGTTCCGGTGCATCCGCAATGGAAAGAATGTCGGCCAATTGAAGCTCCGCGCGTCCGCCGGTCCGCATGAAAGGCTCGGGAAAGCACCGTTTCCGAAGCCGAGGTCGTTCCATGCGATGGCCATACAGCATCATTGCGCAAAGACAACATCCCTTGCCGTATCTCTTACCTTTACGTAAAAAGCAGAAAGCGCGTCTCGGCCGTCTGAAACTAGATGACGAGCAGGGTCGCAATTGATCGATGTTCCCGGCTATGACAGGGGCCGGCTATGACAAGGGAGAGTGTCATGTACCGCGCACCCGTTTCCGAAATCGCATTTTCGCTGAAGCATGTGGCAGGTCTGAAAGAGGCGCTGGACGAGGAACGTCTCGGCGATCTTTCCGAAGATCTCGTCGACGCGATCCTGGAAGAGGCGGGCCGCTTTGCGACCGACCAACTGGCCCCGACCGCCGAAATCGGCGACAAGCACGGCACGCCTTTGAAGGATGGCGTCGTCACCATGCCTCCCGGCTGGAAAGACGTCTATCACCGCTGGATCGAGGGCGGTTGGAACGCGCTCTCCGGCCCCGAGGCCTATGGCGGCCAGCAACTGCCGACCATGCTGTCCGTCGCGGCATCCGAAATGTGGGCTGCCGCGAACATGGCCTTCGGCCTCGGCCCGCTTCTGACGGTCGGCGCGGTCGAGGCGCTGGACAAGCACGGGTCGCAGGAACTGAAGGACCACTATCTCGCCAAGCTCGTCTCCGGCGAGTGGATGGGCACGATGAACCTGACTGAGCCGCAGGCCGGCTCCGATCTCAATGCGCTCAAGGCACGCGCGGAACGCCGCGACGATGGCAGCTACCGCATCTTCGGCCAGAAGATCTACATCACCTTCGGCGAGCACGATCTCACCGACAACATCATCCATCTGGTGCTGGCGCGCCTTCCCGATGCGCCGGCCGGTACGCGCGGCATATCGCTCTTCCTGGTGCCGAAGTTCCTGCTGGATGAAAACGGCGCTCCCTGCGTGCGCAATGATGTCTTCTGCAACGGCATCGAGCACAAGCTTGGCATCCACGGCTCGCCCACCTGCACGATGATCTATGGCGACGGAAAGCATGGCGACGAAGCCGGTGCGATCGGCTGGCTGATCGGCGAGGAAAATCGAGGCCTTGCCTGCATGTTCACGATGATGAACAACGCTCGCCTCAATGTGGGCGTGCAGGGCGTAGCCGTGGCGGACGCCGCCTATCAGAAGGCGCTAGCCTACGCGATGGAGCGCCGCCAGGGCAAGGCACCGGGCGACACCGGCGAAGGCATGAGCCCGATCATCGAGCACCCGGACGTCCAGCGCGACCTTCTGACCATGAAGGCGCTGACGCAGGCCGCCCGCGCCATCTGCCACGCCTGCGCCCATGCGATCGATCACGCGCATGCTGCGGACGGCGACGATGCGCGCCACTGGCAGGAGCGCGCCAATCTGCTCACCCCCGTGGCCAAGGCCTTTTCGACCGATGTCGGCTGCCAGGTCGCCTCGATCGGCGTGCAGGTGCACGGCGGCATGGGATTTGTGGAAGAGACCGGTGCTGCCCGTTACATGCGCGATGCCCGCATCGCGCCGATCTACGAAGGCACGAACGGTATTCAGGCGATCGACCTTGTCATGCGCAAGCTGCCGCTTTCGGGTGGCCAGCAGGTCGCCGGCTACATTGCGGAACTGCGCGACATTGCGAATGCCGTGACGGTGTCCAACCGCGAGGGTCTGGGCACCACCGGCGAACGGTTGTCCCGCGCGATCGACGATCTCGAAGCCGCAACGACCTGGCTTGGCGAAGCCATCCAGGCCGGCCGCCAACAGGAGGCCTTGGCAAGCGCACAACCCTATCTGCGCCTCTTCGGGCTTGCCGCTGGCGGGGTTTATCTCGCCAAGGGCGCTCTGGCATCGGACGAGGATGCGCGCGTCGCGCTCTGCCGCTTCGCTGCAGAAAACCTGTTGAACGAAACCGCAGCCTTGAAGATCAGCGTCATCGAAGGTGCCGGAAGTCTGATCGCGGCGCGCGGCGCCCTGACGGCGGCATGAGGACAGACAGCATGAGCGACGACACGATCCTGATCCAGCGGCCCGAGAGTGCACCCGGCGTGCAGATCATCCGCATGAACCGCCCGGAGAAGAAGAACGCGCTGACCCGAACCATGTATGCGGCCATGACCGATGCGCTGCGGCAAGGCGATGCCGATCCAGATGTGCGGGCACATCTTTTTCTCGGCGCGCCCGGCGCCTTCTCGGCTGGCAACGACATGCAGGACTTCCTTGCCTTCGCTATGGGAGGATCGCTTGGCGCTGAAGTCATCGATTTCCTGAAGACGCTTGCGACCACCCGCAAGCCGCTGCTTGCCGGCGTCGATGGGCTGGCGATCGGTGTCGGCACGACGCTGACCTTCCACTGCGACATGACGATCGCCTCCGATCGGTCACTATTCCGCACGCCCTTCACCGATCTCGCCATCGTTCCGGAAGCAGCAAGCACGCTGCTTCTGCCCAACATCGCAGGCCATCAGCGCGCTTTCGCCATGCTCGCCGCCGGACTTCCGTTCTCGGCGGAGGAGGCGCGCGAGGCGGGTTTCGTATGGCGCGTCGTACCGCCGGACGCTCTGGAAGCCGAGGCATTGTCGCTGGCCCGCGACATCGCCGCAAAGCCTCCCCAGGCACTCGCCATCGCGCGTGATCTGATCCGTGGGTCCGAGCAGCAGGTGCTGGAGCGAATCGATGCCGAGGCCGAGCATTTCAAGGCTCAGTTGAAGTCCGCCGAAGCGCGCGCCGCTTTCGAGGCGTTCATGAGCCGAAAGAAGTAGCGCCCCAGCCCGGCCGGTTCAGCCCTTGCGCTCCAGCAGGGCGACGGCTTCCACATGGGGCGACCAGAGAAACTGGTCGATCGGCTGCACGGAGAGCAGCTTGTAACCGCCGTCGATGAGGAATCGGAGATCCCGCGCCAGCGTCGTGGGATTGCAGGACACCGCTGCGATCCGACGGATCGACGAACGCGCGAGTTCGCGCGACTGAGCTTCGGCACCGGCACGCGGCGGATCGAAGACGAGGCCGTCGAAGGGCTTCAGGTCCATACCCATCAGCGGGCTGCGGAAGAGATCCTGCTTCTGGTGCGTCACGGGACGAAGCCCCTGCGTCGCACGCGCAGCCGCATCCAGTGCCGCCAAAGCGAGCTTGTCGTTCTCCACCGCGTGGACGGGCGCGGATTCTGCCAATCTGAGCGCAAACGTGCCGCTGCCGGCGAAGAGATCGGCGATCCGCTTCGAAGGCTTCAGATGCGCCGAAACGATCTGCGCCATGTGGCCTTCCGCGATCGCGCTTGCCTGCACGAACCCGCCGGGCACCGGTGTGACGGATGCCTTGCCGAATTGGATGATCGGCCGACGCGGCTCCACGAGAACCTCGCCGTCGACGGTGACCCGGGCGATTTCGCTCAGGCCCAATATCGTCTCGATGGCCAGTAGCCGGCGTCGATCCTGAAGCTTCATGGGAGCGGTAATGGCGATGTCGAGCCCGGAGACGGTGGCGAGCACGCTCACCCGAAAGGCAGCGGTACCGGTTGCAACCGCCGTCGCGACACGCCGGATCGTATCCAGTCTCTGCGATATGGCGGGCACGGCAATGGGGCAGACGCGGATCGGCACGATCTGGTGGGAGCGGGCGGCCGCAAAGCCGAGGATGACCGATCGGTCAGTGCGCAGGCCCGTCAGAACAAGGCGCCTGCGTTCGCCCGGCTGCGCCGCAATCAGTGGCTCGAGTGGAATGTCGATCTTCTGCTCGGCAAGCGCCTGGCGGACCAGATCGGCCTTCCAGTCGCGATAGGCGGCCATGTCGTAATGCTGCAGGGAGCACCCACCGCAGGCACCGCCTTCACCATCCGGCCCGAAATGCGGGCAGGGCGGCTCCACCCGCAGAGGCGAGGCGCTCTTCACCGCCATCAATGTCGCCTTGGCTTTCTCGCGCGCGATTGAGACGGTTTCGCCCGGCAAGGTAAACGGCACGAAGACGGGGCCGGTTTCGGTGTGCGCCACGCCATCGCCTTGAGCACCGAGTTCGCGAATGTCGACGGTTTCGGCGCTCATGTCTTTTCTCCAGTCAGCAGATATTCCTGATTGCCGTCGCCGCCTGCGATCGGCGATGGCACGAAGCCGATAGCACGCCAACCCGCTTGCGTACCGAGCCACCGCTCCAGATCCCGCGCGATCTCGATCCCCTGCGCCGGATCCCTCAACAGCCCACCTTTTCCGATCGCATCGCGGCCGGCCTCGAACTGCGGTTTGACGAGAAGCACGCAAAATGAACCGGGCGAGGCGAGCGCCAGGGCCGGCGGCAGGGCAAGCTTGAGCGAGATGAAGCTCACATCGCTGACGATGCAGTCGATCTTTGGATACCCGATCTGCTCGGGCGTGAGATTGCGCGCATTCAGGCCTTCGAAAGACGTGACGGCGTGGTGCGCTTCAAGCGAAGGGTGCAATTGGCCGCGTCCCACATCGACGGCAACGACATGGGCAGCACCGCGTTCGAGAAGCACCTGCGTGAATCCGCCCGTCGACGCACCGATGTCGAGGGCGGTGCGACCGGTGGGATCGAGGTTGAAGGCATCGAGCCCGGCCACGAGCTTGAGTGCCGCGCGCGAGACATAGGTGCTCGCATCGTCTGCAATCGACAGCGCATCTGCGGCAGCGGTCGGGTAACCGGGCTTGCGCACGACCGCGCCATTCACCGCGACCGTGCCGCGCACGATCGCATCACGGGCGCGCGAGCGCGTATCATACAGCCCGCGATCGACCAGTACGCGATCCAGCCGTTCGGTGGCGAAGGCCTCGCCTGGCGTAGCACTGTCGGCATTCTGGAGGTAGTGTTTTGTCATGCGGTGGCTATGCGCGTTGGTCGTGCGCAAGACAAGCACTGTCGCTGAAATGAGAACAGGCCGTCAGCTTAGTGTGTTCTTTTTTAGTGATCGAAAATATGTCTAAGTCTTGTGACAGTGCCATTGCTTTTCGCGCGAATTCTGGTTTGGTGCGGCCAAAGAAGGTCGCGCCTCCGCGCGTAGTTCGGCGTGGGATTCGTGCAGCAGGCTTCTATCAGTTCCGTCCAACGTATGCTCGATCGCACCCAGACTCTTCGGGCGAGCCCGGCAAAGCGTTGGTTGTTCGCCATCGTCGCATTCGCCCTCGCACTGGCCGCACGGCTTTGGCTCGACGCGCGGCTTCCCCCGGGTTTTCCGTATCTGACGTTTTTTCCTGCGGTGATTCTCACGACGTTCTTCGTGGGGCTTGCACCCGGCATTGCTGTCGGCATCGCATCGTTTTTTGCGGCCTGGTACTTCTTCATCGCTCCTGCAGGGTCCTTCGAGCTCAACGGACCGGCGATCGTCGCACTCGCCTTCTTCGTGGCCATCGTCACCGTTGATGTGCTCTTGATCCACTGGATGCATGTGGCGCTCGATCGATTGAAGCGCGAGCAAATGGTGTCGCACCGCCATGCGGAAGAGCGCGATGTTCTCTTCAAGGAAATGCAGCACCGCGTTTCCAACAACCTCGCCGTCGTCAGCGCGCTGTTGAATGCGCAGAAGCGTGCGTTGCCCGAAGGTGAAGCTGCAACCGCGCTTGCCCAGGCCGCGACGCGGGTCAATCTCGTCGCTCGCATGCAGCGCGATCTTTATGATCCCGCCCACCAGACCCTCGATTTTCCAGCCTATCTCAAGGCGCTCGGACCGGACATCCTCGAAGCGATGGATGCACGCCATGTCACCTATCATGCCGACGTGGCTGCGATCGACGTCTCGTCAGATATGGCGGTTCCGCTCGGCCTCATCGCGACGGAGCTGATCTCGAATTCCATCGAGCACGCATTCGCAGACAAGCGCCAAGGCCGCATCGACGTTGAATTGTCGGAAGTCGATGCCGCGTCGGGCTCGTACCTGCTGCGGGTCAGCGACGACGGCCCCGGCTGGCCGGAGGCGTTCAAGCCGGACACGTCGCGCAATCTCGGCATGCGCATCGTGGTATCCCTGGCTCAGCAGATCGGCGGCCAGTTCAGCTATCACAATGATGGCGGCGCCGTTTCCAGCCTCGCCTTTCGCATCGATGGCCGCAAAGCCTGATCGCACTGTCTGGTAGGGCCGTTCAGGCCTTTGCCGGAAGCTCGACGCCGTGCTGTTCGAGGGCCCGGAAAACCGTGTCCACGATGCCCTTGCGGTCGAGGCCGGCCTTGGCGACCATGATTTCGGGCTTCGCCTGGTCCATGAAGATGTCGGGCATCACGAGCGAGCGCACCTTCAGCCCATTGTCGAGCAGGCCCTCGTTCGAGAGATAGTGCAGCACATGCGAGCCGAAGCCGCCGACTGCGCCCTCCTCGATCGTGATCAGCACCTCGTGCGTGGCTGCGAGTTCCGCGATCATCGCTTCGTCCAGCGGCTTGCAGAAACGGGCATCGGCAACCGTTGTCGACAAGCCTGCCGCATCGAGGTCTTCCGCCGCAAGCAGCGCATCGGCAAGCCGTGTGCCGAATGAGAGAAGCGCGACCTTCGTGCCCTGCTTGACGATGCGACCCTTGCCGATCGGCAGAATCTCGCCGCGCTCCGGCATCTCGATGCCCACACCTTCGCCGCGTGGATAGCGGAACGCGATCGGGCCATCGTCATAGGCGGCAGCAGTGCGCACCATGTGCTTGAGCTCGGCTTCATCCGCTGGCGCCATGACGACGAAGCCCGGCAGGGTGGCCAGATAGGTGGTGTCGAACGAACCCGCATGTGTTGCGCCATCGGCACCGACAAAGCCGGCGCGATCGATGGCGAAGCGGACGGGCAGGTTCTGGATGGCCACGTCGTGCACGACCTGGTCGTAGCCGCGCTGCAGGAAGGTCGAGTAAATCGCCACGAACGGCTTCAGCCCCTCGGTGGCCATACCGGCGGCGAAGGTGACGGCATGCTGCTCCGCAATCCCGACATCGAAGGTGCGTGCCGCAAATTCCTTGGCGAATTTGCCAAGGCCTGTCCCGTCCGGCATGGCAGCGGTCACCGCGACAATGCGGTCGTCCTGACGTGCTTCGCCGATCAGAGCGTCGGCAAAGACGTTCGTGTAGCTCGGTGCATTTGGCTTGGCCTTCGCCTGGGTGCCGGTGATTACGTCGAACTTGGAAACACCGTGATACTTGTCGGCAGCGGCCTCGGCCGGCGGGTAGCCTTTGCCTTTCTGGGTGACGACGTGGATGAGCACCGGCCCGCGCCCGTTGTCGCGCACGTTGCGCAGGACAGGCAGCAGGTGGTCGAAGGAATGACCGTCGATCGGCCCGATGTGATAAAAGCCCATCTCCTCGAACAGCGTCCCACCGGTCACGTAGCCGCGGGCGTGCTCGACGGCGCGCGTAATGGCGCGGTCGACCGATCGGCCGAGATAGGCCGTCAGCTTCTTGCCGAACTCGCGGATGCCCATATAGGTCCGGCCGGACGCGAGCCGCGCCAGATAGGCGCTCATGGCGCCCGTCGGCGGCGCGATCGACATGTCGTTGTCGTTGAGGATGACGATGAGCCGCGCATCGAGTGCGCCGGCATTGTTCAGCGCCTCATAGGCCATGCCGGCTGACAGCGCGCCGTCGCCGATGACGGCGATGACGTGCCGCTTCTTGCCCGTCAGGTCGCTGGCGACCGCCATGCCGAGGCCGGCGGAAATGGACGTCGAGGAGTGTGCGGCCCCGAAGGGGTCATAGACGCTTTCGTCCCGCTTGGTGAATCCGGACAGTCCGTCTTCCTGGCGCAGCGTGCGGATGCGGTCACGCCGGCCTGTGATGATCTTGTGCGGATAGCACTGGTGGCCGACATCGAAGATCAGCCGGTCTTCCGGCGTGTCGAACACCTTGTGGATGGCAAGGGTCAGCTCCACCACGCCCAAGCCGGCACCGAGATGTCCCCCCGTGACCGAAACGGCATCGACCATTTCGGCGCGCAGCTCCTTGGCAAGCTGCGGCATCTGCCGATCGTCGATCGCCTTGAGGTCCGCTGGCCACGTCACGCGGTCAAGCAGCGGAGTTTCCGGTTTCGCGGTGTGGGGAAGTTGCGTCACGCTGGCCTCGTTCCGCACGGCTTCTTTTGGGCCGTGTCCGGTGTTGTCGTTTCGGTCCGTCTCGCCGCGACCGATCGGGTAAAGGTTGTTCCTATCCAATGTCGCCGCTGTGGCAAAGGGATGAATTCCGCCTGCGCCCTATGGATGTGTCCTTTGGACACCCGGGCGATGTATCACCAGATATGGCGAGGCAAGGCGAAACTTGCACCCCCGGCCGGCATGAAATGTGCGGGAAGCCATGTCGAAAGAGGTCGAACGGACGGGCAAGCAGGCGAGCTGACAGACGCTCGCCGCCAGGCTCCATCGGTTGGCCTTTGCGGAAATACTGAATTTCAACCGTGCCTTAACATCTGGGCGATAGGCAGGAACAGGCTGAGTTAAACGGGGCCTGACCGACGCAATGGGACTGATAGCAACGATCCAACGCCAGAGCCGTCGATCCTATCTGGTGTCGCAATGTTCGCTTGTGGGGGCGCTGACGGCCACATCCGCCATCGCCCTGTCAGCGGATGCCACAGGTTCCATCGTCGCGACATCCGCAGCTGCGATGGCGGCAGTCGGGTTTTCCATGTTCACGCTCCATCATGCCAGGCGCGGTGTCTACCGAAAGCTTGAGCACGCCCACATCGCCGATGGCGAGCGGCAGCGCATGATGGAAAGCGATGTCATGACCGGCGCCCTGGCGCGCCGACATTTTATGGAATGTCTCGATCAGGCCGTTCGCAGGACCGATGTGCCCGTCACGCTGATGCTGATCGACATCGATCATTTCAAGCAGCTCAACGACACGCTCGGACATCCGGCGGGCGATGCAGCGCTTGTTCATCTCAGCAATTGCCTTCGCCATCAGTTCAAGACGGGCCAAGTCGGGCGGCTGGGCGGAGACGAATTCGCGATCCTCTTCTTTGGCACCTCCGAGGCCGAAATCGCGCGCCAGACGGCGCTTCTGCTGCAACTGGTCGCAAAACCCTTCAGGCACGCAGGGCACGACATCGCCCTCAGCGTTTCGATCGGCACTGCCACGTCGATTGATCGTGCCCATGATGCAAGCGGACTTTTCCAGAATGCAGACCTGGCGCTTTACGCGAGCAAATCGGCAGGACGCGGGCGCGCGACGACGTTCGAGGAGTCCATGCTGCAGGATCGCCGCCGCGTTCGGTATCTCCAGCGCGAACTGCGAGCAGCGATCTATCTCGACCATCTCGAATTGCACTACCAGCCCGTGGTCGATGCTCAAAAGCAGGTGAAAGGCTTCGAAGCCTTGGTGCGCTGGCGCCATCCCGTGCGCGGCCTTATTCCTCCGATCGAATTCATTCCGGTGGCGGAATCATCGACATTGATCGATCTCCTGGGCGAGTGGGTCTTTACCCGCGCCTGTCAGGATCTGGCTCGGCTCGGGCACCTGAATGTGAGCATCAATGTCTCGGGCGAGCAATTGAAGCGCGACAATCTGGTGGCCATGACCGAGCGCGTTCTCCAACAGACAGGCTGCGCCCCGCAGCGCATCGTCTATGAAATCACCGAAACGGCAGCGACCGACGCAACGCCCGATGTGCTGCGCAGGCTGAACAAATTGCGCGCCATGGGCATTCGCCTGGCGCTCGACGATTTCGGCACCGGACATTGTGGCTTCAACTATCTGAAAACTTTGCCGATCGACGTCATCAAGATCGATCGCAGCTATATCAGCAATCTTGGGAAGGACAGGCTCGCGCAGGTGCTGGTCTCGGCACTGACGGAAGTGGGCCGCATCCAGGGCATCTCGGTCGTGGCCGAAGGTGTCGAGACGGACGAGGACTTCCAGCTGGCCAAGGCTGCTGGCTGTGATCGCTTCCAGGGCTACGCGATCGCTCGCCCGCAGCCACTTGAACAGATCGATCTTTCAAGAATTGGCGGAATGCTGGCCGAAGCCTCCTAACGAACTATGCCAGCAACAGGTTTCAAAGCTTAGGCGTCGTCCAGCGGCTCGACGCCCGTCGGCTTGCCGTTCCGGTCGAGCCGGATTTTCTCGACGCGATCTTCGGCGGCTTTCAGCAGCGTTTCGCAATGCTTCTTGAGGGCTTCGCCACGCTCATAGATGGCGATCGAGCGATCGAGCGGCACATCGCCCCGCTCCAGATCCGATACGATGCGCTCCAGTTCGGCCAGAGCCTGCTCGAAGCTCAATCCCGCGATCTCGGCGATGGCATCCGGTTGCGCGTTCATGGTCATCCTCTCATCAGTCTCTGGACATGGGTTGCGGCCGACTCGGCCAGCCCCACCAGATCATAGCCACCCTCGAGCAGGCTGACGATGCGGTGGCCGGTGTGGCGTTCGGCAATCTCCATGAGTTTTGCAGTGGCCCAGTCGAAATCGTCGGCGACCAGATTGATCTGCGCCAACGGATCGCGGTGATGCGCGTCGAATCCGGCCGAGATGATGATCAGATCGGGCATTGCATCCTCGATCGCCGGCAGGATGCGCGACTTGAACGCCTCGCGGAAATGATCGCCACCCGTGTTGGGCGACAGTGGCGCGTTGACGATGTTGCCCTTTGTGCCCGTCTCCCCGACTGCGCCGGTGCCGGGATACAGCGGCATCTGGTGCGTCGAGAGATAGAGCACCGACGGGTCGCTCCAGAAGATGTCCTGAGTGCCGTTGCCGTGGTGGACGTCCCAGTCGATGATCGCGACGCGGTCGCAGCCATATTTGCGCTGGGCATGGCGGGCGGCGATGGCGGCATTGTTGAACAGGCAGAAACCCATTGCCTTGTCCGCTTCGGCGTGGTGGCCGGGCGGGCGAGACGCGACGAAGACGTTGTCGGCCTTGTTGGTGAAAACGTCGTCGACGGCGGCCATTGCGGCGCCGACTGCCGTCAGCGCGGCTTCCAGGCTGCGCGGGCTGGCATGCGTGTCGGCGTCGATCTGCGTCATGCCTTCTTCGGGGATGCTGCCGCGAACGCGGTTCAGATAGGTCTCGGGATGAGCAAGCAACACCGCTTCTTCCGGCGCCAGCGGAGCTTCGACCCGGACGAGCGCATCGAAGTTCTCATGCTCCAGAGCAGCGGCCACGGCCCGCAGGCGATCCGGGCGCTCGGGATGCCCGGCGGGCACCAGATGCTCCAGAAAGATCGGGCTCGTATAAAGCTTGGTCGTCATGACGCGCTTCCCCGGAGTGTGATCAAGAGCAGATTTCGGTTTCGGTGATGGCGATGCCAAAGCCTTCCAGCCCAACATAATGCCGTTCGCGCGAGGCGAGCAGGCGGATCGACGTGATGCCGAGGTCCTTCAGGATCTGAGCGCCAAGGCCGATTTCCAGCCATTCGTTCTCGCGGGCTTTAGCCTCGTCATGTTCTTCGGTGCCGAGCGCTGCGCGTCCCGCATTCTGCTGGCCAACGCCGACGGAGCCCTCACGAAGATAGACGATCACGCCGCGCCCGTGGGCCGCGATACGCTGCATATAGGCATCGATCGGGCGAGGCGTGCCGAACACATCCTGCACCGACCCGACCTGGAGCCGCACTGGCACGTCCTCGCCGTCACGAATGTCGCCGAAAACGATGGCGAGATGATGCATCGGGTCCCAAGGGAGGGAATAGGAATGCGCGACAGCGCGCCCGTGCGGCGTCTCGATCGGGAAGGTGGCGTTCTGCTTGACCAGCGTTTCCTTGCGCTGCCGATAGGCGATCAGGTCGGCGACGGAAACCTGCTTGAGGCCGTTGGCGTCGGCAAAGGCTGCAACCTGCGGTCCGCGCATCACCGTGCCGTCGTCGTTGACGAGTTCGCAAATGACACCGACGGGCGGCAGATTGGCCAGCTTGCAGAGGTCCACCGCCGCTTCCGTGTGGCCGGAGCGCATCAAGACGCCGCCCTCGCGTGCAACGAGCGGGAAAATGTGGCCCGGCCGCACGAAATCGACCGCACCGGCATTGGGATTGGCAAGGTTGCGTGCCGTCAGCGTCCGGTCGTCGGCCGAGATCCCCGTCGTCGTGCCGTGCTTGTAGTCCACCGAGACGGTGAAGGCCGTCGTGTGCGGCGCATCGTTTTCGGCAACCATCGGGCCGAGATTGAAGCGCTTGGCGTCTTCGCGTGTCATCGGCGTGCAGACGATGCCGGACGTGTGGCGCACGATGAAAGCCATTTTCTCGGGCGTGCAATGAACGGCAGCGACGATCAGGTCGCCTTCGTTTTCGCGCCCGTCATCGTCGGTGACGACGACGATTTCACCGGCTTCGAAGGCCCGCAGAGCTTCGACAACGCGTTTCTGGTCGTATGGCATGACGTGTTCCTAGCAAGCGTATGGACGCAACTCGTGTGGCGGAGGGGCTTCAGTCGTCGTCGGCAAGTCTCGACCGGCCGGTCTGCCCTCGGTCCCTGAGATAGTGATCGGCGATCGTGCAGGCGAGCATGGCCTCTCCGATCGGAACGGCGCGGATGCCGACGCACGGGTCATGGCGACCCTTGGTGCGGATATCGACTTCGTTTCCGTCGGCATCGATGCTGCGGCGCTCGTTCAAAATCGACGACGTCGGCTTCACGGCGAAGCGCGCAACGATCGGCTGGCCTGTGGAAATGCCTCCCAGAATGCCGCCGGCATGATTGGAGAGGAAGATCGGCTTGCCATCGGGGCCGATGCGCATTTCGTCGGCATTGTCTTCGCCGCGGATCGTCGCTGCCAGAAAACCGTTGCCGATTTCCACGCCCTTGACGGCGTTGATCGACATCAGCCCGGCGCAAATGTCCTGGTCGAGCTTGGCGTAGATCGGTGCCCCAAGACCTGCAGGTACGCCTTCCGCCACCACTTCGATGATGGCACCCACCGAAGAACCGGCCTTGCGCACCTCATCGAGATAGTCTTCCCACACCGGCACGATCTCCGGATCGGGCGCGAAGAACGGGTTGGTGTCGACGCTATCCCAGTCCCAGTTGCGCCGGTTGATCGGGCGATCGCCGATCTGCACGAGCGCGCCGCGGAATTTCACACCGGGAAGCACCTTGCGGGCGATGCCGCCGGCCGCCACGCGCGCCGCGGTTTCGCGCGCCGACGAGCGCCCGCCGCCGCGATAGTCGCGCACGCCGTATTTGACGTCATAGGTGTAATCGGCATGGCCGGGCCGATACTGCCGCGAAATCTCGGAGTAGTCCTTGGACCGCTGGTCGGTGTTCTCGATGACGAGCGCGATCGGCGTGCCGGTGGTCACATAGGTGAACCCGTCTTCCTGCGGCATCACCCCGGAGAGAACCTTCACCACGTCGTCTTCACGACGCTGCGTCACGAAACGCGATTGTCCCGGCTTACGCTTGTCGAGCCAGCGTTGAAGCTCGGCCAGTGTGAAGGCGATGCCGGGCGGGCAGCCATCGACCACGCACCCAAGCGCCACGCCATGGCTTTCGCCGAAGGTCGTCACGCGGAAAAGATGGCCGAAAGTATTGTGCGACATGGGGTGCCTGGGTGCATCTCAAGTGAAAGCGGAGCCTGATCTAACGCAAGCCTTGCCCATGCGCAAACGTCGGACGCATGGCAAACGGGGGCAGGGCGGGTGCCGCAGCGTCAACCACCGGCCACGGGTAGCCAGGACGCGGAACCGTCCTTGATGAGCACGATGCGATCCTGGTGCACCGGCATGACCACGGCATCCTCGGCAGGCAACTGGCCAACCAGCTTGAACAGCGAGCGAATGACCCCACCATGGCAGACGCAGATCGTCGGCCGGTCCACGGTCTCAAGCCAGGATGCCACGCGCCAAGAGAGGATTTCATAGCTCTCGGCGTCACTTCCGGGCGGAATGAAATGCCATTTGTCGGCATCGCGCTGTGCGACGGCGTCGGCCTGATCGAGCGAGAGTTCCTCGAGCGTGCGCGTTTCCCAGTCGCCGAAACAGACCTCGATGATGCGATCGTCCGTTCGGTAGTCGGCGACCGGCAGGCCGAGTTCGGCGCGGATCAGCTCCATCGTCTCGCGGGTCCGCCCAAGCGGGCTTGCCACGAAATCGAACTCGGTGATCGTGCTTCCCAGTTCCTGGGCAAGCAGGCGGCCGTTCGCGCGGGCCTGACCGCGCCCGATATCGTTTAGCGGAATGTCGCGCGCGCCCTGGAAGCGATCTTCGGCATTCCAGTCCGTCTGGCCGTGGCGGATGGCATAAATCAGCACGTCACGGCCTCTTGGAAGGGGATGCTCAGTCCTTGACGACGGATATGTCCGGCGCATCGACCGCCTTCATGCCGACGGTGTGATAGCCCATGTCGACATGGTGGATCTCGCCCGTGACGGCCGTCGAAAGGTCCGAAAGGAGGTAAAGCGCCGAGCGCCCGACTTCCTCGATCGTGACCGTCCGCTTCAGTGGAGCATTGTACTCGTTCCACTTGAGAATGTAGCGGAAATCGCCAATGCCGGAAGCTGCGAGCGTCTTGATCGGGCCGGCCGAAATCGCGTTGACGCGGATGCCGCGATTGCCGAGATCGACGGCGAGATAGCGCACGCTCGCCTCGAGCGCGGCCTTGGCGACACCCATGACGTTGTAGTGCGGCATGACCTTCTCGGCGCCGTAATAGGTGAGTGTCACCACCGAGCCGCCGTCGTTCATGATCTTCTCGGCACGCTTGGTCACTGCAGTCAGCGAATAGACCGAGATATCCATCGTGCGCGCAAAGTTCGAACGCGACGTTTCCAGGTAGCGGCCGGTCAACTCATCCTTGTCGGAAAAAGCGATCGCGTGAACGACGAAATCGATCTTGCCCCACTGGCGCTCGACTTCGGCGAAGACGGCGTCGATCGTCTCTTCATCGGCAACATCGCAATGGCCGGCGACGATCGCGCCAAGCTCTGCCGCCAGGGGCTCGACCCGCTTGCGCAGCGCGTCGCCCTGGTAGGTAAGTGCGATTTCCGCACCGTTTTCTGCCAAGGTCTTCGCAATGCCCCAGGCAATCGAGCGGTTGTTGGCGAGGCCCATGATGACGCCGCGCTTGCCGCGCATCAGCCCCGTTGCCTGATCCATGTCTCTCTCCTCGGCTTTCCAAGTGCGAGAGCCTATTGCACAGGCCTTCCGATGGTTCAAGGGAGAGCTGAACGCTATCCCGGGGCGGTTTTCATCCTTCAGACGAACCAGGCGCCGCGCTGCATGCGCAGAAGATCGGTCAGCTTTTCGTCCGTTTCGGCCGGCAGCATCAGCCGCAGCTCGCAGACGAGATCGCCGCGCGTACCGCCGCTGGTGGGCAGGCCCCGGCCGGCCACGCGAATGCTGGCGGCCGAATCCGACCATGGATCGACCTTGATCGGCATCGGCCCGTCGAGACTTTCCACGGTTAGCGTCGCGCCGAAAACTGCCTGATCCAGGGTTAGCGGCACTGCCACAACCAGATCGCGCCCTTCGCTGCGGAAGCGCGCGTCCTTTTCGTAAACGATCGCGACGCAGAGGTCGCCGCGCGAACCCGCATCCGCCCCGCTGCCCTGTCCGGAAACACGGACAATGTCGCCCTGGAGAGCGCCGCGCGGCACCTTGACGGAAACCGTCGACCCATCGCTGCGCCGCACCTCGTGCTCGCCACCATTCATGATCGTGGCCAGAGGCACCTCGAGCCGCACATGCGTGTCGCTCGCCCCTGTCTCGTCGCGTGGGGTGATCAAGCCGAAAAGCGGCTTCAAAGCGCGATCGAAGAGCGACCAGCTGCGCTGCGGCTTGGCAGGATTGGCTTTTTCCGTGCGCGGCTCAGCAGGCGCACCGTCCAACGGCACGTCATCGATCCCAGGCGCATCGTTGATGGTCGCGCGCCCTGCCGCCCGTGCAGCGTCGGCGGCGGGCTTGGCCTGCTGAAAGGTCTCGCCGAAGATGCGTTCGGCAACATCCTCGGGCCGCTCCTGCGGCTCCGGACGGCGGCGGTTGATATCGGATGCGGCAAAGGGGTCCGCTGTTCGCTTCCCAGCCGCGCTGGCCGGCCGCTTGCGTCCGCGCGCATCGATGAGCCCCTCATCGAATTCGCGACGCCGATCGGGGTTGCCGAGGATCTGGTAGGCCGCGTTGATTTCCGAGAAGCGCTCCTGAGCGCCGAAATCACCGGGATTCTGGTCCGGGTGAAACGCCATGGCGAGCCGCCGGAAGGCGCTCTTGATCTCGTCTTTGCCGGCATCGGGCTGAACGCCGAGTATAAAATACGGATTACGCATGACCGATTCTTCCATGGACCGACATGCAGTCTAGGAAGAGATTGCTAATTGAGGGTTTATGCCGACTTTTTCATGTTCCAGGCGAGAGATTGATGATCTGCCAGCGTTCGCCGTCATTGCTGCAGCCGAGACCCTGGAACTGCCGACGTCCGAACACGTCGCGACGTGTCGTGGAAAACCGGCGGCAGGTGGCATCCTCGCGCTGTTCTTCAGCGACATAGCCGATGACGCCTGTCGTTCCCGTGGAGGGATTGGCCCAGGCAAAGGGTCCGTCCGGCGTGCGGGCAAGGTCGATATCGGCGACGGCCGCTATGAGGGCCGCGTCGTCGCTGCCGGGGATTGGACCGGCGGGCCTGTTGATGGAGCCGGTCACGGTGTGATCGACGCCGAGCGCCATGTCCATGTCCGTGCCGATACACCCGCTGAGGGCGAGCGTCAGGAAGCCGACGCACATAGCCCTGCATGCTGGGGTGAAACGGCCGCGCAATGTCATGGACTTGTGCAGGATGGGCACCATATGGTCGACGCAATTGAAAACGGAAGGCGCATCTGAATCCACAATGAGCGATACATCCTTAATTCAAGGTAACTTCACCGAGGCGACGGACCCCATCGCTCTGTTCGCGGGCTGGCTGGAAGAAGCCGTGGCGAGCGAAGTCAACGATCCGACGGCGACGGCACTGGCGACGGTCGACACCGACGGTCTGCCGGATGTGCGGATGGTTCTGCTCAAGGGCTTCGATGATCGCGGCTTCGTTTTCTACACCAATTTCGAAAGCGCCAAGGGTTCCCAGATCCAGGCGACCATGAAGGCCGCCATGTGCTTCCACTGGAAGTCGTTGCGCCGGCAGGTTCGCGTTCGCGGACCGGTCGAAATCGTGACGGAGGCGGAGGCGGACGCCTATTACACATCGCGTCCCCGAGGCAGCCAGATCGGCGCCTGGGCTTCCGCGCAGTCGCGACCGCTGGACGACCGGGCGACCCTGGAAAAGGCAGTGGCCGACCTGACCGCACGCTATGGCGACGACACGATCCCGCGCCCACCTCACTGGTCTGGCTTTCGCATCAAGCCGGTCGCGATCGAGTTCTGGAAGGACGGCGCGTTTCGCCTGCACGACCGCATCAAGTTCACGCGCCAGGACGAGGGCGCAGCCTGGGATCGCCTACGCCTCTATCCCTGAGCGGCGTTTCATCATGCGGAAAGGCAATCCGGAAGCGAGCGCACGGACATAGCGCGCTCGCTGAAAGTGGCCGTTGAGCGAAATTCGCGGCAGGCTGAACGGTGAAAGTGTCAGTCCGGCAGCGTCGATCACGCCGGGCTGGGTTGTCACCGCGAGCTTGAAGCCAGCCTCCCCGGAAGCTGCGAATTCCCGCGGCCCCGCCGCGCAGACACTGCCATAGGGATAGGCAAACGTCGCCGGGCGCTTGCCGGTGATCTCGCCGATATAATCGGCAGACCCGTTCAGCTCTGCGTGCAGGCGCTCCGGCGTGACATGCGCCAGGCTTGGATGGGTAAGACTGTGGGCGCCCAGCGAAACCAGCGCTTCAGAATCAGCGAGAGCCACCAGTTCGGCACTGTCCATGATCTCGCTTTCGATGAAGTCCAGAGGCTCGAGCCCGGCATCCCGGGCAACGATGTCTAACACCTGAATGCGCTCATCCTGATGGCCGGATCGAATTGCAGCGGCAAGCCGCGCAAAGGCGAGTGACTTCAACGCGATCGTCGTCGTGGAGAGTGTCTCCAGCCCGCTGCCGAAATCAAAGGTCAGCGAGTTCTGGTTGCCAAGCAGCGTCGCCGCCGTTTCCCACCAGGCGGAATGGGTGCGCTCCACAAACCCACGAGTCAAGAAGATCGTGTGAGGCACGTTGTGCCGTTTGAAGACGGGAAGCGCGTGGTCGCGATTGTTGCGATAGCCGTCGTCCAGCGTGAAGGCGAAATAACTGTCGCCCGCATTGCCGTCCCGCACGTGATCGGGAAGATCTTCCAGGCGCACCGGCTTGAAGCCGTCCGCGATCAGGGAAGACAAGGCGACGTCGAGAAATTCAGGCGTCACTTCCAGATGCGCGTTTGGCGCAAACGGTGCGCGTACAGCCGGGCGCACATGATGAAGCGTGAAAATCAGCGCACGGGGGCGCCTGGCGCGGCCGATGCCTGCGCGGGAGGCGAGGTGAAACGTCTCCAGCGCTACGGCGACCGCAGCTTTTCCCAGGCCATGTCTGGCGAGTGTCGTCCCCACGCCGCCCTCGATCCCCCAACGCCGATCGTGCTGCATTCAGCTTCGAGTGTTAGGGGATGGACATTAATCTTTGTTGAAGATCGTTCCCGCAAGCAGACTGTCGACAAAGGCGGGCACGAGCATAGACGCCGTTCCGGTTTCGGAGCGATGAAAGTGCGAATGCCCGGCCGAGGGCTCGAGGTTGAGCTCGACGGTCAGTGCGCCGGCGCTGCGTGCTTCTTCCACGAAACCGGCGGCGGGATAGACGGTGCCGCTTGTGCCGATCGACACGAAAAGGTCGGCCGCTTGGAGACGGTTGGAAATCCTGTCCATCTCATAGGGCATCTCGCCGAACCAGACGACGTCGGGGCGCATTCCGCCGCCCATGCTGCAGGTGGGGCATGGCGTTAAAGTATCCATCTCATCACGCCACGCGTTGCGCTGCCCGCAGTGGAGGCAGAGCGCCTTTGCCAGTTCGCCATGCATGTGGATCAGCTTCCGGCTGCCCGCGCGCTCATGCAGATCGTCGATGTTCTGGGTGACCAGCAGGAAATCGCCAGTGAATTCCTGCTCCAGCCGTGCGAGCGCAAGATGGGCGGCATTGGGCGCGACACTGTCCAGCCCGGCGCGCCGCTCGTTGTAGAAATCGTGCACGCGGTCAGGATCGCGCGCGAAGGCCTGCGGCGTGGCCACATCCTCGATGCGAACCCTCGACCAGATGCCGCCCTTGTCGCGGAAAGTCGCCACGCCCGATTCGGCCGAAATGCCGGCGCCGGTAAGGATGACGATGGAGGAGGGGCGAAACGCCATGGCCGACGTTGTCCAGTCAGGCTTCGGTGCCGCCGACCGTGGTCTGCTCCATCTTCAGGTGTGGCTGGCCGACGCCCACGGGCACCCACTGGCCCGCCTTGCCGCAATTGCCGACACCGGTGTCGAGCTTGGGATCGTTGCCGATCATGGAAATGCGCTTCATCGCGTCGGGTCCGTTGCCGATCAGCATCGCACCCTTGATGGGGTGGCCGATCTTTCCGTCCTCGATCATGTAAGCCTCGGTGCAGCCGAAGACGAACTTGCCGGAGGTGATGTCCACCTGTCCGCCACCGAAGGAGACAGCGTAGATGCCCTTTTTCACCGAAGCGATCATTTCTTCCGGCGTGTGCTGGCCGCCGAGCATATAGGTGTTCGTCATGCGGGGCATCGGTGCATGGCTGTGGCTTTCGCGACGACCATTGCCGGTCGGCTTCATGCCCATCAGCCGGGCGTTCTGACGATCCTGCATGTAGCCGACGAGCTTCCCATCCTCGATAAGGACATTGTAGGCGGACGGCGTGCCTTCGTCGTCGATGGTGATCGAGCCGCGGCGTTCGCCGATCGTCCCGTCATCCACCACCGTGACGCCTTTGGCGGCGACCTGTTCGCCGAGAAGCCCGGCAAACGCCGAGGTCTTCTTGCGGTTGAAGTCGCCTTCGAGCCCGTGGCCGACGGCTTCATGCAGCATCACGCCCGGCCAGCCATTGCCGAGCACGACGTCCATCGTCCCGGCCGGAGCAGGGCGCGCTTCGAGATTGACGAGAGCCTGGCGAAGAGCTTCGTCGGCGCCGCTGCGCCAGTTCTCGGCCACGACGAAATCGCCAAAGCCGTGCCGGCCGCCCATCCCGAAGCTGCCGCTCTCCTGGCGGTCGCCATCGCCAACGACGACTGAGACGTTCACTCGGGTCAGCGGTCGCACGTCACGCCGCCGCTCGCCATCGGCGCGGATGATTTCCACCACTTGCCAGCTCGCGCCGAGTGACACGGTTACCTGCCGAACCCTGGGATCCCTGGCGCGCACATAGGCATCGATTTCCTGCAGGAGCTTCACCTTCTGCTCGAAATCGGGCTGGCCGATCGGGTTCTCCTCGCCGTAAAGGCTGCGATTGGTGCGCTGCGGAGCCGCCGCATAGCTGCCAGAATGCCCGACGGTCACGGCCGAAACGGCATCGGCTGCACGCTTGAGCGCAGCCTCGGACAATTCGCCTGCATGGGCATACCCGATGGCCTCACCCGCCACGGCCCGCAATCCGAAACCTTGGTCGGTGTTGAAGGTACCGCTCTTCAAACGGCCATTGTCGAAAAGCAGCCCTTCGGACTGGCGGTATTCGAGGAAGAGTTCGCCATCGTCTGCGCCGTGCAGCGTGTCGGACACGATCCGCTCGATCGAGGCTGCGGAGATATCGAACTTGTCGAGCAATTGATCGGTCACGAAGAGGCTCCCGGGCGCTTGAAGTGGTCCGGCTCATATAGGCCCTGGCCGGGCGGAATCACACCCTCAGAAACGGCAAAGCCGCCCATGAGGCGGCTTTGGAATACGCGTGGCGGCCGAGGCAGCCTCAGGGCAGGGCAGCGAAGCCTGCTTCGAAGCCGTCCAGATCGACCGGTATGCCGATGCCTTCTTCCGGCGTCTGAAACACGATGAACGTCGCGGTCGTGCCGCTACCCATGGTCTCGAGCAGTTCGTCTTCCAAAATCACCTCAGCGTAACAGCCGTCGGTGAAGCAGCGCACGAAATAGGCCCGGCCGATATCCTCGCCATCGACATTGAGACCGAGGCCGTTGGGCAGAAGAACGCCGAGTGGCGCAAGGACGCGCAGGATGCGGGCCTGATCGTCGGCCGTCTTCAGCACGACGACCGAAAGACCGACTTCCGGGCGGTCCTCGGCGATCACGTTCTGCATGAGCGCACATTGCTCGTCGGGCGCGCCAGCCTGTTCGTCGCAGACGATCGACCAGGCACCATGTGTGGAGCGAACGGCGCCGCTCTGTGATGGCGAAGGCTGAGTCTCCGGCAATGTCTGGGCTTCCGGCGCAGGCTCGCCTTCAGCCGGCGTTTCTGCCGCCGGCGCTTCGGCCGGAGCCTCGGCATCCTGTGCCTGGGCTGAAAGAGGGAGTGCGGCCAGGGCCAGGAATGCGGCGCCGGCGGTGGCGCTCCGGATGAAGA
Source organism: Georhizobium profundi (assembly GCF_003952725.1). Taxonomy (NCBI): domain Bacteria; kingdom Pseudomonadati; phylum Pseudomonadota; class Alphaproteobacteria; order Hyphomicrobiales; family Rhizobiaceae; genus Georhizobium; species Georhizobium profundi. Next base: position 3,563,445 of record NZ_CP032509.1, on the reverse strand, counting down.
CAGACAGTGGGCTCGGCAGCATCGGCGACCTCGAAATGGCGAATCACAGGCAGGAATTTGACGGCGCGCGGCCGAAAATGAAAGCCCGGCCGGCGGAGCCTTCCCGCATATCCATCAATAACGGCCAGAATCGTGCAGCTAGACGCAAATAAACAAAGAGTGGAGACATGGGAGGCAGGCGTGGACGCCCCACCTTAAGACTATGGCGCGTCGGGTGCAAAATGCCGCATGAGAAGCGCCTTCCGCATGTTGCGATAGCCTGTAAATTATGGTTCTAAGCGGGCAAGAAAGTCCGGCTCGGTACAAGATTGTGCCTGCAATGGGCCATGCTTCAAGGAGATTGGGTGTGAGATACATCTCATTTGCAGCGCTGACCGCTATGGTTTCGCTGCTTTCTGCTACCGGGGCCAACGCGGATCAGCCGGTCGACTGGCAGGTGCGTTTTCAGCCGGCAGCGACTGGAATCATGCAGGAAATCACGTGGTTCGAGATTTACACGCTGTGGTTCATCGTGCCGATCACGCTGCTCGTTCTCGGCCTTCTCGCCTATTGCGCCATCAAGTTCCGTAAATCGGCAAACCCGGTTCCGTCGCGCACCAGCCACAACACGCTGATCGAAGTTGTCTGGACCGTCGCGCCGGTCGTGATTCTCCTGGCGATCGCCGTTCCGTCCTTCCAACTGCTCTCCGCCCAGTACGATCCGCCGGAAGAAGCCGCGCTGACGATCAAGGCGACCGGCTACCAGTGGTACTGGGGCTATGAATACCAGGCTGAAGCGGAAGAGGGTGGCGAGCCGACGGAAGTCGTCTTCGATTCCTTCATGCTGCAGGACGCCGACCGCGAAGCTGCCGGCAAGACCGATGTTGCCGCTTATCCGCGTCTGCTGGCCGTCGACAACGAAGTCGTTGTGCCGGTGAACCAGACCGTCCGCCTGCTCATCACGGCCGGTGACGTTCTCCACTCCTTCGCCATGCCGGCTTTCGGTGTGAAGATGGACGCCGTGCCGGGCCGTCTGAACGAGACGTGGTTCAAGGCGGAGCGTGAAGGCCTCTATTACGGCCAGTGCTCAGAACTGTGCGGTAAGGATCACGCCTTTATGCCGATCGCGATCCGCGTTGTGAGCGAAGAGCAGTACAATTCCTGGGCTACGGCCGCTGCCGCCAATGTCGGCGAAGCGAACCGCGCTCTCATTGCTGCGATCGAGGCTGAAAAGTCCGTCGACGTTGCCGAAAACGATGCACAGTAAGAACTAGGAGCGAGGCTCATGGCCGGTTCGACCGCTGCTCACGACGCCCATCACGATCACGTGCCGCAAGGCTTCGTGAAGCGGTGGATGTTCTCCACCAACCACAAGGACATCGGTACGCTCTACCTGATCTTCGCGATCATGGCGGGCATCATCGGTGGCGCCCTGTCCATCTTCATGCGCATGGAGCTGCAGGAGCCGGGCATCCAGATTTTCCACGGCCTCGCAGCCATGGTCTACGGCTTCGAGGGTGATGCAGCCCTCGACGGCGGCAAGCACATGTACAATGTGTTCACGACCGCTCACGGCCTCATCATGATCTTCTTCATGGTCATGCCGGCGCTCATCGGCGGCTTCGCCAACTGGATGGTGCCGATCATGATCGGTGCGCCGGACATGGCGTTCCCACGCATGAACAACATCTCGTTCTGGCTTCTGCCGCCCGCATTCATCCTGCTGCTGCTTTCGATGTTCGTCGAAGGTCCGGCCGGTGCCTACGGTGTCGGTGGTGGTTGGACGATCTACCCTCCGTTCTCGACATCCGGCCAGCCTGGGCCAGCCATGGATCTCGCGATCCTGTCGCTGCACATTGCCGGTGCCTCGTCGATCCTCGGTGCGATCAACTTCATCACCACGATCTTTAACATGCGCGCTCCGGGCATGACGCTGCACAAGATGCCGCTCTTCGCCTGGTCGGTTCTGATCACCGCCTTCCTGCTTCTCCTGTCGCTGCCCGTTCTCGCTGGTGCCATCACCATGCTTCTGACGGACCGCAACTTCGGCACGGCGTTCTTCGATCCGTCGGGCGGTGGTGATCCGATCCTCTTCCAGCACCTGTTCTGGTTCTTCGGTCACCCGGAAGTGTACATCCTGATCCTGCCGGCCTTCGGCATCGTCAGCCACATCATTTCGACCTTCTCGCGCAAGCCGGTGTTCGGCTATCTCGGCATGGCCTATGCCATGGTCGCGATCGGCGCCGTCGGCTTCATCGTGTGGGCACACCACATGTATACGGTCGGCCTGTCGCTCGACACGCAGCGCTATTTCGTCTTTGCCACGATGGTCATCGCGGTTCCGACGGGCGTGAAGATCTTCTCGTGGATCGCGACGATGTGGGGCGGTTCGATCTCGTTCCGCACGCCGATGCTGTGGGCGATCGGCTTCATCTTCCTCTTCACGGTTGGTGGCGTCACGGGCGTTCAGCTCGCCAATGCGGGCCTCGATCGCTCCTTCCACGACACCTATTATGTCGTTGCGCACTTCCACTACGTGCTGTCGCTCGGCGCCGTGTTCGCGATCTTCGCAGCCTGGTACTACTGGTTCCCGAAGATGACCGGCTACATGTACAATTCCATGGTCGCCAAGACCCACTTCTGGGTCACCTTCATCGGCGTGAACCTCGTGTTCTTCCCGCAGCACTTCCTGGGTCTGGCCGGCATGCCGCGCCGTTACATCGACTACCCGGATGCCTTTGCAGGCTGGAACGCGATCTCGTCCTACGGTTCGTACATCGCCGCCATCGGCGTCCTGATCTTCCTCTATGGCGTTTGGGAAGCCTTCGCCAAGAAGCGGATCGCGGGCGACAATCCATGGGGTGAGGGTGCAACGACACTTGAATGGCAGCTGTCTTCGCCGCCGCCGTTCCACCAGTGGGAGCAGCTGCCGCGCATCAAGTAAGCGGCAGCCGACCAGGGTTGATGAACAAGAGACCGCCAGCATCGTTTGGCGGTCTCCGACTTGAGAGAAGACTGAAATCTGCGCGTCCCGCGCGAAAGGTTGAGTTGAATGGCCTACACCAGCGATCATGATGTCGCCGTGCCTGAAATCGTTGGCGGGTCCGATGTCCGCATGTCCGAGGCCAGCGCGCGTGACTTCTTCGATCTCCTGAAGCCGCGGGTCATGTCGCTCGTGATCTTCACGGCCTTCGTCGGCCTTTATCTCGCGCCCGGCGACATCCACCCGTTCATCGCTGGCGTTGCCGTGCTCTGCATCGCCGTCGGCGCAGGCGCCTCCGGCGCGCTCAACATGTGGTACGATGCCGATATCGACGCGGTGATGACGCGAACGGCCAAGCGCCCCATTCCCGATGGCCGGGTGACCGGTGGCGAAGCGCTGGGCTTCGGCCTGATCCTGTCCATATTCTCGGTGATCACGCTCGGCCTGCTCGTCAATTGGGCCGCTTCCGCGCTTCTCGCCTTCACCATTTTCTTCTACGCCGTCGTCTACACGATGTGGCTGAAGCGCATGACGCCGCACAACATCGTCATCGGCGGTGCTGCCGGCGCGTTCCCGCCCATGATCGGCTGGGTCGCCGTTACCGGTTCGATCTCGATCGAAAGCGTCGTGCTCTTCCTGATCATCTTCCTGTGGACGCCGCCGCACTTCTGGGCTCTCGCGCTGTTCAAGCTGCGTGACTATGGTGATGCCGGCGTTCCGATGATGCCCAACGTCAAGGGCGAGGCATCCACCAAGACGCAGATGTTCTGGTACGCGGTCGCAACGGCCATCGTCGGCGTATCGCCGTACTTCCTCGGCTTCGCCGGCCCGGTCTACGCCGCCGTTTCGCTGCTGCTTGGCGCCGAGTTCATTCGCCATGCCTACAAGGTCTGGACGATGCCGGAAGACGATCGCGTCATGGTTCCGGCCAAGAAGCTGTTCGGTTACTCGCTGATCTATCTCTTCGCTATCTTCGCGTTGTTCCTGATCGACGATTGGGCGATGCGGGCCTTCACAGCGTTTGCGGCATGATGGAGGCGGCAATGGAAACTGTTGAACTGACGGAAAAGCAGAAGCGCGCGCGCCGCAACCGGTCCATCGCAATCGGCATCGTTCTGGCGCTGCTCGTCATCCTGTTCTATGCGGCAACGGTCATCAAGATCGGGCCGGAGATCATGAACAAGCCGATGATCTGAGGGAGACGCACGTGGCCGATCGTAACGACACTGCAGCAGAAACGAAGAAGCCCGCCAACAACCGCGGCATCGTGATCGCGTGTCTGGTATTCGCCTCGACCATGGGCGGCATGGCTTATGCGGCGGTGCCGCTTTACGAGCTGTTCTGTCAGGTGACAGGCTATGGCGGCACGACGCAGCGCGCCGAACAGTATTCCGACACGATCCTCGACCGCACGGTCAAGGTTCGCTTCGATTCGAACGTGAACGGTCTGCCCTGGACATTCCGTCCGAAGCAGCGCGAGGTCGAAGTTCGGATCGGCGAGACGATCCAGGTCGAATACGTCGCGACCAACAACAGCGAGCGCACGACGTCCGGTCAGGCGACCTACAATGTCACGCCACAGACCGCCGGCGCTTTCTTCAACAAGGTCGAGTGCTTCTGCTTCACCGAGATGAGCCTCGAACCCGGTGAGTCGATCGACATGCCGGTCGTGTTCTTCGTGGATCCGGCGATCGTCGATCAGCGCGAGACGCAGAACATCGAAACGATTACGTTGTCATACACGTTCTTCCCGCACGCCACGGAAGCTGCACCCGTTGCTGCAGCGCCGGTAGGCGACGAGAAGAATTCGGACAGTCTCTAATGGAATAAGGCGGTCCGTCGGGTTCCGCCTGCAAGGAAAGGTCAATCGGGGATCAGTTCATGGCCGATGCACATACGAAAAATCACGACTATCACATCATCGACCCGTCACCCTGGCCCCTGGTCGCTTCGATCGGCGCTCTGGTCATGGCCTTCGGTGGCGTCGGCTACATGCGCTATCTTTCCGGTGGCTCCTTCAACATGTTCGGGGTCAACTGGGCGAGCCCGTGGCTCTTCTACATCGGCCTCGCGATCGTGCTCTACACCATGTATGGCTGGTGGTCGGACACGGTAAAGGAATCGCGCGAAGGCCATCACACACGCGTCGTGTCGCTGCACCTGCGCTACGGCATGATCATGTTCATCGCTTCCGAAGTGATGTTCTTCGTCGCCTGGTTCTGGGCCTTCTTCGACGCGAGCCTCTTCGCCGACGAATCGATCCAGGAGGCCCGTGTCGCCTTCACGGGCGGTCAGTGGCCGCCGGCCGGTATCGAAGTGCTCGATCCGCTGCACCTTCCGCTCTACAACACCGTCATCCTGCTGCTTTCCGGCACGACGGTCACCTGGGCGCACCACGCGCTGCTGCACAACGACCGCAAGGGCCTCATCTATGGCCTGACGCTCACCGTGCTGCTCGGCGCGCTGTTCTCCTACGTTCAGTTCTATGAGTACACGGTTGCCCCGTTCGACTTCGCCAATTCGATCTATGGCGCAACCTTCTTCATGGCCACGGGCTTCCATGGCTTCCACGTTCTGGTCGGCACGATCTTCCTCGTCGTCTGCCTCATCCGTGCGCTGAAGGGGCACTTCACGCCGCAGAAGCACTTCGGGTTCGAAGCGGCCGCCTGGTACTGGCACTTCGTCGACGTGGTGTGGCTCTTCCTCTTCTTCTCGATCTACGTCTGGGCATCCTGGGGCGCACCGATCGCTGCGCATTGATGTCGCATCGCTGTCCGGGCCATGGCCCGGACGGTCCGGAATGCATATATCTGGGGCGGTCCGAGACCATCGGGCCGCCCATTTTCATTGCGTGAGGCCGAACATGTACGAGGACCACGCCCATTTCCCCGCAGTCGATCCGGTTCGCGCAGGCTTGAAGGGCGTCTGCCCGCGCTGTGGCGAGGGGCGTCTGTTCGATGGCTTCCTGAGCCTGAAGCCCGAATGCCAGGCGTGCGGGCTCGATTATGGATTTGCCGATGCCGGCGACGGGCCAGCGGTTTTCGTCATCATGATCATCGGCTTCCTGGTCGTGGGGATGGCCCTTTGGGCGGAACTGACCTTTCAGCCGCCGCTGTGGGTGCACCTGCTGCTCTGGGCGCCGGTGACGCTGGTTCTCTGCCTGGCGCTTCTGCGGGCACTCAAGGGCGTATTGATCACGCTGCAATACAAGCACAATGCACGCGAGGGAGCCATCGATGACGGCAAACGCTGATACGCCAATCGTCGTGCGCGAGCGGCGCAGGCCGGGGCCGATCTTCCTCGTGGTGATCCTCGCCGCCTTCGGCGCGTTGATCGCGCTCGGAACGTGGCAGGTGGAGCGCCTGCAATGGAAGGAAGCCCTGCTGGCAACGATCGAGCAGCGCATCGTCGCCGAGCCGATGGCGCTCCCCGAAGCGGAAGCGCTTTTCGCGGCCGAGCAGGACGTGGAGTACGTGCCGATCCGCCTGAGCGGGACGTTCGACCACGCCTCCGAGCAGCATTTTCTCGCCACGCACCAGGGCCAGTCCGGCTGGTATGTCTACACACCCCTCACGCTGGAAGACGGCCGCTCGATCATCGTCAACCGCGGCTTCGTGCCTTACGACATGAAGAACATCGCAGACCGTCCCTGGCAGGAGCCGACGGGGATCGTCGGTTTTGACGCTTTGGCCCGCAATCCGCTGTTCGAAAAGCCTGGCTTCGTCGTGCCAGACAACGCGCCGGCCGATAATCTCTGGTACTGGAAGGATTTCGAGGCCATGCGCGAAGCGATGGGCCTTCAAACGGAGAGCCTCGTGCCGTTCTTCGCAGATATCCGCACCTATGATGCGCCTGTAAACAGCTATCCCATCCCCGGCGTGACCCAGGTCGCTCTGCCAAACAACCATCTGCAATACGCCGTCACCTGGTATGGCCTTGCTGCAGCCCTTGCAGGTGTGGTCGGTTTCATGTTTCTACGCAGGCCGCAGGACAGCGACCGAGAGGCATGATGACAGAGGTGACGAACGAGGCGAGGGTGCCGTTGACGATCCGGCTGTGCGGCCCGAGAGGGTTCTGCGCAGGCGTCGATCGGGCAATCCAGATCGTCGTTCTTGCGCTGAAGAAATACGGCGCGCCGGTCTATGTCCGCCATGAGATCGTCCACAACCGCTATGTGGTGGAGGGCCTTGAGGCCAAGGGCGCGGTCTTCGTGGAAGAACTTCACGAGATTCCCGAGGAGCATCGTGGGCAGCCGGTGATCTTCTCGGCCCACGGCGTGCCGAAATCGGTGCCGGCCGATGCGCAAGCGCGCAATCTCTTCTATCTCGATGCGACCTGTCCGCTGGTCTCCAAGGTCCACAAGCAGGCCATGCGCCATGAGCGGCAGGGTCGGCATGTGCTCCTGATCGGCCATGCTGGCCACCCGGAGGTGATCGGCACCATGGGGCAGTTGCCGGAAGATGCCGTGTCCCTCATCGAAACGGTCGAGGATGCCCGCGCCTATGAAGCGGCAGACCCTGACAATCTCGGTTTCGTCACCCAGACGACGCTTTCGGTGGACGATACGGCCGGCGTCATCGCGGCGCTGACGGAGCGTTTCCCCAATCTCAAGGCGCCCGCGGCCGAATCGATCTGCTACGCAACGACCAACCGGCAGGATGCGGTGAAGGCGGCAGCACCCGGAACCGATCTTTTCCTCGTGGTGGGTGCACCCAACTCGTCGAATTCCAAGCGTCTGGTCGAAGTGGCCGTGCGAGCGGGCGCCCAGCACGCGCTGCTGGTCCAGCGGGCGGACGAGATCGATTGGGATCATCTCGGCCCCTTGAAGACCGTCGCCCTGTCGGCCGGCGCCTCCGCGCCGGAAACGATCGTCAGCGAAATCATCGAAGCCTTCAGGCAGCGGTTCGATGTCACCGTCGAACTGGCCGAAACCGTGCAGGAAGACGAGACTTTCCTCGTCAATCGCGAATTGCGCGACACGGAATTGACGGTGGCCGACATGGCCTTCGTCAATGGCGAAGCTCTCGCCATCGGAGCACGCTGACTTGGCCGTCTACACCGATATCACCGAGGATGAACTTGCTGTCTTCCTGGCCGACTACGACGTCGGCACACTGCTGAGCTACAAGGGCATTGCCGAGGGGGTCGAGAATTCGAACTTCCTGCTTCACACCACGGCCGGCTCCTTCATTCTGACGCTTTATGAAAAGCGGGTCGACAGGCGCGATCTGCCGTTCTTCCTCGGCCTGATGGAGCACCTTGCCGGGCAGGGGCTCAATTGCCCGCTGCCGATCCGCAAGCGCGATGATGGTGTGTTGAGCGAACTCGCCGGCCGTCCGGCCGCGATGATCTCTTTCCTGGAGGGCATGTGGCTGAGGCGGCCGCGCGCCGAGCATTGCCGCGAGGTGGGGGCAGCACTTGCGCGCATGCATGTGGCGGGCGATGGCTTCGAACTCGGTCGGGCCAATGCGCTTTCGGTCTCGGGCTGGCGCCCGCTGTGGGACATGTCGCGGGACAGGGCGGAAACGGTCGAGCCGGGGCTGGTGGCCGAGATCGAGAGGGAACTGGACAGCCTGGAGGCCTCCTGGCCCTCCAATCTTCCGAGCGGCGTCATCCACGCCGATCTCTTTCCAGACAACGTGTTCTTCCTCGGAGACGAAGTTTCCGGGCTGATCGACTTCTATTTCGCCTGCAACGACCTGCTCGCCTATGACGTCTCGATCTGCCTAAACGCCTGGTGCTTTGAAAAAGATGGGTCCTTCAACATGACGAAGGGCATGGCGCTTCTGGATGGCTATGATTCCGTGCGCAAGCTGACGGATGCGGAGCGCGTCGCGTTGCCGCTTCTGGCACGAGGCTCGGCGCTCCGATTCTTCCTGACGCGTCTCTATGACTGGCTGACGACGCCGGAAGGCGCACTTGTCGTGAAGAAAGACCCCAAGGAATATCTGAGGCGCTTGCGCTTCCACAGACAGATCAAGGACGCGGCCGAATACGGGCTTCGCGAGACAGCATGAAGACAGTTGAGATTTACACCGACGGCGCCTGCTCGGGAAACCCGGGGCCGGGCGGCTGGGGCGCGATCCTGCGTTTCAACGACATCGAAAAAGAACTGTCGGGCGGCGAGGCCGAGACGACGAACAATCGCATGGAGCTGATGGCGGCGATCGCGTCGCTTGAGGCCTTGAAGACGCCCTGTACGGTCGATCTCTATACTGACAGCGTTTATGTGCGCGACGGCCTGACCAAGTGGATCCATGGCTGGAAAAAGAATGGTTGGAAAACCGCCGACAAGAAACCGGTCAAGAATGCCGAGCTGTGGCAGGCGCTGGATTCGGCGCGCAATCGCCACGAGGTTCGCCTGCACTGGGTAAAGGGCCATGCCGGCCACCCGGAGAATGAGCGGGCCGACGAGCTGGCACGCCTCGCCATGGCGCCGTTCAAGGCGGCAAGGCGTGCCGGCTGATTGAGGATCAGAGCTGCTCGAGAATGGCGGCGGCACCCGACTTGGTGGCCTGCCCCGGCGCGTCTTCGACGTTCAACGCTTTGACGACGCCATCTTCGACGACCATCGAATAGCGCTTGGAGCGCATGCCGAGTGTGCCGGCGGAGAGATCGGTCTCCATGCCGATGGCCTTCGTGAACGAGGCGTCCCAATCGGACAGGAAGCGGATCTTGCCTTCGCCGCCGGAGGACTTGCTCCAGGCCGACATCACGAAAGCATCGTTGACGGCAACGACGGCGATGTCGTCGACGCCCTTGCCGAGGATGGTGTCGCGGTGTTCGATATAGCCGGGCAGATGGTTCATGTCGCAGGTCGGCGTGAAGGCGCCGGGAACGGCGAACAGGACGACTTTCTTGCCAGCGAAGACGTCAGCGGTGGAGACCTCTTCCATCCCGTCAGACGTCTTCTCCTTGAATTTTGCTTCCGGCAGCTTGTCACCGACTGATACGGTCAAGGCAATTCTCCTGTGTGGCTTGATGAGTGAGCCGAATGGCGCGGATCGCACGCTAGAGAATTTAGGCCTGGCATGGAAGAAGGCGCAGCGCTTCGGATGTCGTTTCCCGCTGCGCATGGGGTCGGCCGGAAGCCTGACTTATTCGGCGTGCAGGACTTGCTGGATGCTGTGCGTGTGAGTTTTAAGCACGAAGGTCAGCGGCGCTGCATCCGCTCCATCGCCGATCGGCTGACGTTTGACCTTCACCGCGAAGCGGCTTGTCTGGCCCTGCGTCGCCATCTTTCTTGGCGTGCCGAGCCGCCACCCCGGTGGCGTGGCGATGAAGAGCTCGGCTGCCGCGGCCGCTTCGGCCGAGGGGAGGTGGACATCGACCAGGAGCCGATTGGGGTCGCCGGGCTCGAGCGCGACGGCGTCGATGCGCATTTCGGAGGTCTGATCGCCCGGCAAGGATGAAAACGCCTCATCGACCAGCGCAATTTCGATGGGAGAAGCATCTTGCGACAGAGCCACATCCAGTTGCGCATCGACGGGGATGCAGACGCTCTTGCACACGCCGATCAGGATATCCGCAGCGAGGTTCGCGGTATCGTCGGTAGTCCCCTGATGAAGGCGAAACGGCAGGCGCACGGAGGATGTGTAGCCGGCCCAGACGGCATATCCGTCGTCGACCCGTTCTGGCGCGGGAAAGAGAAGCTCGACGGCCGACAGATTGGTGCTTCCCGAGATGTTCATCTGGGGCGGGAGGCCGCTGTCGCCCGGGTCGCTCCAGTAGGTCTTCCAGCCGGGCATCAGCTCGATATCAAGCATGCCCCGCACGACACCATCGGCATCGGGTGTGCTCGTGACGATCCGCAGGCGGCCGCCTTCATGCTCGACCCAATCCGACGATGCGGCGAAGGCCGGCCCATGAGCCAGCGCTGCAACCAGAGCGAAAGCAGCGAGCCCACACCCAAAGAGGGCGTGCGGTCCTGTTTTTTGTGTGTCGGCAGCGTTTTGCGTCATGTCATCTGGCTTAGCTGCTCGGTTTCACCGCAGCAACTCACAGCTTGAAGCGCGATGATCATAAACGAGTGACATCGCGCCTGTCTGGCAGTCGTGAAATATTGATACGTTGAATCGCGCCGAAATTGCTTTCCATTTCGCCGTGGCTTGTTACCCTCTGCGCATGGTCATCGGCGCGCTCAAGCATGACAGCAAGGAACGCAGCTACCTCGACGGGCAGCTGCTGATTGCCATGCCGCATATGCTGGATACCAATTTCGATCGTACGGTGGTCTATCTCTGCGCCCATTCCAGCGACGGCGCCATGGGTTTCGTCCTCAACCGCCCGCAGCCGATCACCTTCTCGGATCTTCTGGTTCAGCTGAACGTGATCAAGAGCAACGAGGCGATCCGGCTGCCGCGCCGAGCGCAATCGATCTCGGTGCAGGCGGGTGGTCCGGTGGAAACCGGGCGCGGTTTCGTTCTGCACAGCGACGATTATATCGGCGATTCCACCATGCCCGTTTCGGACGAGATGTGCATGACCGCGACGGTCGATATCCTGCGCGCCATTTCGCAAGGCCGTGGCCCGCATCGCGCCATGATGATGCTCGGCTACGCCGGCTGGGGCCCAGGGCAGCTGGAAGCGGAGATCACCGAGAATGGCTGGCTGACTTGCCCGGCCACCGATGATGTCGTCTTCGACCGGGCGATCAGCGACAAATACGAGCGTGTGCTGGCATCCATGGGCATCGATCCCGCAATGCTGTCGCGCGAGAGCGGCCACGCCTGAGGGACTGATCAGCTCGCCTTGGACAGCGGAAAACGCTCGCGGAGCAATTGCTTGATGGCAGGCGCACGCATAGCCGGGCCGAACAGGAAGCTCTGGCCGAAATCGCAGCCCATTTCGAACAGCTCGCCCGCATCCTCGTCGTGCTCGATACCTTCGGCGACGACCTTCATGTCCAGGTCCTTGGCCATGGTGATGATCGAGCGCAGCAGGACAGCGCGCTTGTCGCTGGTGTCACGCACGAGCGACTGATCGATCTTCAGCGTGTCGAAGGGGAAGCGCGTGAGATAGGCGAGCGAGGAATGCCCGGTGCCGAAATCGTCGAGCGCCAAGCCGATGCCGATCTCTCCCATGCGGGCAAGCACAAGTGCCGCCTGCTCAGGATTCTCCATCACGACGGACTCGGTGAGTTCCAGCTTCAAATGATGCGGCTTGCAGCCGGTCTTGGTCAGCGCCGCGCGAACATCGTTGCAAAGATCGTTGCGCAGAAGCTGCGCGCTGGAGATGTTGACCGACACCGAAACCGGCACTTCTCCGACATCGCCCTGCCAGTCCTTCAAGTCCGACGCAGCCTGCTCGATGGCGAAGAGGCCGAGCGCGAAGATGAGGTCGGAGCTTTCGGCGATCGGAATGAATTCCGCAGGCGGGATGGCGCCACGTCGGGGATGCTCCCAGCGCATGAGCGCTTCGAAACCGACGATCTCGCCGTCTTCCAGTCGCACGATCGGCTGATAGGCAAGCCCCATTTCCTTGCGCTCCAGCGCCCGGCGGAGATCCGATTCCAGATGCAGCTTGTCCGTGCCGACCGTCTTGAAGGCCGGGCGGAAGGGCTCGATCCGGTTCCCGCCCTGACGCTTGGCGTGGTACATCCCGAGTTCGGCATCCTTCATGAGGTCGTAAGCGGACGTGCTGTCGTCGACGAACGAGACGAGGCCGATCGAGGCCGTCAGAATGATCTCGCGCTTGGCGAAGACGATCGGCACCATGATTGCCTTGTTGATCGCCTCGGCGAGCGCCGCGACTTTCGCCGGTGCCTGCTCGGACAGCAGGATGAGCCCGAACTGATCGCCGGTGATGCGGGCAAGCGTGTCCTGCGGCTTCAAAAGGCGCTTGAGACGGCGGGTGATCGTCAGAAGGATCGTGTCGCCGGCCGACATGCCCAGATTGTCGTTGACCTGCTTGAACCGGTCGATGTCGATCATGAAAACCGTTGGCCGCATGGCTTCCTGCGAGGCCGACATGCGGGTGAGGGCGTCCAGCCGGTCAAGAAACAGTTCGCGGTTCGGCAAACCGGTCAGATTGTCGTGCACCGCATCGTGGAGCAGGCGCTCCTCGGAGCTCTTCTGCTCGGTCACGTCGATCATGGTACCGACGCAGCGGATGACTTCGCCGTTGGAGCCGACGACCGGGCGCGCCCGCAGCGACATCCAGTGATAATGCGCGTCTTCGGCCCGCAGGCGGAACTGATGGTTGAGCCGGCCCTTGCGGTGCTCGATCATCACGTCGAGCGCACTGCGGAAACGGTCACGATCGTCCGGGTGGATCTGCGGCAGCCAGTTGCGGGCAGCGCCGTTCAGGGAACCATCCGGCAGGCCGAGCTGCCCTGAAATATCGGGAATGGTGACGACACGGTCTCGGGCAACGTCCCAATCCCAGACGGTATCGCCGGCGCCGCTGAGGGCGAGCGACTGCCGTTCCAGATCGCTGAAGAGGCCCTGCTGCAGGACACCGCCGGCAAAGGCGTGCTGCATGACCGTAAAGCCGATCAGGAGCACGATGAGCACCAGGCCGCCGCCAAGCGCAGGCTGGATGATGTCGTTGTCGAGCTGGCCCGTCACCGTCATCCAGGCGCCGAAGAGCCAGACGAGGATCAGCACCCAGGTGGGCACCAGCATGATCGCCCGGTCGTAGCGGTTGAATCCGAGATAGGCGATGAGCAGCAGGCCGACGACGCCGGTGGTGGCGAAGGAAATGCGCGCGAGGCCGGCCGCGATGGCCGGATCGTAGATCGCGACGCCGAATATCAGGCCGAGCGCGATGATCCAGGCGAGCGTCGCGTAGCTGAGATTGGTGTGCCAGCGATTGAGATTGAGATAGGTGAACAGGAAGATCACGAGCCCGGTAGCCAGGAACACTTCCGTGCCCGCGCGCCAGATGCGTTCATCGGCCGGCGTGACGCTGATCAGCTTGGACAGGAAACCGAAATCGACGCAGATATAGGCCAGCACCGCCCAAGCAAGCGCAGCCGTCGCCGGCAGCATCGACGTGCCCTTCACGACGAACAGAATGGTGAGAAACACCGCGAGAAGGCCCGCAATGCCGAGCACGATGCCCTGATAGAGCGTGAATGCGTTGACCGTGTCCTTGTAGGCATCCGGCTCCCACAAATAGATCTGCGGCAGCTCGGGCGACGACAATTCGGCAACGAAGGTGACGATCGATCCCGGATTGAGGGTGATCTGGAACACGTCGGCATCAGGGCTTGCCTGGCGATCGAGCGCGAAGCCTTCGCTCGGCGTGACCGAAATGATGCGCTGCGAGCCGAGATCGGGCCAGATCATGCGCGAGCCGACGAGCCGGAAATGCGGCGCGACGATCAATCGATCCAGCTGCTCGTCGGAGACGTTCGCAAGCGAAAAGACGGCCCAATCGCCGGAGTGCTGTGGCGACGAAGCGCGCACTTCGATGCGGCGCACGATGCCGTCGGTGCCGGGGGCCGTCGACACCTGAAACGCCTCGCCGCGATGGGCATAGATGTCGGTGACGGCGGTCAGATCCAGCGCGGTTTCGTCTCGGGATATGGCGACGGGATCGGCCGCTCGGGCCAGCCCCGGCAGCAAGGCTGCCAACAGGCCTGCGAGCATGAGGACTATCGAAATCAGGGCGATAGCGGGCCGGCGGTTGCTGTCCGTCCTAATCATCGAGCCTCGATCTTTATCACAGTCGAACCGATATCCGCGGAGTGCGGATCGGTTTCGAAGCGGCCGGCAGCCGCATCGTTCGTCAGACGTGCGTAGAGCAGGTGGTCGCGCCATACGCCGTCGATCTTGAGGTAGCCCCGCATGTAGCCTTCCCGGCGAAATCCGGCCTTTTCAAGGAGCCTGATGCTTCGCTCGTTGTCGGGGATACAGGCTGCCTCGATGCGGTGCAACTTCAGCTGCATAAAGATATGGGGAATGAGCGCCTGAAGCGCCCGCGACATGTGCCCCTGGCCGGCATAGCGCTCGCCCATCCAGTAGCCGACCATGCAGCTTTGGGCAGCTCCGCGGCGGATGTAGCCGATGGTCAAGCCGCCCATCAGTTCGTCGTTCGACTTGCGGAAGAGGAACATCGGGATCGCGTGTCCCTCGGCGAAATCGCGCTCGTATCGACCGATGCGGCCGAGAAACGAAACGCGCGACAGTTCGTCGGGTGCCCAACTCGGCTCCCAGGGCTGAAGGAAAGCGCGGCTTTCCATCCGTAGCGCGCGCCATGCGGCAAAGTCCGAGCGGGCAGGAAAGCGCATGTAGCTGTCGGGCGTCTCGACCGGAAGCGGATCGCTGCGTCGAGACAGGAAACCGAACACGACCGGGCCTTAGCCGGACGCGGTCAGGCGCTGGCGGCGCGCGCGGATGCGGCGCCTCCACGACCCGTCGAGAGGCTGTTTCGGATTTCCTCGAAGGACGGCAGGCTTTCCAGCGGTCCGATCGCGGAAATGGTCGGCACGGTGTCGAAGAACAGCCGTCCGGCAAGGTCCGTCAGGCGCGCCGGGGTCAAATTGGCGAGCCGATCCATCAACTCCTCGTTGGGGATGGGGCGCCCGTAAAGCAGCATCTGACGCGCGATCTGGCTTGCACGGGCGGCGGGACTTTCCTGCGCCATCAGCAATTGCGCGCGTGTCTGCGCCCGCGCACGGTCGATCTCCTGCACATCGACGCTTTCGGTGACGTTGCGCAGTTCCTCGATCAGAACCGGCACCAGTTCCGGCAGGTCATCGCCGCCGGTTGCCGCATGAATTCCGAAGACGCCGCTGTCGGAAAAGCCCCAATGGAAGGCATAGACCGAATAGCAGAGGCCACGCTCCTCACGCACCTTCTGGAAGAGCCGCGACGACATTCCGCCGCCAAGCACGTTGGCGAGGAGCTGCGAGCAGTAGAAGTCGCGCACGTGATAGGCGCGCCCCTCGAAACCGAGCAGGAATTGCGCATCCATGAGATTGCGGGATTCGCGATAATCGCCGCCGATATACTTCGCCGGCGTGACGAAGCTGTTGTCGGTGCCGCCCGTAGGGATCGAGGCGAAACGCTGTTCGACCTGGCGCACGAAACTGTCATGATCGATCGCACCCGCGGCGACGATGATCATCCGTTCGCTCGTGTAATGGCGGTCGAGATAATGGCGCAGATCCTGCGGCGTGAACAATTTCACCGTCTCGGGTGTGCCGAGAATGGCGCGGCCGAGCGGCTGGTCGCGGAAAGCGACTTCGGAGAACCGGTCGAACACGACATCGTCTGGCGTATCGTTGGCAGCGCCGATTTCCTGAAGGATCACGTGCTGTTCGCGCTCGAGTTCTTCTTCCTCGAAGCTCGATTCGGTGAGGATGTCGGCGAGAATATCGACGGCCAGCGGCACGTCGTTCTTCAGGATACGCGCGTAATAGGCGGTCGTCTCGACGGAGGTCGAGGCGTTGACTTCGCCGCCGACATTTTCGATCTGCTCGGCGATCTGGCGGGCGGTGCGACGCGCCGTGCCTTTGAAGGCCATGTGTTCGAGCAGATGGGCGATGCCGTGCTGATTTTCAGTCTCGTTGCGAGAACCGGCCTTGATCCAGACGCCGAGCGCGACGCTCTCCAGATGAGGCATCATCTCGGTCACGACTGTCAGGCCGCTTGCAAGCCGGGTACATTGTACGCTCATGAACTCTCAGTCTTTCTGCGCCCGGCCATCGGCGGCACGGGCGTTGGCGAGGATATAGGCCTCGACCGCGGAAAGGTCGCCCGGCAGCGTATCGAAGCGCTCCTCCCTGTCCATGAGATCAGAGAGCCACGCCGGCAAGGCCGGGTCAATACCACACGCAGATTTTACGGCGTCTGGGAATTTGGCCGGGTGTGCGGTGGCAAGCGTGACCATCGGTGCCTGCGCCACCGATTCGCGCGCTGCGACATGCATGCCGGTCGCAGTGTGCGGATCGATCACCATGCCGGTTGTCTTGAACACGGAGCCGATCGCGGCCGCGACCTCGTCCATGGAGGCGCGTCCGGCGCCGAAGCCCGCGCGAATTTCCGCGAGCGCATCAGCTTCGATGTCGAAGGCGCGAGACTGTTTCAGCCGCGCCATTGCCTGCCGGACCCGCTCCGCATCCCGGCCCAGTGTTTCGAACAGAAGCCGTTCGAAATTGGACGAGATCTGGATGTCCATGGACGGCGAGGTGGTGGCGACGACCGACTGCATCTCGTAGCGGCCGGTCTGGAAGGCGCGGGCGAGAATGTCGTTCTCGTTGGTTGCGACCACTAGCCTCTCGACAGGAAGACCCATGCGCTTGGCTGCGTAACCGGCGAAGATATCACCGAAATTGCCGGTCGGGACCGTGAAGGAGACAGCACGATCGGGTGCGCCAAGCGATACGGCCGAGGAAAAGTAATAGACGATCTGGGCCATGATCCGTGCCCAGTTAATCGAATTGATGCCCGACAGCCTGACCCGGTCGCGGAACGGCGCGTCGGCGAACATCGCTTTCACGAGGTCCTGGCAGTCGTCGAAATTGCCCTCGATTGCCAGTGTGCGGACATTGGCCGCCGTGGTCGTCGTCATCTGGCGCTGCTGCACCGGTGAGACGCGGCCCATAGGAAACAGGATGAACATGTCGGTGCGGTCGCGGCCGGCAAAGGCCTCGACAGCCGCCGCACCTGTATCGCCCGACGTTGCGCCGACGATCGTGGCGCGCTGGTCGCGCTCGATCAACACATGATCCATGAGGCGCGCGATCAACTGCATCGCCACGTCCTTGAACGCCAGCGTCGGGCCGTGGAAAAGCTCCATCAAGAACCGGTCCGCACCGGTCTGAACGAGCGGCACGATCGCTTCGTGGCGGAACGTCGCATAGGCCTCGTCGATCATCCGACGCAGGTCTTCGGATGAAATGTCATTGCCGACCAACGGATGCATCACGGTGAAGGCGATGTCCTGATAGGTCTTGCCACGCATGGCCTTGATGTCGGCTACGGAGAATTGCGGCCATTCGCGCGGTACGTAGAGGCCGCCATCGCCGGCAAGGCCGGCAAGCAGTGCATCGCTGAAGCCAAGAGCCGGAGCGTTGCCCCGCGTCGAAACATAGTCCACGAAAAAGATTCCCATGTCTGCGAAGGAAGTGGCCGCCGTAGACGGTCGCGGCGACCTATAGACCATCGCCATGGTTCAAGGAAAGGCCGATGGCTACCGTCGCCAAGCGGCGCGGATGGGCTGGGATATGGTTAGCAAGCCGTTTGATGCGGAGCGCGCCTCGTGTATATCGTCCACCAACCGGTCAGAACGGAGGCTCTTGTCTGTGTCAGTTCTCAATCTTCGTCGTGGTGCTGCGCTGATGTCGCTGGTCGTGCTTGCGGCATGTTCGCCCTCGGGTGGGGGAAGCGGTCCGTTGGCCACGGCAGTGCGCGGCGGGCCGGATACGGCTGCGGCAACGACGCCGGTGGTTCAGGGCACTTGCCCCACCGTCGGTCTGCGCGACGGCACTGCGTTCTATCGCACCTATGCCGGCAACGACCAGAGCGACCCGGCGCAGGTGCGCTACCAGGTCTCGCTTGCCGAAACGACACGGCAGTGCACGCTGAGCGGCAGCGAGATCGTCATGAACGTTACCGCTGCCGGCCGTATCGTCGTTGGTCCGGCGGGTGCGCCCGGCACGGTCCAGATGCCGATCCGCGTGGCAGCGGTGCGCGGTGAAGAGGTTCTCTATTCCCAGCTCACCAATTTCTCGGCCACGGTCGACCAGGGTAGCGGGCAGTTTTTGTTCTCGGACACCAATGTCCGTATTCCCGCCGCCAATGCGCGTGGCGTCCGCGTTTTCGTGGGATTTGACGAAGGCCCGTACGACACGCCGTAAGCGCAACGAGCCGACCGTCGGGACTCAGATGAGTTCCGACCAGCCGGCAAGTGCCTTCACGGTTGCCGGCAAATCCGCCATCCGAGACACGACCGTCTGGGCACCGGCGTCCATCAGCCGCCCGGCAAGCGCCGGATAGGCGTGCGAGGCGCCGGTAAAGCCGATGACCCGCATGCCGGCGGCTTGCGCCGCCGTAACGCCGTGGACGGAGTCCTCGATCACGATGACGCGGGCAGGGTCCGCCTTCATCTGCTCGGCGCCGTGCAGGAAAATGTCGGGCTTCGGCTTGGTGCGGTTTTCGCCGAGTGACTTGGCCGAATAGATGTTCGGCGCAAAACTGTCCCAAAGCTGCGTGCGCTTCAGCATGATCTCGAGCCGCTTCGTCGAAGAGTTCGAGCAGATGCACCGGGGCGCATCGAGCTGGCGCAGTGCCGTTGCCACGCCCTCGATCGCTTTCACGCTCTTGGCCAGCTTTTCGTCGAGAAGCTTTTCGGACTTTTCAAGCAGTGTCGCCTGAAGCGGTATCGACGCTTCGCGCTCGACCGTCAGCAGAATGTCTTTCCAGGTCAGGCCCGCGAAGCGCTCGGCCATTTCGCCAGCCTCGACAGGATAGCCTGCCTCGGTCAGGATACGCGCCTCGACTTCCGCTGCGATGATCTCGGAATCGACGAGCACGCCGTCGCAATCGAATATGATGAGGTCCAGTCCGTCCATGGCGCGCAGGCTTTCTCACTCGACAATCTTTGGAATTTGCGGCCCGCATATCATGCGCCGTGGCCTTCGAACACCCTCAGCGCCCGCATGACTCGTGATCGATCGGCGCATAAATCGATCGGGCTTCAGGCTTTCGTAACCATATTCGTCAACCATGAGGACAAGTTGTTCCGAGTAATGCGTAACCGGGTATCCCATGGCCTCCGTGACTGCCTCCGCCGCCCGCGCCAGGGCGACAAGTGCCAAGCCGTCGAGCACGACGGGTTTTCCGATCAACACGATTCTGAAAGGCGACTGTGTCGCTGCGCTCGAGAAGCTGCCGTCGCAGTCCGTCGATCTGATCTTCGCCGATCCGCCCTACAACCTGCAGCTTGGCGGTGACTTGCATCGCCCGGACCAGTCGAAGGTCGACGCGGTGGATGATCACTGGGACCAGTTCGCGTCCTTCGAGGCCTATGATGCATTTACCCGCGCCTGGTTGCTCGCCTGCCGCCGGGTGCTGAAGCCGACCGGCTCGATCTGGGTCATCGGCTCCTATCACAACATCTTCCGTGTCGGCGCGACGCTGCAGGACTTGAATTTCTGGATTCTGAACGACGTCGTCTGGCGCAAGACCAATCCAATGCCGAATTTCCGCGGGCGCCGTTTCCAGAATGCCCACGAGACTCTGATCTGGGCGAGCCGCGATCCAGAAGCGAAGAGCTACACGTTCAACTACGATGCGATGAAGGCGGCCAATGACGATGTGCAGATGCGCTCGGACTGGCTGTTTCCCATCTGCTCGGGCGGCGAGCGGATCAAGGATGAGGACGGTCGCAAGGCACACCCGACCCAGAAGCCGGAAGCACTGCTCGCCCGCATCATGATGGCGTCATCCCGCCCGGGAGATCTCGTGCTTGATCCCTTCTTCGGGTCTGGGACGACCGGTGCCGTCGCCAAGCGGCTGGGTCGCAATTATGTCGGAATCGAACGCGAACAGTCCTATATCGACGTTGCCGAGCGGCGCATTGCAGCCGTCGAACCGCTCGGAAAAGCCGAATTGACGATCGTTTCCAGCAAGCGCGCCGAGCCGCGCGTGGCGTTCAGCGCACTGGTGGAATCCGGATTGATCCTGCCGGGCACGGTGCTGACGGACCAGCGCGGCAAGTTCAGCGCCATCGTGCGCGCCGACGGAACAGTGACGAGCGGCGGCGAAGCGGGCTCGATCCACCGGATCGGCGCGAAGGTCCAGGGTTTCGAGGCCTGCAATGGCTGGACCTTCTGGCACGTGCGCCGTGAAGGACGCCTCGACCCGATCGATGCGCTGCGCCGCATCGTGCGCGATCAGATGGCGATCGCCGGCTGATCGAAAGACTTCATAGGCAGCGTCGAGATAGACGCCGCCCCCAAGAACCCCTCGACGGTGTGAGTACCTCCAGTCACGTCGAGAGGCCGAAACGCTCAAGGTCCGCCTTGAGCGTTTTGGCGTTCTGGAAGTGCACGGCCTGCCAGCCGGCGTCGATCGCGCCTTGAACATTGGCCAGCGTGTCGTCGATGAAGAGCGATGCCGCCGGATCGAGGCCGAAAGTCTCGGCGTGGATGTCGTAGATCGCCCGATCCGGTTTGATGACTTTGATCTCGCCCGAAACCGTGACCCCGCGCGGCCTGTTGAGGAAATCGAAGCGCTTTCTGGCCTCAGCGAAGGTATCGGCGGCAAAATTCGTCAGCATCGTCACGTCATGCCCGGCATCGATCAGGCCCAGCATGATGTCGACGCTACCCTCATAGGCGTGCGGCACCATCTCGTGCCAGTGCTGCCGAAAGGCGCGGATGTGTTCGGCGTGGTCCGGGTGCGTGGCGATCAGAAGCGTCTCGGCTTCCTCCCACGTGCGGCCGCGATCCTGCTCGAGGTTCCATTCATGCGTGCAGATTTCGGCAAAGAAGCGCTGCCGCTCCGCCTCATCGGGGATCAGGCGCTTGTAGGGCAGGTCGGGATCATAATGGATCAGCACCTTGCCGATGTCGAACACGATGTGGCGGATGGCATTGGTCATGAACAAGTCCGAATAGTGAGAGGGTCAGAAGATGTCGGGGATAGCGCAGGCAAGCGCCTTCTTCATGACAGTCGGCAAAGCTTCGCCTGAAATGTCGTCACGGGTCGACCACCAGCCGATGTTGGTCGCAGGCCTTTCGGAGAGCTCGGCCCGGTAGACGTCGAGCCGCAATTCGAAATGGGTGAAGACGTGCTTAATCGTGCCGGCAAGAGTCCAGGCAGCCGGGAACGGCGCGGCATCGACCGACGTATCCCCATCGAGACGCGCGGTGAATTCGGAGGTCGGCACCTCGCTCATGCCGGCCAGCAGACCCGTGCCGGGGCGCTTGCGCAGCAGTATAGCGCCGGCGGGATCGACCGCGACGAAGGCAGCAGCACGCCGGACCGGCTTTTCCTTCTTGGCCGCCTTCAATGGAAATCGCTCCGGATCACCATCGCGAAGCGCCATACAGCGGTCGCGCAGCGGGCAAAGGATGCAGGATGGCCGTCGCGGCGTGCAGATTGTCGCACCGAGATCCATGGTCGCCTGGGCAAAGTCTCCTGGACGGTCGTCGGGAACCTCCGTCGCCACCAGCCTCCGAATTTCGGGCTTGGCGGCGGGCAGGGGCGTTTCGATGGCGAAGAGCCGGGTGAAGACCCGCTCCACATTGCCGTCGACGACGGGCTCGGCGCGGTTGAAGGCGATTGCAGCCACGGCGCCGGCCGTATAGTCGCCGATGCCCGGCAGCGAGCGGAGCCCTGCAGCGTCCGGTGGAAACGCGCCGCCATGATCGTGCACGACCGCTTCAGCCGCGCGCTTCAGATTGCGGGCGCGCGAGTAGTAGCCGAGCCCTGCCCAGGCCTTCAGCACGTCTTCTTCATCGGCCGCGGCGAGATCGGCGACCGTTGGCCATAGCGCCAGAAACTTCGCATAGAATGGTCCGACGGCCTGCACGGTTGTCTGCTGCAGCATGATTTCAGAGAGCCACACCCGGTAGGGATCGGCGCGCTCGCCCGCCTGCTGCCGGTCGGGTGTGACCCGCCATGGCAGCTCGCGGTGGTGCCTGTCGTACCAGGCGAGAAGGGCATCGGCGATGCTCTCGGACGGAGCGGATTGCGCAGCGGACCGGGCCATTCAGGCCAGCCTTTCGGCAGCGGTGCCGATCCTGTAAGGGTGGGGGGATTGAAGCTTCATCACCGGCTCGATACCACGGCCTTCAGCCGCTTTCCACGGGAACGACAAGCCGCGATGCGACGCAAAACGCTCTTCCAGATCGCCGAGATCGCCAATGGTCTCGTCGATCCGATCCTTGCCAAGCGGGCGGGCATCAACACGATGCTGCTCGGCTCCTGGGAAGATATTGCCGGGCCGGAATTTGCGGACTGCACGAAGCCAGAAAAGATCGTCTGGCAGCGCCGCGCAAGCGAAGGACAGGCGGATGGCGGCTTCGAGCCCGGCACGCTGGTTGTCGCCTGCGAAGGCGCACGCGCCTTGTTTCTCAGCCATCAACTGGGTGAGTTCATCGACAGGATCAACGGCTTCTTCGGCTTTCCGGCGGTGCAGCGCATCAAGATCGTCCAAAAGCCGGTAACACCGTTGAACCGGCCGAAGCGACGGGCCCCGCCGCTGCCGCAGGACAAGGCCCAGCATTTGTCGAAAATGCTGGGCGACATCGAAGACGATCGACTGAAGGCTGCTCTGGAAAAGCTTGGCAGGGCTGTGATGACCCAGAAGAAGCACGGCTGAGGTGGCGATAGGCTCACGCCTTGTTGAAGCGCGGCGATTGAGGCTCTCTTGTTCCGCCACAATTGTCACTATATCGGTCGGTACCACCGCAGACATGTGAAAAAGGGTTGATTGCCTCATGACGAACCGCATCGCGACGCCAACCGCCAAGCGCCAGACAATCGCGCGCCTCGCCGCCGTGAGCCTGATGGCGCTCGCCGTCGCGGCCTGCGCCGATGAAGCCAACTCGCAGACGGCGACGAACGAAGCGCCGATCGAGCTCGCACAGGCCGACACCGGTTCGGCCGCTGCCGTCGAAGCGCCTGCATCGCAGGGCAGCGTCGATATGGAAGCCGTGCTCGAGGAAGGCCCGCTGCCCGAGATGTTTCTGGGCGAGGCCGATGCGCCGGTAACCATCGTCGAATACATGTCTTTGACCTGCCCGCACTGCGCGTCGTTCCATAACGAGACCTTCGATGCGCTGAAGACGAAGTATATCGACGGCGGCCAAGTGCGCTTCATCGTGCGCGACTTCCCCTTCGATCCGCGCGCTGCCGCCGGTGCGATGCTTGCTCGCTGCGCGCCAGAGGGACAGTATTTCCCGATGGTCGACATGCTTTTCGAACAACAGTCGAGCTGGGCTGCTGCACAGGATGCGCGCGGCGCCCTGCTTCAGATTTCGCGGATGGCCGGTTTTACACAAGAGTCCTTCGAGGCTTGCTTGACGAACCAGGAACTTCTGGATGATGTGAATGCCGTCAGGCAGAAAGCCGCAGAGGAATTCCAAGTTCAGTCTACGCCGACCTTCATCATCAACGGCGAGCGCTATGCCGGGAACATGTCGATTGAGCAGATGTCCGCAATCATCGACGCCAATCTCTGACCGCACAATTTCATTCCCGGAAAAGGCGGATGCGCTCGCGCGTCCGCCTTTTTATTTGATGGCAGCGCTCGTCTTGCGGGACCGTGACGGATGAAGTTCACCAAGCTTCGCCTGATCGGCTTCAAATCCTTCGTGGAGCCTTCCGAATTCATCATCGAGCGCGGGTTGACGGGTGTCGTCGGCCCGAATGGCTGCGGAAAGTCCAATCTGGTGGAAGCGATCCGCTGGGTGATGGGCGAAAACTCCTACAAGAATATGCGCGCGTCCGGCATGGACGACGTGATCTTCTCGGGATCCGGCAATCGCCCGGCACGCAACACGGCTGAAGTTGGCCTCCACCTCGACAATTCGGACCGCACGGCACCGGCCGGTTTCAACGATCACGACGAAATTCAGGTCACGCGGCGCATCGAGCGGGAGGCGGGGTCCGTCTACCGGATCAACGGCAAGGAAGCGCGCGCCAAGGACGTGCAACTGCTTTTCGCCGACGCCTCGACCGGGGCGCGCTCGCCTTCCATGGTGGGGCAGGGCCGCATCGGCGAGTTGATCCAGGCCAAACCGCAGGCCCGCCGCCAGCTTCTGGAAGAGGCAGCCGGCATTTCCGGCCTGCATTCGCGCCGCCACGAGGCTGAGCTGCGCCTGCGAGCCGCCGAGACGAACCTCGAACGTCTGGACGACGTGACCGGTGAATTGCGCAGCCAGATTGACAGCCTGAAACGACAGGCGCGGCAGGCAAACCGGTTCAAGCAACTGTCCGCCGACATCCGCGCCGCCGAGGCGACGCTGCTGCATATCCGCTGGATAGGCGACAAGAAGGCCGAGGGCGAAGCCCAGTCCATTCTTGCGCAGGCGACGAGCACGGTGGCCGAGCGGGCGCAGGCGCAGATGGAAGCCGTGAAGGCGCAGGCGATCGGCGCGCACCGGATCCCAGAACTGCGCGACGCGGCTGGAAAGGCAGGCGCTGCGCTGCAGCGGCTCGAAATTGCAAGGACGCAGCTCGACGCCGAAGTCGATCGCATCACGCGGCGTCGCGAAGAGCTGCAGCAGCGGTTGGCACAACTCGTTCGCGACATCGCCCGTGAAGAAGCGCTCATCACCGACAACAAGGGTGCAATCGCAAAGCTCGATGCCGAGCAGGCCGAACTGAAATCGTTGCTGGCCGCATCCGTCGATCTCGAAACACAGGCGAGAGCTGCGGTCGAACGGACTGCGACCGCTTTGACTGAAGCTGAATCGGTCGTCGCCGCGATCACGGCCGAGCGGGCGGAAGCTGCGGCGGCGCGCAACCAGCAGGAGCGCAGTCTGCGCGACCTGACCGATCGGGAAACCCGTACGGCCGGGCAACTGCGTTCCATCGAGAAGGAACGCGACGAGATCAACGGGAAGATCGCAGGCTTGCCCGATCCGGAAGCGAAACGGCAGGCGCTGGAGGCTGTGCTGGCAGAGGCGGAGACCCTGCGGCTGCAACTGGTCGACGCGGAAACCGTACTGGAGCAGGCGCGCGAGCGCGAGCCACAGATGCGCGGCCCTCTCGACAAGGCCCGCGCGGCGCTGAATGCCGTTGAGACCGAGGCGCGCACGATCCGCAAGATGCTGGCAGGCGGAGCGGGTAGTGGCGCCTTCCCAGCCGCCGTGGAAAGCATGCGGGTGGACCGGGGCTTCGAGAAAGCCCTTGGAGCGGCGCTTGGTGACGATCTCGACCAGCCGCTCGACGAGCGCGCGCCCGCCCATTGGCGTTTCACGGGCGAGGGGGAGGCTGACGGAGATCTGCCGGAAGGCGTTCGGTCACTCGCAAACCATGTCGATGCACCTCAGGCGCTGGCGCGACGGCTGCGGCAGGTGGGGCTCGTCGAAGCCTCGGACGGGCCGCGTATTCAGGCACTGTTGAAGCCCGGGCAGCGGATCGTGACCCGCAACGGCGCTCTGTGGCGGTGGGATGGTTTTGTGGCCGGCGCGGACGCGCCGACGGCCGCGGCACTCAGGCTCGAGCAAAAAAATCGGCTGGCCGAGCTTGATGCCGAGGCGGTTGCCGCCTCCGAGGAGGTCAAGAAGGCGGAGGCTGCGTTCGATGCCGCCAAGACTGCTGTCCAGCTGGCCACGGAAGCGATGAAACTCCTGCGCGGCAAGCGCGACGAGATGGCACGGCAGGTCGATCGTGCCCGCGACGCATCGCAGGACGCCGAGCGTGCCGCCGGCCAGTTCGCGAGCCGCAAGGCGGTGCTCGATGAAACCCATGCGCAGACATCCGCCACGCTCGCCGAACTGAGCGAAGCGCTGGCGGCAGCCAGGGCGCAGCTTGCCGAGGCGCCGGATCTGTCGGCCCTCGATCAACGCTTGTCCGCCGCAACGCTCGTGCTGGCACAAGGCCGTACGGCCGCGGCCGAGGCGCGGTCGCGGCACGATGCGGGGTTGCGGGAAAAAGAAGCCCGCGGACGCCGCATCGAGGCGATCGACGGCGACCGCAAGGCGTGGATGGAACGCGCGGCGGGCGCCGAAGCCCATATCGCGGAGCTCAAGAAGCGGCAGGAAGAAGCAAGCGCCGAGGCCGCGACGCTTGATGCATCACCCGACGATCTGGAAGAAAAGCGGGTGGCACTTCTTGGGCAATTAAAGGAAGCCGAGAGGCTGCGGCGCGAGGCGCGCGACCGGTTGAACGAGGCCGACGCAAGGCAGAAGAAGCTCGATCAGGCTGCCAATGATGCGCTTTCCGCGCTGGCTTCCTCGCGCGAGGAGCGCGGGCGAGCGGAAGAGCGCCTGCACGCCGCGCGGGAACGACGCGAGGAGATCGAGGCGCGCATCCGCGATGCGCTCGGCTGCCATCCGCACGAGGCCATCCGGCATACCGGGCTTGGTCATGACCAGCCATTGCCCGACGCGCTGGTGACCGACCGAAGGCTGGAGCAGCTGAAGGTGGATCGCGAAAGGCTCGGCGCCGTCAATCTTCGGGCGGAGGCGGAAAGCCAGGAACTTTCTGAGCGGCTGGATCAGATCGTCGGCGAGCGAGAGGACGTGATCGAGGCGATCCGCAAGCTGCGGGGCGCCATCCAGAGCCTCAACCGCGAAGGCCGCGAGCGTTTGCTGGCCGCATTCGAGGTGGTGGACCAGCAGTTTCGCCGCTTGTTCACCCATCTCTTCGGCGGTGGGACGGCGGAGCTCCAGCTCGTCGAATCTGACGATCCGCTGGAGGCTGGGCTCGAAATTCTCGCCCGGCCGCCCGGCAAGAAACCGCAGACCATGACCCTGCTGTCCGGCGGCGAGCAAGCGCTGACGGCAATGGCGCTGATCTTTGCGGTGTTCCTGACCAACCCGGCGCCGATCTGCGTGCTCGACGAGGTCGATGCACCGCTTGACGACCACAATGTGGAGCGCTTCTGCAATCTGATGGACGAGATGGCGGCATCGACCGAGACCCGCTTCATCCTCATCACCCACAATCCGATCACCATGGCGCGCATGAACAGGCTGTTCGGCGTAACCATGGCCGAGCAGGGCGTGTCCCAGCTCGTGTCCGTAGACCTCGAAACAGCCGAGCAAATCCGCGAAGCGAGCTGATCGCTTCAATTTGAGCCTTCGCATTTCCTGAAGCGCAACACCTGCTCCGGCACGATACACCCTGGTCAGCGGTGGTTGTCGGAGAGCATGATGCTTCCAGACCAGCGGCGCGAGCCGCGACGGCGATGCGATTTTGATGTCCAAATCAGGCATGGCGAGCGCGCTCATCGCGGCCGTGCCTTCGATCTGTCGCGCACGGGAATATCCATTCGGATAAGCGCCTATGCTTCGCTCAACAAGGGCGATGAGATCGATATTCACGCGCCGGAGCTTGGCTGGCTGCAGGGCCGCATCGTCTGGCGATCGCCGCAGCGCATCGGCGTGATCTTCAAGCGGTCGACCAACACGACCGCCAAGGTCGAGTCGTTCTTCCGGTCAAGGGCGCTTGCCCGCGCCTGAGCGGCCAGTGTCATCCAGGTCTTCTCTTCAGACGATGGTGCACACCACCAAAGACACCGTTTATTCCGGCGCCGATATTCTATAAGCGCACTGCAGACGGTTCGACGTCCAACGGGAGAAGCTGGATGGCAAAGTGGGTCTATGGTTTCGGCGACGGCAAGGCTGAGGGCAGCGCGTCCGACCGCAATCTCTTGGGAGGCAAGGGCGCCAATCTCGCCGAGATGTGCGGTCTTGGCCTTCCCGTGCCCCCCGGTTTCACCATCACGACCGAGGTCTGCAAGTGGTTCTACGACCACGGCAAAGCCTATCCGGAAACACTTGAGGCCGATGTCGATGCCGCTCTGGCATCCGTCGGCCGCTCGGTCGGCCGTGAGTTCGGTGGCCAGGAAAAACCGCTCCTGCTCTCCGTGCGATCCGGCGCGCGCGCATCCATGCCGGGCATGATGGACACCGTCCTCAATCTTGGCCTCAACGACGAGACGGTCATCGCTCTCGCCAAGGATGCCGGTGACGAGCGCTTCGCCTATGACAGCTATCGCCGCTTCATCCAGATGTATTCGAGCGTCGTTCTCGACGTGGATCACGAGCACTTCGAGGAAATCCTTGAAGACGCCAAGGCAACGCTTGGCTACGAGCTGGACACGGATATGACCGCCGCCGACTGGCAGGGCGTGATCACCCGCTTCAAGGCACTGGTCGAGCAGGAAACGGGCGCACCGTTCCCGCAGGAACCATCCGACCAGCTTTGGGGCGCGATCGGCGCGGTATTCTCGAGCTGGATGAACGCCCGCGCGATCACCTACCGCCAGCTCCACAACATCCCTGCAGCCTGGGGCACGGCCGTCAACGTGCAGGCGATGGTGTTCGGCAATCTCGGCAACACTTCGGCCACGGGCGTCGCATTCACGCGCAATCCATCGACCGGCGAGAAGCGACTTTACGGCGAGTTCCTCGTCAATGCGCAGGGCGAGGACGTCGTGGCCGGCATTCGCACGCCGCAAGACCTAACCGAGCAGGCGCGCATCGAATCGGGCTCCGACAAGCCATCGCTCGAGAAGCTGATGCCCGACACGTTCCGCGAGTTCACCTCGATCTGCGATCGGCTGGAAGCGCATTACCGCGACATGCAGGATGTCGAGTTCACCGTCGAGAGCGGCAAGCTCTGGATGCTGCAGACCCGATCCGGTAAGCGCACCGCGAAAGCTGCGCTGAAAATCGCCGTCGATATGGCGGCGGAAGGCGTGATTACGCCGAACGAGGCGGTCTGCCGCGTCGATCCGGCGTCGCTCGACCAGTTGCTGCACCCGACGATCGATCCGGGCTCGACCCGCGATGTGATCGCCAAAGGCCTGCCGGCATCGCCGGGTGCGGCGACGGGCGAGATCGTGTTCACCTCCGAAGATGCCGTCGCCAAAGCCAAGGAAGGCCGTCCGGTGATCCTCGTGCGCATCGAGACGAGCCCCGAGGATATCCACGGCATGCATGCCTCGGAAGGCATTCTGACGACACGCGGCGGCATGACGAGCCACGCGGCCGTCGTTGCCCGCGGCATGGGAACGCCTTGCGTATCGGGTGCAGGCGGCATCCGCGTAGACATGAAGGCCGAAACGATCCAGACGCCATCAGGCTTGCTGAAAAAGGGCGACGTCATCACGCTCGACGGTTCGACCGGCCAGGTCATCCGCGGCAAGGTAACGATGCTGCAGCCGGAACTTTCCGGCGATTTCGGTAAGCTGATGGAATGGGCGGATGCGGCGCGGCGCATGAAAGTGCGCACCAACGCCGAAACGCCTGCAGACGCGAAAGCCGCGCGTTCATTCGGTGCCGAAGGCATCGGGCTTTGCCGCACCGAGCACATGTTCTTCGAAGGCAAGCGGATCGTCGCGATGCGCGAGATGATCCTCGCCGACAACGAAGCAGGTCGCCGCGAGGCGCTCGCCAAGCTCTTGCCGATGCAGCGTTCCGATTTCGTCGAGCTGTTCGACATCATGGCGGGCCTGCCGGTGACGATCCGGCTTCTCGATCCTCCGCTGCACGAGTTTCTGCCGAAGACGGACGAAGAAATCGCGGAAGTCTGCGAGGCGATGGGCGTTGCCGAGGACCTGTTGCGTGAACGCGTCGAGGCGCTGCACGAATTCAACCCGATGCTCGGCCATCGCGGCTGCCGCCTGGCAATCTCCTATCCCGAGATTGCCGAGATGCAGGCGCGTGCGATCTTCGAGGCGGCCGTCGAAGCTGCCGGCAAGGCGGG
This sequence comes from Georhizobium profundi, assembly GCF_003952725.1. NCBI lineage: Bacteria > Pseudomonadati > Pseudomonadota > Alphaproteobacteria > Hyphomicrobiales > Rhizobiaceae > Georhizobium > Georhizobium profundi. The sequence goes on along the minus strand of NZ_CP032509.1, from coordinate 3,533,139 downwards.
CGAGATGGTCGTGCCGGAAGTCATGGTGCCGCTCGTCGGCCTGAAGAGCGAACTGGACTTCGTGAAGGCGCGCATCGATGCCGTCGCCGAAGAGGTGATGGCGGAAACCGGTGCCCGCTTCGACTATCTGGTCGGCACCATGATCGAGTTGCCGCGCGCAGCGATCCGCGCCGGCTCGATTGCCGAGACCGCGGAGTTCTTCTCCTTCGGCACTAATGATCTGACGCAAACGACCTTCGGCATTTCGCGCGACGATGCCGCCACCTTCCTGCAGACCTATCAGCAGAAGGGCATCATCGAGCAGGACCCGTTCGTGTCCATCGACATCGACGGTGTTGGCGCGCTCGTTGAAATCGCCTCGAAAGCGGGACGGGACCGTCGGCCGGACATCAAGCTCGGCATCTGCGGCGAACATGGCGGCGATCCGTCGTCGATCACGTTCTGCGAGGAAACGGGGCTCGACTATGTGTCGTGTTCACCGTTCCGCGTTCCGATCGCACGGCTTGCAGCAGCGCAAGCCTCGATCCGCGGCGCACAGGCCGAATAGTCGCCACGCTTCGATCCAGCCGGGGTGTCGCACTAGGTGCCCCGGCGACATCTTGGAACGGCAGTGCGTATCAGAGCGACCGGAAGCGGTCGCAATAGTCCTTCACCCAGGATACAGGCTTGGTGCCGAAGCGCCATTCCGTGCCCCACCGCTTTGCACCGTCTTCGAGAAGCAGCGAGTGGTAGTCCGGGCGCCCGTGGAAAGTCAGCACGCTGAAGTTTCGCGGGCGGGCAGGGGTGGTGAAGACATAGTTCAGCGGCCAGTGCCAGGCACAATGCCGCTTGAAGCTGCCGCACCAGGAGTTCGGCCAATAGTGCCGACCCTTGGCATGCGCATCGATGAAGATCTGGTCGTTGTGATATTGTCTCATCACGCCGTCCGGATCCTGCTTGAACATCGACCAGAGATGCGTCTGCTCGCCCACGCGAAAGCCTACCACAGATGAATTCGAGCCCCGGTTCGGCCGCCAGTTGACGGGCAGCGCACGCCAGATCGTCGGATTCCATTCGCGGATGACGTGAAGCCCACCGACAGAGGTGATGCGATCGAACATGCGCGCGAGATTGCCGGTGATCATGACATCGAGATCGAGGAAGAGGACCGGCGTTCCCTTGGCCAGGATGTCGGGAATGAACATCAAAAGCTTGGGAAACATGCCGTGCGTCCAGACCGATCGGTCGATTGGCATGTCGGGGATTGGGCGCGTTTCGATCGTGTTCAAAAGTCCGCCGGTCTGGTCCGTGAAACACAGGAAGCGGAATTTTCGCCCGCCCATCTGGCTCTCAGCGGCCCGGTAGAGCGTGTTGACATAGTCGGCCCCGTATCGATCGCCCCATTTCAGCGTGAGGATCGTGGGATCGGCAGTGATGGACGTAACGTTCAATGGAGCGCACCCGAATAGAGCAGAGCGGGCCGGCCGGTCGGTGTTCGGCAAGCCACAGAGATGGGCTCAGCGGCGCTGTGGAGGCGTCGGGGAGTCAGTGATGCGGCACATAGCACCAGCGCCCCGCAAAATGAACGGAAATATGCCGTTGCGACCGCTTGGAGACCGCTATTGCCGTGTAAAAGTGTGTGTCGGGCTTAAAAATGCTGGTGAAGCGTCAAGAAAGCTTCGGCGAAGCGGGCAAGATCTGCCGTTTCCTCCGTGACCATGTCGACGCTGACCGACGAGCCGTCTTCGCTGAGAACGACGAAGACGATCGTGCCGCCCGCTCCGATCGGCATGCTGAGGGCCGCGATACGCTGCTTGCCGTCCAGAATACCGGAAGCCGGCAGATCGAACAGGTAGGTGCCGCCAAGCGCCCGCGTGACTTCGCGGACACTGTCGGCGAACCCGTTAGCACCTGGCTGTGCACTGTCGAGCGCCATTTCAAGTTCGAGAAGATCGAGGGCGTAGTCGCGCGGCGGTCGCGGCAACAAGGGTGCTGAACTAGCGGCAACGCCGGCCGCAGCCGACGGGATAACGGTCCCCATAGGTCTCTCCGTACCTAAACAAACCAGCCCGCCCCGCAAGCTTTCGCCTACGCCTTCAAACATTTCTGCAAAGCTTGGCTTAACTGTGGCAGCAAGAGCTTGCATGTGGCTGACACGATGGGCGGGAGTCGGATAAGAGCAGACAGGGGCAGGCAAGGAGAAGCAGTTGATCCGGACGGCGGTGCGATATGAACGGCCACGGTCGCGAAGCGGGGCGTGGGCTGGCCGCATGGGCGTGTTCGCGATTCTGCTCTTCGGTTTCGCCGCGACGGGCCAGCGCTTCGGCATGCTGCAGACCGACAATTTCGTCGCCATTGCCGGCTTGTCCCTGGTGTTCGCCGCGGTCGCGTTGCTGCTCGGGCTTATCGGCTTATGGCGGTTATGGTCCGTCGGCGCCAAGGGGGGCAGATCGTCCTTCTGGGGCATCATGCTGGCGCTGGCGGTGGTCATCCCATCGGCGATCGGAGCGGCCCAGTTCATCGAAAAGCCCTATCTGCACGACATTTCGACCGACAGCGTCGACGAGCCACAGTTTCTGCGCGAGCCGGTGTTCGTGCGAAGCTGGCTGTCCCGGATGGTGCCGCCTCGGCAGGAGCCGACCCTGGCGGTACGGGCCGCCGCCTATCCGGAGCTGACCGGTCGCCGCTATGAAGGCGCGATCGACCGTGTGTCGACGGCTGTTGCGACCGTGCTCGACCAGCGAGGTATCGCGATCGTCGAGACAGACGGCTTCAATCCGGTCGTTACCCCCGAATTGCTCGAACCTCTCGACGAAGAAGAGATCGAGGAGAGCGCCGTTGGCAGTGCGCCGCCGCCCGAAATCCTGAACCCGCCGCTGCCCATGCCCGCGCCGCGCGACCCCGTTTCTGCCGCGCCCTTGCTCCGTCCTTCGCGGGTGGTGATCCAGGGCGAGGCCTCCACGCCGGTGCTCGCGATCAAGTCCGACGTCGTCATCCGGTTGATCGAGGAAGCGGAAACGACGCGCGTCGACATGCGGTCCTCCACGCGCTACGCCGGGCATGATCTGGGGTTGAACGCACGCACGATCGAGCGCTTCCTGACGGCGTTGGATGCCGAACTGCTGGGCGTCGCGGTCGATTAGCATCGCGTCGCTGGGCGATGTAAAGGAATGTCGGTGATCCGATTTCATCAGGGGACGCATGCATGAATCGGTTCACAGGTGGGTGCTTGTGCGGCAATGTCCGGATCGTGGCTTCGGGAGAACCCTACCGAATTGGTCTTTGTCACTGCCGCGACTGCCGCAAGCATCATGGCGCTCTGTTCCATGCATCTGCAATTTTCCCTCAAGATGCAGTGTCTATCGAGGGCGAAACACAAAGCTATGCTGGGCGGTTCTTCTGTCCTCGCTGCGGGTCGTCCGTTTTCGCTCGCAGCGCGGACGAGATTGAAGTGAGCCTCGGAGTTCTCGACGATACCGACCAACTGATCCCGACCTACGAACTCTGGACCATCCGTCGTGAGTCGTGGCTGCCGCCGTTTCAGCTTGCCAAACGATATGAAGGCGATCGTGATGGAACGGGTCGCGAAGAGTAGGATCTGAGTATTTCGGGGGTTTCCGTAGCCCAGCTCGCGTGATCGAATATCGCTCTCGAAACTGCATGTCCGGGGTCATCTCCGGTCTCGATCATCACGATCTGCATGCCGGCGATGCGCATCAGGGTTTCTTTATGCCGCGCGGTACACGGTAACGCATCAGGCCGGCAGATAGATCGCATCGATGGCCGGGGGGCCGTCGGTGGTGACGGCGCCGCGCGCCACGAGGTCTTCCAAATGGGCAAGCACGGAGAGAGCGGCTGCACCGTGAAGACGCTTGTCTGTGTCTCGGTAAATCACCGCCACGATATCGGCGACCGTGCGGTCGCCTTGACGGACCCGCTCGAGGATCGCCGTTTCGCGCATCCGCCGATGGGTCTTGAGCCCCCGCAGGAACGCGCGCGGCTTGAATACCGGGCCGCCATGCCCCGGCAGATAGAGACGGTCGTCGCGCTCAAGCATGCGATCGAGAGAGGCCATGAAATCGGACATTGCCCCGTCGGGCGGGGCGACGATGGTCGTTGCCCACGCCATCACGTGGTCGGCCGAAAACACCACGCCATCTTCCAACGCGAAAGCGGCATGATTGGCCGTGTGGCCCGGCGTGTGGATCGTCGTCAGGCGCCAGCCGTCGCCATCGATGACCGCACCGTCTTCGAGCGAGAGATCCGGTATGAACTCCATGTCCGACGCCTCTTCGAGCGGATTGACCTCGCCGAGATAAAGGGGCCGGGCTGCCCGGTGCGGGCCCTCGGCAACGATCGTTGCGCCCGTTTCTTGCGCAAGGCGCCGCGACAGCGGTGAGTGATCCCGGTGCGTGTGGCTGACGGCAATGTGGCTGACCGGTCGGCCAGCGATGGCCGCAAGGAGCGCCTGATAATGCGATTCGATCTCAGGACCAGGATCGATGACGCACAGCGTCTCCTTGCCGACGATATAGCTGTTCGTGCCGTGAAAGGTGAGGGGCCCCGAATTCGGCGCGGTGATCCTGACCACACCATCGGCCACCGGCACGGGCGTCCCATGGGCGGGCTCGAACTTGGTATCGAAGGTGAGGGCCATCAGCGTTCTTTCGGGGAGCCTTCGGGGAGGATGGTTGCCGCTCCTCGCCCTTCACAATATAGGAGGAGTCACGGTATTCGGCGATCGACGCTCAAGCCCATTTGCATGAGGAACCATTCATGGCAACCGCACTGACCTCCCGTTCTCTCGTTTCAACCGCGTTGCCGCAGTCCGGCACCGGCCGCACCGTTGCGCAGATCATGCTGGCTGTCGCCGGCACGTTGCTCCTGACGGTTTCCGCCAAGGCCAAGGTCGTGTTCGGACCGGTCGACCTGTCGCTGCAGACGCTTGCCATCTTCCTGATTGCGGCAGCCTTCGGCATGCGCCTCGCGGTGGCGACGCTCGTTCTCTATCTCGCCCAGGGCGCCATGGGCCTGCCCGTCTTCCAGAGCACGCCAGAGAAGGGCATCGGCATCGCCTACATGCTCGGCACGACCGGCGGCTACCTCGCCGGTTTCGTCGTCATGGCGGCAATCGTTGGCTGGGCAGCGGATCGCGGCTGGGACCGCAACCCCTTCAAGTTCTTCGGTGCGATCGTTGTGGCCGATGTCGTCATGCTCGCCATGGGCTTTGCCTGGCTGGCACTGCTGATCGGTGCCGAGCAGTCCTGGCAGTTCGGCGTCGTTCCGTTCATCGTGCCGGACCTGATCAAGGCTGCGCTCGCAGCTTCGATCGTGCCGGCAATCTGGGGCCTGATCGCCAAGTTCAGCCGCTGATCCAGGCCAAACGACACAGATTTGGGGGAGGCCGCGCGGTGCGTGGCCTCCTTTTTCGTGACAGGCTGCAAGAATAACTTTCCGAGCCCATCGGCAAACTCGCAATAAAATCTCTCGGATCACGCTGCGGCTTTCGATAGCGTGCAGCCAATTGGAGGAGCCGGGGCCGGTGAAAAACGGGCCCCGGTCCTTCTGCATTTCGACCGGTCAGGCCTTATGAACAAACCTCTTTCCCATCTCGAACGGCTCGAAGCGGAGTCGATCCATATCTTCCGCGAGGTCGCGGCGACCTTTCAGCGCCCGGTCATGCTTTATTCGGTGGGCAAGGACTCCTCCGTCATGCTGCACCTGGCGATGAAGGCGTTCTACCCCGCCAAGCCGCCGTTCCCCTTCCTGCACGTCGACACGACCTGGAAGTTCCGGGAAATGATCGAGTTTCGCGACCGCATGGCGCGCGAGCGCGGCTTCGATCTCGATGTGCACATCAACCAGGATGGCGTGGAGCAGGGCATCAACCCGTTCGATCACGGCTCCAACACGCACACCCACATCATGAAGACCGTCGCGCTTCGCCAGGCGCTCGACGCCGGGCGCTATGACGCCGCCTTTGGCGGTGCGCGCCGCGACGAAGAAAAGAGCCGGGCGAAGGAGCGTATCTTCTCCTTCCGCAATTCCAGCCACGCCTGGGACCCGAAGGGCCAGCGGCCGGAGATGTGGAAGATCTACAACACGCGCGTCGGCCAGGGCGAATCGATCCGCGTCTTCCCGCTCTCCAACTGGACCGAACTCGATATCTGGCAGTACATTCTCGCCGAAGAGATCCCGATCGTGCCGCTTTATTTTGCCAAGAAGCGCCCGGTCGTCGAGCGCGACGGCATGCTGATCATGGTCGACGACGATCGCATGAAGCTGCAGCCTGGCGAGAAGATCGAAGAGAAGATGGTGCGGTTCCGCACACTCGGCTGCTATCCGCTGACCGGTGCGATCGAGTCGGAAGCCGACGACCTGCCAGGCATCGTGCGTGAAATGCTGATTGCGCGCACCTCCGAGCGGCAGGGTCGCCTGATCGACCGCGACGAATCGGGCTCCATGGAAAAGAAGAAGCGCGAGGGATATTTCTGATGCGCGCCACAGCGATTTCAGAGGCAACGACGAACGATGCGACCGGCGATGCCGCCGCAACCGTTGCCGATTACCTTGCCAAGCAGGAAAGCAAGTCCTTCCTGCGCTTCCTCACCTGCGGCTCGGTGGATGACGGAAAGTCGACGCTGATCGGGCGTCTGCTCTACGACACCAAGCTGATCTTTGAAGACCAGCTCGCCGCGCTCGAGCGCGATTCGAGGAAGCACGGCACCACGGGCGAAGACATCGACTTCGCGCTGCTCGTCGACGGCCTGGAGGCCGAGCGCGAACAGGGCATCACGATCGACGTGGCCTATCGGTTCTTTGCGACCGACAAGCGCAAATTCATCGTCGCCGACACGCCCGGTCACGAGCAATATACCCGCAACATGGCGACCGGCGCTTCCACGGCTGATCTCGCCATCGTGCTGATCGATGCGCGCCAGGGGATCCTCACCCAGACGCGGCGCCATTCCTTCATCGCGTCGCTGCTCGGCATTCGCCACATCGTGCTGGCCGTGAACAAGATCGACCTGGTCGACTTCTCGCAGGAGCGCTTCGAGGCGATCCGGCGCGATTACGAGATTTTCGCCGCATCGCTCGGCTTCCGCTCGATTACCGCGATCCCGCTGTCGGCGCGCTATGGCGACAACGTCACCCAGCCATCGGAGAACATGCCCTGGTACGACGGTCCGTCGCTGCTCGGGCACCTCGAGACGGTGAATGTCGACGACGATCTCGCTGGCAAGCCGTTCCGTTTTCCGGTGCAGTTCGTCAGCCGGCCGCATCTGAATTTCCGTGGCTTCCAGGGCCAGGTCGCGTCCGGCCGCGTTGCGGTCGGGGACACCGTCGCCGTGGCGAAATCGGGCGTGACGACCCGTATCAAGCGCATCGTCACCATGGCGCCTGACGGCACCGATCTCGATCTTGACCAGGCGCGCGATGGGCAGAGCGTGACCTTCGTGCTGGCAGACGAAGTCGACTGCTCACGCGGCGACATGCTGGTCGATCCGCAGGCGGCGCCGGTGATTGCAGACCGGTTCGATGCGCGCCTCGTCTGGTTTGCCGAGCGGGCGCTTGTTGCTGGTCGCCAGTACATTCTGCGCACCGAGACCGACCAGACAGCCGCCGCCGTGGCCGTGCTGCAGAACCGCATCGACATCTCGAAGCTCGAAGAGGTGAAGGCCGACACGCTCGCCTTGAACGACGTAGGGACCGTGACGATTGCTGCCCAGCGGCCGATCGCCTTCGATCCCTATCGCGCCAACCGGGCAACCGGCGCCTTCATCCTGATCGACCGCATTTCCAACCAGACGGTTGCGGCCGGCATGATCACGGCGCAGGCAAGTGGCTCTGCTGGCCAGCACCGCCTCTTCGACGTGACGCAGAAGGACCGCGCCGCCATCAAGCACCAGAAGCCGGCGATCCTCTGGTTCACCGGACTTTCGGGAGCGGGCAAGAGCACGATCGCCAACACGCTCGAGCGACGCCTGCACGGCCTTGGCCTCCACACTTACGTGCTGGATGGCGCCAATACGCGCCAGGGTCTCAATCGTGGGCTTGGCTTCGACGCCGCCAGCCGTCGCGAGGAGGTTCAGCGCATCGCCCATGTGGCGAAGCTGATGGCGGATGCCGGCCTGGTCGTGATGGCCTCCTTCATCTCGCCGCTGCGCGAAGAGCGCCAGATCGCCCGCGACATCGCCGGGGACAACGCGTTCCTCGAAATCTTTGTCGATGCCGATTTGCAGGATTGCATGCAGCGCGATCCGAAGGGGTTCTACAAGCTCGCACTCGAAGGTGAACTGAAGCATTTTACCGGCGTGGACGAGCCCTACGAGGCCCCGGATTCGGCCGATGTGCATCTGCGCGTCAAGGGCCGCACGCCGGAAGAACTGGCAGCCGAGATCGAAGCCGCCTTGAAGGCAAAGGGCCTGCTTTAATAAACCCGGCGGGTGGACCGGCGTGATGGAAGCGGCAACGATAAGTGACTGCTTCCATCGAAACCAAGCGTTAACCACGACCCCGTATTCAGTTAACGATTACGGGGACCAGGTTTTTCGGGGGCGTCATGTCGATCACACGCAGAGGCATTCTTTTCGGGATGCCACTCTTCTTGGGCGCCTGCACGGCGTCGTCGGAATATCAGACGGCCCGGCTGAACTATGCGGCGCTGCCGGAGGAGCGTTTCCCGTTGGACGCCGTGCCGCTGCAGGAGATCGATCCCGAACTCCGCCGCCAAGAAGTCGCGTTCGATGGCGATTATGAAGCCGGCACCGTTGTGGTGAACACGCCTGAGCGTCGGCTCTATTACGTGCTCGGCGGGGGCAGGGCGCTGCGCTACGGCATCGGCGTCGGCCGCGAAGGACTGGCACTGCGCGGAAACGCCACCGTCGGACGCAAGGCCGAATGGCCGAATTGGACCCCGACGGCGAACATGATTCGGCGTGATCCACGCAATCTGCAATTCGCATCCGGCGTCCCCGGTGGGCCGACCAACCCGCTTGGCGCCCGCGCACTCTATCTCTACCGCAACGGCCGCGACACCATGTTCCGCATCCACGGCACCAACCAGCCGCGCTCGATCGGGCAGGCCATGTCGAGCGGCTGCGTGCGCATGCTAAATCACGACGTGATCGATCTTTACGACCGCGTCCCGACCGGCAGCCGAGTCGTGGTGATCCAGGCCTGAACAGTCGCTTCCTGCGAGATTATCGAGGCATCGTTCGGCCAACGATCGATCCTGTGAAATTTGTGATCCGCTCTTGATTCCTGCCGGGATCAAGGTAAACCGGCCACGGTCGCATTGCCCGACGGGCAAGCCGCCATTGGGGCGTAGCCAAGCGGTAAGGCAGCGGTTTTTGGTACCGCCATTCCCTGGTTCGAATCCAGGCGCCCCAGCCATATACCTTCGTGCCATACTTTCCGGTTTCGCGCAGACGGCTTAAGGCTGTTGCCTTGATTGGACGATGGAGAGCGTGATGGCGGGTCTTTACTACGAACAATTCAGCGTCGGCCTGACGTTCGACCATGCGATCCGGCGCACGGTAACCGAGATGGACAATGTCCTGTTTTCGGCGATGACCCACAATCCGGCGGCGCTGCATCTCGACGAGCACTACTGCCAGACGCAGACGGAATTCGGCCAGCGGATCGTCAACAGCGCCTTCACGCTGGGACTGATCGTTGGCATTTCGGTGGGCGACACGACGCTCGGCACCACAGTTGCCAATCTAGGCTGGGACGAGGTGCGTTTTCCGCGTCCACTCTTCCACGGCGACACGGTCCATGTGCGTTCGACGGTGCACGAGATGCGCGAAAGCCGCTCCCGGCCGGAATGCGGGATCGTCATCTTCCTGCATGAAGGGTTCAATCAGAAAGATGAATCGATCGCCACGTGCAAACGCTCGGCACTGATGCTGCGCAAACCGATGGAATGAGCGGGCGGGGACTTGGAAATTCCACCGATGATGATTTTCCGGCTTGCATCGACTAGACCAAATCGCTAGTGAAACCGGGCCTTCGGGCCATGTCGGAGTGTAGCGCAGCCTGGTAGCGCACCTCGTTCGGGACGCAATGTCCCTAAGCCAGATCGGCTTTATTTTTCAGCTTCTTAGACTTCATCCCACCCTCTGCGGTGGGATTTTTCGTGGGACTGACTGCATCGGCCGTCGCTTGCATGCCGGTGCGGAGATCCTCGTTGGTGACGTGGGCATATTTCGCCGTCGTCGACACGTCGTAGTGGCCGAGCAGCAGCTGCGGCATGCGCAGATTGCCGGTCTGCCGCAACAGCCGGGTTGCGGCCGTGTGGCGCGTGTCGTGGAAGCGGAAGTCTTCCACCGTGTCCGGCCGGTAGCGACGCCAGGCCGACTTGAAGCCTTCAATCGTGATCGGATAGCGCCTGCCGCGCTCCCGCACCATGCCCTCCTGTCGCCTGGTCTTGACCGCGACATAGGTGAAGACGGCTTCGGGATGGTGATCCTTCAGGCTCCATAGAAGGTCATGGCACTCGTCGGTCATGGGAATGACGCGCGCCTTCTGTTGGCCGCGACGGCCTTTGCCGATCACCGTGAACTGCCGGCTGAAGAAATCGACCCTCGGCCAGATCAGGCCGACGATCTCGGCGCGACGGCATCCTGTCATCAGAGCAAAGCGGACCGCCGGCGCATAATCGTCGCGCATGGCCGCGTCGATCGCTGCCTCTTCGTCCGGCCGTGCCTCACGCACCCGTTCCTGCGGACGGGACAACGTAAGCTTCTTCCAGTTGATTCCACGGACGGGCACATCCCAGACGTCGCGCGCCCGGAAGAGAACAGCTCGCAGCGGATCGATGACGGCGCGGTTGACGGTCGCATTGGCCGGCCAGCGCTTGAAGTTGCCTTCCTTGTCGACGATTGCGACGCCACGCCTGCGGGCGATCAGATCAGCGACAACGTTGCTGGTGATTTCGTCCAGCCGCTTGGCTGGGCCGATCTGCTTTTGAAGCCATCCCAGATAATCGAAGAGATCTGCGGCCGTGGCCGAATGCTGGCCGACTTCGTTCCAGTAGCGGGAGAAGGCGATGTCTACCTTCATCGGTCCGGCAGAGAGGAATTCGGCCTCGCGGGCCATCTCGGCCTCGGCAAGCTTGATCTTATCTTTCAGGACTCGACGCGCGTGCCTCTCTTCGGTCGCGCCTGTCGGTCCAGAAAATCGACGACCTTTCCGCACGAAGTCGTACGTGAACTCTTCCTGGCCGGGGCGGCGGTAGACTGACACGTCTCTGTTCTCCCTTCCAGGAAGGCCTCCAGATCCTCGGCCGTGTAACGCCGGGTGGGGCGCTTATCGCCGCAGCCTATATTCACGTAGCGCAGCGCGCCAGTGCGCGTGATCTGGCGCAGATGCTTGGTCGATACCCTGAGGCGAAATGCTGCCTCCTCAGGCGTCAGCAGCTCACGCATGGCTGAAGAACTCCTCTCGCAGGAGCGGAAATCCCGAATGGCTCGGCGGCGCAGCGCAATTCATTTCGCGGCCTCCAATCGGCGCGCCGAGGCGCGACGCATCTGGTTTCGCTTATGTGTCACCATTTCGAGATGATCGGGGTCCGGATTCACGCAAAGCCGATTTCGGCACTTGTGATCGATCTGCTTCTTTCCGGGGACATAGCCGTGCTCGTTCGTGAACATCACGCGGTGGACCGCCACGGTTTGTCCCGAGAGGGTCATTCGCGGATAACCAGCACCTCGGCCGCTCTCGCCTGAGGTCGGGCCAGTCCAGATCCAACATCCGGTCGCCTCATCGACCACCACACTGGCGAGCACCTTGGCTCGGATGTCATCGCGGCGACACATCGCGAACCTCCTAGACAAGCGAGCCGCGCCGATCGGCGCTGGCACATTCGGGGCAGGTGTGGGTGTAGGGCTCGGCCTTGGCTCCGCCGGCAATGCGTGGCGGTTTGCCGAAAAGGTCGCTGGTGTCGCGATCGCGGCCGGCTGCGGCTGCGGCCGGGATCTTCCGGACGATCCATCCGGCCGCCTTGGCATCGGCGATCATCACGCGGAAGTCTTCCTCGGCGTAGGTGTTGGGGTAGGCGGCGGGGCAGGCATCGCAGGTGATCTGCATGCGCTGATCGTGGCGGGTGATGCTCATAGGGCAGGCACCTCGCGAGGTTCCGGAAAGGCGTCGTGGATGACGCCGTCCAGTTCGCGGCCGGCGCGCTTCTTGCCGACCTTCAACAGGAAGGCAGCACTGGCGCCGATCGTTTCGACCTTCGTGGCTCCACAGGCATGGCTCAATTCGATCTTGGTGCAGGGGCGGAATTCACCCCATTGCTTGAACAGGAACGGCACGTCGGCCGCCGCACATTGGTCGCGCAGAGATAGCGCCCATGCTGGATGCATCGGCCTGGCCGAAGGGCCGCTTTCGCCGCCGGCGACGATCCAATCAATGCCCTGCAGGATCGGCCCGTTCTTCCAAGGATGGTCCGCGATCGGCATCGCCCCGCTGGTCAGACAAAAGTCGATCCGCCCGAGCAGCGGCTCGGCGGAGATCCAACGGATCGCGCCCGGCGTTGCGAGCAGATCCGGGATGCGTTCATCGGCGCGCTTCTGATCCTCGACGCTGACACCGAGCCAGACATTGGGGAGCGGCCACGGCGCGTCGAGATAAAGGCTGTAGACGTTGCCGCGATCCTTCAGCGCGTCCATCACGCCGCCATCGCCTTCCATGTGCGCAGCCGCTTCCAGGTGGATGCGCTCTAATGGCAAGCGGCCAAGAATCGGGATCTTCCAGTCAGGTCCGTTGACGTAGCTCCGCATCCGATCGGAGCGCTTCGTCAGCACTTGGAAGGTGTGCTGCGGGGCAAGCGCCATGACAGCGAATACCTGGTCGATCCATGCGTCGGGCACGCTTTCGTGGAAGAGATCGCCATGGGCGCAGACGAAGATCATGCGCGGCTGCTTCCAGCTCAGCGGCTGAAGCAAGGCGCGCTCGTTGAAGCGCACCTCGCCGTTCCAGACCGGCCCGGCCTTGCTGTCGATCGTAAGGCCGGCGCGCGAGGGATGGTTGCGCAGGCGGGTGCCGGCGAGGCGCATGGCGTAGCAATTGGTGCAGCCGGGCGAGACGACGGAACAGCCTGTGATCGGGTTCCAGGTGGCGTCGGTCCATTCGATAGCGGTTTTGTCAGCCATGGTTCGGGCCACCCATGAGATCCGCGCGATCGATCCGCTCGATCTCGGCCAAGAGCAATGCGGCGGCGCGCACAAGATTGCGCCGGCGATCTTGTGGCTTCCACCAGGTCGCAGCCCAGTTTTTCGGCCATAGTCGAGGCCGGGTGCGTGCGCCTGCTGGCCATCCTGGTGTCACCAATTCGGGATCGGGCAGGGCGTAACAAGCAGCGGCCTGCGCGAGACTTTCATCGACATGAAAGTCATCATGCTCGCTCGACCAGCCTTCTTCATTCACCTGCCGATCACGTTCGTTCATCACGTCGATCAGCGCCTTGGTCTGATCGGTGGGGTCTATCCAACCGGCCTCAATCGCGGCTTCGAACGGGCTGTCGTCTGGCTCGCCCCATGCTTCATAGCTCATAGTGCTCTCCATGCTTCGAACCGGGCTCGCAGATGACGCCATCGGGCGGCTGCGGCTTCGTCGGTGTTGAGGTGTTTGCGGCTGGTGATGGCGAGCGCCCAGCGCAGCAACTCGGCGGCTGCTCCGGCGTTGGGGCAGGGCTTCTCCATCAGCTCGGACAGGAATTTCTGGAAGGCGGCCTCGTCGCACTTCATGGAGGCCTCGGCAGCGTAGTTTCGGTGCCGGCTGTCGTCTGGCCGGGCCTCGGGAGCCGCGTGCGAGATCTGGCTGGTATCGCGATGCGCGTGAAGGTCCGCCGGCGGGGCCGATGGTTGGCCTGCCAATTCAAGCGTGTTGCGATACCAGCCAATCTCCCGCTCGAGCCGCTTGATGCGGTCGGCGGCCCGCCTGACGAGGCCGACGAGAAACCAGATGTCATCATGAGCACGGGCTAGGAATTCGGCAAGGCCGTGGCCGACGTGACGGTCCAAAACCGCGATGCGTCCGCTTTCGCGGGTCGCCGGCTCCACGCCTTCCAAGGCGAGGCTGCGGTCCTTCTCGACGACAAGCGTGAGAGTGCAGCCGTCGCCCATGCGGGCTTCGATCGCTCTCAATCGCTTGGCGTCTTCGGACGGCTGCATCAGACGCGGCGCTCCATCTCGTAGGCGCGCGCGTCCATGATCGTCTGTTGCGTGAGCTGGCCCATCGCAAAGCCGATCGCGAAGATGGCGCCGGCGAGGATCGTGACGAGGACAGCATCGGTGATGCTCTTGGTCTGCATCGCGGCCAGCTGCTTGCCCTCTTCGGTCGGAACGACCATGGGCGGAAGCGTCTCGTCGTTGGCCGGGCGGCGAACCGGATGCTCGATGTCGCCGAGGCAGGCGTCTACCAGTGAAAAGCTTGTGCTGGGGAAGCGCGCCTTCATCGCACGACACTCCGCACGGACGCGCGGCGGGCGCGCTTGGCGGCAACGGGTGCCAAGTGGGCAATGAGCGCTGGCGAAGCTCCGGAGCGGCCGGCGAGCAGCTCAACGGTGACGCTCACACCGGAGCCAGCGAAGACGCGCATATCATCGGCCAGGCGGTCGATGAGGCGTTCGCGCATGTGCGTCAGGCAGCTGGGTGCGCAGGACTGGCGGGGAGTTCGGCCCTGCGGCTGTGCTGCTGGGCGGTACTGATTGCGGATCATCGCAGTCTCCTGAAAAGAGGAGACCGCGCGGCAGTTGGGGGCATGGGAGGGGTGCAGCGCCGCGCGGCCGTTCCCGATGAGGAACGACAGAAACGTGCGTTATGCACGGCAATCTGTCAATCAAAAAAGTGCGAAACGCACGCTTTGCGGTTTTAGCCGCTTTTGCGCACGGCCCTCGGCAGGGACAAAGACCCCTGCAGGCCGCCTTGCTGGTCCACCTTTTTCAGCGCCTTTGGCGGAAGCACTGCGAAGATCTCGCCAACCCACTCAAGGCGCACGTTCTCGATGGGGGCGGCATTCCAGGAGAACAGATGAACGTGGCTGTCGTTTCCTCGCATGATGGTCTTGAGAAAGCGTCTTCCATCCTCGGTTCGAACAGCAGCGTCTTCGCCGTAGAACGCCTCGATTGGGCGCTTGCGTTCTTTGTAGCAAATGATGACGGCGCCATCTTTGTAGACGGGGAGCATCGAATCCCCACGAACGCCGAAGGCGATCATCTCAGCGGGTAGCGGGAAGGGTACCCAAATCTGCTCAAGTCCGTCTTCGGGGACCTGTTCAAACTCCGGCAGAATCTCGGCCCCGGCCCCGATGTAGCCCATCAAAGGCACTTCCGTTTCGTTTTCCTGCAGGCCTTCTCCCGTCAATAGCCAGGCCCGGCTGACGTGAAGCGCGGTCGCATATCGCTCAGCCATACGGGTGATGCCGCGCGTGCCGTTCTCATGCTGAACGTAGGTTTCGTAGTTCCAGCCGAAATAATTGGCGGCGTCTCGGGCTGACTTAAAACCACGCTTCTCACGGGCTTGTTGCAGGCGGATCGCCGGTTCGGGTCTGTCATCATAGGTCATGTTGTGCAAAAAGCACGGATCAGGCGTGCAATTCGACTTGACTTTAAAACGTGCGTTATGCACGGTCTTCGCCATGTGCGACATTATTGACGTCCGAAAGCTTCGAGGAACATTGGGATGGACGCAGCAACAGCTGGCGGACCATTGCGATGTCGATCGCGCGACCGTTTCCAAGTGGGAGCGTGAGCCGCCCAGCAAAGGGCCGGCTTTGATTCTCCTGCGCGGGCTTCGCGATCGACGGCCCGATGATGCTTCGCACCCTTCGTCTGATCCGGCCGCTGCAACCAGCTTTGCGTCTGCATCTGCACCCCCTTCGTTGCGCGGCCCCTGATGGCGTTCGCGTGATCTGAATTCACCATTTGCCGAACAATCCCACCACGGGATTTCACGCCGGATAATCCCGGCGCGGGATTTCGTGTGCCTAGACGAGGGCACATCATGAGCGAACTGACGAAAGCGCCGTTTTCCGATGCCTGGTTTCACCGGCTGAAGGCGGCACAACGCGATCTGATCAAGCGCTGCGGCGGGATCGATCGCGCTGCCGAGGTGACGTCGGTATCTCGCAGCCAGGTCGGCCGCTGGAACAATGCCGGCGATCCGGACCTAGTGACCATTCCCGCGCTGCTGATGCTGGAAGCCGAATGCGGGCAACCGCTGATCACGTCCGTGCTCGCCGGTATCGGCGGGCGGCGGCTGGCCGACCCCGACGAGCTGGACTCTGGCGGCGCAAGCTCATGCGCGCTGACCGCCCACGCCGAAACGATTTCGCGGGCAGGGGAGCTGATGCAGGTCGGCGCCCGGGCTTTGGCCGACGGCAAGCTGACGCCGGCCGAAGCGACCGAAATGGACCGCGCCGCCTCGTCGATGGAGAAGAGCGTGGCGGATCTGCGCACGGTGCTTTCTCGCGCCAAGGTGCTGCGCGTCGTGGGTGACGACCGATGAGCGCCGCGCGGATCAACCGGAGACGACCGGGGCTCTACAGGCGTCCGTCTGTCCACATTCCGTTGGACGATGCCGTCCGGCTGGATGTCGAGGCTGGTTCCTCGGAGCATTCGCCGCTGAATCGGCATGTCGACACGTTCGATTTCGCCAGCCGCTTCTGCGCAGTGAATCCCGTTGCTGATCGGCTGCCGGGCGGTCTCTTCATCGGAGGCTGGGCGAGCAATGGTTGATTGGACCAGCAGCATGGCGGAAACCGCCGAAAAGCTGCGCGGCGAAGGGATGAGCTGCGGGGTCATTGCGCAACGCCTTGGGGTGAGCCGCAATGCAGTGATCGGCAAGCTCAACCGCATGGGTGTGCCTTCACCGCGCGAGCCCGGTGGCCATGGTGGACCGGGCACCCGCATCCAGCTCGGCAAGCGTGAGGCGCCCGAAACGCCGCGCGGTCCGAAGGCGGTGCAGCTGAAGGATGGTCTGGCGCCCTCCGTCAAAGCATCGGCGGCCGTCCTGGATGCGGACCGACTGGCGGAAGACATCACGCTTGAGCGGCTTGGTGGCCTCGCGTGTCATTTCCCTGTGAGCGGTCATCAGGTGGCTGCCGATGAGCATCGATTCTGCGGCCTGCCGGTCGCGGACCCCGACGCCGGCGAACTGAAGCTCAACCGTCGCTACTGCACTCACCATGCTGCTCGGGCCCGTGCGCGCGACGGGCAGGCGGGGTTCTGACGATGGCGGCGCCCTTTCAGAAGATGGTCGGCGTACAGGTGAGCGTGACGGCGCGGGCAAAGGCTGTGCTTGATGCCCAGGCACAGGCGCGGAACTATTCGACCTCCGCCTGGTGCGGCCTGCTCTTCGACATGGCGTTTGCGGCGGTCTGCGCGCGCGAGAAGGGCGCCATTCATACCGATGCGGATCTCGACGCAATCGTCGGCGCCTGCCTGCTGCTCCATGCGCGCGCGGAGTGGGACACGGCGGAGATTGCCCAGAAGCTCGGCGTGCCGGAAGCGACCATCGTGCGCATCCTCGACACCTGGCGCGAATACCGGCGGGGCGAGGTGTGATGGCAGGTTACGATCCCTTCAGCCCGCGCACTCCGAAAGCAGCAGCCTCGAAGCCCGCCAAGGCAAAGCGCGGCAAGGCGGCGGCTGCTGCCGATGATTCCGAAATGACCGTGACAATGACGCTTCCGGACGGCACCGAGACGCCGCCGGCAACGCTGTCGCAGCTCAAGGAGGCCGTCGATACCGTGAAGGGTGGTATGCCGGAAGCGCCTTCGCCCTACACGAACGGTGTTGCGCGAGACCAGCTGCGCGCGTTCGTCGAGCGGATCGAGCGGCTCGAGGAAGAAAAGAAGGCGATCGCCGACGACATCAAGGGCGTCTATTCCGAGGCGAAGGGTTGCGGCTTCGACACCAAGGCGCTTCGGCGGGTGATCGCGTTGCGCAAGCTCGATCCAGACGAGCGGGCGGAGCAAGAGGCGATCCTCGACACCTATCTCGTCGCGCTCGGCATGATGCCGGAGCACGGCTGATGAAATATCAGCTCCTCCCGCCACTTTCCGACGATGACCGCGCCGCGCTCGAAGCCTCGATCGTCGCCCACGGCGTCCTCGTGCCGGTGGAATATGACGAGGATGGCAACATCCTCGACGGGCACAATCGCGTCGCGATCTGCGAGAGCCTCGGCCTCGTCGATTGGCCCCGCTTCGTGCGCAAGGGATTGGCGGAAGAGGAGAAGCGGACGCTGGCGCGCGAGCTAAACGTTTCGCGGCGGCACCTGACGGCAGCCCAGAAGCGCGATCTGATCGCCGACCAGCTGCGGGACACGCCTTCGATATCGTCGCGCGCGATCGCGCAGATGCTGGCGGTCGATCACAAGACCGTTGCGAAGGTGCGCAAGAGCCTCGTCGCTGGTGGGGAAATTCCCCACCATGAGGAAGTCGAGGGGCGGGACGGCGTCGTGCAGCCGGCGCGCAAGCCGATCCGCACGGCCTTCCTGCCGGAACCGGACAACGCGCGCGAGCTGATGGCGACCGCCAAGTCGATCCGCGATCGCCAGCGTGAGCACGGGCGGCGGGTTCGTACCGATCTCATCAACGAAATCGCGGCGCGTGGAACCGTGGAGGCCGGCACGATGCCGGTCGCCGCCTATCCGATTCTCTATGCGGACCCGCCTTGGGCACAAGAAGCCTGGTCGGATGAGACCGGGCAGGACCGGGGGCTGATGTACCCGGCCATGGATCTCGACGCGATCAAGAAGCTCTGCGCCGGAAAGACCTCGCCGGCGACGCGCGATGCGGTGTGCTTTCTCTGGGTAACGGCGAACCGAACCGATGACGGGGTCGACGTTCTGCGCGCATGGGGCTTCGACTTCGTCACCTGCCTGATCTGGGACAAAATCGACATCGGGATGGGGCGATGGGTGCGGGACCGGCACGAGCTGCTGCTGATCGGCAAGCGTGGCGATTTCCCGGCGCCGCTGCCAGGCACGCAGGCGGCTTCCGTCCATGCGGAAAAGAAGGGCGGGCACTCGGCCAAGCCGTGCTTCTTCGCGGAGATGATCGAGCGGCTCTATCCCGACATGCGCAAGCTGGAGCTTTTCCAGCGTGAGGCATCACTCGCGCCGGACGACGTGCGCCGCAATGGCAGCTGGTCGTTCTGGGGCTTCGAGGCCGGCGAGGGCGCTTCAGATGGATGACCTTCTGCCGATCATCGAAGGCCTGCGCGACGCTACCGACGATGGGGCACGCGCGGACATGCTGCTGCGGATGCCGCTGGAGATCCTGCTTAAGCGCGAGCTGCAGATCCGCGAGGAGCTCACGCGGCTGAAGTTCCAGCCCGGGCTCGACTGGCTCGCAATCGAGATCTCCGCGCTTCGGCGTACGCGCAGCGAATACGGCGAGCTCGGCTTTTCAACGGATAGGGCACTTCTCGGCGCGCGGCTCTCGCTCGCCTCGGTGCGGGACAAGCGGGACCGACCCGCGACGACAGGGGGCGCAGTTTCATGCAGCCAATGATCATCGACAGTTTCGCCGGCGGCGGCGGTGCCTCGACGGGTATCGAGATGGCGCTCGGGCGCTCGCCGGATGTGGCGATCAACCACTCGGCCGACGCGCTTTCCATGCATGCGGTGAACCATCCGGACACGCTGCATCTCGACAGCAACATCTGGGACGTCTCGCCGCTGGAAGTGACGAAGGGCCGACATGTGGGGCTCTTCTGGGCCTCGCCGGACTGCAAGCACTTCTCAAAGGCCAAGGGCGGCAAGCCGATGGATCGCAACATCCGCGATTTGGCGTGGATCGTCGTGCGCTGGGCGGAAGAGGCGAAGCCAGACGTCATCATCCTGGAGAATGTCGAGGAGTTCCGCACGTGGGGGCCGCTCTGCAATGACGGCAAGCCGATTCCCGAACTGCGCGGCCTGATCTTCGAGCAATGGATGAAGCGGCTGAAGAAAGCCGGATACAAGGTGCAGTGGCGCGAGCTGCGCGCCTGTGACTATGGTGCACCGACGATCCGCAAGCGGTTCTTCCTGATCGCAAGGCGGGACGGGCGGCCGATCGTCTGGCCAAAGCGCACTCATGGCGATCCGAAGAAACCGGATGACGCGAAGCTGATCAAGGCCGGCAAGCTGAAGCCATGGCGCACGGCGGCGGAGATCATCGACTGGTCGCTGCCATGCCCTTCGATCTTCGACACGGCCGACGAGATCATGTCGAAGCACGGGGTGCGGGCCGTGCGGCCGCTGGCGGATAACACGATGCGCCGAATCGCGCGCGGCGTGATGCGCTACGTGCTGGAGGCAAAGCGGCCTTTCATCGTGGTGGCGAACCATGGTGGCGACCATTTCCGGGGGCAGAGCATCGACGAGCCGGCACACACGGTTGCCGCTGCCCGTGACGCTTGGGGGCTCGTGGTCCCCGTCGTCACGGCTGGGCAGCATGGCGGATCGAACCGCGCGGCCGATGCGCCGCTGCACACGATCACGGCTAGCCCGAAAGATCAGAACGCGATCGTTGCGGCCCACCTGACGAAGTTTCAGACCGGCTCGACCGGCGCGCTTCTCGACGAGCCGCTGCCGACCGTGACCGCCAACAGCTATGTGAAGCGGCCCGGCGGAGCGGCGCCGATCGGCCTCGTCGCGCCGTACCTGGTGCCGCGCTACCAAGAGCGGGAAGGGCAGGCGCCACGCGTGCGCTCGGTCGAGGAACCTGCGGCGACGGTGGTGCCCGGCGGGAACGAAGGGGTGCTCGCGGCGGTGCATCTGTCGCGCCAGTTCGGCGCCTCAATCGGCTCCGAGGCCAGTGAGCCTGTCGGCACGATCACGGCCGGCGGCGGCGGCAAGGCGGCGGTGGTTGCCGCTTTTCTCGCGCAGCACAACAATGACAGCCGGCGTATCGGCGGCGTGAACCCGGGCCGCCCGGCCGACGAGCCGATTGCGACCATCACCCAGGCCGGCGCGCAGCAGGCCGTCGTCGCGGCGCATCTTCTCAACATGCGGGGCAGTGCCCGTCGCCATCAGAGTGTCGAACAGCCCGCACCGACCGCGACGGCCGGCGGCAATCATGCTGCGGTGATTTCCGGCTTCCTGACGAAATACTACGGCACCGGCGACGGCGCGGCTGTCGATGCGCCGATGCACACCGACACCGTCAAGGATCGCTTCGGCCTCGTGACTCTCGACATCGACGGGCAGACCTATGCCATAGCCGATATCGGCATGCGCATGCTGACGCCACGCGAGCGGTTCCGAGCGCAGGGCTTTCCCGACAGCTACATCATCGACAGGCGTCTGGATGGATCAGCGATCTCGGCGACCGTGCAGGGCTCCTGCTGTGGCAATAGCGTGCCGCCTCCCGTGGCGGCCGTGCTGGTTGCGGCGAACTGCGGCCACCTGGCGGCGGAGAAGAGCGGGGTGGCGCTGTGAGTGCGCTCTCTCGCCCTATTCTGCGCTGGCACGGCGGCAAGTGGCGCCTCGCGCCTTGGATCATCGGCCACTTTCCGCCGCACCGGGTCTATGTCGAGCCCTTCGGCGGCGCGGCGAGTGTGCTGATGCGGAAGCCTCGGCTCTGGGCGGAGTGCTACAACGACCTGGACGGAGACGTGGTCAACGTCTTCCAGGTGCTGCGCGATCGCTTGGCAGCTGCGGATCTACGCGCACGGCTGGCACTGACGCCTTTTGCTCGAGCTGAGTTCGACGCGACCTATGAGCCGGCGGCCGACCCGATCGACGCGGCGCACAAGACGATCGTGCGCAGCTTCATGGGGCATGGCTCCGACAGTGTATCGAGATCCTGCCGAACCGGCTTTCGCGCGAAGATGAGCGACAACCGCGCATTTGCAGCGCAGGCGTGGAGCAATTACGCCGACGCGGTGCCCTTCTTCTGCGAGCGATTGCAGGGCGTGCTGATCGAGCAGCGCGACGCGCGGGAAGTGATGACGCGGCTGGATGGTGCCGATACCCTGCACTACGTCGACCCGCCGTACATGATCGCCACGCGATCGTCGCTCGCGGGTGGGCGCGGCGCAACGCACGGATATCGGCACGAGCTGACCGACGACGACCACGACACCCTGCTGACGTTCCTGGACGGACTGCGGGGCTATGTCGTGCTCTCCGGCTACCCCTCGGAAGACTATGACAGGGCGCTCGGACATTGGCGGCGCGTGGAGATGCGCGCGCTGGCCGACGGCGCCAAGGAACGGACCGAAGTGCTCTGGATCAACCCGGCCTGCGCGGCCGCGCTGGACGCACAGGCCGGTGGGCTGGGCATGCCGCTCTTCGGTGTCCTCGACGACGGAAGGGAGGCTGCGGAATGAGCCAGGCGCGCTTCTCGATCATTCCCGGCTGGATCGTCACAGATCCTCGGCTCAAGGGCCGCGACCTGCAGGTGCTGTGCCTGCTCGGCCGTTACACGGATCGGCAAGGCTGGTGCGTACGCAGTCAGGTGAAGATGGCCGGGCAGCTGAACTGCGCGCGGTCCACGGTGCAGCTCTCGCTCGACCGTCTGGTGACCATCGGCGCGGTGGAGAAGCGGGCAGGTGTGAGCCGCGATGGCCGTGACACGTCTTACTGGTACCGCGTGATCTACGACCGCGCTGTGGTGGCCGAAGAGATGGCTGCATGGGATGATGGCGAGCCCGACGATCTGCCCAATGACGCGGTAGATGAAACGGGCGAAAACCTAGGAATTCAGTCTCGTGAGACGGTCGATTTCAGGCAGACCCCTGCCGATATATCGGCACCCCCTGCCGACCCTGCATCGGCACCCCCTGCCGATCCTAGATCGGCACCCTATAAGAACGACCCCACTTTAACGACCCAAGCAGAACGAAGAGAGAGAGATGCGCGCGAGCGCGTGATCAATTCGGATCTGGAAGGGCAAGGGACGGTTGGTTCGGCGCCGGCCGAGGATGCGAGGGTAATCGAACGGGCGTTCAAGCGGACATTTCCGCGTTG
Organism: Georhizobium profundi; assembly: GCF_003952725.1. Taxonomy (NCBI): domain Bacteria; kingdom Pseudomonadati; phylum Pseudomonadota; class Alphaproteobacteria; order Hyphomicrobiales; family Rhizobiaceae; genus Georhizobium; species Georhizobium profundi. Next base: position 3,510,190 of record NZ_CP032509.1, on the reverse strand, counting down.
GCCCACCTATGTCGATGACAGCGAGCCGGAGGCGCGGACGGCGTGGCTCGGGCTTAGTTCTGCGGATCGGTCCGAGGCGGCCGACCGCATCGAAGATTACATCGCTGCGACCAAGGCTGGGCCGCGAAAGCACATCTGCGCATTTTCACGATACCTGCGCGAAAAGCGCTGGGAGAAGCTGCCGCCGCGCGATGCCAAGCCAGTCGCGACGCACAGCGCAGAGCCGCCGTTCGGCAAGGGCTGGGGCGTGATGCGCCTCGTCGAGCTGATCCAGCCGCCGGGGCCGATGCCTGCGCCGACGCACTTCATCCAGAAGCTGATCGATGCCGGCGGACCGCAGGCAGAACGGGAACGACTGCAGCACCAGGCGCGACACGGCTGGCCGAAGGTGAATGCGATGCATGCGCATGCAGCGGATCGGCGGGGCTTTCAGGTGCCTGTCGAGATCCTGCCGCTCGGCGAAGGGTTCCGCCAGGTGAAGCGGGGATCGCCGCTGTGGGAAGCATGGCGCGCGCTGCATGAGCGGTGGGGCAGGCCGTGGGTTCCGGATGGGCCGGACTGGATCTGGATGCCGGCGGGCGAGGACCCGGACGCGGCGATGGTGGAATTCGAGAAGGCAGTGAAGGCAAAGGATGCGGACGATGATGATGGCGAAAATCGAGCAGCAGCTGAATGATCCGGAAGCCGCTGACCGCGCATTCCAGCGCTGGCAGCGCGATCGGGCCTTGGACAAGGCATTGCGGGAAGGGCTGGAGCGCGAGTCGTTTCCGCGTGAGGGTGGACCGGTGGCGCGTTGGTACGTGCTGCGGGTGAAGCGGCGGACTGAAGAGCGTGTAGCTGAAGCTGTGGATAAGCTCGGCCTTACGCGCTGGGTGCCGATCGAGATGGTGAACGCAAAGCACCGTCGACACGGTGGCTCTCGCATCGTGGAGCGGCCCATCTTTGAGGGCTTCGTTTTTGTCGAACTGGTCGGCAACGCGTATGCCTGGCTCTTCCTGCTGGGTATCCAGGGCGTCCAAAGCATTCTCGGCAGCGAGCACGGCCCGATGCCCGTCGATCGCCGAAAGATGAGCGATCTCATGAAGATGGTCGATGCCGGCGTCTTCGATGGAAAGAAGGGCGCACGGGATCGCGCAAAGGCGCTGATCGCGAATGACTTCCCGGTCGGATGCAGCGTCACGATTGCCAGCGGACCGTTCGAATATCTCAACGCGGTCGTCGATGGCTATGCTCCGAACCGGCACGTGAGAGCAATGGTGAACCTGTTTGGCCGTCAATGCGCCGTCGATCTGTCGATTGACCAGATCAAGCGACTCGTCTAGCGACTCTGTTCCAGGACGATCCGCTGATCCTGAGCGAGCCCTTGAGGCGCTGGCGACAAAGTCGACCAAGCGCCGAACGAGACGAGAGTCTCGGGGCAGGTACGCCGGGCGGACCCAGCCAATCCACACGCGATTGGTGCCAAGGGCGGCTTGTGGCTGCGAGCGATCAGAACATCATGGGCAGATTGAAAGCAGTGAAGCCGCGCGTAGCGGCTTTGCCTCCACGTATCGGTCGAGCCGTCGGCGATGAGCAGGCTCGGCACCGTGAGCGTGATGCGACGATCGGATGGCGCGCCTGGTACAAGACGGCACGCTGGCAGAAGCTGCGGCTGAAGATCCTGCAACGCGATCTCTACACCTGCCAGAAGACAGGCGCGCTGCTGGTCGGCAAGCACCCGGCGCCTAACAGCCCGGTGGTCGACCACAAGCGCCCACATCGCGGCGACGAGCGGTTGTTCTGGGATGAGAACAATCTGCATGCCGTGAGCAAAGCTTACCACGACAGCGAGAAGCAGGCCGAGGAAAGGGCTCGACGATGAATAATGCGCAGATGGTGAAGTGCTTCAATGAATGGATGCGCCGCTACATCGAAGAGCCCGGTCGGTTCGAAGCAGAGTTCCAGTCCGTCAATCAGTTCCTTGCTGATGAGGCCGACGGTCGCGAACCCACCTATGGCGAGAGCTGCACTGCACTGATGCAGCGGATCGCCGAAGAATGCCCAGTCGGCTAAAGCAGGCCGAAGAGCGGCGGAAAGGCTGACATGCAGATCGGCATGATCGAAGGCGCAACCCGAATAATCGGCAAGTGCCAAGGCTACCTCGGCCTCCCACTTCGCGACGAGCTTATTGCCTGCACGGTCAATGGCGAAGGCACGCCATCCATGGTGACGGCATGGCAACCGACGCCCGACGAGCTTGAGCGGCTCAACGCAGGCGCATCGGTGCACCTCCGCGTGCTCGGGGTCGCGCACCCGCCCGTCATGGTCGAGGTGGGACCGACGCCGACCGACTGACCCTCAAGGGGGGGGGGCGGGTCGAAAGTCTGGAGCCCCTCTGCGGCTAGACCCGCGTCCCCCTCACGCACAGGTTTTTTTCGTCATGGGAAATTTTGAGCCGGCATTTGACCTGCTTGGCGACCCCATTCCTGAGGGGTTCGGCAAAAAAGGTCGACCGCCACACATCCCAACTGAGAAAAACCGAAGTAAAATCATACTGTTGCTGGCTCAAGGTTGGACTGATCCGCGGATCGCAGGTGCGCTCGGCATCAGCCTTCCGACTTTGAGGAAGCATTATTTTCGCGAGCTCAAGGTGCGGGACATCGCTCGCGACCGCGTGGAGGCGATCGGCCTGCTGACGCTCTGGGAGCAGGCGAAAGCCGGTAACACGGCGGCGATGAAGGAATTCTTTCGTCGCCACGACGCGTCGATCGAGCCGATCTACGACGAGCGCGTCAATCGCGAGACCGAGCGCCGAGGCAAAAAGGAACAGGATCGCCTCGAAGCGGAAAGCCCTCCGAACGATTGGGAGAGCGTTATCCCGCCGCAACATAGGGCGCACTGATGGCGGACTTTTCTTGCCCGGACTGGTTCGAGAAGCTAAAGGCGGGCCGGTCACCGCTGCCGGACAACATGCCGCTCGACCAGGACGAGGCTCGGCTCGCGGTCGAGGCGTTCAACAAGCTTCGCCTGCCGGACGTTCCGGGCAAGCCGTTGTTGCGCGATGTCGCGGGCGAGTGGGCGCGCGACTTCGTAGCCGCCATCTTCGGTCTGGTCGAGATGAACGACGACCGGACAGTCGTCATCGACAGGAAGGCGCGTAAGTTCTTCCAGCTGGTGCCGAAGAAGAACTCGAAGACGACGAACGGCGCGGCGATCATGATGACCGCGATGCTGCGCAATCGCCGGCCGAACGCTGAATTCCTGCTCGTCGGTCCGACACAGGCAACCGCTGAACGGGCTTACGAACAGGCCGAGGGAATGGTGAAGGCCGATCCCTGGCTAAGAAAGCGGTTCCATCTTCGGGAGCACATCAAGACGATCGAGGACCGCACGAACGGCGCGAAGCTTCGCATTCGGTCCTTCGACAACAAGGTGATGACTGGCGCCAAGCCAGTCGGCGTTCTGGTCGACGAGCTGCACGAGCTGGGAAAGATCAGCTACGCGGCCAAGGTGATGACCCAGATCGAGGGCGGTATCATCGCCAACGCCGAGGGCTTCGTGATCATCATCACGACGCAGTCGGACGAACCACCCTGCGGCGTGTTCAAGGATGAACTGAAGCTCGCTCGCTCCATTCGCGACGGCGAGTTCGAGGACGCCGAGACTCTGCCGATGCTCTACGAGTTTCCGGCCGAGATGCAGGCGGACGAAAACCAGCCGTGGGCGGATCCGACGAACTGGCACCTGGTGCTGCCAAACCTCGGAAAGTCGATCACGGTCGAACGGCTCTCGCCAAAATATCGCGAGGCCAAGGAAGCCGGCGACGACAAGATGTCGATCTGGGGATCGCAGCATCTCAACATCGAGGTTGGTATCGCCACCAACCGCGATCGATGGGCCGGCGTCACTTACTGGCAGGCCGCGCACCGCAAGGGCCTGACTCTGGATCGCCTGATCGAGGATTGTGACGTCTGCGTCGTTGGCATCGATGGCGGTGGCCTGGACGATCTGATGGCGATTGCTGTCATAGGCCGCCACAAGATCACGCGCACCTGGTTGCATTGGGCGCGGGCTTGGGCCCACAAGGACGTGTTCGAACGGCGCAAGGAAATCGTCAGTCGCCTCGAGGACTTCATTGCGCAGGGCGATCTGATCCGTTGCGACGCAATCGACCAAGACGTCACTGAGATCGCCGATATCTGCGAGCGGCTGCACGCCGCCGGTAAGCTTCCTGAGAAAGCCGGGATAGGTCTCGACGCATACGGCATCGCAAGCCTCCTCGATGCGCTCGACGAACGCGGGATGGCTGGCGATCTGGTGATGTCGGTCGGGCAGGGCTGGAAGCTCCAGTCAGCCATAACAACGCTACCCCGCAAGCTGAAAGACAAGACCATGCAGCATTGCGGACAGGATTTGATGAAGTGGGCGGTCGGAAACGCGAAGTCTGAGCTGCGCGGATCGAACTACATCGTCACCAAACAGGCTGCCGGCGCCTCAAAGATCGATCCGCTGATGGCGACCTTCAATGCCGCGATCCTCATGTTTCTCAATCCTGAAGCCAGTTCCTTCAACGCCGACGATTGGATTGCGAGCTACGCATGAATTGGCTCTCTAGAATGCTCGGTCTCGGTGGAAAGAAGGATGTCGAGCCGTGGCGCGGCGGGCAGGCGTCGTCGGAAAACGCCGACAATTTCGTGACCAATCAGATTACCGTCGCGGAGTATCGCGATCAGCGTCTCTCCGCTGCCAATGCCGCCATCGGACTATCGGCGACCTGGGCATGTGTGCAGCTGATCGCCGGGACCATCGCATCGTTGCCGCTGATGGTCTATCGGACCGATGCCAAGGGCATCCGGACTGTAGCGAGGGATCATCCTCTCTACTTCGTGCTGCATGACAGCCCAAATTTCGATCAGACAGCCGTCGATTTCTGGGAGGTCATGGCCGCTAGCATCGAGCTCTACGGCAACGCATATGCCGTGATGGAGCGTCGGACAGGCGGCATTCTCAATGCTTTGCATCCGATCCGCCCGGACATCGTCAAGGTTCAACGTCGGAGCGACGGAGCCCTCGAATATGCCTGGATCGAGAACGGGCGCCGCATCGTCAAGACCGGCGACGAGATCTTGCACATTCGAGGCCCTCTTGGTGACGCCGTTTCTGGTGCGTCGACGCTGTCGGTGTGCCGCACGGTATTCGATGACGCATTGGCCGCCGAGAATGCTGCCGGTTCGATGTTTCAGAACGGCGTCAATCCGAGCGGTATTCTGAGCACCAATGAAAATGTCCGCCTGTCCAAAGAGCAGCGCGAGGAACTGGAGACGCTGCTTCAGCAAAAATACATGGGCTCGATCCGTCAGGGCAGGCCGATGCTGCTCGATAATGGGCTCAAGTGGGAGCAGCTGTCGATCAATCCCCATGACGCGCAGATGCTCGAAAGCCGCAAATTCAGCGGTGAACAGGTCTGCCGACTTTTCGGCGTTCCGCCCGCGATGGTGGGGTTCGGCGACAAGGCATCCAATTGGGGAACCGGCAAGGAGGTCGACATCCTCGGTTTCCAGAAATTCACCCTGCGCAAGCGCCTGAAGCGACTGGAGCAATCCCTCCTCAAGCAGCTGGTGCCGCTTGCCGAGCGCCGCGCGCAGGGGATCACCATCGAGTTCAATCTCGAAGGCCTGCTGCGCGGTGATACGGCAAGCCGATATGAGGCCTACGAAAAGGCCATCCGGATGGGTCTGCGCAGCCGCAATGAGTGCCGTGCTCTGGAAAATCTCCCGCCGATCGAAGGCGGTGACGTGATCACCGTGCAAATGCAGGACATCCCGCTTGCCGACGCCGTCAATGGAGACCGTGATGGACAAGAAGACAGCACCCGTTCTTGAGATCAAATCGCTCAAGGATAGCGGCGAATTTGAGGGCTATGGCAGCACCTTCGGGGGCGAGCCCGATGCTTATGGCGACGTCATCGCCGTGGGTGCCTATGCCGAAAGTCTGGCGGTGCACCAGGCGAAGGGCACGATGCCGAAGCTCTTCTGGCAGCACAATTCCGATGAGCCGATCGGCAAGTGGCTGAACGCCAAGGAAGACGATCATGGTCTTCTGATGAACGGCAAGCTCAACATGGACGTGCAGCGCGGCCGGGAGGCTCATGCGCTGTTGAAGGCCGGTGATATCGACGGATTGTCGATCGGCTACCGAATCAAAGAATACAGCGTCGACACCGATACCGGTGTCTGGACACTCGAAAAGCTTGATCTGGTCGAGGTCAGCATCGTTTCCGTCGGCGCCAACGAGAATGCCATCGTGCAGAGCGTCAAGGCCGCCAAGGCGGCGCATGACCTTTTCGAAAAATTGAAGGCCGGGGACCGGCTGACAGAGCGAGAATTTGAGACCTGGCTCAAGGGATTGGGCTTGTCGAATTCTCAGGCGGAGCGTGCCGTGCGCCTCCACCTCAAAGGGCAGGGGGATCCTGCCGACACGGCTGATGATGGCGTCGCATTCCTGCGAGCCCTAGCGGGCTAAAGCCCACTCAATCGAACATCAGGAGATTCCCATGGCGGGACATAGAATGGCTGCCGTTTACGGCGGCTCGATCGCGTTCGTTGCGGCGACGATGGCAATGATGCCTTTCGGGCCGCGCATTGTTTTCGACGCACCGGATCGTTCCGGCGGTGGCGGGAAGTCCGCGGCCGAGCTTGCGGCCGAGGTCAGGAAGGACTTCGAGACGAAGCACGACAAGGTCAAGGAAATCGCCGAAAAGGCGCTTGCTGAAGCCGAAAAGGGTGTGCCTCTGGCAGGCACTGCCAAGGAACTTGCCGATCAGGCATTGCTCGGCATGAACGAAGCTAAAGCCCGGCTGGATGAGCTCGAGCAGAAGATGGCCCGTCGTGGAAATCCATCTGACAGTGCTCAGACGGCGGGTCAGCGCTTCGTCGAGGACGATGGATTCAAGACATTTGCAGGCCAGACGCGTCCGCGTGGCCGGCACATTGTCGAGGTGAAGGACATCTCGTCGCTCACCACGGATGCCGCAGGCTCGGTTGGAACGTTGGTTCAGCCGGATCGGGTTGCTCCAGTCGATCTGCCACGTCGGCGTATGACCATTCGCGCGCTGATTGCACCGGGGAACACGACCTCGAATTCCGTCGAGTACGACAAGGAAAAAGGCTTCACGAACAACGCGGCTCCGGTTGCCGAAGGTGCACAGAAGCCCCAATCCGAAATCCAGTACGAAGAAGCGACGGCACCAGTGCGAACGATCGCTCACTGGATGCGCGCTTCGGTGCAGATTCTGGCAGATGCGCCCGGCCTGCGATCCATGATCGACAACCGGCTGCGATACGGCCTCGCCTATATCGAAGAGGTGCAAATCCTCAACGGCAGTGGCGTGGGACAGAACCTTTCGGGCCTGGTCACGGAAGCCACCACCTTCGCTGCTCCAGGCGCGCTAGTAGCAGACCAGAAGATCGATACCGTTCGTCTCGGAATGCTCCAGGTAGCGCTGGCCGAATATCCGCCAAACGGGGTTGTACTCAATCCCATCGATTGGGCCTTCATCGAAATGATGAAAGATGAGCACGGGCGCTACCTGATTGGAAATCCTCAGGGAACTCTCAATCCGACGCTTTGGGGTCTTCCCGTCATTGCAACCCAGGCCATGGCTCAGGACAAGTTCCTGGCAGGCGCCTTCGATCTGGCTGCTCAGATCTTCGACCGGCAGGACGCGACGGTCGAGGTCTCCACGGAAGACCAGGACAATTTCGTGAAGAACAAGGTGACAATCCGTGCGGAAGAGCGCCTGGCGCTCGCGATCTACCGGCCTGAGGCCCTGGTCTACGGCGATCTGACGCCGCCGGCGCCGCCGACGCCCTGATCTTCGGCTCATCACGAAGGGCGGGCGGCTGCTCGCCCTTCTCATGAACCGAAGGAGACAGACAATGATCAAGGCAATCCTGACAAAGCCGCTGGACGGCATGCCGGAAGGCACGGAGCGCGAGTTCGCTCAGGCAGACTTCGATCGCCTGAAGAAACTTGGGGCGGTCCGCAAGGCCACAGCTGGCGACAGCGCGATCAAGAGAGCGAGCCCGCCGTCCAACAAGAAGGCGCCTGCTGTCACCAACAAGAGCGTTTGAGCCATGCCGTTCGATCCCGTTCGCATCAGCGCGCCAACCGAAGCACCCGTCACGCTCGACGAGGTGAAGGCTCATCTGCGCGTTGTCGAACGGGATGACGCTGGAAACGCTCTTCAGCATGAAGACGATGCTCTGATCCAGAGTTACATCGATGCGGCGGTCAGCCACCTCGATGGCTGGTCAGGCGTTCTCGGCCGTTGTCTCGTGGAGCAGACTTGGCGGGCAGACTTTGCAGCATTCACTCAATGCATGCGCTTGCCACTGGCTCCGGTCTTGAGCATCGCCTCGGTTCGATATCGGCTGCCGGACGGCACGATATCGACGGTGGCCGCTGACAATTATGCACTCGAGCTGCAAGGCGGCGGATCTGCGCTCGTGTGGTTCAAGAGCAAATTCTCTCGCCCCTCAAACCTCTACGAGCGCAGGCCGGTGTCGATCGAGTTCGTCGCAGGCTATGGCGTCGCCAGCAACGTTCCGGCTGCACTGAAGCACGCGATCATGATGATGGTCGCACACTGGTACCAACATGCTGAAGCTGTTGGCCAGGTGTCGTTCGAAGAGCTGCCTTTCGCAGTGAGTGCCCTGACATCACCATTCAGAAGGATTTCACTCTGATGGCGCGCGTGAAGTTTACCAAGGACTTCGACTACAAGCCCCAGCCGAGTGTCACGATCGCTTACGAGGGCAGGCGTGAGTACATTGTGCGGCGAGAATGCGCCGACCAGGCGATCGCGCTCGGTCGCGGGGAAGAGGTTTTGCCCGGTGCTTCCTCGGCCTTGGATGCAGGCGATGCCGAGCAATAGCATCAGCGCCGGGGATCTGAAGCATCGGGTGGCGTTCGATAAACGGGCGCAGGTCCATGACGGCTTCGGCAACAAGCAAGCTGCCTTCCAGGAGGAGTTTTCCTGCCGGGCCGCTTTTAGCCATCGTGGCGGTTCCGAGGCCGTTATGGCGGCGCGGCTCGAAGGGCGGCATGTGCTCGGCGTCTATGTGCGTTCATCCGAAAACACGCGACATATCGGGTCAGACTGGCGGATGCGGGACGTGCGGACGGGCGTCGTCTACGCGATTGACGTCGTGGACGCTGTGACGGATCGCCAATGGGTCTATCTGACGGTCGAGAGCGGCTCGCCGGCATGACGGTCAAGATCCTCAACCGGGCGCGGCTGGAACGGAAGCTAAGGGCCATGTCGGCGAATGCCAAGCGCGAGATCCGCGCGGCGCTGGAAGTGAGTGCTGCCGAGATCGTGGCGCTTGCAAAATCGCTTGTTCCAGTCGGCGACACCGGAGAGCTGCGCGATTCGATCGGCTGGACTTGGGGCCGCGCGCCTAAGGGCAGCATGACGCTTGGACGCGTTGCGGCTGACAGCCTCGGCGCCGATCTCACGATCACGATATATGCCGGCAACAGCGAGGCGTTTTATGCCCGATGGGTTGAGTTCGGCACGGAGAAGGCTGCGGCCCAACCCTATTTCTATCCAGCCTATCGCGCTCTGCGCCGGCGTGTTCGCAGCCGGACCCGGCGCGCGGTCAACAAGGCTGGCAAAGAGGCAGCGAAAGCATGACGGACCCGGTTCTGGAATTGCAGGGTGCGATCGTCGCGCGCCTCATGGCCGATCCTGCAGTCACCAGTCTCGTCGGGGACCGCGTCTTCGACAATGTGCCGGCGGGTGCCTCCTATCCCTATGTCAGCATGGGGCCGAGCGACGCGCTTTCGGACGATGTCGACTGCATTACCGGCTTCGAAATCATGTTCCAAGTCGACGCCTGGTCGGACGCGGTCGGCTTTCCAGAAGTGCGGCGCGTGGCTGATGCCGTCCGGAGCGCGCTCCTAGCTTCCGACCTTTCTCTTGTCGAGAACGCACTTGTCACGTTCGAGCATCGTCAGACGCGCGTGATGCGTGACCGCAACGGCCTCACATCGCATGCGGCGATTACGTTCACCGCGTTCGCGGAACAACCCTGAGCACAACGGAGATCCAGGCAATGTCTCAACCCACCACGACGAAGGGGGGACGCTTTCGCGTGCTCCTCGGCGCCGGCAGCGCACCCATCGTCTATGCCGCGCCATGCGGCTTTCTTTCCAAGTCTCTGACCATGACAAAAGGTCTGGAGGACGTGCAGCTGCCGGACTGCGAAGATCCCGACAAGGTGCCGTGGCTCGGACGCGATGCAACCAGCCTCGGCATGACGATTTCAGGTGAAGGCGTCCTCGCCTCGGAATCAGTTGAGACATGGCTCGACGCTTGGGAAAGCACCGACTCGGTTCCGGTCAAGGTCGAGATCGAGTTTCCGGCCAAGACCATCACCTGGACGGGCTTCATGCAGGTGGCGACGCTGACGACGGGGCACCCAACCGCGCAGGGCCGTGTCACCAATCAGGTCGAAATGTCGAGCGATGGCGAGATGGTTCGCACCGTCACGCCGGCGGCGCCATGAGCCGCAGCGCGACTGTCGAGCTCACCTGGGCGGATGGTGATTACACCTTCCGCCTCGGTTGGGGTGAGCTGGTACGGCTTCAGGAAGCCTGCGACGCAGGGCCGTATTTCGTGCTTGGCCGCCTGCAGGACGGCACCTGGCGGATGCAGGATATCTCCGAAACGCTTCGCCTCGGCCTCATCGGCGGCGGCAAGGCGCCCGCCGACGCGACAAAGCTCGTCAAGGCTTGGGTGCAGGATCGTCCGCCCATGGAAAACCTCGCCTTTGCCCAGGGTGTGCTCGGTGCGGCCCTGATGGGGTCGACGGACGAAACGCCGGGGGAGATTGGGGCGGGAAATCTGAAGGACAGCTCCTCGACTCTCTCCCCAGAGGCAAGCTGAGATTTTCCGCCATCTACGGCAATGGGCAGGTCATGGGCTTCTCGCCGCAGGATGTGAACGTCATGTCGGTTTTCGAGTACATGGCGGCGCTAGACGGGTTCATCAAAGCGAACGGCCAAGCGGACAAGGCTCTTAGCGATCGCGAGAAGGATGAACTCTGGGAATGGGTGCAGGATGATCAATGAGGGTTAAATTCGTCTATCGAGCACGGGCTCTGTTCGCGCGTTCGAACCTTGCTCGATCGACATCGGAGTCCTGATCTCATATGTCCTGCCGACAACGATGAGTGGGAAAGCGAGCAGAGACATCGCCAAGCCTGCCATCATCAGGATCCAACTGTTTCCAGTTGAAGCGTACAGGGCAGTATAGGGATTTGCTGCCGTCCTGACTGCTAAGGCCAAGATGCCAGCATATGCATATCCGGACAGTACCGGCCCCGCCAAAAGGCAAATAATGCCAATCCAGCCGATGGCATTGAACCGCTGAGATATCTCTCGCACCGATCTTCTCCATTTCGATTGGCCCATTGCATGGCAACAGACCTTGAACGACTTGTCGTGCAGCTTTCGGCCGACATCAAGTCCTATGAGCGGGCAATGGCTCGGGCGCAGGGCGTGACCAACCGAGAATTTAACGCGATCGAGCGGCGAGCCCGGAAGCTCAACAGCAATCTCAACGGCATCGCCGTGCGGACAGCTCAATCGTTCATCGCGCCGCTTGCCGGGATCGGGGCGGCGCTTGGGACGCAACAGATCGCCGCCTATGCCGATGAGTGGACCGAGGCCGGGAACAAGATCCGTGCTGCAGCAACGGCTGCCGGCGTACAAACACGCTCGCTCAACCAGCTGAAGGACGATGCGAACGATGCCCGCGCGGAGCTTTCATCCTATGTCGATCTCTACGCGCGGCTGATCCGCTCGGCCTCCGGCGTCGCCAAGAGCGAGCAGGAGATCGCCGCTGCGACCAATATCGTCGCCAAGGCTTTCAAAGCCGGTGGCGCCTCGGCGAGCGAGCAGGCTGCCGGCATTCTGCAACTTGGCCAAGCTCTGGGATCAGGTGTGCTGCAGGGCGACGAGCTGCGCTCGTTGCGTGAGAATGCGCCGATCCTCGCTCAGGCGATCGCGACCGAGTTCGGCGTCACCATTGCGCAGCTCAAGGATCTCGGGGCGGAGGGCGAACTGGTTTCGTCACGGGTCTTCCGGGCGATCATCAACGCGCAGGGTCAGATCGAAGGTCAGTTCAAGCAGACGAACGCCACGATCCGCGACGCCATTACCGAGGTGAACAACGAGTTCCTCGCCTATATCGGCAATGCCGACGAGAGCGCGGGGGCCTCCGCCCGGCTTGTCGAAGCCTTGCAGATGCTCGCCGACAATTTCGAGGGTGTTGCGGACACTGTCGTCACATTTGCCGGCATCCTGATCGGCGCGCTCACCGGACGGGCGCTGGTCGGTGTCGTCGCGGGCCTGGGAAACGCCGTCGTTGCACTGGGCGCCTTCATGACCGCTATTCGGGCCGGGACGGCAGCAACGCTTACTTTCCGCGCTGCCCTCGGTCCGATCGGGTTGATTGCCGGTGCGGCCGCCGCTGCTGTTCTTCTACTCGGCGACAATTTCGGCACGGCCGAGAATGCCGCTGCCAGCTTCAAGGCTGCGATTGACGACAATGATGCGGCATTGTCCGCGGCGCGATCCTCCAGCGAGGGCTTCAGCGCAGCGCTGCGCGATCAGATCGCAATGCAGTTGGAGGCGGCCAAGGCGGCTCTCACGGAAGCTGATGCGCAATACGCCGCTGCTAAGGCCAGAGCTGCCGCGTTTGCTACGGCAACGGGGTTGAAGTTTACCCCGCTGGAATACGCTTCCGAATCCGCATTGGAGCAGGCGAAAGCATTGGACGTCGCAGTGCAGGCGCTTGAGCTTCAACTTGCCGAGATCGACGAACGCGGCGTCACTCCTACGTCTGGCGGCTTCGGCAACGGTACGGGGGGCTCAACAAGCACCTACAGCGGATCGAGCAAGCGCGAAACCAACGCCTTCCAGCGCGAGATTGAACAGATCCGTGAGCGCCGAGACGCCATCTTGTCGGAAACCAAGGCGATGCGCGCCCTCAATCCGCTGATCGACGATTATGGCTTCACGCTGGAATATGCCCGGGCGAAGCAAGAGCTGCTGGCCGCGGCGAAGCGTGAAAACCTCCAGATCACGCCGGTGCTGGCCGGGACGATCGAAGGGCTTGCCGCAAGCTATGCCGCGGCGTCAGCCGAAGCGAACCGGCTGGCCGAAAGCCAGGATGAGGCGCGTCGTCGTGCGGAGGAAATGAACCAGCTCGGCAAGGATGTGCTTGGCGGGTTCATTTCCGACATGCAGCGCGGCGTGACGGCCACGGAAGCGCTGGCCAATGCTCTCGACAAGATTGCCTCCAAACTTCTGGATTCGGGCCTCGAAGCGCTCTTCGGTACGGGTGGAGGTTCGGGCGGCGGGCTGCTCTCCAGTATTCTCGGCGGCTTTGGCGGCGGGGGACGGACGTTTCAATCGACGACGACCTATGGCCAGTTCATCGGCGCGATCCCGCGCCGTGCCGCCGGCGGCCCTGTTCAGAAGGGTCGACCCTACATCGTCGGCGAGAAGCGCGAAGAACTGTTCGTGCCCGATCAGAGCGGCAGGATCCTGCCCTCTGTTCCACAGATGCCGGATCTGCGCGCGTTGGCAGGCTCCGCCAAGAGCGAGCGGCCCTCACCGGCGCAGGTGAATGTCGAAGTCTTCGTCACGGATGACGGCACGCTCGGTGCGATCGCGCGGCAGGCCGGCGGCGAAGCGGCCGATGTGCGCATTCGACAGTATGACGGGGCGCGCAAGAAGCTTTACCAGGCCGGCGGGGATTTCGGCTGATGGCGACGATCATCGATGTGCCCTGCGGCGTCGGCCTCACATCGCCGCGCTTCGATCCGGTGCGCCCGCAGAACGTTGCCCGCATGGAGGGGCGTTTTACCGAGCGCGACGTTTTCGCAACGCCGTACTGGGTCGCGGACTATGTCTCGCCGACCACGCGGCTCGCGCATATCGGCGAGCTGGACGCCTTCTTCATGGCGATCGAAGACGGCGCATTCGCGCGCTGTTTCGATATGACGAGGCCTCGGCCGCTTGATTATCTGAAAGGCGCTCTTTCCGGCGTCCGTGCAGGAGGTGGCGCTTTCAACGGTACGGCGACGCTGAGCGCGATCGTCAATAGCCGTACCCTGACAATCACCGGTTTGCCGGCCAATTGGCAGCTGAGGGCAGGCGATTACCTGGAGGTGCGCCAATCGCCAACGGTTCTGTCGCTGCACCGCGTGGCAGCTGACGCGAAGGCAAGTGCTGGCGGTCTGATGACCGTGCAGATCCGGTTCGCGCTGGATCTCCAGAATTTTTCGACCGCTGCTCTCATCAACTTTGAGAAGCCCGCGTTCCTCGGCCAAATCGATCCTGGGAGCTATCAAGCCGCCCGGCGCCGTGGCGATCGAGGTGTCTCCTTCTCGGTGCAGGAGGCATTTCCAGGATGAGCCTCGATCCCGCTATCGAAGATGCGCTTGAGGGCGGCCAGCTCGGCCGCTTCGATCTGATCCGGTTCGATCTGCCCGGCAAGTCGGTTGGCTATCATCGCGGCGCCCGTCCGCTTCTCTTCAACGGCATGACCTACCAGCCCAACAAGTGGCTGGAGATGGGCGAGCTGTCGGGCGAGCTGGGCGTCGCGGTTACAGCGCGCACCATCGTTTTCTCCGGCGTTCCGACAGAGAATGCGGACGACGCGATTGCGGCGCTGGAAAGCTACGACTACACGAACGCACCTGTGATCATCTCGCATCTGGCCGTCGACATCGAAAGCGGCGAGGTGCTCGGCCTTCTCGCGTCCTCGATCTATGAGATCAACGAGGTCAGCTACGAACAGGGGGCTGCCGGGGCCGACGGCGCGCGCAGCCTGACGGTCTCGATCGAGCTGGAGCCACCCGGGCGTTCGGCACGCGGGCAGACGAGCGTGAAGCGCAGTCCAGCCGAACAGCAGTTCGACAACGATCCGAACGATACGTCGCTCGAATATGTCGCCACCAGCACGCGCTGGCCGGAGCGCTGGGGGCAGCAGGGTGGCTAGCCGGTTCGAGATCGTCAGCAAGACGGTGCGGCCGCTCCTGGCGGAGCCCTACGCCTACGGGACGGCCGATTGCTTCATCACGGCACTGGCCGTGGCCGATGCCCTCGGCGGAACCGAGATCGCAAAGATTTATCGCGGCCGCTACCGGACGAAGACGGGGGCAGGGCGGCTGCTCAGGCGCCTGGGGCATTCGAGCCTGGTGACCCTCGTCGACACGCACTTCCAGCGCTGCGCGCCGGCCGAAGCGCGCGTCGGCGACATCGCTATCGTGCTGGCGGAGGATGGCGAGCATCTCGCCGTCTGCGCCGGCCAGGCCTTTATCGTGAAGACCGAACGCGGCCGCCGGGACTTCCCGGTCTCGACCTGCATCGCCGCCTACCGGGCCGGCTGATCCAAGCGGACATCTGAATGGCAATCTTTTCTGCGATTGGTGGCGTCATCGCCACCAGCGTCCTCGGCTTGGCTGCGGGCACGTCGGCCTTTGCGATCGCATCCGCCACCATCGGCGGAGCCTTGGCCTTCGGCGCGAAGACGCTCGTCAACGGCTATCTGAACCGCCGCAAGTCGCGCAACTACAGTGCCGTCCAGGGCGAGGTCGAGCTTGGCAGCAACGTGCCGGCGTCGACCGTCTACGGCAAAGGCAAGGTCAAAGGCCATCGGATCTACTACGCCAAGTGGGGACCGGGCGATAAGTCAAATACGGATGTGTTCGTCCTGGCGAATGGATGGTGCGACGGGCTTGAGCCTTATGTGTATTTCTACGGCCAGAAGCACGCGCTCTATGAAATCCCGCCGATCGGCAACGAGGCCAAGTTCTACGGCGTCGTCGGCTTCGAGAACATCATCTCCTTCCGCTTTTATGACGGCCGGCCGGGGCAGCTCGCCGATCAGCGGCTTGTCAGCTTCACCGCTAATTTGGGCAATCCGTGGAAGTCCACGTCTGTCTGCGCGGGGCTCACCTATGTCATCGTTGAGCGCTTCTATGACGAGAAGTTCGGCAACGGCAGGCCTGAGATCGAGTTCGTGCTGCGCGGTCTGCGCGAATATGATCCCCGCCATGACAGCACGGTCGCCGGCGGTGAGGGTGAGCAGCGCCTCGATGATCCGTCGACGTGGGTCCACACGCAGAACCCGGCCGTCCACCGACTGAACTATCAGCTCGGCGTGCGTGGCAGGATCTCCAATCGGACGATCATCGGCGAGGGCAAGAGCCTCGGGCAGCTCGATCTTGCTTCTTATTTCGCGTCGATGAACGTCTGCGACACGACGATCGACGGCAAGCCGACCTATCAGGCGTCGCTCATCGTGACGGCCGACGACGATCACACCGAGGTGCTCAAAGAATTCGACGACGCCATGGCTGGCTATGGCCTCAACCGTCGCGGTCTCTCCGGTGTCATCGCCGGCGCACCTCAGATCCCGGTGCTGGAGATCACGGCCGATGACATCGACATGGGTCGGGCCAAGCAGATCAAGCGCCGTAAGTCGGCTTTTGAGCTCTACAATCACATCTCCGGCCAGTTCACCTCGATCGAGGATCAGTGGAACCCTGCCAGCCTCACGCCGGTCTATGTGAATGCCGACATCGCCAAAGATGGACGGACGCGCCAGACTGGCAACGATTTCCTGCAGGTGACCGAGCCGGACATCGCGCAGCGTCTGCTCGCGATTCGGTACCGGCAACAGCGCCTCGGCGGCAAGTACACAGTGCCCGTATCGCGCCGCGTCGGCCTCAAGGTGCAGGAAGGACTGTGGGTCGAGGCGGAAGGACTGGATTGGCTGATCGTCGGCTGGAACTGCGACACGCAGTTTCGCTTCACGCTGGATCTCGCTGAGACGAGCGCCTCGGTCTATTCGGATGCCGGTATCGAGCCTGGCCCGGTCGTGGTGC
Source organism: Georhizobium profundi (assembly GCF_003952725.1). Taxonomy (NCBI): domain Bacteria; kingdom Pseudomonadati; phylum Pseudomonadota; class Alphaproteobacteria; order Hyphomicrobiales; family Rhizobiaceae; genus Georhizobium; species Georhizobium profundi. Next base: position 3,493,244 of record NZ_CP032509.1, on the reverse strand, counting down.
CGTCGGTGTCGCCGGTCAATCCTTCGCTCATTTCGACCGTCGCGAATTTCAGTGTCGATGTCGGCAGCATCACGGGGCCGGACGGGTACGAAATCCCGGCCCTGCTTTGCCGCTGGACGCCGCCCGAAGATCCGTCGATCACCGAAGTTCGGTTCGAGTACGTAATCGGCAGTGACCCTGCCGGCGCGACGGTCTACCGCGATCGCTGCGACAATCCGGAAGCAGGCGAGTACTACATCACGAGCGAAGTGGTGCCGTTCTCGCGGCACACGGCGCGCGCGACGATCCGGACGGTTCCTGATCGGCTGAAGACTTGGACGCCCTGGCAGACAACGGCCGATGAGACCGGCCCTTTCCAGGTCTACCCACCCGGCCTGATCGACCAGGTCAATCAGAGCGTCGAAGAACTGCTCGACTGGATCGGCAATCCTGAGAGCCCGCTGATCCCGCTGGTCGATATCGTCCAGGAGAATGCCGCGGCGATCGTGGAGGAGGCAACCGCTCGGCAGGAGGCTATTCAAGCCGAGGCAGGCGAGCGCATTGCCGGTGCTGCAAGCCTTGCCGAGCGATTCCGCCGGATCTCGAACGACCAGGCCAACATCGCGCTGCTGGTCGCAGAGCAGGACTTCGCCAATTACGAAGCGCAGGAACAGCTGCGCCGGGCTATCAAGGTCGAGAGCGACGCGATCACGGCTCGCTACACTGAGGCGATCACGGTCGCAATCAGCGGCGACGGCGGCATTGCCACTCGCGTCCAGGTTCTGGAAGTATCCAGCGCTGCGCTGGGTGCCGCCATCTCGAGCGAGCAGACCGCGCGCATCACGGCCGTCGATGCGTTGGCGCAAGAGATCAGCCTTATCTCGGTCGGCACCAATCAGCAGTTCGACTGGCAGACGATTTGGAACTTCGACAGCACTGTCGAGGGGTGGGATGGCAACGGCATTCCGGTTTGGCAAGGCGGCTTCCTGCGCCCGGCGGATGCTGCCAGCGATCCATACGTGACGTCGCCGCGCGGCATCGGCGCGCTCGGCACGCAATATCGGCAGCTGCGAATTGGCCTCCGCAAGGTCGGCTCTCCGACGTGGAAGGGCTTCGCCTGGTGGCGCGCCGCCGGCGTGATGACCTGGTCGACCGAACAGCGGGTCAGCTTTCCTGAGCCGACCTTCGACGCCAGCAACTTCGCCGTTGCGATCATCAATCCCGAATGGACCGGCACGATCGACCAGATCAGGCTCGATCTCTCGACGGCCGCCGATGCCAGCAACTACTTCCTGATCGACTGGGTTGCGATCGGTCGGCCGTCTCCAGGTGCATCGCAGGCGGCGTTGCTTGCCGAGCAGATCGCGCGAACGACGGCCGACTCCGCACTCGCGCAGGACATCGCCGTTCTTTCGGTGCAGCTGAACGATCTGAATGGGTATGTCGCAGGGCAGGCAACGATCCTCAGCGACGCCGTCACTTCAGTCGAGGCGATCGACGAGCTGGTGACGGTCCTGGCCAGCCAAGTGGACATCCTCAATGCCGCCATTCCTGGCAAGGCCGATTCCTCGGTGCTGGACGAATTGGCGGCGGAAGTCGAGGCACTCGGCGGCGGCGGGTTCGTCAGCCAGGCTCGGGCGATCCGCTCGCTGCGCTCTGCGCTGGACAACGTCGCCCTCCTAGTTGCCGAGCAGGATTTCGCAAACAGGCAGGACAGTCAGAACGCGCTGCAGGCGGTCTCGAATGCCTACAGCACGCTCGACACCTATGCCCGGGCCGTCGACGGGCGAGTCGATCTGCAGGCGAGGCGGGTCGATGGCGTCATCGTGACGCTTGGCCAGAAGGCCGATGCGTCCGTCGTCACCAGCCAGCAAGCCCAGATCACGGCGCAAGGCAATCAGCTGAACAGCGTCGCCGGCGCACTGACGACGGTGCAGAACCAGATCCCGGGCCTCGCGACGCAGACGGTCACGAACAGCCTGGACAGCCGGATAACCGCGACGGAGAACGTCAACACGAGCCAACAGAGCGCCATCGTCGCGCTCAACAACAGCCTGACGGGCAAGGCCGATGCTTCGGCGCTTTCCGGCCTTTCCACCGTCGTCACGCAACAGGGCGCCGACATCAACGTGCTGTCGGACGCCGTCACTGCGGTCTCGGCGTCCGTGGCGGACAAAGCCGATGTGTCGGCCTTCAACTCCCTCTCGGCCGTCGTCGTCGCCCACGATGACACGCTGGTCGCCTATGGCCAGTCGATCCAGTCTCTGACGGCGTCGATGGGCGGAAGCAGCGCTGAAATCAGGACGAAATTCGAAGTCCAGGCTGGGCCTGCGGGCTACGCTGCGCGGTACGCGTTGCTCGCTCGGATCAACTCGGGAGATGTCTTTCGACAGGCGGGCTTCTTTGTCGATGTGCCGCCTGATCCGATCTTCCCGAACCGGTTCGTCGTGATCGCCAATCAATTCGTGGTCACCGACGGCGCCAACAACCGTCGCCCGTTCGTCTTCGAAGATGGCGTGGCCTACCTCGACGAGATCCGCGCCCGGGCTGGCTTCATCCAGCAGCTCGTGTCGGAAGAGGCGTTCATCCAGAACCTGACCGTCGGAGAGTCCAACATCGGCTTCAAGACGATCACCAGCAACAACAGCATTGCGAGCTCTGGCAGCTACTCAGGCGCTGCCCAGAACTACGTGACCGTTGCCGTATTGGACACCCCGAAGATCGTCGGATCGTTCCTTCAGGTAGACGGTCAGATCACGCTGTCGACGAATGGTGCGCAGTCAAGCCGTGCCACGTTTCAAGCGCGCATCTTCCGCGTCGATACGCAGCAAGAGGTCTGGGTCACTCCGTTTTACCAGCTTGTGGGTCAGAACCAGGGACCGAACAGCTTTCCGATCTCGATCGTCCGTGATTTCGCGATGGACAATAGCGAGAGCCCCGGCAGCGCTGGCCAATACGTCCTGCAGATAGCCAACGTGAACAAAGGTGGGTCGTCGACCGTCACCTGGAACATCGCTGGCAAATTTCTTCTCTGGAAGAAATAGCCACATTTCAGACCTTTAGGAGACATGCATGTCCGAACCCGAACAGGGTGCGGCCGCTCCGGCTGCGCATCAAATCTTCATCGATCCGGTCGCGGCCTACTACAAGGGCCGGATGGATGCGGCGGAGAACACGGCCCTTCGTCAAGCCGATCAGCTGCGCACAGCGCACGAGCTTCTCCGGCAGCAGCAGGCGCAGATTGCGGATCTTCAGGCTCAGATCGGCAAGAAGCCAAACGATCCGGCGCCCACTGCCGCCACGCGCAAGCCGAAGCCCAAGACGCCCGCCGGCGCGGCCGAAAAGCTGAATTGAGGGCAGGGCGATGACCTTCGACCAAACCTGGTACGCTAACGGCACAGCCTCGGTGAACGCCAGCTCGACGGCCGTGACAGGGCAAAGCGGGACGAACTGGCTGACGGAAGGCATTCTCGCTGGCGATTTCTTCCTCGCCGCTGGCCTCATGGTGCCGATCCAATCCGTCAACTCGAACACGTCTCTGACACTGGCGGATGCATGGCCTGGCGCCAACCGGGCAACCGACAGCTACAAGATCATCCGAGCCTCGGATTCGGTCCGTGTGGCGACTGCCGCGCGCGACGTGCTGTCTCAGCTGAAGAATGGCAACGTCGCCTCGATCGCCGGTCTCGCTTCAGCGGCCGATCGGCTGGCATATTTTACCGGCTCGGGCACATCGGCTCTCGCTGTGTTCACGTCTTTCGGGCGATCACTCGTCGATGATGTCGATGCTGCGGCTGCTCTGACCACGCTGGGCCTTCTCGCTGTGCAGTCGTCCGTCACGGATGCCACGGCCAATCGCCTGATGCGCACCGGCGCTTTCGGTCTCGGTCGAGAGGCGCCGGCTATCGGCAATCTCGACGTCGTCGACAACTCGATCCCGCCTGGCATCTATGCTTACGGCGTCGGCAGCTCGGGCGGTCCGGCCGGGGTCACCTTCGGGCTCGTGCTCCATGCCCGACGCGTCACCACCGGTGGCGAGATGCAGATCCTGATCTGCGACTCCGGCACGAACGATACGAACAATACGATCTGGTACCGCTCCCGCGTGGCCTCAACTTGGTCGGCCTGGAAGCGCCTCAACTGCATCTTCGGCACCAATGCCAATGGGTCGTTCATCCGTTTCCCCGATGGCTTCCAGATCTGCTGGCAGGTGGTCGTCGACTTTGCCAATACGACTACGGCGCAAGGCAGCATCTTCTCGTCGGCTGAAGTGCCCTGGACATTCCCAGCAGCATTCTCGTCGCCTCCGGCAACGGGCGGCGGCGTGCGTTCCAGTGCGCCGCGATGGATGAACGTCCGGCCCGCCAGTTCGACCGGCGCCGTCGGCCGCGTCTACTCACCGACGTCGTCCTCATCGAACGTCATCGTCGACCTCTATGCATTCGGGACATATTGATGCGCATCTCATTTTCACCGCAGCTGCGCTCGGACGCGCTGACCCTCGAAATCACGTCGGGTGACCGGCTCCGCATCAATGGCGAGCTGTTCAACTTCGACCCGCTTGGCGAGGGCGACACGATCCCCGCCGGCGCCACTCCCTGCGACTGGATCATCGGCCCGGTCGATCGGATCGATGGCGAGGTCTGCCTGACGGTGATCCTGCCTCATGGGGAGGCGCCGGAGCCTTGGCAGGCCTTTCCGGAACCGCTGACCGTCATTGAGCCCGGCCCGATCGACATCCCCTCGAACACGATCGTCGAGGTGAGCGAGCAGCCGGCCGAAGGCGGCAAGCTGATGATCGTCACGACCAGGCGCTGGCGGCAGGATCCGGAGGTGGTCGAGACGTTCGTGCCCGATCCTCCGCCCGAACCCGAGTCCGCGCCGCAGATCGAAACCGAGGAGAACGCCAATGTGGACGCCTGATGCTTCGATCATCGTGACGGCCGAGCAGAAGGCCGCCAAGGCGGCTGCCGAGCTTACCGACACGTTCCGCCTCGCCATCCAGTCGCATGTCGACCAGACGGCACAGTCGCGGCGCTATGACAGCGGCAATTCCCTCGCGAGCTACGTCGCCAGCACGAACGAAGCCTGGGCGGCCGAAGCGCAGGCGTTCGTCGCCTGGCGCGATGAAATCTGGGCGCATGCCTATGCGGAGCTGGACAAGGTGACGGCCGGTGCCCGCCCCGTGCCGGAGGTTGCGGAACTTATGGCCGAACTGCCAGCGATGGTGTGGCCGGAAGCGGCTTAGCCTCCACCATCCACCCCTCTCGACAATCTGGAGAATGCTATGCGCGTTGATTACGCCGTGGCGATGGAAGTCGCTGCGCATGAGGCACTCGTGCGCCAAGCCTACAAGGACAGCGAGGGTGTGTTGACCTGGTGCGTCGGCATGACCAACGCGACCGGCCATCGGGTCGAACGCTACATCGGCAAGCCGCAGACCCTTCAGCACTGCATGAACATCTATGCGTGGGCTCTGACAAACTATGCCGAGCAGGTGAGGGAGGTTTTCAAGGACCGGCCTCTGACACAGGCACAGTTCGCCGCGGCTGTGTCGTTTCACTGGAACACCGGCGCCATCAGGACCGCGACCTGGGTGCGTTACTGGCTGCGCGGCGACATCGAGCGGGCGCGGACGGCATTCATGAACTGGATCACTCCGAAGAGCCTCGCCGCGCGCCGTGCGAAGGAGCGTGACCTGTTCTTCGATGGCAAATGGACGAACAACGGCACTATGCTGGAATACACCCGCGTCACGTCGCGGATGACGCCCGACTGGGGCAGCGGCAAGCGCATCAATGTCGAGGACGAATTGCGGCTCGCTTTCGCCGGAACCGTCGATGTGGTTCTCGACCAGCAGCCGGATCCCGACGCAGTGCCGGCGGCGCCGACGCTCACGCCCAGTGATGACGAGCCGGACGCGAGTGCCGTTCCCGTTCCCAAACCACGACCTGATGAGGAGGCGCCCATGCCTGCACCCATTGGCCACGATGGTGGCCCGATACTCGACCCGCAGATCTCGCGCCAAGCACCGTCGCCTGTCGCACAATCCGCGAAGGCTGTCGGCGCCGCGAAGTGGGCAGCGATCGCCGGCGCGCTCTGGACGGCCGTCGTTGCAGCCGATGTGCTGCCACCGGCCTTCACGACGCCGGAGTTTATCGCAGCCGTCACGGCAGCGATCGGAGCTGTCGCCGGCGCTGTCGGTAGCTACCGCGCTCCGAAAAACGCGGAGCCGGGCTGATGGATGGCCAGAAGGTGAGGCACCATTCGATCCGTGCCTCGATCGAGGGGCTCTGGATCGAATATCTCTATGGCGACGGCTGGCGTCTGGTCGAGATCGTGCTCGGCCTCCAGATCGTGTCGCGCGCGTTTTCGATCCTGTTCCTGGGCGGGATGGCAGTCGGGTACTACCAGACCTTTCCCTTCGTCGATCACGCGCTAGCCTGGGGTCTTCTGACGCTCGGCATCGGCCTGGCGCGGATTGCCGGGACGGTGATCAACGGTCGCTGGAAGCGCTCGCCTCGGCTGCGCTGGTGCACTGGAGTGCTCGCGTTCGCCTACCAGGGTCTACACTGCTTTTTCTTCTGGCAGCTCGGCCTCACCATCATCGCAAGCGGCTACCTGCTTTGGACCATCTTCGAGGCCATGGCGATCATTCGCTCCACGATCGACATCGCACGAAAAAGGAACGAAGGATGCCGCGCTGGCTGATCGAACTGCTGAACAACCCTGCAGCCGTCACGGCCCTGGGTACTTCGCTCGTCGTGCCGCTTCTAACGCTGATCGGACTGGTGATCACCAAGCGTGGGCACGCGCCACCACCTCCCGCCTATGACGTTCGGGATCTGCCGGATCATCCACTGCTGGTCTCGACGAAGGTGCATCTCGGAGAGCCTGAGCTCGAGCTTCTGAAGGACACGGCCGCACGATCCCGCCGGATCGAACGGCAGCTCGATCGGCTTATCGAGAAGGTCGACCATGTGAACGATCGGCTGGATTGACGGAAAGAGCTGAAACCTGTGTCTATCGATGCAAAAGCAGACATCGAAAGTATCTAGCATCAAGCAAATCGCGTCATGGACAGTTGCTATCAAGGTAGAGCTTATGAGGTGACAAACTGCTGAAAATACTTGGGCATAGGATTACCGGGCTCCAGATAGGAGTTGTCGAAGTCGGCTATAAGGGCGAGCCTCTCAAAGTCTAGAACATGAACTTCATGGCGGGACCATGTGAGCAGGCGGCGCGCCCGCAATTCAGCAAGACTGCGATTGACGTGAACTGTCGACACTCCGAGCATATCGGCAAGATCTGTTTGTGTCGCAGGAATATGAAAGCGGTTACTGGGCGCTGCCCCCAACCGCCGAAGCCGCGTAAGCAGTTCGCAAATGAGGTGGGCTAGAGCAGCTTCGGCGCGTCGTCGGCCGAGGCAGGTCATCCAGGTTCTAGCAACTGCACCATCGAGAACGGTGAGCTGCCACAGCAGCCAGGTCAATCTCGGACTATGCGCCATTGTGGAGACCAGTTCATCATGGCGAATAAAGGCAACGTCACATGGCCCGATGGCTATGACGCTATGATCCATCTGTCGAAGATGAAGCGAGTGCAGATCTACGAAATCGCCTATGACATGTATCTGGTCGAGCTGTCTGCCGCCATCCGCCAGATACTGCGCCCGCGCAGCGAAGCCCGCGACTATGAAGCAACTTTCGCCAGGGCTGGTGCGGGACCGGACAATTTCGTTGTTGGCAGAAAATCGCCTAAACCGGAGGTCCAACCCGGCAAGGAGATCTCGATCCTGTTGATCGAGAGGTTCGATCTGTTCCAGCGAAGCGATGAGAATATCGATCGGTTTTGCCTTACTCACAACTCCCTCCTTTCAGACATGCTAATTAATGCGGAGAGAGGGAGAAAGCTCCCGTGACGTTTTTTAGCCTTCGATCACATCTTGATGAACGTCCAAAAATTTCCGCGTGATCGAGTTGTTTTGAGTATTGCGAACATCAATGCGCAAGCTGCCCGTTCGGCGCTTTAGCATGTCCTCGCGGGCGATATCCAACAGGGCGATAAGTGCTTCATCGTCAGCAGCTTGTGCGGTGGGGAACAACTGTCCTTCCCGATCGCGATGGACGCCTGCCGCGTCAATGACGTCAAAGAAATACCGTGGCATGGGAATGCTCATATGTTTCGTCCTTCCTGAACATGAACAAGGAGGGCCAACGAATGTTTCGTTTGATCTTGGATTTTGCCGGATCAGAGAATGGTGCTGTTAGCCGATCAAGCGGCCCATGCATTGAGACGAGCAGCAGCGAATAGCGAGAGGGTCAGCGGCCGGGCAAGCGCTCAGAATCGGTGATCGCCAATTCACAGCCAGCCCAGCAGTTGCGCGATGATCAGCGGCACGCCCACGACGGCCGCAATAGCGAGGATGCAATTAGCCTTTCGGAACATTGCGGTGCTGCATCGCCCATAGCTTCTGCCCGGCCGAGATATCCTGCGCCTGCCTAGTCATGCGTCTGGCTGCTCAACTCGGATGATCTTCTCGTCCGCCTTGGATGACGACAGGCTCAAAAGGGGTGCGAGGATTTCGCTTGCCGAAAGCCTCCGCGATCTCCGCGGCATTCTTCCATATCGCTACAGCCGCGTCGTCCTCGACGTCGCCCTTTTCGGCAATCAAGGCTTGAAGCACATCGCTGACCTCTGCTGCCGAGCGCTCCCAGACCTCTCTCGTAATCGGGAAATTGTCGTCCGAACTTCCAAGCCGGAGAAAGAAAACCTGCAGCGCGGTTGCTGTGGCTTCAGCTCGGCTCAGACGAGCATCCAGAATGGCGAGCGCTTCGAACACTCCGTCCAGATCTCTGGTGATTTTTGGCACGATCATCCCTTTAGTTGAGGCGGCGTAGCGTCCGGCTGTCTAAGCTCCTACACGTTTTCAAGCGTGTAGCTGCTATCCGTCTTGATGCCGTACTCTTCGGCGATCGCCTCATCTACAACACGAAGTATTTCCTGAACTCGCACAAGCCGTGCGATGACCTTGGAATCTGAGGGATCGAGCGCTGCGTCGTACTCCGACGCCAAGCGCCGCCGCTCCAAAACCAGCGCCGCACGGACTTTGTTGAGGTCGGTCACATGATCGTTCATAGCGGTATCCCAGTTGCCTATGCAACAGAACGCACAACCGCCGAGGGGTCAAGCGTCCGGTCGGGTCAACACACTTGCCCAGACATCATCGTGGATCGCCTGAACGTCGTTCTCGTCGAAGTCCGGCCGGCTGATCTCCGGCGTGTCGATCCCCTCGTATCTCCAGTTGCGGCCGCCCTCCAATCCGGTGTCACCGTCGACGAGGCAGGTTAGCCCGCGCTCGGCACGGTTCGGCCTGGTGCAGTCGGGCAGGGTCATCAACATGGTGATCATCAGGGCTTCGAGCATGGGGCTTCCTCTTTCCGTCTTCGGTCTTATGTTCGCGCCAATGAGCGATAGACCCAAAGCCGCAACACCGGGAACGATAGGCTGGCTGATCGACAAGCATATGTGCCTGACGGTCTACTGCAATGATCTGGCTTGCCAGCATCGCGCGGAGCCTGATCTGCAAAAGTTGGCCGACAGGCTCGGCCGAGAGCATAGCTATCTTCTCCCTAAGCTCGGTCCGAAGCTGAAGTGCTCGGCATGCGGCGGCAAAAAGATCGTGATCCAGGTGACGCCCAACGGGACAATGGGTTATCGAGGATAGCGAGGAGGCGCCGATATCGGTTCGATTTCAGACCGCACTTTGCGCCCCAGCTTGTGACCCACAACGGGCCACGCTTCAGGCTTGAAGCACCGGAAAGCATCATAAAATCAAAGGAAGATCCCAGGCGTCGGTGCTTCTCGACCGCACCCCAATCATAGCCGGATGCCTGCTTCACCTAGATCTCAAGGAGCTTAGGCAAGTCCATCAGGAGCTGCAGAAAGATCATGCAGCCTGCAAAACATAGGGCTGGCAGAAACGGATTAAGGACCAGCGGACTGCCCGAAAGTTCTTCCAGGTCAGGCATAGCTGAGCTCATTTTCCTCTGCACAGCACGCGCTGCGGCCAAAAAGCCAAACTGAAACGCCTGCCAAGCAACGTATCCAACGAAAACAGCGCCCTGAAAGTACGGGTAGGCAGCGAGGAAGGCGTTTGGGTGTTCATATGCCAAAAAGCAGAGACCGCTCACGGCCATCGAGAACAGGGCTATCAGCCATGCTTGCATCGACTTTTTCCCTGCGATTGGCTGTTGTTTCGTGATTGATGTCTGCTTAGGCCTCAGGGTTAGTCCGTGAAGCTGCGACAGTAAATCGTTACGGCGACCAAACGCTCGCCGTAGCGATCCTCCACACCTTATCCACAGTCAAGGAATGCGCGCTCAGGCGATCCGATATCTTGGCTAGGAGACCCCCGCCAGCATCGCTGACGGGCGGCTGCAGCGCGCGAACGCTGCACGCGACGGTCCGACTGCAATCAGCCCGTCCAGCAACCAGCATGGCTTCGTTGCCGCGCCCGACGCCCCGAGGGGCGCATTGGGACCGTGGCGTCTTCGAGGTTAAGAAACATGGAATCACTCTTCTCTTTTGAAGAGGTGCGGCCGGTCGCCCCTGTGGCCGGCTATATCGGAGGTAAGAGGCAGCTAGCGCAGCGGCTCGCCGCCATCATCGAACAGATACCGCACACGCTCTACGCCGAGCCCTTCATCGGCATGGGCGGTGTCTTCTTCCGCCGGCGCCTGATCCCCAAGGCCGAAGTGATCAATGACGTCTCAGGCGACGTCGCTACCTTCTTCCGGATCCTGCAGCGGCACTATCCGCAGTTCATGGAGACGTTGCGGTTTCAAATCGCGTCGCGCCGGGAATTCGACCGCTTGCTCAAATGCCGGCCGGAGACGCTCACGGACCTGGAGCGAGCAGGACGCTTTCTCTATCTTCAGCGGCTGGCCTTCGGCGGGAAAGTGGTCGGCCGATCTTTCGGCGTGGACACAACAGGTGGGGCTCGGTTCAATCTCAATCGCTTGGGGCCGCTACTGGAAGACGTTCACGAGCGTCTCTCCGGCGTCGTGATCGAGAACCTGGACTGGAGCGTCTTTCTCGATCGCTACGATCGACAAGACACCCTGTTCTTTCTCGATCCGCCTTACTTTGGGTGCGAGCGGGACTACGGCGACAAGGTCTTCGCTCGATCCGACTTCGAGAGGCTCGCAGATCGGCTTGCCGACCTGAGGGGGCGCTTCATGCTGACGCTGAATGATTGCCCTGACGTCCGGAAGATCTTTGCTCGCTTCTCGATGACGAACGTCGAGCTGACCTATACGATTGCAGGCGGTGAGGGGCGCCGGGTCGGCGAGGTTGTCATCTGGGACGGCCGCGATCCGCGGCCGGCCAATCTGCCGCTGGCTTAGGTCCGTTGCGACGCAACACTCTCTGCGGGGAGAGGCGGAACAAAGCGAGCCAATCGGTGGGACTCTTGTGGGACTCTCTGCGCCCACGTTGTCGACTTAGGTTCGATTGTTCCGTTTTTTCTGCGCTGCGCGGATTTCGCTCTTGCGTCGCCACGAGCGAATATGTAGGGAAACCGGGCCTTCGGGCCATGTCGGAGTGTAGCGCAGCCTGGTAGCGCACCTCGTTCGGGACGAGGGGGTCGCAGGTTCAAATCCTGCCACTCCGACCATCGTTTTCAGGGCTTCCCGGGTCCTCTTTCCTTCACTCGCAAACAGCTGCGGTCCGATTACGGATCGTCTTCCGCACCGTCTTCGTCCTATTAATCGCGGTGCCGACGCCTTTTAACACATAGTTCAATCGCGACATTCCCGTGGCAGCCTAGCGACCTAGGTCGCCAATTTTCCAGCTTCGAAGGTCGCCATTCTATTGATTCCTAAGTGGTCGCACGCAGCGAGACCTTGTGTGCTCCTGCCCGCGTCAGTCTGAAACTATGATTCTCCATGCAGCGGAAAGCGTCCGTCGTCGCGAATATCGGTTCGGCGAGTGACGATCATCCCTGCATTCGGTTCGATCAAGCAGACCACGCTTTTGGATTACGAGGACCAAGCAAATGGCCAACTTCAGACTGAAATTCGCACGAGCTGCGGCGCTTGCCGGCGTTGTTCTGACGGGCAGCAGCATCTCGGCTCACAGCCAGCTGTTCACGACCACGGAGTGGCGGCGAGCAGCAGATCAGGCTTGCCAGGACGCCCTCGACAGCGGCTCCCCGCAGATGCTCGAGGACTTTCTGCGCCAGTATGGAAGAGCGCGCACGCCATGCAACGTCGTCGCGTCGACCGCACGGGCGCAGAGCGCGAATGGCGGGGAAAATTCGAGCTCCGATGATAACCAGGCCGGCCCCAGTGGTGGTGGCCCGAACGACGGTGGCCCGAACGACGGTGGCCCAGACGATGGTGGCGATGACGGCGGTAATCCCGATGACGGCGGCGGTCATCACGGCGATGACGATGGCGGTCATCACGGCGGGCATGATGGCGGTCACCATGGTGGCCATGACGGCGACCACCATGGCGGCCACGAGGGTGGCGACGATGGCGATCATCACGGCGGCCACGACGGAGGCCATGGTGGCGAACACGATGGTGGAGCTCACGGGGATCATCACGACGGTGATGGACATGGCCACGATGGCGAACACCAAGGCGGTCACGGCGATGACCATGGCAATGGCCATGACGGTGCCCATGGCGATGGCGATGGCCATGATGGCGACGACGGGAGCTATGGCGACTGAACGAACTTTGGTTCGGCGGCGGTGATGCCCGTCGGACGCTGGGTTGCTACGCCTGGCAATCCGGCAAGAATTGCCGGGCGTAGTCGTATCCCATCGACTTGATACGCTGGGTCAGCCCGCCCTGATCTGCTATCCAGGCGCGCACCCAATCGGGATAGGCGCTGAGCATCATGTGAGCTGCTGCCTCGTTGGCTTTCCGGTCGCCTCCATACGGAAGATGGAAGCCGAACACCGCATTCTCCACGATGCAGGCGCGTGATTCGGGAACGGAAAGGTAAAGAGTGCACGCTGATTCACATCGACCGACAAATCGAACCTGGCGGTTCGAGCGGATCAGTTGATTGACCTTTATGGCGTAGAGAGCGACATGTCCGCCCGGGTCGTCGCGGACATAGAAGTGGTTGGAAGATGGGCTGGCGTGTACCAACTGCACACTGCCGGTGGTGGATGCCGTTGCGACCAATAGAGCAACGAGCAGACGTTTGAGCGTGACGAGCTGAAAGATCAGTGGAGCCTCCGCAGGCAAGCGATCCCATATGCTCATTGGCTAAATCAAATCGGGGTGTTTTGGCCAGACACATAGTCTTTCGGCCTGTCTCAACGCGCATACCTGCTGCCGGCGCTGAGCAATTGTCTTCTGCGTCAGGTTCGGCATGCGGTGTCCCAGTGCAACGGGCACCGATTCCGCTGCATGATGTGCAACCTCCGCTCAGTGGATGGAGGACAGCGCCTGTGCCCCGGAACCGGGCTTTGGTGCGCTCGTGAGCGCGCTTGCCACAGCGTCTTTCAGCTGGTCGTGCGTGAACGGCTTGCCGAGCATCGGCAGTTTGAGCTGCTCGTTTTCTGGAATTTCGGCATAGCCGGTGACGACGAGGATCGGAAGTTCGGGGCGGCGCTGGCGGATCGCGCGCGCAAGTTCGGTGCCGGTCATGCCAGGCATCGCATGGTCGGTCACGAGCAACTCGATGCCGGCATCCTTCTCTAGCATGTCCAGCGCCATGGTGCCGGAAGAGGCTTCGATCACGTCGTGGCCGAGTTCCTGCAGAAGATCGACCGTGTTCATCAAAACGAGGAAATCGTCGTCGACGGCCAAAATCTTGAGTGGCCCGGCGCTCGCCTGCTGCATCGGCAGCGCCGAGAGAGCGGCGCCAACCTCCACATCGGCAGCGGGTAGCCAGAGCCTCGCGCGCGTGCCGGAGCCAAATTCGCTTTCAAGCACCAACGCGCCGCCGGATTGTTCTGCGAAGCCGTGCACCATGGAAAGACCGAGGCCGCTGCCGCGTTCGAGGCCCTTTGTGGTGAAGAACGGATCGCGCGCCCGTGCAAGCGTCTGCGGGTCCATGCCGATACCGTCATCCGCGATGTCGACGCGAACGTAAGCGCCTGGCTTCAGGCCGTCGACGTCGCCGCTCTGCAGGTTGCCGCGCTTGGCGCAGACCCGGATCGTGCCGCCCTCCGGCATGGCGTCCTTGGCGTTGACGGCGAGATTGATGATGCTGATCTCGAGCTGATGCGCATCGACATGAGCAGTTACACCTTGCGGGTCGAAATCCGTATCGAGCTGGATTTGAGGACCGAGCGAGCGCTGCAGAGTGTCCTGGATGGATTGGAAAAGGTGCGGCACGGAGACCGGCTCGGCCTGCAGCATCTGCTGGCGGGCGAAGGATAGCATATGCTGGGTCAGCACCGAGCCGCGGCGCGCACCCTGCATGGCATTCTCGATCAAGACGGTAGCGCGATCGTCGTGCGCGTAGCGGCGCTGGAGCAGTTCGAGATTGCCGAGAACCACCGCCAGCAGATTGTTGAAATCATGCGCGATGCCGCCGGAGAGCTTGCCGATCGCTTCCATTTTCTGCGTCTGGCGCAAGGCTTCTTCGGCACGCTTGCGCGCCGTCACGTCGATCAGGCCGCCGGAGATCGACAGGGTCTCGCCATCGCATTCGAGACGCGAGGACATGAGAACGTCGATCGGCACGCCGTCTTTCGTGTGGAAACGGTATTCCACATCGTCCATGGCCTGGCCTTGCAGGAGAAGCGGCCAATCGTGATCGAGAAACTTCTGCGCGGACTCAGGCTCCATGAAGAAGGCGAGGCGTTCGCCGTGCACGTCTTCCCGGTTTCGACAAAGAAGCTGAAGCCAAGAATCGCTGGCCTCTAAAATGGTGCCCTTGCCGGAGAGCGAATGCAGCGGCAGCGGCGTATGGCGGTAGAGCGCGCGGAACTGCTCTTCGCTGCGGCGAAGACGGTGTGCTTCCATCGCCGCCATTTGAGCCAGCCGCCGGTCAACGACGGCTGCAGCGAGCGCCAGCGCCAGAATGCCAAAGGTGATGACGGCAACCCCAACGGCGAGATTGGCGTGGTTGAGGCCGACGCCGGTGATGGCCTGCCTTGCCTCAAGCGACGGGACGAAATGTGCCGCATGCATGCCGGCATAGTGCATGCCTGAAACGGCAACTCCCATGGCCAGCGCAGCACCGAAACGCAAAACGGGCCGGGTCTCGACCAGCGCCAGCCAGAGCGCCGCAGTCGACGCTCCGATAGCGATCACGACCGATACGCCGACCCAGAAAGGGCTGTAATGCATCTCCATGGGCATGCGCATGGCGGCCATGCCGGTGTAATGCATCGCCAGGATACCAGCACCCATCAGAAGACCGGCAATGAGCAGCGGCCGAAGGCCACCATCCGCATCGCGCGCCACGGCGAAGCCGAGACCGGTGACGCCGATTGCCAGCACGAGCGAGAAGAGCGTGAGCGCCGCGTCGTAGGTGATGGTGACGCCTGGCAGGGAAAGAGCCAGCATGGCGACGAAGTGCATGGACCAGATCCCGCCGCCCATGGCGAGCGCTGCCGTGCCAAGCCAGGCTATCGATGCCCGTTTGTCGGAGGCGGCCCTCAGCCGTCCGGCCAGATCCAGCGCCGTGTAGGAGGCCGCAATGGCGATCAGGATCGAGAGCGCGACGAGGGCGGGATCGTGATGGCCATGCATTCTTTGTATTTTCCAACGGGCGGCTTGTCCGCGCTTTAGCACCTAAAGCGACAGCTTAAGAAGTCAATTCACGAGCACAGGGCCGCTCGTGCAATAACATGGGTCAATCTGAGCAGGCTTGGATCGGCTTTTCTTTCGACTGTGTGTTCTTTAGCACTGTCTCATCGATCCGTCACAGGTCACGGGGCTTGTCATCTGAATGTAACGGATCAAGAATATCGGCAACGCGCGGTCAGTCCTGCCCGCGACGATCAAAAAGGGGAGACGTCCATGAACTTCATCAAGCGCCGCACCATCCTGACCGGTGCGGCATCGGTCGCCGGCCTGTCGCTCGCTTCGCCTTTCGTTTCGCGCCGAAGCTATGCGCAAGGGTCTTCCGGCTCCGTCAATATCTTCGCCTGGGCTGGCTATCTGAACGACGAGATGCTTTCCGCCTTTACGGAAGCCACGGGCATCCAGGCCAACTACACGCCTTATGGCACCAATGACGAACTGCTGAACCAGCTGCGCGCCAATGACGGTGCTGGTTTCGACATCATCTGGCCGACCGTCGACCGCGTCCCGAACTATGTGGAATTCGGTCTCGTGCAGCCGCTGGATATCTCCAAGATCGAAGTCGATCGCTGCCTGCCGAGCGCCTGGTCAAGCTCCGAGAACCTCGGTGCCGTCATCGACGGCGAGCGCTACCAGGTTCCGACCGATTGGGGCACGGAAGGCATCGCGTTCGATCGTGACCAGATGCCGCTCGAATACGGTACGGCATCCTACGGCGACATCTGGAAGCCGGAAGCCGAAGGGCTTGCCACCGTGCGCGGCCATTCCGGTCTTGTCGGTCTCGGTTTGTGGCTCGAGGCCGAAGGCCGCCTGCCGATGCCGATGCGCGAAGCCTTCGTTTCCGAAGAGAACATGGTCGCGATCTATGACGTGATCCTGGCAGAAGCGATTGCCCGCAAGGCCAACATTGCCCAGTTCTGGACCAACGAAAACGAAGCCCAGGGCGCATTCCGCGTCAACGGCTGCGCCGTCGGCCAGACGTGGGATTCCACGGCCGCGGCACTTGCCAAGGAAGGTCTGAATGTCGGGTTCCTCGCTCCGAAGGAAGGCGCGCTGACTTGGATGGAAGGCGTTTCGATCCCGTCGGGTGCCGATAACCTCGATCAGGCTTATGCCTTCATCAACTGGTTCCTGACGCCGGAAGCAGGCGCGATGTACACCAACGCAACGTCGATCAACTCGACCGCTGTCGGTGCTGCCGAACTGACGTCGGACGACGCCAAGGCCTTCTTCGCCAACGCCTATCCGGGCGATGCACTGGAGAAGCTGTGGTGGTGGCCGATCCAGGAAACCTGGTTCGTCGAAAAGCGCAACGAATATCAGGACCGCTTCCTGTCGGCCTGATCTGACGATCCTAAGGGGTCGGTCGACCGCCGGCCCCTCACTCTTCATCTCTGGAATTCCGCAACTTTCGAGGCTTCATGTCCCATTCGGTCGAACTGCAGGGTGTCGGCATGACATTCGGCAAAACCCGCGCCGTCGGCGATGTGAGCTTCACGGTGGAAGGTGGCGAATTCTTCTCTATTCTCGGCCCCTCGGGCTGCGGCAAGACGACGATCCTGCGCATGGTCGCAGGCTTCCTCCAGCCGACCGAAGGCAAGATCCTCATCGGCGGCAACGACATGGCGGGGCTCGGCCCCGATCAACGCCCGACCGCGATGATCTTCCAGTCCCTGGCACTGTTCCCGTTGATGCCAGTTTGGGAAAACATCGCCTTCGGGCTGGAGGCTCGTGGCGTCGCGAAGGCTGAACGTCGCCGGAAGGCGGACGAGCTGCTCAAGCTGATTGCGCTCGAAGGCTATGGCGACCGGATGCCGGGTGAGCTTTCAGGCGGCCAGCGTCAGCGTGTCGCGATTGCCCGCGCGCTCGCGGTCGAGCCGCAGGTTCTGCTGCTCGATGAACCGCTTTCCGCGCTCGATCTGAAACTGCGCCAGCACATGCGCGCCGAGCTTCGGTCGCTGCAAAAGCGCACGGGCGTGACCTTCATCTATATTACCCACGACCAGTCGGAGGCGCTCGCCATGTCCGATCGGGTGGCGGTGATGAGCGCTGGCGTGCTGCAGCAGGTGGGTGCGCCCCGCGATCTCTACGACAACCCGGCGACGCCGTTCGTGGCGCGCTTCGTCGGAGAGACCAACGCCTATCCCGGCACGGTCCGCGCGATCGACGGCAAGACGGCGACCATCGAAACGGCTCATGGCACGATGCGGGGCAGGGCAGGGCCGGCGCTTTCCGTCGGCAGCCAGGCCAGTCTCTATGTGCGACCGGAAGCGCTGAAAGCGGCTTCGGTCGACAATGCGGTCACGGCGACGGTTGATCGTTTCGATTTCGAAGGAGCATTCGCGCTGATCCACGCGCGACTGCCCGACAATGCGCCACTCGTCGCCTCCGTCGGCAGCCTGGATTTTGCCAATGCGCCGAAGCCCGGCGAGACGGCAAGCTTCGGGTTTTCGCCCGACCACGCCGTGGTGCTCGCCGATGGGTGATGTGTTCAAGCGGTTCGGGGGCGGACTCGGCACGGTTTTCACCGCGCTGGTGCTCGTCTGGCTGGCCGGCATGGTGCTGGCGCCGAACATCACCATGATCGACTACGCGCTGCGGCCGAACCTCCCACCTTCGGCCATCGGCGGCGATCAGGACGTCTACTCGCTGAGCAACATTCTGTACCTTGCCGGCGAAGACGTGCACCGCGCGATCTTCTTCAAGACGATCTGGGCGAGCGCGCTCGTTGCGTTCATCACCTTCGTCGTCTGCTACCCCATCGCCTATTGGCTCGCGCAGAACGCGACACCGAACCAGACGGCGCTGGTGCTGCTTGCGCTGACGATCCCCTTCTGGATCAACGAGGTGCTGCGAACGCTCGCGTGGTACATCCTGCTCGCGTTTCG
Organism: Georhizobium profundi; assembly: GCF_003952725.1. Lineage (NCBI taxonomy): Bacteria > Pseudomonadati > Pseudomonadota > Alphaproteobacteria > Hyphomicrobiales > Rhizobiaceae > Georhizobium > Georhizobium profundi. Next base: position 3,474,592 of record NZ_CP032509.1, on the reverse strand, counting down.
CGGACCGCTCAACGAAGCACTTCTGGCGATCGGGATCATCGACGCACCGGTCCGCTGGTTCGGCGATGCCGGCGTGCTTGCTGGCATGGTCTACGCCTACATCCTCTTCATGCTGTTCCCGATCTACAACGCCATCGAAAGCCTTGAGAAATCTCAGGTCGAGGCGGCCAAGGATCTGGGCGCTTCGACGTGGCGCATTCACGCGCGGGTGGTCATCCCGCATGCGAAGGCAGGCATCGCGACGGGTTGCGTCTTCACCTTCATGCTGGCGGCCGGCTCTTACGTCGCCCCGGCGCTGCTTGGCGCGCCCGGCAGCCGCTGGTTCACGCAGATCATCTACAACTGGTTCTTCGAAGGCGGGAACTGGAACCGCGGCGCGGCCTATGCGCTGGTGCTGCTCGTGCTGTGTCTCGTCGTCGTTCTGGTGACGTTGAAGCTTGCGCGGGTCAATCTGACGGATGTCGCGAAATGAGGGCGAGCGATGCGATCCGCAACGCGCTTTTCGCGCTCTATTTCGTGGCGTTCTTCGCCTATCTGTTCCTACCGCTCGGCATCATGGGTGCGGCGACGTTCAACGAGAGCCGGTTCCCGACCGTCACGCCGTGGCAGGGCACGACCCTGCAATGGTTCAACGAATTGTGGGCGGATGCCGCGATGTGGCAGTCGCTGTGGACCTCGGTCGTCATCGCCTTCTTCGTCGTTCTCGTATCGCTGCCGATCGGCACGGCAGCAGCGCTCGTGCTGACCAGCCTGCACCAGAAAGCCCGCGGCCCGCTCTATGCGGTGATGGTCTCGCCGCTTCTGACGCCCGGCGTCGTGATCGGCATCGCGACGCTCGTCCTGTGGCGGCAGCTCGGCGTCGGTGGCGGCGTGTTCCTGATCGTCGTTGCCCAGTCGAGCTACATCATCTGCTACGTGATGCTGATGATCGCAGCCCGCCTGCAGCGGTTCGATCGCACCCAGGAGGAGGCAGCCCTTGGCCTCGGGGCATCGAAGTTCATGGTGTTCCGCCGCGTGCTTCTGCCGTTCCTGAAGCCGGCACTGATCGCCGCCGCGTTTCTCGCCATTCTGCAGTCGATCGAAAACTACAACACGACGCTGTTCGTGCGCGGCTTCGATACCCCGTTGACGGTCTATATCGCCACCAAGGTGCGCACGGGTCTGACGCCTGCAGTCAATGCCCTGGCGCTCATAATGATCACAGCATCGATCCTCGGCGCGATCGCCTACGAGGGGCTGCGTCGGCGCGAAGCGCGCCGCAAGGCGAATTTGGCCTGAGCTTTCCACCAAAAGAGAAGGCTTTGGCACTTGGATCGGCGGACGGAAGTCATTAGCTCTGGCCCAAACGAAATGGGAAGGCCGAAGCCATGGCAGCGCCGAGCAAAGAAGACGTCCTCGATCGATTGAAGCAGGTGCCGGGCCCCGACGGACAGGGCAACATCGTAGAACTCGGTCTCGTCTCCGACGTCTTCATCGCCGACGGCAAGGTCTTCTTCTCGATCAGCGTGCCGGCCGCCCGTGCCAAGGAGCTGGAGCCACTCCGCGCGGCAGCTGAAGATGCCGTGAAGACGATCCCCGGCGTGTCTTCCGCCATGGTCGCGCTGACCGCGGAAAAGAAGGCGAGCGCCACCGCGCCGGCTCCGAGCGCGCCGGCCGGCTCCGGCGAGCCCCGTCGCGAGCCTGCTCCCCGTGTGAAATCCGAGGTGGAAGGCATCGGCGCGATCATTGCGGTCGCCTCCGGCAAAGGCGGCGTCGGCAAGTCGACGACCGCGGTCAATCTCGCGCTTGGCCTCAAGGGCCTCGGCCTGAAGGTGGGCGTTCTCGATGCGGACATTTACGGCCCTTCGATGCCGCGCCTGCTGCATATCGGCGGCCGCCCCAAGACGGTGAACGGCCGCACGCTCGTGCCGATGGAAGCCTATGGGCTCAAGGTCATGTCGATCGGTTTCCTCGTGGACGAAGAAACGCCGATGATTTGGCGCGGCCCGATGGTGATTTCGGCGCTGACGCAGATGCTGCGCGAGGTTGCCTGGGGTGAGCTAGACGTCCTGATCGTCGACATGCCGCCCGGCACCGGCGATGCGCAGTTGACCATGGCGCAGCAGGTGCCGCTGGCCGGTGCGGTCATCGTCTCGACGCCGCAGGATCTTTCGCTGATCGACGCTCGCAAGGGCTGGAACATGTTCAAAAAGGTGGACGTGCCGCTGCTCGGTCTCGTCGAGAACATGAGCTATTTTGTCTGCCCCGATTGCGGCTCGACGCACGATATTTTCGGCCATGGTGGCGCGCAGAAGGAAGCCGAGAAGATCGGCATCCCCTTCCTCGGCGCCGTGCCGCTTCACATCGACATTCGCGAGATGTCGGACGCGGGAACACCGGTCACGGTGACGGCCCCCGATGGTCCCCACGCCAAGATCTACGGCGAGATTGCCGAAAAGGTCTGGAACAATCATCTGGCGCGCAAGGAAAGCGCCAGGGGCGGCCCAGCGATCGTCTTCGAATAATACGGATCGCTTGATCCCTGTTCGTGCATTTGCAGCAGGGATCGTGCCATAGTGCCGTTCCACCTTTGGGGAGGCATCGGCATGAGCGGCGCGGTCGACGAAGAATGCGGGGTGGCAAGCGATGGCCAGTGAGCGCCACGTGGTCGTTACCGGTGGGGCATCGGGCATCGGCCTCGCCACCGTGCATGCGCTTGTCGACGACGGCTACGCCGTCACGATCATCGATGCCGGCGGATCCGCCATTTCCGCAGCCGAAGAGAGCCTCGAAGGCGAAGACGTGTTCTGCACGAGAGCGGACGTGACCGACGAGGAAGAAATCGCGGAGGCGTTCGAAGCTGCCGCCGAAGAGTTCGGGCCGATCACGGGACTGGTCAACGCCGCCAATATTCTTCGCGTGGCACCATTCGAAGCAACGAGCGCAGAGCTTTTCCGCCAGATCCTCGACGTCAATCTTGTCGGCGCGTTCATCACCTCCGCCGCGGCGCTCGATCGCATGGGGGACACGCTCTCCATCGTGAATGTGAGCGCTGTGTCCGGCATGAGAGCCAATGCCGGCCGCGCCGCCTATGGCGCTTCGAAGGCAGGGCTGATCAGCATGAGCCAGGCTATGGCAGTGGAGCTGGCGGCAAGCGGCATCCGGGTCAACTGCGTCGCGCCGGGGCCCATCAACACGGAAACGACGATCGACACCCACTCGGCAGAAGACCGGGCACGGTGGTCGGAACGGGTGCCGCAGCACCGATACGGTCTGCCGGAAGAAGTGGCGGCCGCCATCCTGTTCCTGCTGTCAGACCAAGCGAGCTACATCAACGGCCAAGTCCTGGCAGTCGATGGGGGTTTCTCGGTTGCAGGGTTGATGCGACCCGTGGGGCGTTAATAGACCGACACGAGGCCGAAGGCCGGCACCTTGATGCCGATGCGTTTGATGTCGATACCGGCGACAAGGCCCATCAGATGGACTTCGAAGCCGCTGTGCCAGCCGGCGGAAAACCCAGCTAAGCCAAAGAGTGTCGCGTGTACATCGAGCCCGTCATCCGAGACGGCAAAGAAGCGCCCGCCTGAGAGGTAATCCCGACCCACCGCGTTCGGTGGGAGCACGAGGCCGAGTTCAGGCACGTCACGCAGGACATGGGCGACGAAGGAATTGGAGTTGGGACCGGGATAGATGCGGTACCCGCGATCGCCGTTCGCGCCCTGATGCGGATAGGCAGCGATGGCTGCTTCCACCTTCGGGATCAGCCGTTCCGCCTCGGCGCCATGCACGCTGCCGACGATCTCCGGCAGGTTGGAGTACCAGCGCGCATCGGCAGGATAGCCGTCGATGCGCACCGGGCGACCCCAGCCCACCTTGTCGTAGCGGTGATAGCGCTCGCCCGCGCGCTTGGTGACGATCCAGCTGTGGGTGGCGAAAGCGCCCTTCATGCCGCCGGTGCGTGCCGCCATGATGTAGATTGCAGCTTCGGACGTGGAGGATGCGTCCGGCAGCATGCCGCTTGCCGACCAGTCTGCCTGGCGCCAGGAGGACGGCCGGTCGACGCTCGCCCACCAAGCGGCTGACGCGAGCGCCGGTGCGATGAAAATGGCGAAAACGGCAATGATGATGGCCATCACGGAACGCGCGCGGCTCCCGGTTCGCCGATCTCCAGGTCCATGTTGCATCGCTTCGAGCCAACCCCTATCAGTTCGCCCATCCAACAAGAGCTTGAGGCGAATTCATGTCCAATCCCGTTCTGGTCGAAGTGACGCGCGGCGCGCTGGTCGAGAGTCGTCACCGGGGCGCTGTTGCCGTCGTCGACGCAGAAGGGAAGATGGTGCTGGGGATCGGCGATGTCGAGCGCCCGGTGTTTCCGCGATCCGCCGTCAAGACGATGCAGGCACTGCCGTTGATCGAGAGCGGTGCGGCTGATGCTTTCGGGTTTGGCAACGCCGAGCTGTCGCTCGCCTGTGCGTCCCATTCCGGCGAGGCGGAACATGTGGCGCTGGCGGCGAGCATGCTCAACCGCGCTGGCCGCGATGCCGATGTGCTCGAATGCGGCTGCCACTGGCCGTTCGATCAACATGTGCTGATCGATCTGGCAAAAAGCGGCAAGGCGCCGACGGTCCTGCACAACAACTGCTCCGGCAAGCATGCGGGCTTCGTGGCGACTTCGGTGCACGCCGGAATTCCGACCGAAGGCTACGTGACCTACGATCACCCCATTCAGCGCGAGATCCGCGGTGTGATGGAAGCGCTGACGGGAACGGCGCTCGAAATGGACAGGTGTGGCACGGATGGCTGTGCCATTCCGACCTATGCCGTGCCGCTGGACCGGCTGGCGGACGGGTTTTCGAGAATGGTCACGGGCAGGGGGCTCGAGGCAGAGCGCGCCAAGGCGGCGCGCCGGCTGTTCGACGCCTGCATGGCCGAGCCGTTCTACATGTCGGGTTCCAAGCGTGCCTGCATGCACCTGATGCAGGCGGCGCCCGGCCGGATCTTCGCCAAGACCGGCGCGGAAGGCGTGTTCTGCGCAGTGCTGCCCGAAAAGGGGCTTGGCATCGCGCTGAAGTGCGACGATGGCGGCACGCGTGCTTCCGAAGCGATGATTGCGGGTCTGCTGGCGCGTCTGATGGGTTCCGACGATCCAGCCTACGCAGCGCTCGATGCTCTGGCGAACAAGACCTTGCGCAACTGGAACGGCACCGAGGTTGGGCAGATCAGAGTGACAGACGCTTTGACGCAGTGAAGCCAGTCGCTCTCCATGCGCTTTAGACGACGCGATTGCGTTCCACCGTCAGGTGCGCAGGCGTCTCTTCCCCCGAGGTGAGGTCGGCGGTCGCCGGCTCCCCCCAGCGGAAGCCGACGACCGCGCCCTCCGGAGTACCTTCGATCACGTTGCCGGAAATGAGCGCCTGCTGCGCTTCTTCTACGACTGTGACCGCAACGCCGACCGGTACAGCACGCACAATGTTGCCGGTCACGGATACGTTGCGGAGGAAGGGCCCCCAGCCCATGAGAATGCCCCATTTCGAGACATTCTCGATCGAATTGCCGGTCACTGCCGTGTCGGCTTCGATGGCGATCCCCCAGCCGAAGCCGGGGCCGATCGGTTCGTAAGGATCGGGCGCCACGATGTTGCGCACGATGTTGTTGGCGACGGTTGCAAGCCGGCCGCCTTCGTTGAAGTTGGCGACCGAGATGCCGTTTGCCCCACCGTCGATGAGGTTCGAAGCGATGACGGCACCTTCGAAGGAGAATTCCGTGTAGAGCGCCGTTTCACCTGACCGCAGGCACTGATTGCCGACGATCTGCACGTTCGAGCCGGAGTTGGAGCGGATCGCCGAGAATGCGCAGTCGGACACGTGGTTGTTGGCGATCATGACATTCGCCGCGCGGAAGACGTTGATGCCGTTGCCGTTCTGGCCCGTTCCGCCATCCGCGGCGCCGATGCGCTCGATGCGATTGCCGGTGACGATCGAATTGTCCGCGCCATCCTCCCAGCGGTGGACGAGGATGCCGCCATTGGCGCAATCGAAGACGTGGTTGTCGGTGACGGTGAGGCCGGTGGACTGCACGGCGTAGATGCCGACGCCTGCCGCACCGGAGATGCGTGTGCGTCTTATGCCGCCGCCACAACCTTCCAGCGCCACTGCGTGACGCTGACTTCCGATGAATTCGCATTCGTCGAGATCGAGCCGCATGACGTTGCGCGCCACGAGGCTGCCGGTTGCCCAGGTGTCGAGCCAGCGGTTGGCGCCATCGACGACGATGCCCTTCAGCGACACCGTTTCGGCGTTCTCGGCGTTAAGAAACGAGCCTTCGCCCGTGTAGACGAGGCGCGACGCGCCGGGCACACCCATCAGGCGAGCGCCGGCGGGCAAAGTGATGTTTGAGACGCGGTAGACGCCGGGCGGCAGGAAGACCGGTTTTCCCTCGGGCGCGGCTTCGGCGAGCAGCCTGTTCAGCAGCGCGCCCTGATCCACATCGGTGCCGGCACGCAGGCCGCCAGACTGCGCGTCGATCGCCCCCCGAAGATCGACCTGCGCGAAAAGCTGGCCGGCGCGCGCCGGCACCGATACGGAAATCGTGCACGCGGCTGCCGAGGCCAACACCGCCCGGATCGCCGCTCGCCGTCTCATCATGGTTACGCCTTTCTTGCTGCTCTCAGCTCAGCAAGCGGCGTGCCAGTTGTTTTTGTGTCGTTATGGGACAGGGGTGCGCGGCAGGCACAGAGAGATTTTCTGGGCGGGAGGAACATCGGACGCAATTGAAGCTTGGATGGGCCTGCCGCCGATAATCGGCGACGCAACCTTTAGAAGGATCGCCCCCTATGGCCAAAGAAAAGACTCTGCAGGATCTCTTCCACGATACGCTCAAGGACATCTATTACGCCGAGCGCAAAATCCTGAAAGCGCTGCCGAAAATGAAGCGTGCGGCCCAGTCGGAAGAGCTGAAGGCAGCATTCGAAAAGCATCGCGAAGAAACCGAAGGCCAGATCGAACGCCTGCAGCAGGTATTCGAGCTTCTTGGCAAGCGCCCGCAGGGCAAGACCTGCGACGCGATCGAAGGGATCATCGCCGAAGGCGAAGAGATCATGGACGAATTCAAGGGCACCGTAGCCATCGATGCGGGTCTGATTTCGGCGGCGCAGGCTGTCGAGCACTACGAGATCGCGCGTTACGGCACGCTGAAGCGCTGGGCCGAAACGCTCGGCATGAAGGATGCCGCCAAGCTGCTCGACGAGACGCTGCAGCAGGAAGGCAAGACAGACGAGGACCTGACGACGCTGGCCGACAAGGTCGCCAATCCGGCGGCTATGGAGAAGGCCGCCTGAGGTCTGACAAGGTGATCGCGGCGCGCCATTCCACTTGAGGGTGGCGTGTTCTCGATCCTATTCGGCAATGGGGACGACGTGATCGCGGAAAAACCGCGTCGCGCCGTCCTCGTCGATTTCTCCAGCTGCGACGCCGAGAACGAAGGCGTAGAGCTTCGCATCATCCGTTTCCAGCATGAAGCCGTTGCTCATCAGGAAGACGCCCGCAGCAACGATGGCGATACGTTTGTTGCCATCAACGAAAGCATGATTTTTAGCGAGCCCGAAAAGATAGGCTGCGGCGAGTTCGCAGATGTCTTTGCATCCGTAAGCCGCTTTGTTTTCGGCCCGAGCCAGCGCGGATTCAAGGGCACCCGGATCGCGTAGGCCCTCCGCACCGCCATGGCGCCTCAACTGCTCGCGATGCATGGCCTCGACAAGTTGCCGCGACAGGAAGTCCCAACTCATTCAGCAAGCTTTTTGAGAGCGACCTTGTATCGGTCCATGAACTGATGGGCGAGCTTCATCTTCTCGGCAAAGTCATCTTCGGCAGGCTTCAAGAAGATGTTGCCGTTCTCTTCACGCAATTCGAGCGTGTCGCCAGACTTCAAGCCATGGCGCTCAAGCACCTCTTTCGGCAGGATGATGCCTTCGGAATTCCCGATGCGACGGACCTGAACGTTCATGGCGACCTCCAATGTAATAACTGAAGTTATAACTTAGGGGGCTGTCGGTCAAGATCAAGCCGCTTGCGGCCTGCTTCGGATCGCTGCGATCAATTCGATCGCAGCTTCGGCGATCACCGTGCCTGGCGGGAAAATCGCGTCGGCGCCCGCGCGACGCAGCGCCTCGAAATCGTCTGGCGGGATGACGCCTCCAACCGCGATCAGCACGCCGTCGCCGCCACGTTTGTCCAAGGCGGCCTTAAGCTCAGGAACCAGAGTGAGGTGACCAGCGGCGAGCGAGGAGGCGCCGACGATGTGCGCGCCTTCCGCAAGCGCGAGGTCGGCGACTTCTTCCGGCGTCTGGAACATCGCACCGACGATGACATCGAAGCCAAGATCGGCAAAAGCCGTGGCGATGACCTTCTGGCCACGATCATGCCCGTCTTGTCCCATTTTCGCGACCAGGATCCGCGGCTTCACGCCCGTTTCGCGTTGAAACGCCTCGACTGCCCGCATAGCTTCCTCGAAGGCCGGGTTCTCGCCGCCGATTTCCTTTCGGTAGACACCCGAGATGGTGCGAACCTCGGCCACGTGGCGGCCGAATGCTTTTTCGAGCGCGAGGGAGATCTCGCCCACCGTCGCCCGAGCGCGCGCCGCTTCCACGGAGAATGCAAGCAAATTGCCATCGCCAGAGCGCGCCGCACCGGTGAGCCGGTCGAGCGCGGTTTCAACGGCGGCGACGTCACGCGTGCCCTTCAATTGCTGCAGCTTGGACAGTTGGCGGGCGCGCACTTCGGCATTGTCGACCTTCAAAACATCGACTTCGATTTCCTCGGACGTCCGGTAGGCATTGACGCCGACAACCGTCTGCTGGCCGCTGTCGATCCGGGCCTGGGTGCGGGCAGCGGCTTCCTCGATCCTGAGCTTCGGGATTCCCTGTTCGATCGCCTTGGCCATGCCGCCGAGGCTTTCGACCTCTTCGATATGGGCGAGCGCGCGGGCGGCAAGGTCGTGCGTGAGCCGCTCGACATAGAAGGAGCCGCCCCAGGGATCGATCAGTTTCGTGGTGCCGGATTCCGCCTGGAGAATGAGCTGGGTGTTGCGGGCGATGCGGGCGGAATGATCGGTCGGCAGCGCCAGCGCCTCGTCGAATGAATTGGTATGGAGCGATTGTGTGTGGCCTTGCGTCGCCGCCATGGCCTCCAGCATGGTGCGCATCACGTTGTTCATGGGATCCTGGGCCGTCAGCGACCAGCCGGAAGTCTGGCAGTGGGTGCGCAACGCCAGCGATCGAGGATCCTTCGGATCGAAGTTCTTCTTCATCAACGTCGCCCAGATGAGCCGGGCAGCGCGCAGTTTCGCGACTTCCATGAAGAAATTCATGCCGATCGCCCAGAAGAAGGAGAGGCGGGGCGCAAAAGCATCGATGTCCTGGCCGCTCGCGACACCGGCACGCGCGTATTCGATGCCGTCGGCGATCGTGTAGGCGAGCTCGAGATCGGCCGTCGCCCCGGCTTCCTGCATGTGGTAGCCGGAGATCGAGATCGAATTGAATTTCGGCATCTTTTCCGCGGTGTAGGCGAAGATGTCCGAGACGATCCGCATCGAAGGTTGGGGCGGGTAAATGTAGGTGTTGCGGACCATGAACTCCTTCAGGATGTCGTTCTGAATGGTGCCGGCGAGCTTCTCGGGCGGCACGCCCTGTTCCTCGCCCGCAACGATATAGAGCGCCATGATCGGCAGCACCGCGCCGTTCATGGTCATCGATACGGTCATCTCGTCGAGCGGGATGCCGTCGAAGAGCTGCTGCATGTCGAGGATGGAATCGATCGCGACTCCGGCCATGCCGACATCGCCGGCGACGCGCGGATGGTCGCTGTCATAGCCGCGGTGTGTCGCGAGATCGAAGGCGATCGACAGGCCTTTTTGGCCGGCAGCGAGGTTGCGGCGGTAGAAGGCGTTTGATTCTTCGGCGGTCGAGAACCCGGCATATTGGCGGATCGTCCAGGGCTTCTGGACATACATTGTCGGATAGGGACCGCGGATGAAGGGGGCAATGCCGGGATGGCTGTCGAGATAGGGCAGGCCATCGATATCGGCCGCACCATAGCTCTGCCGCACTGCGATCCCTTCCGGCGTCTGCCATTCGCCGCTTTTAGCGGTAGGAATCTCGATGGCGGGCGACTGCCAGCCGATCGTGGTGAAATCGGGAAGCTTGCTCATGCGGCTTCTCCCGCCTCGCGCATCTCGTCGAGCCGAACCGGTGACAGGGCACCGCGTTCCATAGTGGAAGGATCGCGCTCCATCGATACCGTCATCGGCCGATCACGCGTCGGTTGAAAGCGTGTCGTGCCGATGATCGTGCGTTGCCCGGCGGCTATTGCTTCATGACGCGCACGTCGCTTCTCCGCGATGCGTGCGGTGAAAAGCCCATGCTGGATGCTCTGCGTGAGGCCACCTTCGCCCTCGATCTGCTGGAAGACCTGCCAGCCCAATTCGGCAAGCTCTGTGGTGAGATGCTCGATGCCGCCGGAGCCAGCGCCGGGATCGAGAACATGGGCAAGGTGGCCCTCATCGATCAGGACAGCCTGGGTGTTGCGCGCGATGCGGCGGGCGAAGCGATCGGGGAGGCCGAGCGCGAGCGTGTGGGGAAGAACGGAAACCGAATCCGCGCCGCCGATGCCCGCGGCGAAGACTGCGATCGTGTTGCGCAGAATGTTGGTTTCCGGGTCGCGCTGAGCAAGCATGCGGTAGGAGGTCTCGGCATGGAGATGCGCGCCGAAGAGTTCCTTGATGCCAAGCAACTCCATCAAACGCGCGTGGAGGATGCGAAGCGCCCGGAACTTGGCGATCGACAGGAACTGGTTCTGGTCGGCAGAAAGCACAAATTCGGTGGCGGCAAGCGCCGAGTCAGCGTCGATTCCGATCTGCTCCGCCATGCGCAGTGCCTCGACGGCTGCAGCCAGCGAAAACCCTAGCTCCTGGGCCTCGCTCGCTCCCGCATTGTGGGCGATTGAGCCGTCGGCGCGCATGACCGTTCCATCGAGATCCAGATCGAACGCCCGTGCAATCAGATCGTGTGCATGCTCAGCGAGCGGAGAAATGCCAAGATCGACATGGGCGACGTCGTCTTCGGGCCGCTTCTCGATCGCGTCCAGAAGCGTGCCCAGATCCTTGGCCGGTGCATCGAAACGAATTTCCTGCACGCCACGGATCGTCGCCAGATGCTTGGGAAGATGATCGATATCGACGCCGAAACCATAGGCAGAGGCAGCGCCGGTCAGGGATATCGACAATCCAGTGGCGCCACCGCCTATGTCCGCTTCGATCTGCAGTTCGGCCCGCGGCAGGTCGGGGTCGTCGAGCCTCTGGGAGATCGTCCAGGGCTGCGCCGGATGCGAACGGGTTCTTAAAGAAGCGCCGGGAACGCGATCTGCGATCGGCCCGAATGCAATGCCGTCATCGGTGCGGCTGACAAGCTCGTCCTCGAAGGTTGCACCCTTCAAAGCGCGCATGACGAGAGCGCGCCAATCCTCGGCAGAGGAGGGGGCGAAGGCAGTGGTTTCGAAAAGATCAGGCGTCATCGAAGCGTCTCCCACCGATTTGCGGTGCGAGGCGGACAATATGGGGCCGACGACGGCCGTGCAACGCGACGGAAGACCAAGGCGGCCGTTCGAAGCAGCCCACCAAACAGAAAAGGCAGGCTCAGGACGTGGACGTTGTCCGAAGCTGAGCCTGCCTCAAGAGTGACACTCGGCTCAGACGAACTGGCTGAGACCGGGGATGGAGGCGACGACCTGGTCGACCGTCTCTTCGCCCACATGCTGCTTGGCGAAGGCAACCGTCTCGCGGGCGACGCCGGAGATTTCGCCCATGCCGAGGCCGGCCGACATCAGCTGCTGGCCGAGACCCATGACGCCACCGCCGGTGGCTTCGCCGCCATGTTCGGCGACGGCTTCCGGACCGCCGGGGATACCTTCGACCATCTTGGCTGCCGGTCCATCGGCGCCTTCGCGCTGCAGGAAACCGAGAATGAGGCCGACGGCCTTGCGGGCAGTTGCATCATCGATGCCGACATTGGCCGTGATGCGGGAAATCAGTTCGTCCATCTTCTGGCTCCTTCTCCCTTGGATGACGTGTACGTCAACGTCATATGGGCGTTCCCTCGCAATCGCAAGCTCTCGCGCGACGCCGTCTGAATGAGCTTTTGCAAATGGATCAGCTTTGCGCAACATACGATCACAGGCGTTCTTCGAAGGGATGACGAGGCCACATGCTGCAGGATGGAAAGCTGTATATCGGAACCAGCCGTGATCCCGGCGATGCCAACAAGAAGGGCGAGTATCTCGATCTCAAATATGCCAATCGCCACGGCCTGATCACCGGCGCGACGGGTACGGGCAAGACCGTCACCCTGCAGATTCTGGCGGAAGCGTTTTCCGCAGCGGGCGTTCCCGTCTTCTGCTCCGATGTGAAGGGCGATCTGGCCGGTCTTGCCCTGGCGGGGGAAAGCAAGGATTTCCTGGAGGAGCGCGCGCAGAAGATCGGCCTCGATCCCTATGGATACCAAGCAACGCCCACCGTCTTCTGGGATCTTTTCGGCGAGAAGGGTCACCGCGTCCGCACGACCATGACCGAGATGGGCCCGCTTTTGCTGGCCCGCATGATGGACGCCTCGGAAGCGCAGGAAGGTGTGTTGAACATCGCCTTCAAGATCGCCGACGAGCATGGCTTGCCGATCCTGGATCTGAAGGATTTGCGCAGTCTTCTCATCTATATGAGCGAGCAGGCGAGCGCTCTTTCGGCGATCTATGGCAACATCTCGCCGCAGTCGGTGGGCGCGATCCAGCGCAGCCTTCTGGTTCTGGAACAGCAGGGGGCCGAGCAATTCTTCGGCGAACCCGCGCTTCGGATCGAAGATTTGATGCGCACGACGGTCGACGGTCGCGGCATCGTCAATGTGCTCGCCGCCGAACGGCTGATGATGAACCCGCGGCTTTACGCGACATTCCTGCTTTGGCTGCTATCGGAGTTGTTCGAGGAACTGCCCGAAGTGGGCGACCCGGAAAAGCCGAAGCTCGTCTTCTTCTTCGATGAGGCACATCTTCTGTTTTCCGAAGCGCCGCGGGTTCTTCTGGAGCGGGTCGAGCAGGTCGTTCGGCTGATCCGCTCGAAAGGTGTCGGCGTCTATTTCGTCACGCAGAACCCGCTCGATGTGCCTGAGACGGTGCTGGCGCAGCTTGGCAACCGCATCCAGCACGCGCTGCGCGCCTATACGCCGCGCGAGCAGAAGGCCGTGAAGGTGGCAGCCGAGACGTTCAGGCAGAACCCCGAATTCGATTGCTTCGAGGCGATCACGCAGCTCGGCACCGGCGAAGCGCTCGTCTCCACACTGGAAGCCAAAGGCGCGCCATCCATGGTGGAGCGCACGCTCATCCGTCCGCCATCGTCCCGGCTCGGACCGATCGACGATGTCGAGCGGCGCGCGATCATGGCAACGTCGCCCGTTGCGGGGCTTTACGACCGCGACGTCGACAACGAATCGGCCCACGAGATTTTGACGGCGCGCGCGGCTCAGGTGGCCGCAGCGGAAGAAGAGCGGCGGCGCAAGGAAGCCGAAGCGGAGACGGAAGTTCAGGAAACGCGACGCTGGACCCTGCCGGGCTTCGGCGACAGCGAGGCCGATGACTATGATGCCCGCGGCCGAAAAACATCGGGGCGACGCGCCGCGCCGCGCTCCGGCTATCAGCGACAGACGGTGACGGAAACCGTAGTCAAGACCGTTGCGCGAACAGCGGCGAACCAGATTGGCCGCGCTCTGGTGCGCGGTATTCTCGGCAGCCTGAAGCGCGGGCTTTGAAACAAAAAAGGCCGGGCGGAGCTGAGCTCCACCCGGCCTTTTTGTCGCAGTCGATCGAACTCAGGCGACGGTCGGTGCCACCATGCGCGGCAGGTTGCCCGTGACGAGGATGGGCGTTCCGTTCGGCACGCGGTCGTGCAGATCGATGATATCCTGGTTCAGCATGCGCACGCAGCCGGAAGACACCGACTTGCCGATTGTCCACCATTCCGGCGAGCCGTGAATACGGTAGATCGTGTCGACGCCGTTCTGGAAAATGTAGAGCGCGCGCGCACCGAGCGGGTTGTCGAGCCCCGGATCCATCCCGCCATTGGCGATGGAGTAAGGCTCGAGCTCAGGCTGGCGGGCGACCATCTCATCCGGCGGAGTCCAACGCGGCCAGGCGCGCTTGTACTGGACGACGGCGCGGCCCTGCCACGCGAAGCCTTCACGGCCCAAGCCCACGCCGTAGCGCATCGCCTGGCCATCTTCACGCGTCAGGTACAGGAAGTGGTTGTTGGTATCGACCACGATCGTACCGGGACGCTCGCCGGTCGGATCCTGAACGAGCTGGCGCAGATAGACCGGGTCCATGCGCTCGACCGGAATTGCGGGAAGCGGGAACTGCTCCTGCGGCATCGGTGCGTACATGGATGCGAACGGGCTCACGCTCGGTGGGATGCCGGCGCCACGATCGAGCGGCGACCGGTAGAGCGGATTGGTTTCGGCGTTGAACTGTGCCGTGGACATGCCGGTGGTGCAGCCCGCCAAAGCGAGGAGCGATGCTGCGCCGCCGCCGAGAAAGGCACGGCGGCCGAGTGCGGAGTGATCCCGCCGCTCCCGGACTGTGTTGGAAATACTCATCATGTGTCCCGCTGTTAGGAAACGTTATCGAAATGACGTGGGCACCGATTTGTTCCCGCATTGTGTCGGAGTGCGGGCAGTATGTTGCGCAAATGTAACACTCGTGATCGACCTTGCGTTCTTACACAGTCTGCAGCGGTTCAAAGGCCCGAAAGGCTGGGCAGGATCAGGGACGGTGCGAGATCCGGATATTCGTCTGGCATCTGGTTGCGATTGATCCACACGGGCCGAAATCCGAATTTTGCTGCACCTGCAATGTCCCAGCGATTGGACGATTGAAACGAGATCGCTTCCGGATAAGCCCGATAGCTCGTGGTCACGAGGTCGTAGACCTCCGGTGCCGTCTTGAAGACGCGCAGGGCATCGACGGAGAAGATGTCGTCGATGATTTCATCCAATGCGGCGTTGCGGACGGCTGATTCGAGCATCGCCGGCGATCCGTTGGAAAGGATGGCCACTTTGGCGCCGCGTGCCTTGAGTGCTTTGAGCACACCGGGAACTTCAGTGTAGCAGTCGAGCTTGAAATAGGCATCGAGCAGGGTAGCCCGCACCGAGCGATCGACGTCCGGCATCGAGGCCAAGGCGAAATCGAGCGCTTCTTCAGTCAGCTGCCAGAAGTCGCGGTATGCGCCCATCAGGCTTCGGACCCAGGAATATTCCAGCTGTTTGGCGCGCCACAATTGCGAGAGTGCCGGCCCTTGAGGTCCGATTTCGGAGGCGTGCCGGCGGACTGCGGCGTGGACGTCGAACAGCGTGCCATAGGCATCGAAAACATAAGCGGCATGGGTCATCGACAAGCTCCTGCAATCGCTTCCTGGAGATGCGAAACGATTATAGACCGCGGTATCACGCCGCTTCGGGTGAGGAAATGCAAGACCGATCCAATGCGCCATCGGTTGCGGTTGCGTTGACCTGCCCGTTGGCCCGGCGCTAAGCAGGCGATGAAGCGAGGAGATACCGACAATGACCGTAGACACGAGAGCGCAATCGACGACCTGGACCTATGTCGACGGGGACTGGCATGAGGGCAACCCGCCGCTGATCGGTCCGCGGTCGCATGCCATGTGGCTCGGATCCACCGTGTTCGACGGGGCGCGCTGGTTCGACGGTGTGGCGCCGGATCTCGATCTGCACTGCCAGCGCGTCAACGCGTCGGCAAGTGCACTCGGCATGATCCCGACCGAAGAAGCTGGCTCGATAGAGGGTCTGGCCAAGGACGGCCTGAAGAAGTTCGACGGCAAGACGGCGGTCTATATCCGGCCGATGTATTGGGCCGAGCATGGCGGCTATATGGGTGTGCCGGCCCAAGCGGAATCGACGCGCTTCGCGCTATGCCTCTACGAATCGCCGATGATTGCGCCGAGCGGCTTTTCGGTGGGCGTTTCGCCCTTCCGCCGGCCGACCATCGAAACGATGCCGACCAACGCGAAGGCCGGATGCCTTTATCCGAATAACGCGCGCGCGATCCTCGATGCGCAGCGGCGTGGCTTCGACAACGCGCTCGTGCTGGACATGCTGGGCAATGTCGCGGAGACGGGAACGTCCAACATTTTCATGGCGAAAGACGGCGTCGTCTTCACGCCCGCTCCCAACGGTACCTTTCTCAGCGGCATCACGCGTGCTCGTGCGATCAAGCTGCTGCGCGACGCGGGGATTGAGGTTGTCGAAAAGAGCCTTCGCGTTGCCGATTTTCTGGATGCGGACGAGGTCTTTTCGACCGGCAACCACTCCAAGGTGGTGCCCGTGACCCGGGTTGAGGATCGCGAAATGCAGGCTGGACCGATCGCAGCAAAGCTTCGCTCGCTCTATCTCGATTGGGCCCGCGGTTTTCCGGTCTAAGCGCGCAGAAGAGGCCGTTTGCGAGGAACAAATAGGTGAGCGGCACCGTTGCCGGTCCGAGCCCCGGCGCCTATGTAGCGGTGGGACTGAATTTTAGAAATCTCTATATTCGAAAGGAGAGCGATATGGCTTTCGAACTTCCGGACCTGCCGTATGCCTATGACGCGCTGCAGCCCTACATGTCGAAGGAGACGCTCGAGTATCACCACGACAAGCACCACAATGCTTACGTGACGACGGGCAACAAGCTTCTTGAAGGTTCGGGCCTCGACGGTCAGAGCCTCGAAGACATTGTAAAGGGCTCGTACGGCAAGAACCAGGCGCTCTTCAACAACGCCGGCCAGCACTACAACCACAAGCACTTCTGGAACTGGATGAAGCCGAATGGGGGCGGCAAGAGCCTGCCCGGCGATCTGCAGAAGGCGATCGACAGCGACCTCGGCGGCTATGACAAGTTCCGTGAAGACTTCATTGCTGCCGGCACCGGCCAGTTCGGCTCGGGCTGGGCCTGGATTGCCGCGAAAAACGGCAAGCTGGAAATCATGAAGACGCCGAACGGCGAAAGCCCGCTGGTTCATGGCGCAACGCCGATCCTCGGCGTCGATGTGTGGGAGCATTCCTATTACATCGACTACCGCAACGCGCGGCCGAAATACCTGGAAGCATTCGTCGATAATCTCGTGAACTGGGAGTATGTCGACGAGCTTTATCAGGGCGCCCGTGGCTGAGGTCACGCCCTGCACACGTTTATGTGATCCAAACCCCGGTCGCACAGGCCGGGGTTTTTGTTGTGCCGTCACAGGCCGATGACCAAGATGCGGTTGTGTCGCAGACCGCGCCGCACGTGCCAGTTCCCGCAAAAGCAAAGGAGATCGACGATGAAGTCCAGACTAGCCATCGCAGCAGCACTGCTTTCCATCTCGGCGGCACTGATCCATCCCGCATCGTCACAGGACGGCGTGCCGCAGGAAGTTCGTCAGGATCTGATGGATGAAGTCGGCGATGCGACAGGCGTGATGGGCAACATGGTTCGAGGTCGCACGGATTATGACCCGGGAGCGGTCGCAGCGGCGCTGCAGACGATTTCGGAAAACACGGCGGTCTTCGCCGACTACTTCCCTGAAGGGTCGGAGACAGGCTACGAGACCGAAGCGCTTCCGGCCATCTGGGAAAACAAGGCGGATTTCGAGCGGCTCTCCCAAGAAATGTCCACCAAGGCGGCTGAACTTGCCGCCGCGGTTCCGGCTGATCTTGCCTCCTTCCAGCCGGTCTTCCAGGACTTCACGCGCGGATGCGGCGCGTGTCACGAAGATTACCGCCAGGACAACTAATCATCCGAAGCGATCCCATCACCGTCGAGCGGGCCTTTGTGCTGGCTCGACGGACAGAAGAATGGAAAGAAAATGCTGAAACGCATCGCGATCGCGTTGGTCATTCTGGCAGCGGCGCTCGGCGGGACTCTGTGGGCGGTAGCTGCGCCGGACAGGCTTCCCGAGACGGCGTTCGAAGGCCTGGGCGAACCGGATCTCGCCAATGGTGAGCTGATCTTCAATGCGGGCAACTGCGCCTCGTGTCATGGTGCGTCCGAGACAAGCGATGCGGCGGACGATGCGGTTGTGCTCACCGGCGGCCATGCCATCGAAAGCGATTTCGGCACGTTCCATGTCCCGAATATCTCCAGCGGACCGGCGGGGATTGGCGACTGGAGCTTCGAGGACTTCGCCAATGCGATGCTGCGTGGCGTGGCACCGGATGGCAGCAACTACTATCCCGCTTTTCCCTATGCCTCCTATTCCATGATGGATATCGCCGACGTCAATGATCTGTGGGGCTATCTCCGGTCGCTGCCTGCCAGCGACAATGAAGCGCCGGCCCACGAGGTGAGCTTTCCGTTCAACGTCAATCGCGCCATCGGCATCTGGAAGTATCTCTACATGCCCGACGGCGCCTATGTGTCGATCGATCCGAACGACACGGTGCTGCGGCGTGGCCAGTATCTCGTGGAGGCTGTCGGTCATTGCGGCGAATGCCACACGCCGCGCGATATTCTGGGTGGGCTCGAGACCGACCAATGGCTGGCCGGCGCACCCAACCCGAGCGGGCAGGGCACAATCCCCAATGTCACGCCGGCTGGAAGCGTAGCCGACTGGACCGCTGACGACCTCGCCTACTTCTTCGAATCGGGCTTCACGCCCGACTTCGACAGTGTCGGCGGCTCGATGGTCGCGGTGCAGCGCGGTCTCGCCACTCTGCCGGCGTCAGACCGGGAAGCGATTGCCGCTTACCTCAAGGTCATACCGGAACACTGAAACTAGTCATGGCCGCAGGCCAGACTTTCAAGCCGCGTAAGAACGGCACCACCGGTTGAACACGATGTGCGCTGCACTCTGTGCCGCATAAAGCCAAGCCTCGCATTCGGCTTCTGTGCGGAAGCAATGGGCATCGGTGTACTGGTTGATGCCATCGTCGCCCGTGAACGCGCTTTCCTGAGCACCGCGCACGAAGCCTTGCCAGTAACTGCCACCCTGTTGTTGCAGGACGTTGCAATTTGCGCCGGATGGGCCACCGAAAAGACCTTGAGCGGCGGCCTCTGGAACGGGCAAGGCCAGGATACTTGCGGCCGCGACGCCAAGGCTGGCCAGCGCCACGCGTGCTGTGCCCTTTATGCTGCGATCAGTCATCGGATCCATCCTCCTGGTATCGGGCACTCCACCCGTTGATATGGAGACTCAGATGTTACCGGAAACGGGTCGTCACGGCGATGTGACCGCGGAACTCTCATTCATGCGGCCTTGCCGACCACTTTCAGTGCAAACGCGTATTCATGCGCGATCTCTTCCAAGCGCTGGAAGCGACCGGATGCGCCGGCATGGCCCGCATCCATGTTCGTCTTGAAGAGGATCGGTCCGCCGCCGGTCATCGTCTCGCGGATGCGGGCGACCCATTTTGCCGGTTCCCAATAAGTGACGCGCGGGTCGGTCAGGCCGGCAATCGCGAAGATCGGCGGATAGGTCGTCGCCGTCACGTTCTCATACGGAGCATAGGAGGCGATGAGATCATAGGCATCCTTGGATGCGATCGGGTTACCCCATTCGGGCCATTCCGGCGGGGTGAGCGGCAGGGTGTCGTCGAGCATCGTGTTCAGCACGTCGACGAACGGAACGGCCGCGATGATGCCGCCGAACTTTTCAGGCGCCATGTTGACGACGGCGCCCATCAGCATGCCGCCCGCCGATCCCCCCTGTGCGACGATTTTCGAGTGGCTGGTGAAACCTTCGGCGACAAGATGATCAGCCGCGGCGATGAAATCGGTGAAGGTGTTGAGCTTATGCTCGCGGCGGCCCTTGTCGTACCAGCCAAACCCCTTGTCCTTGCCGCCCCGGATATGGGCGATCGCGTAGACGAAGCCGCGGTCGACCAGCGACAGGCAGTTTGTGTTGAAGGACGCGGGGATGGTAATGCCGTAGGAACCATAGCCATAGAGCAGGCAGGGCGCGCTGCCATCGAGCGGCGTGTTCTTGTGATAGATCAGGCTGACCGGCACCGTTTCCCCGTCGGATGCGGGCGCCATGACGCGTCGCGTCACATAGTCGTCCGGGTTGTGGCCCGATGGCACTTCCTGTGTCTTCAGCAGCGTCCGCTCGCGCGTGCGCATGTCGTAATCGTAAAGCTGCGATGGCGTCGTCATCGACGAATAGCTGAAGCGAATGACGTCGGTGTCGTATTCGAGCGAGCCCTGCAGGCCGAGCGAATAGGCCTCCTCGTCGAAGGCGATCGCGTGCTCTTCACTGGTCTCACGGTCGCGCACGATGATGCGCGGCAGGGAGTTCTCCCGTTCCAGCCAGACAAGGAAGCGGGAAAACGCCATGTGCGCCAGAATGAGTCGGCCCGGCTTGTGCGCAACCACGTCGCGCCAGTTTGCGCGTTCCGGCTGATCGACCGGCGCCTCGACGATCTTGAAATCCTCGGCCCCATCGGCGTTTGTGAGGATGAAGAAGACATCGCCGCCTTCGGTTAGGTCGTATTCGATGCCGGTTTCGCGCGGCGCGACGAGCTTTGGCTCGGCAAACGGATTACTGGCCGGCAGAAGGCGGAATTCCGACGTTTCGTGATCGTGGATGTCGATGAAGATGAAGTCATCGAGGCGTGAGCCGCCGACGCCCATGAAGAAGCCGGTGTCGGTTTCCTCGTAGATCAGCCGATCCTCGGTGACCGATGTCCCGAGCCGATGGAAGAATATCTTCGATGGACGATGGTTCTCGTCGAGCCGCGTATAGAAGAAGCCGGAACCATCGGCGCACCAGGTGCCGCCGCCGCCCGTATTCTCGACGATGTCTTCCAGATCCTGCCCCGAAGCGAGATCGCGCACCTTGACGGTGTAGAACTCCGAGCCCTTGTCGTCGTAACCCCAGATGGTGCGGGAATGGTCGGGGCTGTGGCTTGAGCCGGCGAGACGGAAGTAATCTCTGCCTGCGGCCTCTGCATCTCCGTCCAGAATGATCTCGCGGCCGCTTCCGTCGCGGGCTTCACGAAAATAGCGGGGCTGCTCGCCGCCGGTCACAAACTCGGTGCCGTAGGCAAACGGCCCATCCGGCGAGGGGACGGAGGAATCATCCTCCTTGATCCGCGCCTTCATCTCCTTGAATAGCTGATCGCGAAGCACCGTCGTGTCGGCCAAAGCTGCGCGCTGATAGGCGTTTTCTGCCTCCAGATGCTGCCGGATCTCCGGCTCCAGCGTCTCCGGGCGCTTGAACATCTCCTGCCAGTTCGCCGTCCTCAGCCACGCATAGTCGTCGGTCCGGGTGACGCCATGGCGAGTATCCGTGGTCGGACGACGCTCCGCGCGAGGGGCATCTGGAAGATCGTTGAAGGCGGTCAATGCGCTGTCTCCAAGTGTAATAGTTCGTGTCGGTATGTGAACGGATAAGCCACATCCGTCCTTGATGAATGGCTGATGAATGGCATCATCAGCCTCGGTTCAGCGAACTGCTGCCACATTTGTGTCATGCTCGTGGGGCGGTTGCCGGGCGAAGAGGGAAAAGATGATGCGTTGGATCTTCGTTTCGGTCTGGATTGGTGGCCTCGTGTCCGCAGTGCTGGCCGTCGCCGCAGTGCCGGAGCGCAACGCCTCCGGCATCGTCAATATCCAGCAGCTGTCGCCAAACGCCGTCGACCAGACCCGACTCGAACGTGAGGCCGAGCGGTTCTGACGCCGGCCGTCGCGCTTCATCGGTTGTCAGGATCAAAGGCCATCGCCACGCCGTTCATGCAGTAGCGCAGGCCTGTCGGGCGAGGGCCATCCGGAAAAACGTGGCCGAGATGCGCGTCGCAATCGGCACAGCGGATCTCGGTTCGGGTCATGAACCATGACCGATCCTTGTGCTCGCTCACAGCTTCAGGCTCGACAGGCTCGTAAAAGCTCGGCCAGCCGGTGCCCGACTCGAATTTCGTCTCCGACCGAAACAGCGGTTTATCGCAGCAGATGCAACGATAGAGCCCCGGTGCCTTCTGGTCCCAATTCGGACCGGTGAATGCTCGCTCGGTTCCGTGCTTGCGGGTGACATGGAACTGCTCCGGCGTCAGCTGCTCGCGCCATTCCGCTTCGGACTTTTCGACTTTCAGTGTCTTGGTGTCGCTCATGTGATGACCATTCGCTTGCGTCGATGCTCGTGTGGTGACAGGTAGTTATTCTACACCGCAAGACAATGATGGATGTCGTCGATGGGCCGATGATTATTGTCGACTGTTGTCAATAACGTAGACGATCCACTTGCATGGGAACGCGCCTCAAATTAAGTAGGCCGGCACGTTTTCGCCGCAATCCGTGCGGCGGCAATCCTGCGATAAGAAGGTTCGGGAGAGACCATGGGTGCCGAAGCGGCAGGCACGACGCTGGCGATGATGCTGCTGCCGTTTATCGCGGCGCTGTTCGCACCTTTTCTCGTTCGTCAGTTGAAGCAGAATGCCGCCTGGGTGTTGGCGGCCGCACCTGCCGCGATCTTCATCTACATGCTGGCGCATCTCGGTGCGGTCAGCGCAGGTGAGACGATCACGGGCGGCTTCGCCTGGATACCGAGCATTGGCGTCGACTTCTCCTGGTACATCGACGGCCTGTCGCTCACCTTCGCGCTGCTGATCTCCGGCATCGGCACGCTCATCGTCATCTATGCGGGCGGGTACCTGAAAGGGCACCCGCAGCTTGGGCGCTTCCTGTCCTTCATCCTGCTGTTCATGGGCGCGATGCTTGGCCTGGTCCTCGCAGACAACTTTCTCACGCTATTCGTCTATTGGGAGCTGACGTCGATCACGTCGTTCCTGCTGATCGGCTTCGATCACACCCGTGAGGCCTCACGCCGCGCGGCCCTGCAGGCGCTGATCGTGACCGGCGGGGGCGGGCTTCTGCTTTTGGCCGGCTTGCTTCTCGTCTGGAACGTCACCGGCATCGGCTCGATGTCGGAACTGCTCGCGTCCGGCGACGTGATGCGCGACAGCCCTTACTATCTGGCAGCGCTTATCCTTGTGCTTGGCGGCGCGTTCACGAAATCGGCGCAGTTTCCGCTGCACTTCTGGCTTCCGAACGCCATGGAGGCGCCGACGCCCGTCTCAGCCTACCTGCATTCGGCAACAATGGTGAAGGCCGGGGTCTACCTGCTGATGCGGCTCAATCCCGCATTCGGGGACACGGTGGCATGGGAAACGATCCTGCCTGTCTTCGGTGGCACGACGCTCATCGTCGGCACGCTTCTTGCCGTTCGCCAGACCGATCTGAAGCTGATGCTCGCCTATACGACGGTGTCTTCGTTGGGTCTGCTGGTGATGCTCACCGGCCTTGGGAGCGAGCATGCGATCGAGGCGGCCGTGCTCTATCTTGTGGCGCACTCGCTCTTCAAGGGCTGCCTGTTCATGGTGGCCGGTACGATCGACCATGAAGCGGGCACGCGCGACGTGACCAGGCTCGGCGGCTTGCGGGCTGCGATGCCCATTACCTTTGCAGCCGCGCTCGCAGCGGCGATTTCGATGGCGGGCCTGCCGCCATTCTTCGGATTTCTTGCCAAGGAAGAGATCTATTACGCACTTTGGGCGACGAACCCATGGGCGCTGACCTTCACGCTGGTCGCCATCGTCGGCAATGCGTTGATGCTGGTGATCGGCTTTGCCGTTGCTTTGAAGCCGTTCCTCGGTTCGCCGGTTCAGACGCCCAAGCACGCGCATGAAGGGCCTGTGATGTTGTGGCTCGGCCCCGTCGTGCTTGCCTCCGCCGGTCTTCTGGCCGCGCTCCTTTCAGGCTTCGTCCATGCCGGGATATCGACGCCGATGGCCTCCGCCGTCGCAGGGGAGGCGACCCCGGTTTCCATTTCGCTGATCCCCTCGATCGGCATGCCACTTTTCCTCTCGATCCTCACCGTCGCCGTCGGGATCGGCGCCTATCTGGCGGCGGACCAGTTGCGGGGAACGATCGCAAATGTCCTTGCGGCCATCGGGTGGGGGCCGGACCGCGGTTTCGACCAGTTCATGCGCGGTCTCGTCCGCTTCTCGTTCCGCGTCACGGTACTTCTTCAGCCCGGGCGGCTGGACTTCTACGTGAAGGTGACATTTGCCTTCATCGCGCTCGCCCTTCTCCTGCCGATGGTGTTGTTCGACGAACTGCCACAATGGCCGGCCTGGCCGAGCGATATCCGTTTCCACGAACTCGCGATCATCGGCATCGGCATTCTTGGTCTCTTCGCGGTGATCGTCGCCAAGGACAGGGTGACGGCCATCGTGTCGCTCGGGATTCAGGGTTTCGCCGTCGCGTTGA
This sequence comes from Georhizobium profundi, assembly GCF_003952725.1. Classification (NCBI taxonomy): domain Bacteria; kingdom Pseudomonadati; phylum Pseudomonadota; class Alphaproteobacteria; order Hyphomicrobiales; family Rhizobiaceae; genus Georhizobium; species Georhizobium profundi. Next base: position 3,450,293 of record NZ_CP032509.1, on the reverse strand, counting down.
TCTTCATGCTCTTCGGCGCACCGGATCTGTCCTTCACCCAGTTCATGGTGGAGACCCTGTCGGTCGTCATCCTCGCACTGGTGATGACACGGCTTCGGCTGAATGCCTCCGACTACCGGCCGACGGGCGAACGGATCGTCAGCGGCGCCATCGCGATCGCGGGCGGGTTGGCCTTCACGCTCTATCTGCTCAAGGTCACGCAGGGCACGCTCGACATGCGGCTGACGGAGTTCTTCAACGAATTCTCCCGTCCGATCGCCCACGGCGCCAACATCGTCAACGTCATTCTGGTCGACTTCCGCGGCACGGATACGCTGGGGGAAATCGCGGTGGTGACGATCGCTGGTCTGGCCATCCTGGCGCTGTTGCGCGTGCGCACGCGTCAGCGGCCGCGGCCGGCGGATGCGCCGATCGCACCGCGAACAGCTGATGGCGAGGCGTGACATGCGCACACTGATTTTCAGAACCGTCGCACCTTATCTGTCCACCTTGATGATCGTTTTCTCGATCTTCGTTCTGCTGCGCGGCCACAACGAACCGGGCGGTGGCTTCATCGGCGGGTTGATCGCGGCGTCGGCTCTCGCGATCTACGGCATCGCCTCCGGCGTGGCACCCGTTCGCCGCGCGATCTATTTTCACCCGATGAACATTGCAGCCTTCGGCGTGGTGCTGGGTGCCGTCGCGGGTGTCGTCTCGATTTTCGTCGGCGTGCCGTTCATGACCGGCCTGTGGATCTATCCCGTGATCTTCGGGGTCGAGGTTCCGCTTTCGACCGTGTTGTTCTTCGACATCGGCGTCTATTTCGCGGTTGTCGGTACGATCGGTTCGATCGCTCTTGCGCTGGAAGAAAGGGACGAGATCTGATGGAGCCGGTTCTCGCGATTTTCGTCGGACTGCTTTTCACCACCGCCATCTATCTGATGACGTCGCGCCACACGATCCGCATCCTTATGGGTGTTGCAGTGCTTGGTAATGGCGTGAATCTCCTAATCTTCACGTCGGGCAGGCTCACGCGGGACGTGCCACCGATCATTCCGGCCGGGCTCGACGCGCCGCTGATCCCGATCGCCAATCCGCTCCCACAAGCGCTGATCCTCACGGCCATCGTCATCTCATTCTCGTTCTTCGCCTTTCTGCTGGTGCTGGGCTTTCGCGCATACCAGGAGCTGGGCACTGACGATTCCCGCGACATGCGTCTGGCCGAGCCCGCGGACGACCCATTGCCGCCGCTGGGCTACTAGCAAGGACCACTGATCAAGATGGCCGGACCTTCCGAGGCAGCAATCGATTATTCCCGCGCATTCGTGATGGAGCCGCTGGCGCTGGCCGACTGGCTGGTGATTGCGCCTGTGCCGTACTGCCTGATTGCCGGCGCACTGCTGATGATGCTGCGCAAGAACGCAGAATTGCAGGCCAAGGCTGCGATCATCGGGCTGATCGGCTTGTTCGTGTTGTGTGGCGCGCTGCTGGCGCATGTGGTCGAAAATGGTCCAGTGACCATGACCATGGGGCGGTGGCTGCCGCCTTTCGGCATTTCGTTCACGGTGGATGTACTGGGAGCGATCCTTGCTGTTACGGCTTCGATCGTGGCTGTAGCCTGCGCGATCTACGCTGCCGAGGATGTCGACACGACCGGCCGCCGCTACGGCTTCTTCTCGTTCCTGTTCCTGATGATGGCCGGCGTGATCGGCGCCTTCGTCACCGGCGACATCTTCAACCTGTATGTCTGGTTCGAAGTTCTGCTGATCGCCTCTTTCGGTCTGCAGGTGCTTGGCTCTGAAGATCGCCAGATCGACGGCGCGACGAAATATGCTTTCCTGAATTTGATTGCGACGACCATGTTCCTCGTCGCGACCGGCTATCTCTATGGCGTCTTCGGCACGCTCAATATGGCCGATATCGCCATGCAGGCGCGCACCATAGACGATGCTCGGCCGCTTTATACGCTGGCGGCGCTCTATCTCTTCGCCTTCGGCATGAAGGCAGCTGCGTTTCCGGTGAGCTTCTGGCTTCCCGCCTCCTATCACACGCCGAAAGTCGTCGTATCCGCGCTCTTTGCCGGCCTGCTGACGAAGGTCGGCATCTATGCGCTGGCGCGCACGCTGCTGATGCTGTTTCCGGACCAACGAGACGCCTTTGCGGACGTGATCGCCTGGGCCGCGATGCTGACCATGCTGCTTGGCGCATTCGGGGCGCTGGCCCAAACGGACTATCGGCGACTGCTCGGCTACCTTGTCGTCTCCGGGATCGGCATCATGCTCGCAGGGATTGCGCTTGCGACAGCTGAAGCGGTCTCAGCGGCGATCTTCTACGCACTGCATTCGATGGTCGTGATGACGGCGCTTTACGTGGCGTCGGGCATTGCTGCCCGGATCGGCAAGTCTTTCTCTATGAATGATCTGGGCGGACTTTACCGGAGCAACGTACTCTTTGCGGCAATGTCGCTGGTGTTGTTCTTTTCGGTCTCCGGCTTGCCGCCTTTCAGCGGTTTCTGGCCGAAGGCCATGCTGGTCCGTGCATCACTGGATAACGGCGCGACCGGGCTCGCGACGATCATTCTCCTGACCGGCTTCCTGACAACCATTGCTGTTGGCCGCGTCTGGGCTCACGCCTATTGGAAGCCGGCGCCGGAGGCTATGGGCGCACCGGCAGCGGTGCAGATGAAGATGACTTCGCTGTTGCCACTTCTCGCTCTCGTCGCCCTGACGGTCGGCTTTGGCGTGTTTCCCGAAACGTTGCTGCAATTGAGCGACAGTGCGGCAGCCGGTCTGCTCGATCCGTCAGCCTACATCCAATCGGTCTTTCCCGCGGAAGGAGCCGTCAATTGAAGCTGTTTCTGGCCAATATTCTTCTGGCATTTGCCTGGGGTGCAGTATCGGGCTCTTTCTCCGAGCTGAACATCGCTTTCGGCTTTGTACTCGGCTTTCTGGCGCTGATGCTCATCCGCGAGCAGGTCGGCTCGGCAGGCTATTTGACGCGGGTGAAACGGATCCTTGCCCTGGTCCTTCTGTTCCTGAAAGAGCTGGCCCTGTCGGCTTGGAAAGTGGCCGTGCTGGTCGCCTCGCCGAAGATGGACGTGAAGCCCGGCATTCTGGCGCTGCCGCTCGATGTGGATCGCGACGGCGAGATCACGCTGCTTGCCAACCTGATCACGTTGACGCCGGGCACGCTGTCGCTCGATGTGTCGGACGACAAGAAGACGCTCTTCATTCATGCGATCGACTGCTCCGATCCTGAGGGTATCAGGCGCGACATCAAGGGCGGGTTCGAGCGGCGCATCATGGAGGCTTTCCGGTGACAGAGCTTGGCCCCATCCTTGAAGCGTCTTTGACTTTTGCCTTCGTGATCTTGAGCCTTGCGCTGCTCCTGTGCGTTTATCGCGTCATCAAGGGACCGACGCTGCCTGACCGGGTCGTTGCACTCGACATGCTGGTTGCCGTCGCAATAGGGCTGATAGCGGCCATCGGCATCTATACGGGCTTCACGCTCTACGTCGACATCGCGATCGCTCTGGCACTTGTCGGCTTCCTGGCCACTGTCGCGTTTGCACGTTTCATCCTCGTCAACGCCGAGCGCGGTGCGTCCCAGCCGAATGGCACTGCCAGCCGCGAGCAAACCGCAGTCGAAGAGAAGGTGTCATGACCCTCGCGATCGAACTTCTCACCGCTGCGCTCGTGGTCGTGGGCGCAATCTTTTCGCTCCTGGCGGCCGTCGGCATTGTGCGCCTGCCGGACGTGTATTCGCGTATGCACGCGGCATCCAAGGCTGGAACTGTGGGCTCGGGCCTTCTGCTGATCGCGCTTGGTCTTCATGCGCTGGATGGCGGCACCTTCATGCGCGCCATCGCCGGCGTCATCTTCCTGCTTTTGACTGCACCGATCTCGGCGCATCTTCTTGCCCGTGCCGCTTATGCTGCTGGGTATACCTTGTCGCCGCTGACCGTGCTGAACGAAATGCCGGTCGAGCCGGGTTCGGCTACAGCGTCAGGATCCAGGTCAGAGTAACCGGCCAACAGGCAGTCGCTCGTCATGGGAGCATGCCTTCAGCAGCCGGCGCTATGCACCCTGCCAGATGGTCTCTGTTCTGTGTCCGTTCTCATTCTTCGATGTTAAGCGGATGTAGAGTGTTGTCAACGAATACAACTCAGACGCGCTCGGCACGTCTTTTGTAACGATTTGAATCTTGGACAATGGATAGATTATTCATTGGCATCGAAAAATATCCGATTTTCCACTTTATCTTTCTGTTATAATATGAAAAACAGCGATGAATCGCCGTGTTGAATGAGTTTTGGATAGAGGTTTCGGGGCAGTCGATGGAAGAGACGAGTGAGATGGACAATAAAGAACTGATCGTGGAACTTACGGCCGAGGTCGTAGCTGCCTATGTCAGCAACAATGTCGTGCCCGTCGGTGAATTGTCTGCTCTGATTGCTGATGTGCATCATGCCCTAGGCAACATGACAGTGCGACAGGAAGCTGTTGTTGTCGAAAAGCCGAAGCCAGCCGTGCCGATCAAGCGCTCCGTCCAGGATGACCAGATCACCTGCCTCGAATGCGGCCTCAAGTTCAAATCGCTGAAGCGCCACCTGATGACGCACCACACGCTGAGCCCGGAAGAGTATCGCGAGAAGTGGGACCTGACCGCCGACTACCCGATGGTCGCCCCGGCCTATGCGGAAGCCCGCTCGCGCCTCGCCAAGGAGATGGGCCTCGGCCAGAAGCGCAAGCGCCGCGGAAAGTAATCCCAGTCTTCCAGGCCTGTTGAAAAAAGCCCAGCCGGATCGCCGGCTGGGCTTTTTTGTTTTCGAAACGGGGACAACAATCAATTTCTCATAGGAAGCGTATCGGCATCCGTTGCGATTACGCGCCTCGCTTTCACATTTCCGTGGAGTCACTTGTCCCCGCACCGCGTGTTGGATTAAGAATATAATCCTATATGCAGGAAACGAGCATGCCATCCCAGATTTCGACCGCACCCACAAGTGAACGCATCCGGCCAGGCGGATCGCTGCCGGACTTTGCCTCAGTTGGGAACGTGCATCTCGTGGACCAGTGCCGGGCGATCCAGGCGGTGGTCGACGAGATGGACGCGCTGGTTGCCGGCGAGCCGGTACCCAAGAGAAGCCACAGGCGAGAAGGAGCGGCATCGCGCCGCGCGATGGTTCAGCGACGGCAGATCGCGATGTATGTTTCGCATGTGGTGCTGTGCCACTCCCTCACGGATCTGGGCCTCGCGTTCGGCAGGGATCGAACGACGGTGAGCCATGCATGCCACGTCGTGGAGGACCGCCGCGATGACCCGGCATTCGATCGCTTCATCGCCTCCATCGAGCGTGTTGCGGCCGCGGTCTTCCAGCGAGATGGGCGCGCGCGTGGGTTCTAGTGTTTCCGACCAAGACAAACTCGCGCGGCAGACCTTGAAGCTCGTGCGCTTTTGTACGGGCGGTGTCGCAAAAGAAAAGACATCGAAGGCGATCGTTCTCACGGCGCCCGATGGCAAGACGTCGCGGGTGGCGTCATCGCTGCTGTCCGCTGCGTTGCGGGCAGGGCTGCTCGTGGATACTAAGGATGGATTGCGTACCAGTGACACCGGCTTGAGCTTTGCGCGACGGGCCTTGGCCGGCGCCGGACTCGATGGCGACGTTATCTGCTTTCAAAGCCAGCCTGGGCAGATCGAGATGGATACGGTCACGATCGACGGGAAGCAAGCCGTCGTTGCGCGCAACATGGCAGAATCGCCGCTGGCTGCGATCGCGCGCATGAAGGGCAGGGACGGGCAGGCGTTCTTGAGCGGGCAACAGCGCGAAGCCGGCGAGCGGCTTTCGCGCGACTTCGTGCGAGGGCACATGCAGCCGCGCATCTCCGCGAACTGGGAAGCAAGCGTCGCCAGCTCCTCGGGACGCTCGGCCAATGGCGCGGCTGACATATCGGATTCGGCGATGGCGGCCCGCCAACGCATCGACAGGGCCGTGCAGGCCATCGGTCCGGAGCTTTCCGGTGTCGTGCTGGATGTCTGCTGCTTCGAAAAGGGGCTGGAACTGGTGGAGCGCGAGCGCCAATGGCCGGCACGGTCGGCAAAGATCATGCTCCGGTCCGGCCTTTCGGCGCTGAGCCGCCACTATGGCTTTACCCGATGAATGATCTCAGGCGGCGGCGCGTTCGGCTTCGCCCTTGATGCGCGCGACCATCGAGCGCAAACCGTTGGCGCGCTGCTGCGACAGGTGCTCGACGAGCCCCAGCTCATCGAAAAGGTTGGAAGCGTCGAAAGCCTCTATTTCGGAAGCTTTGCGGCCGGAGAAAGCACTGAGAGCGATGGCGACGAGGCCCTTGACGATATGGGCATCGGAATCGCCGCGGAAATGCAGCACCGGATCGCCCTCGGACCCATCGCGCCGGGAGACGAGCCAAACCTGGCTGGCGCAGCCCTGAACCTTGTTCTGGTCGACCCGCTCGTCATCGGTCAGCGGGTCGAGCGTACGGCCGAGTTCGATCACGTAGCGATAGCGATCTTCCCAATCGTCGAGAAAGGCAAAATCGTCCTTGATCTGCTGCAGCGGCGTCATGATCGGTCCCGTCTCTCAAGTGTCTAGCCGCATATAGGCGACAGACACCCGAAAATCACGGGAAAAAGGGCGGGCAATTTCAATCGAGCGGCTGCGGCGCGGTGTAAGGCCTGACGGTCGGGGGCAGCATGACCGCGGCCCCTTCGGGCGTGGACCCAGCCACCGCGGGAGCAGCTTCCGCGGTTGCACCAAAGACGGTGCCGGTCGCGAGCGGATCTGCGCCGCCGCTGCCATCGCCCAGCGCCGAGTCGAGATATTGATAGGCAATGCGCGCCCCGTCGCGGGCCCGAAGCCCAAGTGCGTTCAAAGTTTCGCCGCCGGTGATGCAGACATCGGGGTGGCGCTCGCACATGGAGCGGATGTCCTCGATCGCCACGCCGAGTGCGAAGATCGTTTCCCCGACCGCCAGCGGCTGCTCGTTTTCGCTGGTCTCTCTGCTTTCCAGAAGAGGAAGGCTGAGCAAGACAACCGAAAACCAGAATGCACCTTTCAGCAGAAACCCCATCGTTCAAGCCTTCCCGCAGAGTTGGATCCGGGTTTCTGAACCGTCCCGGTATCGCTTGTTGAGAAGAACCATAACGCAAAGGTTCAAATGCCCGTTTGAGCCGAGCCGCAGAATTTGATTCAAATTTTATCGATCGATGGCAGCGCCAACTTGGTGAAACGCTTCAGGGGCAATTGTATCAAATGCCCGGATTGGCTCGCTTTCGATGCCACGAAACTAGGACAAGCCGCAGGGCTGGGTCAAAATTTCGGGGGCCATTGCGAGACCAAGCGTTAACCATACCGACGGTTGCACCAGGCTCAACCAGCCATTTCCGCTGAATAGGCGGCGTTCGGTCGAACCACTGCCTTTCGGCTTATCCATTCCTTAAGGGCGGGGGTGCAACCTCGGCTTCAAGACGATGAGATTTTTGTAACGAGTTCGGACCCGTCGGTGACATTCTGGAACGCTATGCATAGCAGGGTCGCGACCATGATCGGTCGTGCCGCCAGCGCCTGCATCAACGAAGCCCTCAACGAGGGGCCGGAGATGGATGCGCAGGTGAAGATGATGCGCGTGCTGTTGACCAGCGCGCTCGCAGCGCCGCTCTTGCTGCTGCCACTCGTCGCACTTTTGGCCGCACCTGCTGTGGCCCTGCCAGCGGCCATCATCGCATCCGCAATTCTTCTAAGCGCCGCAGCCATGCTGGGCGTGACCGGCTCGCGTCGTCTCGGCGCAGTGACGCTCGGCGCACTGGTCGCCGGTGCTGCGCTCGCTGGCGCTATGGTCGACACCACTGGCACGGAACTGAGTGTCGTCGTCTGCGCGCTTTTCGGCGCGATGCTTCCCGTTCTGGTGCTCGGCTTCCGGAACGTCGATGGCTCTTCGCGTGAACGCGAGATTGCGCCAGTCGACGACTTTGCGCTGGCGGCGCACATGTCCGGCTTTGTGGCGCTGCTCGACGAACAGGGCGCTCTTCTGCGCGCCGGCGGCCACGAGCTTGGCGATTTCGCGGAATGGATCGACGTCAACCGTCCGCGCGGCCTGATCGAGCGCATTCATGTTTCGGATCGACTGCCCTTCATGCAGGCGCTCGACCGGATCCGCCTCGGCGGAGCGCGCGAACGGCTCATGGTGCGGTTGCACCGGGCCGCGATGGATCGGCAGTTCGTCCATGTCTCGATCGATCTCTCGCCCCGCCTTCTGGCGACGGGCGAGGTGGGTGACATCATCGCTCACATGCGGGTCGTCGACGAGGAGATCGAACTGCATGCCGAATGCACGCGGCTCGTGGATCTTGCCGAGCAGGCCGAGGGCGAAAAGACCCGCTTCCTTGCTGCCGTCAGCCACGAGATGCGCACGCCCCTCAACGCCGTCATCGGATTCTCCGAGATCCTGGCACGGGAATATTTCGCGCCGCTCGCCGATGAGCGGCAGCGCGAATATGTCGGCCTGATCAAGCGGTCGGGCGAGCACCTCCTGTCGCTGGTCAACACCATGCTCGACATGAGCAAGATCGAGAACGGGCGCTATCGGCTGATCCATGAGGATTTCGATGTCGCCGCTGCCGTCGACGACTGCGTAAAGATGCTCGGCCTGGAAGCGGAAGACAAAGGCCTGACGCTGACGGCGCGTGCGCGCCGCGCGGGCCTCCTGAACGCCGACCAGCGAGCCGTGCAACAGATCCTGATCAACCTGATCGGCAATGCGATCAAGTTCACCGAGCCCGGTGGCGTCATCACCGTCGATGCGACCCGCAGCGGCGCGATGATCCGCCTGACGGTGTCCGACACGGGTATCGGCATGCCTCCGGAAATTCTGAGCCGCGTCGGCGAACCTTTCGTTCAGGGTGACGAGGGCTATGCCCGACGCCACCAGGGAACGGGGCTCGGCCTGTGCCTTGTGAAGGGGCTCGCAAGCCTCCATGGTGGGCGGGTCGTGATCGACAGCGTGATCGGCCGGGGCACGGCCGTGACCGTGGAACTTCCTGCCGAGGGGGTGGACAGCACCGAGCGACAGGCAGACAACAGCGCGCGCATGGTGGAGTTTCCACCGCGACTGAACACGAGGGAGAAGAAGACAATCAATGCCGGCAAAGTCCACGAAACGACCGCGAAAACAGCCTGAACCCCGCCGCAAGGCGCGGCGCTCTCCTGGTTTTGCGTCGCGGACTTTCGACGCAGCCGGGCGGCTCATTGCGCGCCATCCGTCGCTTGCCGCGGGCGGTGTGGTTTTTGCCGTTGTCTTCAGCTTCGTCACCGCCAATGCCATCTGGTATCAGCCGGGCGGGCATCCTTCGCCGCTCCTGTCGACGCGGACCGGCATCGCGCCCACCCCGGCGCCGCTGATGACGACCGACGGTGTCGAGCCTCGGCAGATCGAACAGGCAGGGCGCGACAGCCTTGGATCCGACGACGGCGTGGAGACGATCGAGGACATTCTTACGCCGGTTCCCGCACGGCGCGTGCAGAGCATCGTCATCGAGCGGCCGGAAGACCGGGACATGGCAACTGCCAGCATTCCGCCCGAAGCGGAGACGACGGTTGACGACATCGTGCGACCGGCCGCCTCACAAGCGGCGACAGACCGAGCGCTTGTGGGTGAAATTCAGGCAGAACTTGCGCGGCTCGGCCACTATAAGGGTGCCGTGGACGGGCTGACCGGGCCACAGACGCGCGCAGCGCTTGCAGCATTCGGAGCGGCTTCGGGCTCGGAAGGGCTTGGCCTGACCGCAAGCACGCTGCAGCGCCTGAAAGCAGCCGAGCGTGCTGCCCCGCCCGTTGCGCAGCCGCAGGCACGGACCGAGGCGCGGCCTGAAGCACGGCCGGAGCCAGCGATTGTTCAGCGGGCCAGCGTTTCGCCGAACGAAACAGCGGCGCTGACGCCGCCGGCAGCACTCGTTGCCCGCGATAGCGGTGACTATTATACCCCGCCGGCCGACATTCCGACCGCCGGTGGATCGGGCTCGATCGACGTCGAGACGGTGCGCAGAATTCAGCAGGGGCTCGTCAACATTGCCTATGCCGATGTGGCTGTGGACGGTATGTTGGGCAACCAGACGCGACAGGCCATCCGCGAGTTCCAAGGCGACTACCGCCTGCCGACCACGGGAGAGCCCGACCAGGCAGTTCTCGACAAACTCCAGGAAATCGGGGCTTTCTGAAGCCCCATGATGCGTCTCAAGAGCGATATCTTCGTATCGGCGCTGATCCGGCGCGTGTTCGCGGATGGTGGCTTTGCCGCTGTGGAAGCGAGTGGGGCGCCGGAAGCGGGCGCGATCTTCGTGCGATGCCGCTACCGCGACGGTACGGAAAGCCTGTTTGGTCCGGCACCACAATCGATTTTCGAGGATGGAGAGGCAGCCGGTGACCGGCTTTTCGAGCTGCGGTTGGAGCGGGCAGAGCACGAGAAGGTCCAGGCCCTGCTGGCCAAGGAACGCAACTTCGACAGCGATCTCTGGATCGTGGAGATCGAGGCGGACGATCCGCTGCGCTATCTTGGCGTCAGGCCCGCCTGAGCGGCACACCGCGTTGGACGGCGTTGCGCTTGGGCGATTGATCCGCCCGCACGTCGCGGCGAGCGCTGTCGGCAACGACGGGCTGATGCGTGGCGCGCCTCGAAATCCAATCGGCCCGCTGCCAGGCCATGACCTTCTCGACGCATTCGACGAATGAACAGGAGCGCAGCAGCTGGAGCGAACGGCGTTCGCCGTCCTGTCCTTCTGCAAGATGCGGGAAGAAGCGCTCAAGCGCTGCGATGATCATCGTGTAGCGCAGGCCCAATGCCACGAGCGTTTGTGCAAGCTGGGCGCCCGACACGTCCATCATGATGCGCTCGGCAAGATCGAAACGCGATGCGAGCGCATCGGCGAGCGCCGTGGCGAAATAGATCGTGTCGCCTTCCTCGACGTGACGGATGAGGCGGCTTTCCACATCCGGTGCAATGCGCGCCGGCAAGGTTGGCGGGTCTGCGTAGTCTGGCGTGTTGCGCATGACGATCGACCGAAGCTTGTTGCGGATGTCTTCTTCGCGAGCCTGCCGTTCAACGGCGGAGGGCGTGCGGGAGCCAGGCTCGGCCGCTGCAGCCGATGTGCCGCGAAGCGAGAGCGTCCGCTTCACTGCCGGATGGGCAATGGCGGACAGCGCGGCAAGCAATTGGGGTGACACCGATCGCCGACGCGCGGCGGCGCGGGCATGGGCAACGCCGTGCTTTTGCACCGCTTCGATGAGCAGGGACTCGTCGATTGCGCTGGAGTGCACGATGAAGGGAGCGGCGATACCGACCGGTTGTTCCAGAATGAGACGGCTGGCGGCCTCGGGCATGATCGGCGCGCGCGATAGTGCTGCTGCTGCCGTCCGCTTCGCTTCTTCCGAAGCGGCCTCAAAGAGTGGGACGAACAGGTCGGCGAATTGCTTGAGATCGCGCTTGCTGGGATCAGGCATGGCCTCGAAGCTGGCAACCGTCGCCAAGAGCACCGCATCCTTGCGGCCGGCTCGCCCTGAGAGTTCGAGATCACGAAAACGATCGGACACGTGAACCAGCACCTACGCAATACTGAAAGTGATGAACCGAGACTAAACAGAAAGGCTTAGCAAGGTGTTAACCATCTGCTGGCTGAATGGCGCAATGGACTGTGGGCGCGGGGCCTTTTGACGATGATTCGCAAGCCGTTGCGGGCCGCAGATCCTGGGTGAAAACGTTCAGCGTTCATCCGTTTGGGCAACTGACGGAGAATGGCATGGCAGCGATAATTTCATTAAGAGACCTTGATCGGCGGCCGCGAAGCGCGAAGCGTCCGGAGCCATCGGAAAGTGCAACGATCCTGATGTTCACAGGCGTGCGGATCGACCGGTCCGGCAAAGGCCTGCCGGTCGTGCAGATACGGCGTGACGAGGCAGAACGTCCGCACGACGGGCGCTGAGGTTCAGTCAGCCAGCGGCTCTTCGCGGCAGGTGGCCGACGACAGGAAGTCGTTCGCCTGAGCCTGCATCGTTTGATCCGGCACGACGGTGCGGATCAGCACATACCCATCTGTGACATCCGTTTCGACGAGGACGCTGCCTGCAAGGTTCGGCGGCAGGCCCTCGCGCAGCCGGATCATTTGCAGAGGATTGGCGAGCGTCACGTTCATGCCGCCCCCCTCGGAGGTCCGGTCATTCATGCTGAAGAGCTCGTTGGAACGCCGGTCGAACACCGCGAGCGACCAGAAGGGCACCGCGCCTTCGGCCTGAAGATGGATCGGCGCGTCGGCAAGAACGAAGCGGCAGAGATAGGTCGTGGAATAGGGGGTGTCAGAGACAAGCTCCGTCGACGTCACCTCAGCGCTAACCGCGGAAGCCGGCAGGAAGCGATCATTCGCCGGCAGAGATGAAATGCGTGAATAGACGTCGTCACTCGCAAAGAAGGGCAGAGTGAGGATGATCACGATATGCAGCACGAGCGCGCCGACGAGACCCGCGAGAATGGCGAAGACGAGATTACGCATCGGCGCAATCCTGACGCTCGATCTCAGGCATCTCCAGATCGATCAGCCCGAAGTTGCCTGCGGCCGGGGTGTCGAAGAGGAGGAATTCGATGCCGAAAGGACCGTCTCCAGACAGAAACAGCCAGTTGCCGGAGCGGGCCTCCGCGCCGAGACGAATTTCGAACGCACCGTCAGGCGCGCGCAGCACGCTTGCGGAATGCAGGGCACGCGAAAATGGCGGTTCGGCGTGGCTGATCTCACCGGACAACCCAGTCAGGCGCATGATCCAGACGCGGCTTGCAGGAACCTGGCCCGCAACCAAATAGGCGCAGGATGCGAGAAGTGGCGCGCCGGAGGTATCGGTCGTCGCCCGAAAGACGAGGCCTTCCGCCTGCCCAAGGCCGGAGCCATCGCCGAGCGCCCGTCTTGCCTTGTCATAGGGATTGGCGCCCGCGGTCTGCGCCAAGGGGTTGGCGACCCAAGGGCCGATCTCCAGGACATCGAAGGGATCTTCGGCATCGAGTGCGATCTTGGTGGCGGCAATGCCTCCACTGAACGCGATGGCGAGAGCAAGGCCAATGAAAAAGGGAATACGCAGCGCACCGATCATGGCCGCTTTCCTGCGTAAGGAGCATGGCCGTCCGATGGCACGACAACGCCGACAGGATCACGCCCGGTGATGGGTGGTACCTCAAGGATCAAAGCAGGCATCGATCAGAGATCGCCGCCGTCGATGCGATCGCGCAGTTCGGCCAGTTCGCCTTCCGGACGCTCGGCCTCATCGATGCCGAAACTTTCGACCATCTGCCGCAGGATACGAGTGCCTTCTCGCGACAAGGCGCGCTGACGCACAGGACGCGCTTCGCCTGCTTCGGCGGTCTGCGGGCTTTTCGCGTCGACGGCGGCGGGTGCTTCAGGCTCGACGCCGGGGATGGGGCGCAGGTCGATGCCGTGATGGGCAAAATCCATCAGCCGCTTGAATGTCATCGCCGGGAGCGAGCCGCCCGTCATGTTGTTGGTCGCGGTGAAGTTGTCGTTGCCGTACCAGACTGCAGCGGTGAAGTTGCCCGTGTAGCCGATGAACCACGCATCGCGGTAGGACTGCGACGTGCCCGTCTTGCCGGCGGTGCGGATGCCGTCGAGCTTGGCGCGCCGGGCGGTACCCCATTCCGGGATCTGCGCCATCATCGTGTTCATGGAAACGGCTGCTTCTTCCGAGATCGCCCGTTCGGGCTTCGAGGCATCCCGGCCGTGGTCGAACAAGACTTCGCCGCGATAATTCAGGATTTGCGTGATGCCGTGCCGATTGGCCTGCATGCCGCCGGCCGGGAAGGTCGCATAGCCTGTGGCCATGTCCATCACGGTGATCTCCGACGTGCCGAGCGGCATGGTCTTGTCGGTGCGGACGGGTGTTTGCACGCCCATGCGCTGCGCCGTTTCCGCAATGCGGTCCGTGCCGAGATGATCGCGGGCAAGACGCACGGGTACCGTGTTCAACGATTTTGCGAGCGCGGTCGTCAGATTGACGGAACCCGAGTAGCCTCGTGTGTAATTGCGGGGCGACCAGCCGTTCCAGGTGATCGGAGCGTCGGAGATGACCGAATCGGGTGTGAACCCGTTTTCCATTGCCGTGGCGTAGACGAAGCCCTTGAAGGACGAGCCCGGCTGACGGAGTGCTTTGGTTGCTCTGTTGAACTGGCTTTCGCCATAGTCGCGGCCGCCGACCATGGCGCGTACGGCGCCCCCGTTCTCGATCAGCACGACAGCTCCCTGGGTGACGTCGAAGCTCGCGCCGCTCTGGCGCAGGTCGAACTCCAGCGCGTCTTCAGCAGCTTTCTGCAGGTCGAGGTCGATCGTCGTGCGCACGATCAGCGAGTGCTCGGGAAAGTTGCCGGCTATGCGCTGAACTTCCTCGAAAGCCCAGTCGAGGAAATAGTCGGGTGCATCCTTGGTGCCGCGATCGATGACGCTCGCGGGGTTGCGCCGGGCGCCGATGACCTGGCCTTCTGTCATCAGGCCGCCTTGGACGATGTTGGTGAGAACCTGGTTCGCGCGGGCGCGTGCGGCGGGCAGGTTGTTGTGGGGGGCATAGCGGGCCGGCGCCTTGAACAGGCCGGCGAGAAGTGCCGATTCGGCCAGCGTCACATCGGTAACGGGCTTGCCGAAATAAAACTGCGAGGCGGCAGCGATGCCGAACGTGCCGCCGCCCATATAGGCGCGGTCGAGATAAAGCCCGAGGATCTCCTTCTTGGAGAGATTGGCCTCCAGCCAGATCGCAAGGAAGGCTTCCTTGATCTTGCGCTCGATCGTGCGCTCATTGCTGAGAAAGATGTTCTTTGCGAGCTGCTGCGTGAGCGTCGATCCGCCCTGAACGACCGAGCCTGCGCGGGCGTTCTCGCCCATCGCACGGGCGAGGCCGACGAAATCGATGCCGTAATGCTCGAAGAAGCGCCTGTCCTCGGTGCCAAGAACGGCCTTGACCAGATGGTCGGGCAGGGCATCGACCGGAACGGAATCCTCATGGATGATGCCGCGATGGCCGATTTCATTGCCGTAGCGATCGAGGAACGTGACGGCGAAATCGTCTTGCGCGCGCCAGTTGCCGTAGGTCGCATCGAACGCTGGCAGCGCAAGTGCGAGGAGAAGCACGAAGCCGGCGGTGCCGAGCGTCAGGCCTTCGCCCATGATTTCCACGACGACCCGCTTGGTCCCGCGCACGCGGAAACGGCGAAAGAAGATGGTGATTTCTTCCCAGGTCTCGCCGAGGCCGGAGCCAGCGCCCCAAAGCGTGGAATCAAGCCACGAATCAAGCCGCAACAAGAGATTGCGACGCCGGCGTGGCCTGTTGCCCTGACTGAAGGGATCCTGCACGATCGATTACGCCCCGCTGTACACGAACCACCGGCGCATGGCAGCCGGCAGACCTGCGGCCGAAAATGCCGCAGCCGATGATCGCCCCTTGAGGTTTAAATTTTGTCGCAGTTTGCGGAAAAGAACAAGCAATCCGGCATTGTGCCGGGCTCAAAGAAAAGTTGCGCGGCATGAATGACACACCCTTTTGGCAAACGAAGACTCTGGAGCAGATGAATGCGGCCGAGTGGGAAAGCCTGTGCGACGGGTGCGGGCGCTGCTGCCTCAACAAGCTGGAAGACTGGGATACCGGCGAGATCATCTGGACGAGCGTGCGGTGCCGCCTGCTGGATGACGCGACGTGCCGCTGCTCCGATTACGAAAACCGGCAGGCGCAGGTACCGGACTGCATCGGACTGACACCGAAGGAAGTGCGCAGCCTGAGCTGGCTGCCGCCCACATGCGGCTATCGCCTCGTGCGCGATGGCGAAGATCTCTACTGGTGGCACCATCTGATTTCGGGCAGCCGCGACACGGTGCACGAGGCTGGCGTATCAGTGCGTGGTCGCACGGTGCCGGAGGAGGGGATGGAACTGGAAGACTACGAGGACCATCTTGTCGAATGGCCTTTCGAAGTGCCGGACACGGCGCGGTGAATACCGGCTTGCAGCCTTCACTGCAGCCGCGGGCGGCAGATGCATGTGAAGATGAATCACGGGTTACCGAAACCCATGCGCTGAACGCACGGCTCCTTCACGCAATCGGCCATTCATATTGCGGTGCAATAAACCCATATTGCTGATGCACAGTGAATTACACCTTTTGGAGAAGATGATGAGCACCCCCCGCAGCTTCCGTGACCGCGTTTCCGGCTTCGCTACCTACATGAGCGGCCTGCGTGAATGCGCCGCCGCAGTTGAAGCTGGCCGCAAGCCGAGCGCCCGTGCGCTCAACTCGATCGGTCTGGACCCGAAGTCCTTCGACGGCATCAACTGGCGCTAAGAGCGACTGCTGATCCGGTCGACAGACCGACACTCCAAAGCCACCGCCGGCCACCGCCGCGGTGGCTTTTTGCATTCAGCTGATTGCTTGGCGATATAGGAAAAAATTCCTTGACACCGTGACGGTGGTTTGATAGGATTCATCTACAGTCGGAAAAGTGCGGCTGGTGGGGTAGCGCGGGTGGGACGCCCTGAATTTGAAACGGATAGATCGAAGCGGAGCGCTGCTTTTGCAGCGCTTTTTTATGCGCGGTGGGTGGATGATGGCGAAGACGGCAGCGGAGCGGCGGGGCCTGAAGCTCCTGGATCGGCTGTGGCGGCGCCTGGAGAGTGAATACGGCGCGTTCGAAGTGATCAGAGCGCGATCGGAGAAAGAGCGGGCGGAGCGCAGTGACGCAGACGCACTGCGCGACATCAAGTCGATCCTCGATCTTATCGTGAGCTTCGCGAAGACCCACGAGAAACTTCTGGAACTGATCCTGGCCGATGTCTTCAGCAGGGACGCAGATGTGAAAATTGATCGAGAGCGGCTCGCGGCGCGCGTTTCGGCCCGGATCGAAGCGCTTTTTGAGGAGCGGATCAAACTGGAGAGGGAGCCGGGCGGCGCTGATGGCGACGAATGAAGCGAGACTGGCAAAGGGATTGTCGCAGGACGAGCAGACATTCATCGATACGGACTGGGCGTATCAGGGGAGGACGGCCCAGCATCCGCCGGACGGGGATTGGCGCACCTGGCTTTTGATGGGCGGGCGGGGATCTGGAAAGACCCGCGCGGGATCGGAGTGGGTGCAGGGCATGGCATCCAGCACCGGGCGCCAGGCAAACGGGACGGGCGCCACCCGCCCGGAAATGCGGATCGCGCTTGTCGGGGAGACGCTTGGCGATGCGCGAGAGGTGATGATCGACGGCGTATCGGGCATTGCGCGGATCGCGCGGGATGATCGGCCAAGGTTTGAAGCCTCGCGGCGCAGGCTGGTCTGGGCAAGCGGCGGTGGCGCAGATTTTCTCGTCTGAGGATCCGGAAAGCCTGCGCGGGCCGCAATTCGAGCTGGCCTGGTGCGACGAACTCGCCAAATGGCGGCACCCGGACGAAACGTTCGACATGCTGCAATTCGGACTGCGGCTCGGTCAACGGCCAAGGCAATTGGTGACGACGACGCCGCGCGCAGTGCCGCTTTTGAAGCGGATCATGGCCGACCCGACGACGGCATGCGTAAGGATTGCGACACAGGACAACAGCGCCAATCTCGCACCGGGATTTCTGGAGGCGATCGAGGGTCGCTATGGCGGAACCCGTCTTGGACGACAGGAACTGGGCGGCGAGTTGATCGAAGATCCGGCGGAGGGCCATCTGCTGAAGCAGGTTTTCGATCTGGGCGAAGTTTCGCGTGCTGGACAGGCGTTTCGTGCCGAGCTGCGCAGCATGGCGCAACAGCTCGACGCCGTCCGGGGGCGCGTCTATGGCCGCCGTTGCGATGCCAATCTCGGTGATCACCGATGTCGCGTAACCCTCGATGCGCCAGAGCTGACTGGAATGGGGACCGTCACTGCTGTTGCAAACGGAGCAAAGCTGCGGGTCATCGGGATCGAGAGCTTTGAAGATGGCTGGTTTCGCTACGGCCTTGCCACCTGGCAGAGCGGTGTGAACACGGGAGTGTCGGTTGCGGTGCTCAATCACACCCGTCACGACGATGGCACGGAGATCGAGCTGTGGTCGCCGATGGCCGATGCGCCGCAGGAAGGCGACACGCTCCAGCTCACGTCGGGCTGTGACAAGACGTTCAAGACGTGCCGAGAGAAATTTGCCAACGTACTGAATTTCAAAGGATTTCCGCATCTGCCGGGTTCCGACTTCGCCTATGGCTATGCCGGCGAAAATGGTCTGCACGACGGCGCGCCGGTGGTGCCATGACGACGCCGGTTATCACGCGACAGCGCATACTCGACGAAGCGAGGCGGTGGTTGGGCACGCCTTATCGGCATCAGGGATCGAGCCTGGGCATCGGCTGCGACTGTCTCGGCCTTGTCCGCGGTGTCTGGCGCGCCGTGTACGGCTGCGAACCGGAGGCGCCTGGTCCCTACGCTGCGGACTGGGCAGATGGCAACCAAGGCGAGAGGCTGCTGGAAGCGGCGGAACGCCATTGCGGCGCGGCCTTCGGCCTCGCCGTCGCGCAGCCGGGTGACCTGATCGTACTGCGCTGGAGGCCTGATCAGCCGGCCAGGCATATCGGCATCTTGAGCGGCCGCGACCACTTCATCCACGCCTACGAGCAGGCGAGCGTCGTCCAATCGGCCCTGGTGCCTTCGTGGCGGCGCCGTGTCGCCGCAGCCTATTGCTTTCCGGGGATCACCGACTGATGGCCACCATTCTTTTGCAGACGGCAGGTGCTGCATTCGGCAGCCTGTTCGGTCCATTCGGCGCGATCGTCGGTCGTGCGGCAGGCGCCTTGGCCGGAGCAGCGGTCGACCGGGCGCTGATCGGCGGCGAAACGCGGCGTGGGCCGCGCCTCGAGGGCGGGCGCATTCCGTCTGCCGAGGAAGGCGCGGGGATCAACCGCCTGTATGGCACGGCGCGGATTGCAGGCACGCTGATCTGGGCGACGCGCTTCGAGGAGGCCGTGACGCGGGAGCGACAAGGTGCGAAGGGCGGCGGTCAGCGGGTCGAGACCTACAGCTATTTCGGCAATTTCGCGATCGGTCTGTGCGAGGGCGTGATTGCCGGCGTGCGGCGCGTCTGGGCCGACGGACAGGAGCTCGACCTGACCGCGATCGAAATGCGGGTCCATAACGGCACGGAAGAACAGCTTCCAGACCCATTGATCGACGCCAAGCAGCGCGACGGCGAGGCGCCAGCTTATCGTGGCCTCGCCTATGTGGTGTTCGAGCGCCTGCCGCTCGACCGTTTCGGCAACCGGATCCCGGTACTGACATTTGAAGTGATGCGCCCGATCGGTCGGTTGGAGCAGGGGCTGCGGGCCATCACCATGATCCCGGGCGCAACGGAACATGGCTATCAACCGGCACCGGTGTCGGAGCGAGTGGGTGACGGTGAGGGGCGGTTTCTCAATCGTCACGCCTTGCATGCGACGAGCGACTGGGCCGCATCGCTCGATGAGCTGCAGGCGCTCTGCCCCAATCTTGAAAGCGTGGCGCTGGTTTGCGCCTGGTTCGGCAGCGACCTGCGTGCGGGGGCCTGTCGCATCGATCCGAGGGTGGAGGTGGCTTTGCGGCTGGACGAGAGCCAGCCCTGGTCGGTTGCGGGTATCGATCGGCAATCAGCCTTGCTCGTTTCGAGGAAGGACGGTTCGCCCGCCTATGGCGGCACGCCGAGCGATGCAAGCGTGCGTGCAGCCATTGCCGATCTGAAGGCGCGCGGGTTGAAAGTCTATCTCTATCCGTTCGTGATGCTGGATGTTCCGCCTGGCAACGGCCTGCCGGATCCCGAAGGCGGAGCCGAGCAGCCGGCCTATCCGTGGCGCGGTCGCATCACGAGCTATCCGGCGCCCGGTCGCACGGGCAGCGCCGATCGCACGGCGGCGGTGCGGGCTCAGGTGGAGGCCTTTTGCGGACCCGCACTGCCGACGGACTTTGCGGCCGGTGCAGGAGGCATCGCCTATTCCGGCAGCGATTCCGGTTATCGACGGTTCATCCTTCACTACGCGCATCTTGCGGCGCAGACCGGCGGCGTCGATGGGTTCATCCTGGGCTCGGAGATGCGCGGCCTGACGCGTCTGCGGGACGAGAACGAAGCATTCCCGTTCGTCGAAGCGCTCATCCGCCTCGCCGACGACGTGCGCTCCATCATGGGGCCCGCCACTCGCCTGACCTACGCCGCCGACTGGACCGAATATTTCGGCTATCGACCGGATGACGGCAGCGGCGACGTGTTTTTCAATCTCGATCCGCTTTGGATGAGCGACGCGATCGATGCGATCGGGATCGACAACTACATGCCACTTGCCGATTGGCAGGACGGTGATGTCACCGATGGCAATCCCGATGGATTCGCCAACCCCACTGATCGGGTGGGGATGCGGGCACAGATAGCGGGCGGTGAAGGGTTCGACTGGTATTATGCGACGGCCAGCGACCGCGCCGAGAGGCGTCGCACGCCCATCACCGATGGTGCGCACGACAAGCCCTGGGTCTTCCGGACGAAGGATCTGGAAGGCTGGTGGAGCAATCCTCACTTCGAGCGACGTGGCGGTGTGGAACGCGCGCTGCCGACCGCCTGGCTGCCGGGCGCAAAGCCCATCTGGTTCACCGAGCTTGGCTGTCCGGCGGTCGACAAGGGAGCCAACCAGCCAAACGTCTTTCCGGATCCAAAATCGTCGGAAGGGCAAATCCCGTATTTCTCGACCGGTGCGCGGTCCGATCTCATTCAACGACGCTTCATGGAGGCTCATCTCGACTTGGTCGAGCAGTGAAGTGCCAGCTGGCATGGTCGACCTGGATCACATCTTCGGGTGGACCTGGGATGCGCGCCCCTATCCCGCTTTTCCGGCTGACAGCGCTGTCTGGTCCGATGGGGCGAACTGGCGCACAGGCCATTGGCTGAACGGCCGGCTGGGGACCGCGGCCATGGCAGACATCATCGAAGCGATCGGAATCGACCACGGCGTTTCGTCCATCCGGTGCGACGATCTGAACGTCGATCTCAGCGGCTATGTCCAGAGCGAGCCGATGACGGCACGCGCTCTGATCGAACCGCTTCTCGAACTTGCTCAGGCGGATGCCCATGAAAGTGCAGGCGTCATCCGCGTCCGCTCAAGGTCCACCAGCGTTGTGGCGCCCCTGGCAGCGGATGTGCTTGTCGAGCCTGACGAGGCTGCGACGATTGCGTTTGTGCGATCGCAGACCGACGAGCTCGCCGTCCAATGCATCATCGACCACATCGATCCGGACAGCGATTATTCGGCGGCAATCGGCAGGTCGCGCAGGCTGGAAACATCGGAGACGCGTCTGCAGCGGCTCTCGCTGCCTGCTGTGATGACCGAGGAAACGGCCGGGGCGCAGGCGGAAGCCTGGTTGCGCGACCATTGGGCTGGAGGTGAGCGGGCGACTTTCGCTCTGCCGCCATCTCGGATCGAGATCGAACCGGGTGACGTGCTGCTTCTGGAAGGGCAGGTCACGACACGCTGGGCAGTGACCCGCATCGAAGATGGCGGCGCAAGGCGGATCGAAGCGCGCAGCATCGCCGAGGCTCAGCCGAAATTGCCGGGTACCGGTGGAACGAGGCCGCCGTCACTTCCTGACAGGCTGGCGCCCTGGCTGCCCATGATCGAGCTGATCGATCTCCCTGTACTCGACGGCTTCGATGAAACAGGGTGGTTCAAGGCGGCTCTCTGGAGCAGGCCGTTCAAGCGCGCTCTCCTTTCCATGTCCGAAGGGCAGGAAGGCTTTCGCGAGAGAGCAGAAATCGAACGACCCGCTCGCATGGGCGTGCTGACCGCTGCGCTGCAGCCTGGTGTCGCGAACCGGTTCGACCGTTCTGGGACGCTATTTTGCCGGCTGGCCTTCGGGAGCCTGGAATCTGCAGCCGAGCTTGCTGTGTTGAACGGCGCCAACGCGTTGGCAGTGCGCAGCAATTCCGGTGCCTGGGAGGTCGTTCAGTTCACGCACGCCGAGGAGACCGAAATCGGTCACTGGCGACTGAGCGGCCTGCTGCGGGGGCAGGGCGGCACGGAAGACGCGATGCTTGCGGGTGCAGACATCGACGCACGCATCGTGGTGCTGGATGAGGCGTTGGCGCCGATCCGGTTGCGGCCGAGCGAGGTGGGCATCCCCTTCAACTGGCGAATTTCGGCGACCGGCGGAGAAGTACAGCGACTCGCGACACCAATTGCAGGCGGAACTCGAGCGCTGACGCCGCTTGCGCCGGTGCATCTCGAAGCCTTTCGGGATCAGGAGGGAAGCATCGAAATTTGCTGGATCAGGCGCGGTCGTATCGATTCCGACAGTTGGCTCGGCAGCGACATATCGCTTGATGCTGACGGCGAGCGATACCGCCTTCAGATCATAGACGGATCTGCGACCCAGCACATCGTGGACGTCTTCGAGCCCCGGTTTCATCTTTCGGACGCGGAGCAACGCGCGGTCTTCGGCGCGCCGCTTTCGACCATCGAGATCACAGTGCGCCAGATCGGATCGCGCATGGCTCTCGGGCTTCCGGCGCGCGCCGTGATCACCCTTTGATTTCCTTTAACTGACAGGAGAACAAGCATGGATCCCATCAAGCCCTGGTATATGTCGCGCAGCATCTGGGGCGGCCTGATCGCCGCTGCAGCCTCTCTCGGAAGCCTCTTCGGCTTGACGCTCGAAACGGGTGACCAGCTCATTTTGACGGAGGCATTGCTCCAGGCCATTGGTGCTTTGGGTGCGGCGGCCGCGGTCTATGGTCGGTTTGCAGCTACAAGCCGACTGTTTTAGAGACGAAGAAGCCGCAGGCGGGGCCGGCGGCTTCCCCTCAAAGAAGATTGCTGGCATTCATTTGCCGTTCAGTGTGCCTCCGGTAAAAGTGCGCCTATGAAACGGACAGCATCAATCGGAACCGCAATGCTAGCGTCACTTCTTTTTTCGGCCGTGGCCGCGACTGCAATGCCGACCGTCCAGGTCGACCACGAGCGGCCGCTCACTCAGATGGTGCAACTGGACTGCGGCGGCGCGGCACAGCGCGTCGTGGCCGAGACCGGTGGCACCCTGCTGTCCGTATCGCCAGGTCCGAACGGAACCTGCAGCGTGACAGTGCTGATCCCCGGCAATGGCAGCGACGACAGGCCGCGTCGCGAGACGCGGACCGTTCCCGCCGGTTGACGCAAGCGCCTTCAACAGGCACTGAACCATAATCTTTCCAAGGCGCGGGCCATCTTGATGCGGATATTGGTTGTCGAGGACGATCGCGATCTCAATCGCCAGCTCAGCGATGCGCTGGTCGATGCCGGCTACGTCGTCGATCAGGCCTATGACGGCGAAGAAGGCCATTTCCTTGGAGATACCGAGCCGTACGATGCAGTCGTATTGGATATCGGTCTGCCGGAAATGGATGGCATCAGCGTCTTGGAGCGGTGGCGCTCGGGGGGGCGACTTATGCCCGTGCTCATCCTCACGGCCCGCGATCGCTGGAGCGACAAGGTTGCCGGTATCGACGCGGGTGCCGATGACTACGTGGCGAAGCCCTATCATCTCGAAGAAGTGCTGGCGCGCATCCGCGCGCTCATTCGTCGGGCAGCCGGCCATGCCTCGTCGGAGCTAAGATGCGGACCCGTGCTGCTCGACACCAAGGCGTCGAAGGCCAGCGTCGACGGCCAGCCGCTCAAGCTCACGTCGCACGAATATCGGCTTCTCTCCTATCTGATGCACCATATTGGCGAGGTGGTGTCGCGTACCGAGCTCGTCGAGCACATGTACGACCAGGATTTCGACCGCGATTCCAACACGATCGAAGTGTTTGTCGGCCGCCTGCGCAAGAAGATCGGCGGAGACTACATCGAGACGGTACGCGGTCTTGGCTACCGCATGCAGGAGCCCGGCAATGGCGGCGGCACGGCCGAAAAGGGTTAGTTCTCTCACCTTACGCGTGTTGGCGGTTTCGACGCTTTGGGCGGTGATCGCGCTCATCGCCGTCGGTCTCATCATCAACACGCTCTATCGCCAAGGCACGGAACGCGGCTTTCGCGAATTGCTGCGCGCGCATCTCTACAATGTCGTGAACTCCGTCTGGATTAACGGCGAGGGCGAGTTGCGCGGAGAACCCGAATTCGGTGATCTGCGCTACTCCCAGCCTGCAACCGGCTGGTACTGGGTCGTGGAGCCGATCGAAGGGTCGAATTCGCCACCAAAATCCTCGATCTCGCTCGGGGGACGGTCGCTCGACCGGCCGAGCCAGGAAGAAATCTCCTTCAACGCCCTCTACGAGCGCGCCTATGACGTCGTCGATCCGTTCGGCAACGATGTCGTCGTCATGGAGACCGAAGTCGAACTGAACGACGAAGGGCGTGTCGCGCGCTTTCGCGTGACCGGCAATCGCGACGCGGTCGAGGCCGACGTGGCCGAATTCACCAACCAACTGACGATTGCCCTTGTCATCTTCGGTGTAGCGTCGCTTTTCGTAAATGCCGGGGCGATCCTGATCGGGCTGCGGCCTTTGGACAGCGTGCGTCGGGCGCTTGAAAGCATCCGGACCGGCAAGAGCTCATCGCTGAACGATGAATTCCCTCGCGAAATCGCGCCGTTGGCAGGGGAAGTGAACGCCCTGATCGACACCAACCGAAGGGTCGTGGAACGCGCTCGCATGCAGGTGGGCAACCTTGCCCACTCGCTGAAGACGCCGCTGGCCGTGCTGCTCAACGAATCGAAGGGCATGACCTCCGAGCATGGCGACCTCGTCCGCAATCAGGCGGAGACCATGCAGCGGCAGGTACAGACCTATCTTGATCGGGCGCGTATCGTCGCGCAATCAGGATCCATTCTCGCGAGAACCGAGGCAGAGCCAGCTTTCGAGCGTCTGATACGGGTTATGCGCCGGCTGAATCCCAATTTGGCTTTCGAGTTGAGCGTGAAACCCAAGGGCGTATGGATCGCGCTCGAGCAGCACGATCTCGAGGAGATCGGCGGCAACCTGCTCGACAACGCCGCCAAATTCGCCCGCAGCCGGATCAAGGTGAGCCTCGCGGTCGGCGCTGTCGCTCCGGCCCGTCCCGACGATGGACCCAGCGATGGCTGGCTGACGCTGGTCGTGGAGGATGACGGGCCCGGACTGACGGCAGACCAGATGGCGGAGGCCGTCAAGCGCGGTCGCCGGCTCGACGAAAGCAAGCCCGGCACGGGGCTGGGGCTTTCCATCGTCGACGAGATCGCGCGGGAATATCACGGCGTTCTCCGGCTGACGCAGAGCCCGCTCGGTGGACTTCGCGCGGAAGTCACGTTGCCTGCCATCAAGGAAGCGGCGTCTCGGCTGCGACTGCGCTCGTAGGTCGCGAATTCGTCATTTGTTCTGTTGCCTTATCGGCCACAATGCGGCCATAAGCATCGGGCACCCAATTTGAGTGCCGACAATGGCTCCTGCGCCGGAAATTATACTTTTAGCGATGCTTCACTCCCTGCAGCACACAACGAAGTTCTTGGTTGTCATTGCGCTAGGCGCCTTGGCCGGATGCGCGTCTTCGCAAACCGGCAGCTCGACACTCGCCATGTTGCCGGCTTCGCTCAGCAGTGAGCGTGGCCAGACGGCGGATAACGCCTTCCTGACCGCGTTGAATGGCGGGATCATCGCCCCGGTTGCCGGCAACACGCTCTCGGAACGCGATCTGCGCAAGGCCCTGGAAGCGGAATACAATGCGCTCGAGGCAGCACCCGTAGGCCAATCGGTTGCCTGGACCAACGAACGCTCCGGTCTGTCCGGCGAAGTTGCAGCAGCCCAGGCCTATCAGGTCGGTTCCCAGAACTGCCGCCAGTACACGCACACCCTGCGTGGTAGTGGCCAGCCGATCGTCGCAAGAGGCACCGCATGCCGCTCTGCGGAAGGCACCTGGACGCCTTTGACCTGATCGAACGGTTTTCGGGCTAAATTTCAGTTTGAAGAGACGCTTCTGGCTTGCGACCAAACGCCCCGTGATCGTGGTAAGCCTGTGTTTGCTCTTGGAAGATGAGAGCCCGTCGGATATTCGATTGACATGATGTTCTGGGTACTCGCCGCCGTTTTGACTGCCCTCGTGACGACTGCGTTGTTGCTGCCCCTTGCGCGCGGCAAGCGCGCCGGCAACGACGCTGAATACGATGTCGAGGTCTATTCCGACCAGTTGGCCGAAGTCGAACGTGATCGAGCAGGCGGCCTGATCGGCACGGACGAGGCAGCACACGCCCGCGCCGAGATCGGCCGTCGTCTTTTGCGGGCAAAAAAAGCACAAAATGCTGCAACAGACCGCCGCGGCGGAGGTCGCCTGACGACCGCTGCCCGCCTGTGCGTTCTCGTCGGCGTTCCGCTGTTGGGAATGAGCGTTTATCTCGCGACCGGCGCTCCTGGTCTCCCGGATCAGCCGCTCGCATCGCGTGCAACGGCGCCTGAGCAAGCTTCGCCGATCGCGACGATGATCGCTCAGGCCGAGCAGCATCTTGAGGAAAACCCGGATGACGGGCGCGGTTGGGACGTTCTGGCACCGATCTATCTTCGGGCAGGGCAACTGCAGGAAGCGCGCACGGCCTATCTGAACGCCATCCGCCTCTTGGGCCCCACCTCGGCCCGCCAAAGCGGCTACGGTGAAGCGCTTGTCGCGCTGGCAAGCGGCGTCGTCACCGAAGAGGCCGCTGTGGCTTTTCAGTCCGCGCGTGAATTGCAGCCGGACGAGCCGAAGGCAGCGTTCTATCTTGCCTTGGCGCTGGAGCAGGAAGGGCGCGACGACCGTGCTCTTGAAGCGTTCCGCCGGCTTGCAGAACAATCGCCGCCTGACGCTCCCTGGATGACGGTGGTGAACGAGAAAATTGCGGCGCTGGGCGGGCAAGTTGCCGACATCAGT
This sequence comes from Georhizobium profundi, assembly GCF_003952725.1. NCBI lineage: Bacteria > Pseudomonadati > Pseudomonadota > Alphaproteobacteria > Hyphomicrobiales > Rhizobiaceae > Georhizobium > Georhizobium profundi. Next base: position 3,423,418 of record NZ_CP032509.1, on the reverse strand, counting down.
CCTTCCGGCTTGCCGCCTTTGAGCCTGTTGCCGGGTGCCGAAGCGGATGCAGGTGCCGTTTCCGGCGATGTCGCGTCGGTTCAGCCGCCGCTTCAGCCCGGCCCATCGCAGGACGATCTGGCTGCGGCGCGTGACATGAGCGACGACGAGCGTCAGGCCATGATCGAAACGATGGTCGGCAATCTTGATCGTCGCCTGCAGGAAAACCCGCAGGATATCGAAGGATGGATCCGGTTGGTGCGCTCCTATGGCGTGCTCGGTCAGCCCGAACAGGCCGGCGAGGCGTTGGCCCGGGGGCTTGCCGTGTTCCCCGAGGAGAGCGAAGATGGCCGGGCACTGCTTGCCGTCGCGCGCCAGGTTGGGGTTGACCGGCTGGAAGAGGAGAGTGCGCAATGACGCGCAAGCAGAAACGCCTGGCGGTCATCGCCGGAGGCATGGGCGTGGTCGCGGTTGCCGCCGCCCTCGTTCTGGTCGCGCTGCGTGACGAGATCGTCTTTTTCCATTCGCCGAGCGACCTTTTGACCAACGCCGTCGAGCCCGGCACGCGCATCCGGTTGGGTGGTCTGGTCGCCAACGACTCGCTCAATCGCTCGTCCGGCACGCTCGTCCGGTTTGCCATCGAGGACGGCGGCAGCGAGGTCGAGGTGGAGTACAACGGCATCCTCCCGGATCTTTTCCGCGAAGGGCAGGGCGTCATTACCGAGGGTGCGTTTCAGCCGGGAAGTCCGGTCTTTGTTGCGGACACGGTGCTTGCCAAGCACGATGAGAATTACATGCCGCGCGAAGTTGCCGACAGCCTGCGCGAGCAGGGCGTCTGGCAGGGTGAGGGGGAGGCCAATTGATCGATTGTCGATTGGCCACGGATAAGGGAGAGGTAAGCGCATGATCGTCGAACTCGGACATTATGCGTTGATCATCGCCTTTGCGACGGCGCTGGTGCAGTCGGTTCTGCCGGTCATTGGCGCACGGCGCGGCGATCAGTCCTTGATGGCGATCGGGGATACCTCTGCCATCGTTTCCTTCCTGCTCGTGCTGTTGTCCTTCTGCGCGCTGACCTACGCCTATGTGGTTTCCGATTTCTCGGTCCAGAACGTCTACGAAAACTCCCATTCCCTGAAGCCGATGATCTACAAGATCTCCGGCGTCTGGGGAAACCACGAGGGATCCATGCTCTTGTGGATCCTCATCCTCGTCTTCTTCAGTGCGTTGGTCGCCTTCTTCGGTCGAAACCTGCCGAAGTCCCTGCGTGCCAATGTGCTCGCCGTTCAGGGCTGGATCACGACGGCGTTCCTGCTCTTCGTGTTGCAGACCTCGAACCCCTTCGCGCGGATCGTGCCCACTCCGATGGAAGGCCGCGATCTCAATCCGATCCTCCAAGACATCGGGCTCGCGATCCATCCGCCGCTGCTCTATCTTGGCTATGTCGGCTTTTCCATCTGCTTCTCCTTCGCCGTTGCGGCACTGATCGAAGGCCGGATCGATGCGGCTTGGGCGCGCTGGGTGCGGCCATGGACGCTGACGGCCTGGATATTCCTGACCGGCGGCATCGCCATGGGTTCCTACTGGGCCTATTACGAGCTTGGCTGGGGCGGCTGGTGGTTTTGGGATCCGGTCGAAAACGCGTCCTTCATGCCCTGGCTCGCCGGCACCGCGCTTCTGCATTCCGCGCTCGTGATGGAAAAACGCGAGGCCCTGAAGATCTGGACGATCCTGCTCGCGATCATCACCTTTTCCCTGTCGTTGCTCGGCACGTTCCTGGTGCGCTCAGGCGTGCTCACGTCGGTTCATACCTTTGCATCCGATCCGAGCCGCGGCGTCTTCATTCTCGCCATTCTGGTGGTCTTCATCGGCGGCGCTTTCGGGCTTTTCGCGCTGCGGGCGACCTCGCTGAAATCCGGTGGACTGTTCCAGCCCATCTCGCGTGAAGGCGGACTGGTGCTGAACAACCTGTTCCTGACGACGGCCACCGCGACGGTGCTGATCGGCACGCTCTATCCGTTGCTGCTGGAAACGGTGACGGGCGAAAAGATTTCCGTCGGCCCGCCGTTCTTCAATCTGACATTCGGTCCGTTGATGATCCCGTTGCTCTTGGCGGTACCGTTCGGCCCGCTGCTGGCGTGGAAGCGCGGCGATCTGCTCGGCGCTGCTCAAAGGCTCTATGTTGCGGCCGGTCTCGCTCTGCTTGCCGGTCTCATCGTTGTCTATTTCACGACTGGGGCGCCGGTGCTCGCGGCGCTCGCTCTCGCCATAGGCTTTTTCGTCATGTTCGGCGCGGTAACCGATCTCGCGTTGCGGGCGGGCGTCGGCAAAGTGTCGGCCGGTATCGCGATGCGTCGGCTCGCTGGCCTTCCGCGATCGGCCTTCGGTGGCGCCATGGCGCATTTCGGCCTCGGCGTCATGGTGATCGGCATCGTGGCGGTCACAGCATTCGAAACCGAGGCGGTTGCCGAAATGGCGCCGGGCGAGACGATCGATGCCGGCGGATACACGCTTCGCTTCGATAGCATGGACCCGAACCAGGGCCCGAACTATGTCGAGGATGTCGGCCATTTCACGGTGCTGCGGAATGGCGCGGAAGTCTCTCGCATGGACTCGGCAAAGCGCGTTTACACCGCGCGACAGACGCCGACGACCGAAGCCGGCATCCTCACCCGAGGCTTCAGCCAGCTTTACGTGTCGCTCGGCGACTTTGTCACGCCGGAGGGCGCCGAGGCGCCAACCGCCATCGTCGTGCGCGTCTGGTGGAAGCCGCAAGTCACGTTGATCTGGATCGGCTCGGTCATCATGGCTTTCGGCGGATTGATATCGCTGTCGGATCGTCGCCTGCGCGTCGGCGCGCCGAAGCCGCACCGTCAGCGCAAGGCTGCCGGTCCTGTGATGGAGCCGGCGGAATGATCGGGAGCGCGCGCATTCTTGCCCTCCTGATCGTCGTCATGGGGCTGGCGTCGCCCGCGTTCGCGGTGCAACCCAACGAAATTCTGGACGATCCAGCTTTGGAGCAGCGGGCACGCTCCATCTCCGCCGAACTGCGCTGCATGGTCTGTCAGAACCAGTCCATCGATGATTCCGATGCGGAACTGGCGCGGGATCTTCGCGTGCTTGTGCGGGAACGGCTGGTGTCGGGTGACACCGATGAGCAAGTCTACGACTACGTGGTTTCCCGCTACGGCGAGTTTGTGCTCCTGCGTCCTCGCCTGTCGATCCAGACGCTTGCGCTCTGGGCCGCACCCATTCTTGTCATGGGCGCTGGCATCGCCGCCATCGCAACGTTCCTGCGCAATCGCGATCCGCTTCAGGCCGGTCCGACGCTGACAGAGGGCGAGGAGAAGGCAATCGCCGATCTGCTGAAAGAGCGCTCGAAACGCAGCTGACGTCGTCAAGCTGGTCAACATTACCAAAATTTCATGTCGAGGACAGAGCGCCGTAATGTGACGTGCCCTATCTCTATGTCGACGCTGCCAAAGCAGCACGAAATCGGCAAGAACGAGGGTTAGACGTCCATGAAATCGAACCAGTCCTTCCAGACAAAGCTGAAAAGCATCCTGGCCACATCCACCATTGCTGGCGTCGCCGGTGTGATGCTCGTCACCGGCGTGCCGGCAACCATCAGCGCGATGGCCGATCCAGTCCGGATCGAGGCTCCGACAACCGCGCCAAGCTTCGCGGATGTGGTTGAGGCCGTTTCGCCGGCTGTCGTTTCCGTCCGCGTCCAGGGAGAAGCCGAAGAGGTCGCGCAAAACGAGGGCTTCGGTTTCCAGTTCGGACCTCCCGGCCTGGAAAATCTGCCTGAAGACCATCCGATGCGCCGGTTCTTTGACGAATTTGGTGGCCCGAACTTCGGCCAGCCAGGCCGACCCGACCGACCGAACCGTCCCCGCGGTCCGATGCCCGTTTCTCAGGGATCCGGCTTCTTCATCTCTGATGACGGCTATCTCGTTACCAACAACCACGTCGTTGAAGGCGGATCGAGCTACAGCATTATCCTTGATGATGGCACCGAATTGTCGGCCGAGCTGATCGGCACTGATAGCCGGACGGACCTTGCGGTGCTCAAGGTCGATGCGGACCGAGAATTCACTTATGTCGAATTCGGTGACGATCAGGGCGCACGGGTCGGCGATTGGGTCGTTGCAGTCGGCAACCCGTTCGGTCTGGGCGGCTCCGTCACTGCCGGCATCATCTCAGCTCGCGGTCGTGAAATCGGTGCAGGACCCTACGACGACTTCCTGCAGATCGACGCAGCCGTGAACCGCGGCAACTCGGGCGGTCCGACGTTCAACCTCTCCGGTGAAGTCATCGGCGTGAACACCGCGATCTTCTCTCCTTCCGGCGGCAATGTTGGCATCGCGTTCGCGATCCCGGCCACTCTTGCACAGGACGTCGTGCAGGATCTGATCGAGAGCGGCAGCGTCAGCCGTGGTTGGATCGGTGTGCAAATCCAGCCAGTCAGCGAGGATATCGCTGAGTCCCTCGGATTGGCCGAAGCTTCCGGTGCTCTCGTCACCGCGCCCCAGCCCGATGCGCCTGCAGCTGCCGCCGGTATCGAATCGGGTGACGTGGTGACGGCCGTGAACGGTGAAGCCGTTGAAAATCCGGGTGATCTTGCCCGCCGCATCGCTTCTATCGAGCCGGGCACCGAGGTCGAGCTTTCGGTCTGGCGCAATGGCGCTTCGGAAACGGTTGCCGTCACGCTAGGCACGTTCCCAGCAGATGAGCAGCAGGCATCCGCGACGGAAGAAGCAGTACCCGCGCCTTCGAGCGGTGGCGAACTGACCGAATTCGGCATGACCGTTGCCCCCTCGGACGATGGCAATGGCGTGGTCATCGCCGAACTCGATCCAGACGGCACGGCCGCGGAGCGTGGCTTCCAGGTCGGCGACGTGATCGTGCGCGTACAGGATCGGGATGTCGCGAGTGCCGAAGACATTACGGCAGCCGTTGCGGCCGCCGCTGAAGATGGTCGAGGCGCAGCGCTTTTCCAGCTGCGCAGCGATGAGCAGAACCGCTTCGTCGCCCTGCCGATCGATCAAGGCTGAGCGGAGCGAACCGAGGCGGACCGTGACGTGGGTTTCCGGTCCGCCGTCTTCGCCCGAGGATTCGCAAACTTGCCCACGACGCCTGAAGGCGACGTTGATCCCCGGACGGAGACTTAAAGAGACGGCGAGCCGGCCCCCACGGCTCGCCGTTTTGCATTCGGGTGCGACCGATCCAATTCCCAACCCTGTCCAAGCATCGAATTTGTGCCTATGAAAGAATTCATGAAAATCCTGCTGATCGAAGACGACCGAGAGGCTTCGACCTATCTGGTCAAGGCGTTTCGCGAGTCTGGAATCGCGGCCGATCATGCAGCCGATGGCGACACCGGCTTTCATATGGCCAGCGAGAACACCTATGACGTTCTGGTCATCGATCGCATGCTGCCGAAGCGCGACGGCCTGTCGATCGTCTCGGAACTGCGTCGGCTCGGCAATGAAACGCCGGTCCTCATCCTGTCCGCGCTCGGCCAGGTCGACGATCGCGTGACAGGCCTGCGCGCAGGCGGCGACGATTATCTCCCCAAGCCCTATGCGTTCTCCGAACTCCACGCCCGCGTCGAGGTTCTCGCGCGCCGTAAGGTTGGCACGCGTGAAAGTGAGACCAGCTACCGGGTCGGCGATCTCGAACTCGATCGACTGTCCCACGAAGTGCGGCGGGGAGGGCGCGACATCACGCTGCAGCCGCGTGAGTTTCGGCTTCTGGAATATCTCATGCGCAATGCCGGCCAGGTGGTGACGCGGACCATGCTGCTCGAGCATGTCTGGGATTACCACTTCGATCCGCAGACCAACGTCATCGACGTCCACATTTCGCGCCTGCGATCGAAGATCGAGAAGGATTTCGACCAACCCTTGCTGCGCACGGTGCGCGGTGCCGGCTACATGATCAAGGCGGATAGTTGAGCCGATGAAGCGGCTGCGCGCCCTTTTTGGCACCACGGCTGTCCGCCTGTCGGCACTTTATCTGGGCCTCTTTGCGCTCTGCGCCGTGGCGCTTGTCTTCTACGTCACCGCCATCTCCGGCAACCTCCTGCGCGCCCAGACCCAGGAAGCGATCGATGCTGAGATGCGGTTCCTTTCGCGGGCCTACCAGACCGGCGGCATTACCCGCCTCGTGCGCGTCGTCGAGCGTCGGTCCCGCCAGCCGGGCGCCGGGCTCTACACGATCACCGCTCCGAACGGCGAGATCATCGCTGGCAATGTCGCCTCTCTTCAGCCGGGCACGCTGGACCGCGAAGGCTGGACGGCGCTTCCCTTCCGCTACGATCGCTATACCGAGAACGACGATACGGCGCGCCAACACACGGCGCTTGCCCAGATCGTGTTCCTGCCGAATGGCATGCGCCTGCTGGTGGGTCGCGATCTCGGCGAGCCGGAGCTCTTCCGCAACCTGGTCCGGCGTGCGCTCGTCATCGCGCTCGCCATCATGGGCTTCGGCGCGCTGGCAATCTGGTTTTTCGTCGGCCGCCGGGCCCTTCAGCGCATCGACCGCATGGACCAAGCAAGCCGCAAGATCATCGCGGGTGATCTGGGGCAGCGTTTGCCAGTGGGCAGTTCAGGCGATGAATTCGACCGGCTTTCGGAATCGCTGAACGCGATGATCGGCCGGATCGAAAAGCTCAACGAAGGCCTGCGCCAGGTTTCCGACAACATCGCCCACGATTTGAAGACACCGCTGACGCGGTTGCGCAACCGCGCCGAGATGGCGCTTGCCGCAAGCGATACGGTCGACGATTACCGCGGCGCCATGGAGGATGTGATCGGCGAGAGCGACCAGCTCATCCGCACCTTTAACGCGCTTTTGATGATTGCCCGTGTTGAGGCGGGATCGGCAGCTGCCGAGCTACAGGATATCGATCTTTCCGAAATCGTCACCGACACGGTGGAGCTCTACGAACCGCTTGCCGAGGATGCCGGCGTCACCCTGACGACCGCGGTCGCGCCCGGCATCTCCGTCAAAGGCAATCGGGAACTGGTCGGGCAGGCGCTGGCCAACCTCATCGACAACGCGATCAAATATACGGCCGGCCTGCCTTCGGCGCGGATCGACGTTCGGCTGGAACGAGTGTCGGAAGGTCCGATGATTACCGTGGCCGACAACGGGAACGGTATTCCGGCCGACAAGCGCGCGGCTGCTGTTCAGCGCTTCGTCCGGCTCGATGACAGCCGCTCGCGCCCGGGCACCGGCCTGGGGCTGAGCCTTGTGGAAGCGGTGATGCATCTTCACCGTGGCCGGCTTGAACTGCTGGACGGCCTCCCGCATGAAGAAGCCGATGATTTACGGCCGGGACTCGCCGTCCGCATGCGGTTCGACGGCTGAGCAGTCCCGGAGCTTGGGAGGGCGACGTGACAAAAATTAAATTGAAAACGACGGTCGCCCTCTCCGAGCTGCAGTCCTCGCCGTTGCGGTCGTTGTCCAAAGCAGATGAAAAGTCGGCACGCTCGGCACTGAAAGATTTTGCTGCGCAAGCTCCCGAGCTTGGGCAAGCGCTGGCGAAGAACAGCACGCTTGCCGATTTCCTCGCGGCGACCTTCTCCCTGTCACCCTTTCTGCGCGATACTGCTTTCGCAGATCCGGCGATGTTGGCGCGTGCAGTCACCGAACCGCTCGATCGCAATCTTGACGGGCTTTGCCGACGGGCACGCCAAGCGTGGAAGCCTTCCGAAGGCGCTGAAGGCCCCGTGACCGAGCAGGCCCTGATGGCCTCGCTGCGGCGGCTGAAGCGCGAGGCGGCGCTGACGCTCGGGCTGGCCGATCTTGCGGGCGTCGCGTCTGCCGCGGAAACGACCGCCTGGCTGAGCGATGTGGCCGAAGCGAGCCTCGCCGCCGCAATCGATTTCCTGCTGCTCGGTCTGGATGATGCCGGCAAGATCACGCTGCCCGATCGCGCCAATCCCTCCCAGGGCTCGGGCCTCATCGTGCTGGGCATGGGCAAGCTCGGCGCGCGCGAACTGAATTACTCTTCCGATATCGACATCGTTCTGTTTTTCGAGCCGGATGCCCGTGTGCTGAAGGATCCGGGCGATGGGGCCGATCTCTTCTCCAAAATGGCGCGCCGATTGATCCGCATCATGCAGGAGCGCACCGGCGACGGATATGTCTTCCGCACCGATCTCCGGCTGCGTCCGGATCCGGGCTCGACGCCGCTCGCGATCCCGGTCGAAGCCGCGCTGAATTATTACGAGGGCAGGGGCCAGAACTGGGAGCGCGCCGCCTTCATCAAGGCGAGGCCCGTTGCGGGCGATCTGGAGGCCGGCCAGCAGTTCTGCCGCGAGCTCGTGCCCTTCGTCTTCCGCAAATATCTCGATTATGCGGCAATCGCCGACATCCATTCCATCAAGCGCCAGATCCACGCCCATCGCGGTTTCGGCGATATCGCGGTCAAGGGGCACAACGTCAAGCTCGGCCGCGGCGGCATCCGCGAGATCGAGTTCTTCGTCCAGACGCAGCAGCTGATCGCCGGTGGCCGCATGCCGGCCCTGCGCGGGCGGCGCACCGACGAGATGCTCCAGGCGCTGGTGCAGGCCCGGTGGATCGATGCGGAGACCGCCGATACGTTGACCGAAGCCTACTGGTACCTGCGCGATATCGAGCACCGCATCCAGATTGTCGGCGACGAGCAGAGCCACACTCTGCCGGAGACCGAAGCGGAGCTGAAGCGCATCGCCTATCTCGCCGGGCACAAAGACACCAAGGTTTTCGCCGCCGACTTCACGCGCCGTTTGAAGACGGTCGAGCACCACTACGCCGAACTCTTCGAGCACGAGAGCCACCTGTCCGGCGAGGCCGGGAACCTCGTTTTCACCGGCGAGGACGACGACCCCGACACGATGGCGACGCTGAAGCGGCTGGGCTTCGACAAACCCTCGGAGATCGCGAAGATCATCCGCACCTGGCACTATGGCCGCTACCGTGCGACCCAGTCCGCCGAAGCGCGGGAGCGCCTGACGGAGCTCACGCCGGAGCTTCTGACCGCGTTTGGCCGCACGCGGCGCGCCGACGAGGCATTGCTGCGCTTCGACAGCTTCCTCTCCGGCCTGCCATCGGGCATCCAGCTTTTCTCGCTGCTCGGCCAGAACCCGGGGCTGCTTTCGCTCATCGTCACGATCATGTCGTCGGCGCCGCGTCTGGCCGACATCATCGCGCGCAAGCCGCATGTCTTCGACGGCATGCTCGATCCGTCGCTGCTCGCCGAACTGCCGACGCGCGACTATCTCAAGCAACGTCTCGATGCGTTTCTGCTCGGCAATTTTGCCTATGAGGAGATCCTCGATCGGCTGCGCATCGTCGCTTCCGAACAGCGCTTCCTCATCGGCGTGCGCTTGCTGACCGGCGCGATCACCGGCGCTCGCGCCGGTCGGGCGCTCACCGATCTGGCCGACCTCATTCTCGAGACGACGCTGCGGGCAGTGGAAGCGGAAGTCGCCTCCGTGCACGGCAAGGTGCCCGGACAGCGCGTGGCCCTGCTTGGCATGGGCAAGCTCGGCAGCCACGAAATGACGGCCGGGTCCGACATCGACCTGCTCCTGATTTACGACCACGACGCCGAGGCCGATGAATCGGACGGTAAGAAGCCCATCGACCCGCCGCGCTATTTCGCCCGGCTGACGCAGCGTCTCATCGCCGCCCTGTCGGCGCCGACAGCCGAGGGCGTGCTCTATGAGGTAGATCTGCGCCTGCGCCCTTCCGGCAACAAGGGCCCGGTCGCGACTCGCATCAACGCGTTCGCAAAGTATCAGCGCGAAGAAGCCTGGACCTGGGAGCACATGGCGCTGACACGGGCGCGGACCGTCGCGGGTGATGAGAGCCTCAGGGCAGATGTCGACACGATCGTGGCCGAGATCATTGCCGAACGCCTCGATCGGGCGAAGATTGCGTCCGACGTGCTCGAGATGCGCAAGCTGATGGATCAGGAAAAACCACCAAAGAGCAACTGGGACCTGAAACTCATTCCCGGAGGTCTGGTGGACATCGAGTTCATGGCGCAGCATCTCGCGCTCGTGGAGGCGTTTCCGGACGGCGCCGAACGGCCGACGACCACCGCCGATGTGCTGGCAGCTTTGGGGTCGAGGAAGCTTAAAGCCGACGATCTGAAGACGGTGCTGGCCGCTTTGTCTCTCGAGACGGAGCTTTCGCAGATGATGCGGCTCTGCCTCGACGGCGATTTCGACCCCGCCGAGGCCCCCGCCGGCCTGATCGACCAGCTCTGCCGAACTGCCGAATTGCCGGACCTGAAGACGCTCGAGGCGGACCTGAAACGGCAGGCAAAGCAGGTGCGCACGATCATGCTCGGCCTGTTGAACGCCGACATCGTACAGGCCACCGCAGCGCACAGCAAGGGTTGATCGACTCCAGCTTTGCGCGGCAAGCCTCTGCAAAGATTACTGAATTGTAATGCCATGGTCATCCGCCATTCATCGGCCGAATGGCACCTTCCTTCCCAGAGCTTCGGTTGAACGCCGCGGCTTTGCCGGACCGGATCCGGTCGATCTTAATGGCCCGAAGCCGCTTGGAAGCGGACTGCGCCCACGAAGGAGTATGAGGATGACAATCGCACGCAAGGCCACTTTGGCGACACTGATCGCGGCCCTTCTCGCCACGTCGAGCTTCGCGATCGCCCAGCAATCCGATAACGCCGACGACCAGACGGTGCCCGCGATCGAAGAGCCGATGGACGATGATGCCGGTTCCTTGGAAGGCGACGATGCAGACATCATGGCGGAAGAAGACGCCGATGCCGGCCCGGCCATGCGCGGTCCCGGCCGCCGTGCGGATCGCATGCTGCAACGGCTCGATCAGGACGGTTCGGGCGATATCAGCGTCGAGGAATTCGGCCAGCGCCGTCTCGGCTGGTTAAGCGAAGCCGATGCGGATGGTGATGGGGTGATCTCCATGGAAGAACTGACGAGCGCCATCGACCAGCGCCGTCAGGAGCGCCGCGAAGCCCGCTTGCTGGCCCGCTTCGACATCAATGGCGACGGCGAGATCACCATCGAGGAACTGGAGCGCCACCAGGAAAAGCGCTTTGCTCTCATGGACCGCAACGATGATGGCGTGCTGACCGCAGACGAAATGCCCAGTCGCGGCGAGGGCATGCGCGGCCCGCACGGCCGCATGGGCCACCATGGCAAGGGTCCTGGAGGTGGTCACCACGGCATGATGGAGCGCTACGGCCGATAGGCCAGCCGCAGAAGCAGGAAAACCTTATCCCCGGGCGGTGCTCGGGGATGAGACGCATCCAGGACCGACTGAGTCTCAGCTCAGCAGATCGTCGGGAAAAGCCCGACCGTGATGACCGAAAGACCGCACCATGCCGACGCTTAGGTTGCGCTAGGGGCTCTGAACACCTGTCATCCTCGGCCTCGCGCCGAGGATCTACCGCACCATCCATTCGACAAATGTCAGCCGATCGACGGTATCACCAGGCCAGCCGGCTCAAGCCACCCGTGCTTCATACCGTCCTTGCTCATTGGCAAACGCAATCACGTTTGAGAGGCGGCGCTGTTCGCGGTTCGGGATGCGGATCGACACGATTGTGCCGACGCCCTCTATCGACTTGATGCGCATCGTTCCCCCGTGCAGTTCGGTCAGCGACCTGGAAATGGCAAGTCCCAGGCCGGAGCCGCCATTGGTGCGCGAGAACTGGTTCTGCACCTGTTCGAAGGGCTGCCCGATCTTGCCGAGCGACGATTTGGGAATGCCGATGCCGCTGTCGGCGATCGACAGGATGACCGCGCCGGACACCTTGCGGGCGGTGACGGCCACGCGGCCGCCTTCGTCGGTGAACTTGACGGCGTTGGACAGCAGGTTGAGCAGGATCTGCTTCATCGCACGGCGGTCCGCCGGCAACGCCAGGCCCGGCTCGATGCGCTGCACGACGTGAAGGTGCTTCTTTTCCGCCGGGATGGCGGTCAGGCGCATGGCTTCCTCGACGAGAGGTGCGAGATCGATCGCTTCGCGTTCCAGCTTCATCTGGCCGGCCTCGATCTTCGACATGTCGAGAATGTCGTTGATGACGTTGAGCAGATGCGTGCCGGACCCGTGGATATCGCGGGCATATTCAACGTACTTGTCCGAGCCAAGCGGCCCGAACATGCCCGCGTGCAGGATTTCCGAGAATCCGATGATGGCATTCAGCGGTGTGCGCAACTCGTGCGACATGTTGGCGAGGAAGGCAGATTTGGCCTGGTTCGCCGCCTGGGCGCGTTCCTTCTCGGCCATATAGTTGGCGTTGAGCTCCGAGAGCTCGACCGTCTGGCGCTGCAGCTTCATGCGCGAGTTCGACAGGTCGCCGATGGTCGCCATCAGGCGCTTCTCGGAATCGGCCAGCCGCTCCTGCTGGCGCTTCAACTGCGTGATGTCCGTGCCGACCGACACGAGGCCGCCGTCGCGCGTGCGGCGTTCGTTGATCTGCAGCCAACGCCCGTCCGCAAGCTGCACTTCGCTGGTCTGCGACTGCTGGATCGTGCCGCCATCCGCCATGCGGCGCTCCACAACCGGCCGTGTCGAGGCCGCATAGACCACGGCGCGCGGCGTACCGGGGCGCAGCACCTCGTCCGGCAGGCCGTACATGGTGCGGTAGTTTGAGTTGCAGAGCACGAGCTCTTCGTTCTTGTCCCAAAGCACGAAGGCTTCGGATGTGCTTTCGATCGCCTCGAACAGGCGCTGATCGGCCTCGGCCGTCTTCTGCACGAGCTTGTGCTGCTCGGTCACATCCATGGCGATACCGATGAGATGTGTCTGGGTCGAGGAGCGGTCGATCACCTGCGCACGGGCGCGCATCCACACATAATGCCCGTCGGCGTGGCGCATGCGGAAAATCTGGTCGACCTGCTTGGTCTCGCCGCGTGCGATGGATCGGGCAATCGAATAGAGATCGCTGTCGTCGGGATGCATGAGCCGCATGGCATCGCCGAACGACAGCACGCAGTCGCGCGGCGGCATGCCGAGCATTTCGTACATCGAGCTCGACCAGTACATACGCCCCCGCGCCATGTCCCAGTCCCACAGACCGCAGCGGCCGCGCGAGAGCGCCGTATCCACGCGCAGATGCGATTCCATGTAGATGTCGTCGGCTTCCCGCGCCCGGGTGGCCTGGCTGAAATAGGCGTAGAGGATGACGAGCAGCACTGCCGACGTGGCCGTGAACAGCGTGACGTTCAGCGACACGGAACGGCGCCAGTCCTCCATGATCGGCGTCAGCGGTGCAAGCGTCAGCACCGAGCCTTCGCCCGATGGCAGATGGGATACGCTGACGAGATAGGACACGTCGCCATGCTCGATCTCGCCGACACCGGCGCGCTGGCCGAACCGCCACATGGCGGAGCTTTCCGGCGCAAGCACATGGGCGGAAAGTCCGATGAGCGAGGAACCGTTGGCCGTTGCGGCAAAGACCCGCGCCGAAGTGTCGGCCACGAGCATGATCTGGCCTTCGCTCAGCCGTTCCGTCGGCAGCAGCCGGTTCAGGCGCGCTTCGGTATCCCAGCGGGCGGTATCGCCCGAAAGATCGGCATCCGAGAGGATGGCGCTCGCAGCGGTGACGGCCATGACGACGGCGTCGCGGCCCTGATCGATGGCGGCTTCGCGCTGGCCCGTCAGGTCGACGAAGCGTGCGGCCCCCACCACCAGCAGGAAGACGACGATGAGGATGGGGATGGAGCGCTTGAGATAGGGCTCAGCCTTGACCAGCTGCGCGTAAGTCGGCCGGGCGAAGAGCTTGGCGTGTCCGGCGAGATTTCCATCCCACGCTTTCACACCACCCTTGTCGGTGGACATGGCAAGGCCATCGGCCGCGCCCAAAGGCTGCGCTTCCGCCATTGTTCCCAACTTCCTTCTGGAGCGATTCGGCTATCCCATCTCCGAATCTGCCCTAAGGAATCATGGGCGAATCGTGTTGTCCAGAGCCGGTGGCAATCTTTCTTTAACCTTCACGGCCCCCGTGTTTCAGGCGCCCTATGCCAGCGTTCGTTTCACGATGTCGCTGACGTCGGTGGAGAGCCCCTCGGCCGCGGCAATTCGCGAAAGCGCAGCACGTGCGTGTTCGCGCCGGCCGGCTTCGAGCGAGCGCCAGGAGCGCATGGAAGTCAAAAGGCGGGCGGCGAGCTGCGGGTTGCGGGCGTCGATCGCAAGCACCTGATCGGCCAGGAAACCGTATCCCGCGCCGTCTTCGCGGTTGAACCCCGTGGGGTTGCCCGATGCAAAGGCACCGATGAGCGCCCGCACGCGGTTCGGGTTGGAGAGCGCGAAATGGCGTGTTTCCATCAGCCCCTTCACATGATCGAGCGTATCGGCGCCCGGTGCCATGGCCTGGATCGACAGCCACTTGTCGATCACCAGCGGGTCGCCGCCAAAGCGTCCCTCGAAGGCCGCGAGAGCTTGTGTGGCCTCGGCCGATCCCGGGAAGAGATGCGCCAGAATCTGAAGCGCCGATGCCATGTCAGTCATGTTGTCGGCCTCGTCGAAAACCCCGAGAGCGCGTTTCGGGTCCGCTTCGGCAATCGACAGATAGCTGAGCGCAACGGCCCGCAGCGCGCGCTTGCCCGCACTGATCGCGTCCGGCGAGAAGAGCCCGGGCGTTGCCATCTCGTCGAACAGTTTTTCCGCGACCGGTTTGAGGGCCTGGGCGACCGCGGCAAGCACGGCGTCGCGGCCGCGCTTGATCGCATCCGGATCGATATTGCTGCCGAGTTCGCGCGCAATGTCGGCCTCGCTCGGCAGGCTGAGCGCCTGGGCGCGGAAGGCCGGCTCCAGCGTCTCGTCGCTGGCACTGGCGATCAGCGCTGCGATGAGATCGGGATCGACCGCCACCGTCCGACCGTCACGCGAAAGCTTCGCCGCATCCAGCAGTATCCGCATCGCAAATTCGTTCAGCGCCTGCCACCGGGCAAAGGCATCGCTCTCGTGCTTCGCGATATGGGCGAGATCGGCCGATGATTGTTCGAAGGACAAATTGATCGGCGCGGAAAATCCGCGGTTGAGCGACAGCACCGGCCGGCCGCCCAAGCTCTTGAAGACGACACTCTGGCGGCGTTCGGTCAGATGGATGACGTCGCCATCGACGCGCGCACCTGAAACCTCCGCTGGTTCAGCTTCGCTTCCGTCTTCGAGCAGCAGCCCAAAGCGCAAGGGGATGTGCATGATCTTCTTGGCGCTTTCACCGGGCGTTGCGGCCACCGACTGTTCCAGATCGACGGTCAGGCTGTCTGAACGCTGGTCGTAGTTGACGGACACGCTGACGGTCGGCGTGCCGGCCTGATGGTACCAGATGGCGAACTGGGCAAGGTCGGTGCCGGTCGCATCCTCGAAGGATTTGACGAAATCCTCGATCGTCGCGGCTTCACCATCATGACGCTCGAAATAGAGATCCATGCCCTTGCGGAAGCCCTCGGCGCCGAGGATCGTCGCGATCATACGCACGACCTCCGAGCCCTTCTCGTAGACCGTCGCCGTATAGAAATTGTTGATCTCGCTGTAGGTCACCGGCCGGGGCGGGTGAGCGAGCGGGCCGGCATCCTCCGGAAACTGGTGCGCCTTCAAGAGCCGCACCTCGGCAATGCGCTTGACCGGGCGCGAGCGCATGTCGGCGGAGAATTCGTGGTCGCGGTAAACGGTCAGCCCTTCCTTGAGGCAGAGCTGGAACCAGTCGCGGCAAGTGATTCTGTTGCCGGTCCAATTGTGGAAGTACTCATGCGCGATGATCGCCTCGATATTGGCGTAGTCGGCATCGGTCGCAGTCTCGGGGTCAGCCAGCACATATTTGTCGTTGAAGACGTTGAGACCCTTGTTCTCCATCGCCCCCATGTTGAAATCGGACACCGCGACGATCTGGAAGATGTCGAGATCGTATTCGAGCCCGAAGACGTCTTCGTCCCACTTCATCGAGCGCTTCAGCGCGTCCATGGCATAGGCCGCGCGCGCCTCCTTGCCGTGCTCCACATAGATCTTGAGGTCGACCGATCTGCCCGACGCGGTGGTGAAGACATCGTCGACGACGCCGAGGTCACCGGCGACCAGCGCAAAGAGGTAGGACGGCTTGGGGTGCGGATCGTGCCAGACCGCATAGTGCCGGTTCCCATCGAGCGCGCCGGCTTCCACGGGATTGCCATTCGAAAGCAGGAGCGGGGTCTCGCTCCGGTCGCCCTCGATTCGAACGGTGTAGACGGCGAGAACATCCGGCCGATCGAGGAAATAGGTGATCCTCCGGAAGCCTTCAGCCTCGCACTGGGTGCAATAGACGCCATTAGAGCGATAGAGACCCATCAGCTGCGTGTTGGCGGCCGGGTCGAGCTTGGTCGTGACCGTGACGGAGAAAGTGCCGTCCGCCGGCAGATCGTGGATTGTCAGCCGATCCGGCGTGACCTCATATCTCTGGCCCTCCGCGGTTTCGTTGTCGATGGCAAGCGAAACCAGTTGCAGCGCGTCGCCGTCGAGCACCAGCGGTGCATCGGTCGGAACGCCATCGCGGCGACGGAGCGTCATCTGGCTCACCACTTCCGTGTCCGCGCCGGCCAGGCGGAACGTCATCGACACCGTCTCGATGGCAAAATCGGTCGGACGGTAATCGCTCAGATGAAAAACCTGGCCGGTCTCGGTACGCATGAATGGCACGCCTTGCTGACTGTGAGGGATCGTGCTGTCCTATCGGAACAGCGTTGCCATGGAAAGCGCGGCGGCAATGCTGGCGCCGATGGGCAAACGATGTTTTTACCTATTCGGGCTCGACATTCGCGCGCTTGGATTTAACTATCGGACGGTCAGAAAGCGGCCGGTGCGATCTCAGCACCCGTTTCGCTTTCGCGTCATTCGGCTCCGTCTCCCAAGCCGCCTTCATCGACGAGATACAGGACAATTTCATGACGATCGCTACACCGAAATTCGGAGTGGGTGCTTCCGCCTTGCGCAAGGAAGACGACGCGCTGATCAAGGGCGAGGGCCGCTATACCGACGACGTCAAGCGCGAAGGCGCGCTGCATTCCTATGTGCTGCGCTCGCCCCAGGCAGCCGGCACCTTCAAGATCGGGTCGCTCGACGAGGCAAAGGCGGCGCCCGGCGTGAAGCTTATCCTCATTGCCAAGGACATCGCTCATCTCGGCCCGATCAAATGCATGGCCAAGGCCAAGCAGCCGAGCGGCGAGGAGCACCCGGTGCGCGATATTCCGCTGCTGGCTGCGGACCGGGTGAGCTATGTAGGCGACGCGATCGCCTTCATCGTTGCCGACAGCATCGATCAGGCACAGGACGCCGCCGAACTGATCGAGGTCGATTACGATGCCGAAGACGCCCAGACCGATCTTGCGACCGCGCTCGATGAGGGAGCGCCGCTCGTCTGGCCGGAACTCGGCAGCAATCAGCTCTACCTCCACGAGAACGGCAACCGCGAAGCGACGGCCAAGGCCTTCGATGCCGCCACGCATGTCACCACGATCCAGTTCGTCAACAATCGCCTCGTGTCGAACTATCTGGAGCCGCGTGCCTGCGTCGCCGAGTGGGACGATGAGGCAGGCTTCACCATCGTGGTCGGCAGCCAGGGCGTTCACTCCATGCGCCGGGCGCTGGCGCAACACGTCTTCAAGATGGATCTCGATAAGGTCCGCGTCATCAGCCATGACGTCGGCGGCGGCTTCGGCACCAAGATGTTTGCCTATCGCGAATATCCGCTCGCCATGGAGGCTGCACGGCTCCTGAAGCATCCCGTCAAATGGACGTCCGATCGCACCGAGCATTTTCTCACCGATGCGCATGGCCGTGACAATCTTGTCACCGCGTCGATGGCCATGGATGCGGATGGCCGCTTCACGGGCCTCCGGATCGAGACGATCGCCAATATGGGCGCCTATTGCCACACATTCGGTCCGAACATTCCGGTGATCGGCTCAACCATGTCGACTGGCGTCTACGACATTCAGAACCTCGATCTCACCATTAAAGCGGTCATGACCCACACCGCGCCGGTCGATGCGTATCGCGGCGCTGGCCGGCCCGAAGCTGCCTATCTGATCGAGCGCCTGGTCGATGCCTGCGCGCGCGAAACCGGCCGCAAGCCGGAAGAGCTTCGCCGTATCAATTTCATCCGGCCCGAGCAGTTTCCCTACAAGACGCCCACCGGCCGCCAATACGACGTGGGCGAATTCGACGGGCACATGACCCAGGCGATGGACCGTGCCGGCTGGGCTGATTTCGAAGCCCGGCGCGCGGAAGCGGCGTCTCGCGGCAAGCTGCGCGGCATCGGCATGGCGACCTACATCGAGGCCTGCGCTTTTGCCGGCTCCGAACCGGCCCATCTCGAACTGAACGGTGACGGCACGATCACGCTCTTCATCGGAACCCAGACGAACGGGCAGGGCCATGCGACGGCCTACAGCCAGTTCATCGCGGAAAAGATCGGCATCGATTTCGACAAGATCATCGTGCGCCAGGGCGACACCAAGGAGCTCGATCGCGGCGGCGGCACTGGCGGTTCGCGGTCGATTCCGCTCGGCGGCGTCTCGGTCTCCAACGCCTCCGAGATTCTTGCCGAGAAGATCCGCAAGCTCGCCGGCAAGGAACTGGAAGCCGGGCCAGAGGATATCGAACTGGTCGATGGCCAGGCGCGCATCGTCGGCACGGACCGCGCGGTGAACTACGGCGATCTCGCAAAAGGCGCGACCGATCCGGAAGATCTGAAAGCCATGTCCGACATCAAGCAGGACGAGGCGACCTATCCGAACGGGACCCACATCGCCGAAGTCGAGATCGATCCCGAGACCGGCCATGTGGATGTTGTCGCCTATACGATCGTCGACGATTTCGGCGTGACGGTGAACCCTATTCTTCTCATGGGCCAGGTCCATGGCGGCGTCGTGCAGGGCATCGGCCAGGCGCTCGGCGAGCAGGCGGTCTACAGCGACGACGGCCAGCTGATCACCGCCTCCTTCATGGATTACGCCGTGCCGCGGGCAGACAACGTGCCGTTCATCCAGTTCGAGACGCGCAATGTGCCGTCTACGACCAACGCGCTCGGCATCAAGGGCGCGGGCGAGGCCGGCACGATCGGGGCGTGTCCGTCGATCATGAACGCCCTTGTTGACGCGCTCGATGGCCCGCTCGGCATCCGCCACGTAGAAATGCCCGCAACGCCGGATCGGATGTGGGCACTGATCCAGGACGCGAAGGGCCACTAAGCGCCGAAATAACCCTGGGCGAGGGACGGTCTTCCGGTTCTTGAGGCTGGTTTCGTCTCTGCGGCCGGTGTTTTTTCAGACATCGGCCGCGTTCCCGGCTAATCAGGGTTGCTTACCAAACCCCTTGAGTCGTGCCGTGACCCCTCCTTCTCCTGCCAGGCAGGCCAATTCGTCATCCCCGGAAGCCGCATCAGCCGCGCCGGGTGACGTGTCTGCTCTCGCTCCCGACCCGGAGACGATCCGCGGCATCCTGCTCAAGATTGCTTCCGTCACGGTCTTCATCGGCATGTCCACCTGCATCAAGGCGGCGGGTGAGGGGATTCCTGCAGGTCAGATCGTTTTCTATCGGTCGCTCTTTGCGATGGTGCCGATCCTTACCTACCTGGCTCTGCGCCGGCAGCTGCGCACCGCTTTCGCCACGACAGCACCCCTGTCGCACTTTCTGCGTGGCCTTGTCGGCGTCTGCTCGATGGGCCTCGGCTTTTATGGCCTGACGAAGCTTCCCCTGCCGGACACGATCGCGCTCGGTTACGCGATGCCGCTGCTGACCGTCGTTTTCGCGGCGATTTTCCTGAAGGAGCAGGTGCGCATCTACCGCTGGAGCGCGGTGCTCGTCGGTCTCGTCGGCGTCATGATCATATCCTGGCCGCGCCTCACGCTGTTCAACAGCGGCGTCGGGTCGTCCGAAGAAGCGTTCGGCGTGCTGGCCATTCTCGCCTCCGCCGCACTCGGCGCCTGCGCGATGATCCTCGTGCGGCGGCTCGTCGCCACCGAGCGGACGCCGACGATCGTGCTGTATTTCTCGCTCTCGGCAACGCTGCTTGCGCTTTTGACGCTGCCATTCGGCTGGGCAGCACTCGACGCGGAGCGGTTCGCTTTGCTTATGGCTGCCGGCTTCTTCGGTGGCGTCGGTCAGATCCTGCTGACCCAGTGCTACCGCTATGCCGATGCTTCGACGATCGCGCCCTTCGAATACACCTCCATCATCCTGGGCATTGCAATCGGCTATCTGATGTTCGGCGACGTCCCGACCTGGTCGATGCTGCTTGGCACCGCCATCGTCATCGGTGCCGGCATCTACATCATCGTGCGCGAGCATCAGCTCGGCCTCGAACGGCGCGCCGCGCGCAGGCTGGTCACGCCGCAGGGCTGATCGTCAGCTCGTCAGGAAGGCGATCAGGATCACCGTGTAGATCAGGATGCCCGCCGCGATCAGCACGAATTGCAGGTTGGACGAGATCGTTGCCCGGGTGACGTCCCGCGCATGGTCGATCATGTCCGGCCAGGTGTAGGACACGAAATCGCCCTGCGTCATGATAGCCGTCACGCGACCTTCGTTGTCCACCACAGGCAACCGCCGGAAACGCTCGTTCGACATGATCTGCAGCCATTCGACGACATTGTCGTCGGCATGGGCGACCTTGACGTTGCGGGTCATGATGTCGCCGAGCATCGTTTGCTGCGCATCCCGACCCTGGTTGATGAGCCGCTTCATCAGATCGCGCTCCGTCACGATCCCTAGAAGCTTGTTTTGCGGATCGACGACCACCACGGAGCCGTAATTCATCTCCGACATCTGCTTCACCGCTTCGCTCACCGGCGTATCGGGCGGGAATGCGAGCGGTTTCGGCTTGTTCATGAACTCTTTGCGTTCGCGTATGCGCATCGTGATGCTCCCGGATGCAAAGCCCCCATGCCGAGAGGTAGCGTATCATGCGGTGAGGCATAGCGTCGCAGCAGAAATTATGGAGCTCCGTCTTCAACACGGTGGGGGCTGGCGCACTTGGCAAATGGCGGGAAGGTGAGCCAAAGCTTGGAAAGCGCAATGGCAGATCCCATCTGATGCGCCGAACGAAACAATGCTCGACCGACCATCAACCGGGCACATGACGGGGCCGCCAGAGGGGCGGGGGATACGCATCATCCATGAATGAATCGCTTCAAGGCACCCTGGCGGTCGAAACGTTGACGACCGACGAACTCACCTACCGCCTGTCCCAGCAATCGCTGCTCGCCGAATTCGCAAGCTTCGCCTTGCAGTCGCGTGATCTCGACGCAGTGCTGCAGCGAGCGACGGAACTGTGCTCCGCTGGCCTGCGCACGCCCTATGCGAAAATCCTGTGTTACCGGCCCGAGCAGAACGACCTCCTGATGGTCGCCGGCGTCGGCTGGGAAGAAGGCTCGGTGGGCAATGCGGCACTTGGTGCCGATCTGGCCTCGCCGGCGGGCTTTGCCTACCATACGCGTCAGTCGGTCCTCTCGAACCATCTGGAGCACGAGGAGCGGTTCCGCACACCCGAACTTTTGCGCAGGCACAACATCCGTCGCGCGATCAATGTGCTGATCGAGTATGGCGACGGGCCGGAACGCTTCGGCGTCATGGAGGTCGACAGCCCCGATGCCGGCATGTTCGACACCTCCGACGCGCATTTTCTGGCGGGTTTTGCGGCACTGCTCGGCATCGCCATCGAGCGCCAGCATAAGGACCGGCTTCTGGCGCAGGCGCTGGAGCACCAGTCGCTTTTGACACGTGAAATGAGCCACCGGGTGAAGAACTCGCTCGCTGTCGTGTCCAGCCTGCTGCGCATCCAGGCGCGCGGCGGCGTGTCGGACGAGGTGCGCAAGGCGTTGGACGATGCAGGATCGCGAGTCGCGACCGTCGCGCAGGTGCACGATCATTTGTGGCGCGGCGAGATGGTGGGCGAGGTCGACCTTGTCGGGTTCCTGCGCGATCTCTGCCGCAACCTTGAAGGCGCAGGTCCCGGACATCCGATCTCCTGCGAAGGCCCGTCGCCGCTCCAAATGTCGGCCGACCGCGCCATCCCGCTGGGGCTGTTTGTCAATGAAACGATCACCAACGCGATGAAATACGCCTATCCAGAAGGCCAGCATGGCCCGATCTCCGTCAAGGTCGACGCCGATCACGAGCGAGTCACGGTCAGCGTGAGTGATCAGGGCAACGGCTTCCCGCCGGACTTCGACTTCGAAGCCGCCCGCGAGAGCCTCGGCCTCAAGATCGTGAACTCTTTTGCGCGGCAGTTGGAAGCGGAACTCAAGATCGAGCCCCGCGCCAATCCCGGCTGCCGCTTCACGGTCAGCTTCGCGCGCAGCGCTTCAGTCGCGCACTAGGCGGTTCAAGCTCACGCCTCAAGCCGCTGGCCGCTCCTGGATCACGTCGTCGGGGGTGGCGTCGACGCGCGGATCCAGTTCCACCGTCTGCGGCGTCTGCCCCTTGCCGATCGGGATCGCGCGGAATTCGGAACGCGCCTCATCGGCCGGCTTGGCGCGCTTGGTGGTGCGATAGAAGGCGTAAGCCGAATAGAGCCCGAATGCCGTGGCGATCGTCGCAAAGAGCGCCCACGGCCCAAACGCATCCATGGCGGCACCCGTGACGAGTGGTCCGATCATCGTGCCGAAGCCGTAAATGATCAAAAGGCCGCTCGAGACCTCCACGAACGCGTTCGGCTCGGCGTGGTCGTTCGCATGGGCGACGTTCAGCGAGTAGATCGGGAACAGAACAGAGCCAAGCAGGAACATCGTCAGGAAAAACGCCCAGCGGCTGTCGACACCGACCAGAACGGCGGCCAGCGACAGCACCAGGCCGACCAGCCCTGCGAAGATCATGACATAGCGGCGGTCGGTGCGGTCCGAAAACCGGCCGAGCGGGATCTGGAACACCGCTCCGCCAATCATGGCGGCTGCGAGCATCGTCGCGCCTTCCGCGGTGGAGAGCCCGCTCTGCTGCGAATAGACGGGCCCCAGATTGCTCCACGCACTCGCGATCGCTCCGGCCAGCACGGCGCCGACGACGGAGGCTGGCGAGTTGCGGAAGAGCTTGCGGATGTCGAGCGTCACCTGGCTCAGCGGCTGCGGTGACTGCGCGCTCGATATCCCGGTCGGGATCACCGCCAGGCTGTAGAGCAGCGCGCCGACGATGAAGAGCGTGGGTCCGGCCGCATCGCCAAGCGGTACGGCAAACTGGCCCATCATGAGGCCAAGCATCGAAATGGTCATGTAGACCGAGAACACGCTGCCGCGCGTCTCGTTGGTCACACGCTCGTTGAGCCAGCTTTCGATGACCATGTAGCCACCGGCAATCGAAAAGCCCGCTACGGCGCGGATGGCGATCCAGGCCAGCGGATGAACGATCAGCGCATGCAGCAGCACAGACACCGACATCAGGGTCGCGAGCACGGCGAAGACGCGCACATGCCCGACGCGCAGCACAAGCCGCGGGGTCAGCACGCACCCGGTCGTGAAGCCGATCGCGTAGCTCGTGGCCATCAGTGAAACCGACAGCGTCGACCAGCCCTCGGCAACGGCGCGAAGCGGCAGCAGATATCCGGCAAGACCGCCGGCCATCAGCATCAGGAACGCCGAAGAAAGCAGGCTGCCGATTGGCAAAAGATTGGTGATCATGGGCAAGCGCCGCCGATTTTGTTGTTGTCGTTATGGGCAAGGATTTGAGGAGGGGTCGCGACGCAGTCGGACCGCGGCGCCCGCCCTGAACCCCGAATTGCACGAAATCATGGCAGACGCAGGCTCAATGACGACACGTCAGCTGTCATCCGGCGCCAAATGGCCTGAAATTACGCGTCGAGCCGGGCCTTGAGCGCCAAAAGGTCGCGCCAGGCGACTTTCTTGTGGGCCGGACTTGCGAGCAGAGCCTGTGGGTCGAGCATCGGCAGTGCCGGCCAGGTGCGATCGCCAAGCCGATAGTCCGTCCAGGTGCCACACTGCGCGGTGATGTTGCCGGTCATGTCCATGAGCCCCTTGGTCACGACATTGCCGAGGACAACGAGGATTTCCGGATCGACGAGCTCGATATGGCGCTCGGCAAAGGGCCGGCAAAGCGCCACCTCATGCGGCGTCGGCGTTCGATTGCCGGGCGGCCGCCAGAAAATCAGATTGGTGAGATAGGTGGTCTCACGGTTAAGCCCGATTGCGCCCAGCATCCGGTCGAGCATCTGGCCCTCGCGCCCCACGAAGGGGAGGCCTTGCAGATCTTCCTCGCGCCCGGGTGCGCCGCCGACGATCATCACCCGCGCCTGCGGATTGCCATCGGCAAAGACTGTGGTCTTGGCGCTGAATTTGAGGCTGCAGCCGGCATAGTCGCTCACGGCCTCGCGCAGTTCGGCAAGCGTCGTGGCTTGCCGTGCCTTCTGCCGCGCATCGGCAAGCGCGACCTCGTCGGGAATGATCCCGACCGGCATACCGTTCGACTGCTGCGAGGATTGTACGACGCGACCTTCGCCGGGACCCTCGCGCGGCGTCGCCGGCAGAGGGCGGGGATCCCGCTCGCCTGGCCGAACTGACACATCGGCACGCCCGGCGATCGGACCGGATCGCTCGGAGCGTAGGGTCGCGCTTTCCGCGAAGCGATCGATCGCGGCATCCTCCAGCATGCAGTCGACACCGGCATCGGCGTAGAAGGCGAGCAGGGCAGCCAGATCGCGATCTGAGAGCTGGGCGAGATCGTTGGAATGCATGCCCCTCAATTATCGTCCTTCCGCGGCGCTGGCAAACGCGCAGGGATTTCCCGGCCGTCTCGGGAACGGGACGGGTCGACAATGTGTTGACGTTTTGCCATGGAGAGTAGGCTTTCAGCGGCGGTGCGTGCCGGCATCTCTGCTCCAGACGAATGAGGAAACACCGGATGAACGACACGACTGAGGCTGCAATCGAACGCGAAAGCATGGAATTCGACGTCGTGATCGTCGGCGCTGGCCCTGCTGGTCTGGCAGCCGCGATCCGGCTGAAGCAGCGCGATCCCGAGATCAACGTCGTCGTGCTCGAAAAGGGTGGCGAGGTCGGTGCCCACATCCTGTCCGGTGCCGTCGTCGATCCATCCGGCATCGACCAGCTCCTTCCCGATTGGCGGAGCGAAGCGGATCATCCCTTCAAAACCCCCGTCACCGAAGATCAATTCCTCGTGCTCGGCCCGGCAGGCGGCATGCGCCTTCCAAATTTCCTCATGCCCCCGCTGATGAACAATCACGGCAACTACATCGTGTCGCTCGGCAATGTCTGCCGCTGGCTTGCCGGGAAAGCGGAAGAGTTAGGCGTCGAAATCTATCCGGGCTTTGCAGCTGCCGACCTGATCTATGACGATGCCGGCGCCGTCATCGGCGTGGTGACGGGAGATATGGGCGTGGAGCGCGATGGCACGCGGGGTCCGAGCTTCCAGCCCGGCATGGAACTGCTTGGCAAATACGTGCTGGTTGGCGAAGGCGTGCGCGGCTCGCTCGCCAAGAAGCTGATCGCCAAATATGCGCTTGCCAAGGACAGCGAGCCGCAGAAATACGGTATCGGCCTGAAGGAACTCTGGGAGGTGAAGCCCGAAAACCACCGCTCGGGCCTCGTGCAGCATTCCTTCGGTTGGCCTCTCGATTACAAGACCGGCGGCGGCTCGTTCCTCTACCATCTCGAAGACAATCTCGTCGCCGTCGGCTTCGTCGTCCACCTGAACTACAAGAACCCGCACCTGTCGCCCTTCGACGAATTTCAACGGTTCAAGACGCATCCGAAGATTGCCGACGTGTTCGAAGGTGCCAAGCGCGTTTCCTATGGCGCCCGGGCGATCTCCGAAGGCGGCTTCCAGTCGGTACCGAAGCTCGTCTTCCCGGGCGGGGCGCTGATCGGCTGCTCGGCCGGCTTCGTCAACGTGCCGCGCATCAAGGGTTCGCACAACGCGGTACTGTCCGGGATGCTGGCCGCCGAACATGTGGCGGATGCGATCAAGGCGGGACGCTCGCATGATGCGGTCGAGGGATACGATCAGGCCTGGCGGACATCGCCGGTCGGCGACGACCTGAGCCGGGTACGCAACGTCAAGCCGTTCTGGTCGCGCTTCGGCATGGCCGGCATTGCGCTCGGCGGCATCGACATGTGGCTGACGACGCTGTTTCGCGGCTGGTCGCCTTTTGGAACCCAGAAGCACGGCGTGGCAGACCAGGAAGCGCTCGAGCCGGCCTCCAAGCACAAGAAGATCGACTATCCGAAGCCAGACGGCGTCCTCACCTTCGATCGGCTCTCCTCAGTCTATCTGTCCAACACCAATCACGAGGAGGATCAGCCGGTCCATCTCCAGGTGAAGGACATGGACCTGCAGAAGAAATCCGAATGGGGCGTCTTCGCCGGCCCATCTGCGCGCTACTGCCCGGCCGCTGTCTATGAGTGGCACACGGAAGGCGGCGGCGAGCCGACCTATGTGATCAACGCGCAGAACTGCGTGCACTGCAAGACCTGCGACATCAAGGATCCCAACCAGAACATCAACTGGGTTCCGCCGCAGGGTGGGGAAGGGCCGGTGTATCAGAACATGTGAGGCGCCGGGCGGATGCTGGTCCGCCTGTCGGCGCTTCTCGCTGCAATGGCGATCCTCGTCGGCTGCACGTCCTTACCATCGAACGACCAGCTGGACAGTGCCCGCTTACGCGTCGCCAGCCTCAACGCCCTCTATATCCGCCCGTCGGGTCCGCGTTTCGAGGCGTGGCTCGATCGGCGCGAGGCCATGGTGTCCGCCATCGCCGAGATCGACGCGGACATCTTCGCACTGCAGGAAGTCGAGACATTTGACGGCAGGCCGTTGCATGAGGAGAATCTTCAGCTCGATTTCCTGATGGAGCGCTTGCCGTCCTATGGGTTTGCGGCAATCGGACCGCCTGAAACCGTACCGTCGACCCAGCCGATCCTTTACCGCAAAGATCGGTTCAGGCTGCTCGACGAGGGGTTCTATTTCTATCCCGGCCAG
This sequence comes from Georhizobium profundi, assembly GCF_003952725.1. Taxonomy (NCBI): domain Bacteria; kingdom Pseudomonadati; phylum Pseudomonadota; class Alphaproteobacteria; order Hyphomicrobiales; family Rhizobiaceae; genus Georhizobium; species Georhizobium profundi. Next base: position 3,396,469 of record NZ_CP032509.1, on the reverse strand, counting down.
GGCGATCCCGTTTTTCCCCGCCGCGCCGATGGGCGACAGAACCGCTATGCAAGCTGGGCGCTCCTCCAGCCGCTGGAGGGTGGTCCACCGATCCACGTCCATAACTTCCACTTCGACCATCAAAGCGGCACCCGGCGACAGGAGGCCGCTTCCAAGATCGCCACGGAGATAGCCCCGGCGATCGCCCGCGGCGAGCCGGTGCTCGTCATCGGGGACCTCAACGCGCTGCGCCATTCGCCCACAGCCGCAATCCTGCGCCGGGCGGACCTGGCGTTCTCATGGATCACCGGCCCCACGTTCCACTTCGGAACCGGCATCGGCGCTTTTCCGGCGATCGATCATCTTCTTTATTCCGAACGCTTCGAACCCGTTGGCCGCGGTGTCGTGTTCCGGCGCAATTATGATGGCCAATTGCCCTCGGACCATCATCCCGTCGTGCAGGACTTCATCTTGGACTGAGGCGGTCGATGCGCTTTCCCGGGCGCGGCCAAAGGCGTATTGTCCACGCCTCTAATGTCATCGTGGATTGCCTTTCATGGACCTCGCTGCCCTGTCCGTTTTTGCCGGTGCGCTTTTCGTGGCTGCTGCTTCGCCGGGACCCGGCATCGCCGCGATTGTTGCGCGGGTGCTGGGCACCGGCGCGGGCGGTGCGGTGATTTTTACCGCCGGGGTCGCCTTCGGTGACGTGCTGTGGCTTTCCGCTGCGATCGGCGGCCTCGCGCTGCTGGCCCAAAACTTCGCGCTCGTCTTCCAGGCGGTGAAATGGGCGGGCGTGCTCTATCTCGTCTATCTGGCCTACAAAATGTGGACGTCCGCGCCAAAGCCTACGAATGTGCGCGCCGCAGAGGGCGGTGAGCATCCGCTGGTGCTTTTTTCGGCGGGGCTTGCAGTGACGCTCGGCAATCCGAAGACCATGGTTTTCTACATGGCGCTCCTGCCCAATCTCATCGACCTGGAAGCGGTCACGATGCTCGGCTATGTGGAGCTGTCAGCGATCACGCTTGCCGTTCTCGCCATCGTCTTCGGGTTCTATATCGTGCTCGCGGCCCGGGCGCGGCGGCTTCTGACGCGCGCCCGCTCGATGCGGATCGTCAACCGCTTTTCCGCCACGGCCATGGTCGGCGCTGCAGCGTGGGTCGCAGCCCGCTGACTCTCAATCAGAATTCGAGCAACAGGCTGTAACTTTTCGTTCGCTTGACCGTTTAGGCGGCGGCATCAATATGGTGGCGCGCCCGCCGGCCAAAGCTGGCTCCCATCTTTGTTTTTCAGATGGATGAGGCAGGCGCGTCCCGACCGCTGATTGGATCCTCGACCATGAATGTGCATGCAGTCTTCAACCGCGACGGCGGAACGTTCCGCACGATGGATATGGATGCGTTCTGCCAGACCGCCACACGCATCTTCGAAGCGCATGGCCATACGCTCACGTGCGAAAACGTGACCGGCAAGCAGATCAAACGGAAGCTCGAGGCAGTCGCGGCCAAGGGTGACGTCGATGTTCTCTTGGCCGGCGGTGGTGATGGCACGATTTCCACGGCGGCCGGTATCGCCTGGAAAGCTGGCATGCCGCTTGGCGTGGTGCCGGCGGGCACCATGAACCTTGTTGCGCGAACCTTGAAGGTGCCGCTCGATCTGGAAGAGGCACTTGAATCCCTGGCGGCCGGTGAGATTATGGATGCCGACATTGCGAGCGCCAACGGCCGCGCCTTCGTGCACCAGTTCTCGATCGGCATGCAGGCCCGCATGGTCCGGCTGCGCAACAGCTACTCGTTCAAGTCCCGCTTCCAGAAGATCATCGCGACGAGCCGTGCTGCCATGGGCGTCATCCTCGATCCGCCGGTCTTCAAGGTGTCCATCGATATCGATGGCAAGTCCGAGACCCGCAAGGTGTCCGCGATCGCCGTCTCCAACAATCACTATGGCAACGATTCCTTGCTTTATGCGGACACGCTGACAGGCGGCCAGTTGGGCATTTACATCGCCAAGCCGCTATCGACGGCCGGCATGACGCGTCTTGCGGCCGACATTCTGCGCCGTCGCTTCCGCGACAATGAGAATATCGACGAGATCGGCGCCATGAAGGTGCACCTCTATTTCCCCAAGCTCTATTCCAAGGCGCGTGCTGTCATCGACGGCGAGTTGGTGGAGCTGGAGCGAGACGTGACCATCCTGCTCCACCCGGGCGAGCTGAAGATCCTCGCGCCCAGCCAGACAGCTTTGGACGCGAAGGGCGCATCTACTGGAAAGCAGTCTCGTAAAAGCTCCTGAGCTTGCGCGAATGCAGACGCTCGGGTGGCATGGCGGCAAGCTTCTCCATCGCGCGGATGCCGATTTCCAGATGCTGGCTCACCTGCGTCCGGTAGAACGCCGTTGCCATGCCGGGAAGCTTCAGCTCGCCATGAAGCGGCTTGTCCGAGACACAAAGCAGCGTTCCGTAGGGCACGCGAAAGCGGAAGCCGTTTGCCGCGATCGTCGCCGATTCCATGTCGAGCGCGATCGCGCGTGACTGGGAGAGCCGCTTCACCGGTCCGCGCTGGTCGCGCAGTTCCCAGTTACGATTGTCGATCGTGGCAACCGTGCCCGTGCGCATGATGCGCTTCAGATCGTACCCTTCCAGCCCTGTGACTTCGGCAACCGATTCCTGCAGCGCGACCTGGATTTCGGCAAGCGCCGGAATGGGCACCCACACCGGAAGATCGTCGTCGAGCACGTGGTCTTCGCGCACATAGGCGTGGGCCAGCACATAGTCGCCCAATGTCTGGCTGTTGCGCAGGCCCGCGCAGTGGCCGAGCATCAGCCACGCATGCGGCCTGAGCACCGCGATGTGATCGGTAATGGTCTTCGCGTTAGATGGCCCGACACCGATATTCACCATGGTGATCCCGCCATGGGATTTCTTCTTCAGGTGATAGGCCGGCATCTGTGGCAGCCGCACGCCGGCCACGCCTTCCGTTGGCTCGTCCGAGCCAGCAGGCGTCATCAGATTGCCCGGTTCGACGAAGGCTTCGTAGCCACCGCCGCCTTCCGCCATCAGACGGCGGGCGAAGGCGCAGAATTCATCCACGTAGAACTGGTAGTTCGTGAACAGGACGAAATTCTGGAAATGGTCGGCATTGGTCGCGGTGTAGTGCGACAGCCGCGCCAGCGAGTAATCGATGCGCTGCGCCGTGAAGGGCGCGAGCGGCGAGGGCTCGCCGGGTCCGGGCTCGTAGGCGCCATTGGCGATCTCGTCATCGGTGTTCGTCAGGTCCGGGGTATCGAAGAGATCCCGAAGCGGCACAGCGAAGTTTTCCGCGAAGGATGCTTCCACATAGGCGCCTTCGCCGAAAGCGAAATGCAGCGGGATCGGCGTATCCGATTCCGACACGACGATCGGTACGCCATGGTTCTTCAAAAGGAGCCCGATCTGGTCCTTCAGATAGGGTGCGAACAGTTCCGGCCGCGTGATCGAGGTCGTGTAATGCCCGGGCTGGGTCACATGCCCATAGGAGAGGCGCGAATCAACATGGCCGTAGGAGGTCGTGTAGAGGCTGACCTGCGGGTAGTAGGCGCGATACCGCGTAGCGGGCGGAACGCCCTCACTCAGGCCTCTGAACGCGTCGGTCAGGAACGCGGTGTTGCGGGCATAAAGCTCCGAAATGGCTGCCAGCGCTTCATCCGGATCAGAGAATGATCGCGGTTCGTAAGCGTCAGGTGACAATATGCGGGCGTCGGTGTGGTCGAAAGTCTTCTTGTCCATGCTCTACTATAGGCATCGCTTCGTGACAGGGAAATCGCCAACGCTAATTTTCCACGCAAGGGGCACCTACTGGAATTGATGATATGCAATTAATGCCTTCTTCATAGACGACTGCCACCAATGATATGGCTTGGAGACTGGTACTTCGCCACCAGATTGCATGATGCAGTTCTCCCGGACGCCTCCCATCGGCGGCATGGCGTTGCGACGAGATGATCTCTCGGCGCGTCCCTCTCATCAACGATCGTCAAACAGCCGTTTAACGGCCCGCTTTCGCGCGGGACCGACGCTATGTCCATGGGAACAAAGAATGTCGAAGATAAAGATAAAGCAGCTGCTGCCGGCCCTTTTCGCGCTGATGGCGCTGATTGCGCTGGCTCAGGGCGCACTGGGCTATTCGGCGGTGGCGACACTGCGGGAGCAGGTACAGGAATTCAGTGAGCGTCGTGTCCAGATCGGTCAACTGATCAACCAGATCGATGCTGCGACGGCCGACATTCGATTGGCGCACGCAAATCACACCATGGCCATCACCCCGGAAGAGACGGCTGAAGTCGAAGATCGGATCGTGCGCCGCATGGAGCGGCTGGATGAGCTGAACGCTCTGTACTTGACCTATCTGACGACGGATACCTCGCGCGGACTTCATGCTGAGTTCACACAGGCTTGGGGCGCCTACATGGACTCGGCGAACGAGATGCTGGAGCGTTCGCGCCTGAACCGGAAAGGCGCCGCCCAGAGCATGTTCATGGGTTCTCTGCGTGTCGCCTATAACGAGATCGACAGCCGGATCGCCGCCATGCTCGATTTCAACGACCAGATGAACGCGAACGCCGTGGCAGAGGCTGAAGCAGCCTACGAGCAGGCGCGCATCGTCACAATCGGTGCCGTCCTCCTGTCGATTTTGCTGGCGATCGGGGCGGGCGTGCTTGCACTCAACCGGATTTCCAAACCCATCACCCGCATCACCGCGTCCATGAACGCGCTCGCTGCAGGTGACCTGCAGAGCGAAATTCCGTTCTCCGACCGCAGGGACGAGATCGGTGACATGGCGGCATCGGTGGCGATCTTCCGCGATGCCGGCCGCGACAAGATCCGTCTGGAGCAGGAGGCAGAGGACGGCCGTTCGCTGACCGAGAAGGAGCGGATCGCCCGCGAAGCCGAAAAGGCACGGGAAGCAGCACAGATCGAAATGGCGATCACAGCCATCGGCGAAGCGCTCGGCCGTCTGGCGGATGGCGACGTTGCCTATCGCATCGACACCGAATTCTCCGGCAAGCTCGATCGTCTGCGTCTGGATTTCAACGACGCCGTGGCAAAGCTCGAGGAAGCGCTGCGGGCTGTCGGCGGCAATGCAAGCGGCATCTATGCAGGGTCGGAAGAAATTCGCGCCGCTGCCGACGATCTCTCCAAGCGCACCGAACAGCAGGCGGCCTCCGTCGAGGAAACCGCAGCAGCGCTCGAGCAGCTGACGACGACGGTGAAGGACGCCACACGTCGCGCGGAAGAGGCTGGCCATCTCGTCGCCAAGACCCGCGAAGGTGCTGAGCGTTCCGGTGAGATCGTCGCCAGGGCCGTCGGCGCCATGGGCGCGATCGAAGCTTCGTCCGACAAGATCGGAAGCATCATCGGCGTTATCGACGACATCGCCTTCCAGACCAACCTTCTGGCACTCAACGCGGGTGTCGAAGCCGCACGGGCAGGTGACGCGGGTAGGGGCTTTGCGGTTGTCGCCCAGGAAGTCCGGGAGTTGGCACAGCGCTCCGCTCAGGCAGCCAAGGAGATCAAGACGCTGATCACCAGCTCCGGTGCACAGGTCAAGGAAGGGGCATCTCTCGTCAGCGAAACCGGCAAGGCGCTCGAAGCCATCGTGGTCGAGGTGCAGGAAATCAACCGCCACGTCGTTGCGGTCGTGGAAGCCTCGCGCGAGCAGTCGCTCGGTCTCGGCGAAATCAACACTGCCGTGAACCAGATCGACCAGAACACCCAGCAGAACGCAGCCATGGTGGAACAGTCGACGGCGGCAAGCCATAGTCTGGCCCGTGAGGCGACGGCGCTCAACGAACTGCTCGCGCAGTTCAAGATCGGCGGCATGGATGGCCATGAAAGCCGATCGACGACGCCAAGGCAGCGGCCCGTTGTTGCGGCGGCCGAGCACAGCGCGACGAAGCGGCCCGAATCGCCGGCCCGCGCGCTTGGCCGCAAGCTTGCCGGTGCATTCTCTCCGCGCAGTGAAGGCAATGCGGCGCTGAAGGCGTCGGACTGGGAAGAGTTCTGATCGCATCGCTCGAGAGTCCCGCTTAAAAAGCGGGGATCGGGGAAGGGGGAAGGCGGCCTGATGGCCGCCTTTTCTTTTCATGAGATCGCCCTAAGGAACCAATCGAGGCAGGCCCCGTTCTGGTCCTGTCTGACCGTCGCTCGCGGTGAGGCATCGAATTGGGTGCGAGCGTGGTGGAATTCATGCCGCAGCAGGACAGCAAGCGAAGCGCAGCCATCGCCGGCGGCGCTTTAACTCCTAAAGTCACACCAGCAGGAACGGCTGTTCGCCAGGCCGCCCCCTTCGGCCCGCAGTCGCTGATCGCCGCGATCGCAGTCGTCACGGCGCTCTATTTCGGTCGGGATGTATTCGTGCCGATCGCCCTGGCCGTCCTTCTGACCTTTCTTCTTTCGCCCATCGTTTCGCTGCTGCGGCGCTGGCGAATCCCGAGATCCATCTCGGTCGTCACGGTCGTCATCATGGCGATGTTCACGATCTTCTGCTTCGGCGTCGTCGTCGCCAATCAGGTGAGCGTGCTTTCGTCGAACCTGCCTTCCTATCAGTTCAACATCCAGAACAAGATCCGCGACCTGCGCGAAACGCAGTTGGCGAGTGGCTCCTTCGACCGCGCCGCAGCCATGCTCGAGGCGATCGAGCAGGAGATCCAACAGGCCGAAGAGGTCGACGCGGCAGATGCAGAGGCTTCCGGCACACCGGCCCCGATGCCGGTGCGGATCGAGGAAGCGCCTCTTACGCCGCTGGAGATGCTGCAGACATTCGTCGTCCCGCTGATCGAGCCGCTGGCCACAGGCGGCATCGTGATCGTGTTCGTGATCTTCATGCTTCTGCGGCGGGAAGATTTGCGGGATAGGTTCATCCGCCTCGCCGGATCGACCGATATCCATAAGACCACCAGCGCCTTGCAGGATGCCGGGCGACGCGTCGGCCAGTATCTGTTGATGCAACTGGTCGTGAACGTCACCTACGCCATCCCGGTTGCCGCAGGTCTCTGGTTCATCGGCGTGCCGAACGCGCTCCTGTGGGGCTTGCTCGCCCTCGTGCTCCGCTTCGTTCCTTATGTCGGTCCGATCATTGCCGCGTTCTTCCCGCTGGCACTGGCGATCGCGGTCGATCCGGGCTGGACGATGCTGTTTTATACCGCGGCATTGCTCATCACGCTGGAACTGATATCCAACAACCTGATCGAGCCGTGGCTTTACGGGTCGCGCACAGGCCTCTCACCGGTCGCCATCATTCTTGCAGCGATCTTCTGGACGTGGCTCTGGGGGCCCATCGGCCTGCTTCTTTCCACACCCCTGACGGTTTGCTTCGTCGTGCTTGGGCGCCACGTTCAGCAATTCGAATTTCTCGACATTCTCCTCGGCAACGAGCCGGTCCTCGCCCCACACGAGCGGCTCTATCAGCGCTTGCTGGCCGGCGATCCGGACGAAGCGACGGAACAGGCGGAGATTTATCTGCGCGAGCGTCCGATCCGCTCATTTTACGACGATGTTGCCATCCCGGCGCTCGTTCTGGTCGAGCATGACCGCTCGCGCGGCGTTCTGGATGATGCACATCGCGAGATGGTCGCGACGAGCGCGGTGGAGCTCGTCGAGAACCTGTCCGAACATGAGGATGTCGAGGCTGCCGAGGACGCGAGCGAAAGAGACTTGAAACACGCTGCTGACCCGGATTTGAAGCTGAACCCAGGACGCATCGTCTGCGCGGGTGCTCGCGGCAATCTCGACGATGCGGCGGCCTTCATGCTGCGCGATGCGCTGGAACACGCCTCGATCCACGCGCTGGACGTCCCGCACGAGATGCTCCAGCCGACCCAGCTTCGCAGTTTCGATTTCGACGATATCGGTACGATCGTGGTGGGTTATCTGAACAGCGAATCCATCGCACACGCCCGCTATCTGGTGCGTCGCCTACGGCGCCAGAGCCCCAAGCTGACAATCATCATCGCATTTTGGGGTGCGACAGGCGGCCGGGACGAGTTGGCGAAGATCGAGGACGCGATCCGTCCCGACGCAGTCTGCACGACGATCGTGGAAGTCGTGGCAGCGCTGAAACCGCTTGCCGAGGTGTCGAAGGAAGCTGAGGCGAGAGCGGCTGTCGAAGGCGCGGAGGAAGATCACGCATCTGTTGGGCTTCTGTCGGAACCGCAGCCTGCCGTTTAACGGTGATTTTGCGTCAGCCGGCTCGCTGCAGGCTGACATAGAGCACCAGGCCGGCGCCGCTGATGTTGTTTTCAGCACCGGCATTGGCCATCGCAAAGGCGCCCATTGGCCCGACGAAGGTGGCTGTGAGGAGGCAGATGCGCAGAGCAGTCGCGATGCCTCGCTTGGACCTGGCGATCATGACTGTCTCTCCTCTCAAGCCAGCGGCCCATCCGCTGATCGTGTCGCCTTTATAAGAAAGAGCTTCTGAACGCGGTCTGAGGCTCGCGTTCATCCAGCGTTCAGACAATCGGCTTCGGCCGCTTGCATGGCCGAATACCGAACCTACCTTGATGCCAACGCAACAGGAGGCTCCCAAGATGAACGACAGGCCTATCGAACTGCATTACTGGCCGACACCAAATGGCTGGAAAGTCACGATTTTCCTTGAGGAGGTGGGTCTTCCCTACGACGTCAAATATGTCAATATCGGCAAAGGCGAGCAGTTCGAGCCCGAGTTCCTGAAGATCGCGCCGAACAACCGTATGCCCGCGATCGTGGACCCGGATGGTCCCGGTGGGCAGCCCATTTCCGTCTTCGAATCGGGCGCCATCCTTCAGTATCTGGGCCGCAAGACGGGGCAGTTCTACCCAAGCGACGAGCGCGCACGTGTCGAGGTCGACCAATGGCTGTTCTGGCAGATGGGCGGTCTGGGGCCGATGGCTGGCCAAGCCCATCATTTCCGCCAGTACGCGCCGGAGAAGGTGCCCTACGCCATCGATCGCTATACCAACGAGGTGAACCGCCTCTACGGCGTCATGAACAAGCGCCTGGCGGACCGTGAGTTTCTAGCGGGCGCGTATTCGATCGCCGACATGGCCTGCGTCGGGTGGGTCAAGCCCCACGCCAATCAGGGCCAGGATCTGAACGATTTCCCCCATCTGAAGCGCTGGTTCGAAACGCTGCTGGCCCGTCCCGCGGTCGAGCGTGGCCTCAAGGTGGGAGAGGAGCACCGCCGCAACATCGCCAATGACGATGAGGCGAAGAAGGTGCTCTTCGGCCAGCGCGCGCGCTGAGTGATCTAGCCGAGCGGCGCCTTGAACACGAAGAAGGCGCCGCCGGCGATCATCGCAAAGCCGACGAGGTGGTTGATGGTCAGCTTCTCGCCGAGGAAATAGACCGAGAAGAAGGCAAAGATCACGAGCGTGATCACTTCCTGCATCGTCTTCAGCTCGGCTGCCGAATACACCTGATGTCCGATGCGGTTTGCCGGCACGGCAAGACAGTATTCGAAGAAGGCGATCCCCCAACTGGCCAGGATCACGATCCAGAGGGCCTTGTTCTCGAATTTCAGATGTCCGTACCAGGCGAACGTCATGAAGACGTTCGACAGCGCGAGAAGCACGATCGGCATGATGGCGGCGTAGGTCATCGAGGATCCCCGGAAGGAAGGGTGGCAGCGCGAATCGCGAGGCGATCCATTCGCTCTATACTGCCTCTCAAATTCCGACCAGAGAGATCGAGCGCCCACCCTTTAGGGTCATCCATGCCGGCTTCGTTCGGCTTTTCTGCGCACGCAAAAAAGCCGCCGGAGCGGATGCCACGGCGGCAAATGTCAGAACTTGGTACGATCTACTGGCGCTGCCAGGTCTCGCCGCGGCACAGAACCGCGAGTACACAGCCTTCGAGGCGCATATTGTTGCCGTCGACAGCCGCCTTGCCCCTGTAAGTCTTGTCTTCGGCTAGATCCGTGATCGAGCCGGAATAGTTGGTGCCCGAACCGGCCATCGCACCGATCTGCTGGCCCTGGAACTCGCCGTTCTGAACGGTTCCGCAGAAGCCGTCGCTGCACGGCGCGAAGGTCACGAGCGTGCCCGTGGACGGACGCAGCCACGTGCCTTCGATCGGCTCGGCGGCATTCGCCTGAGCCGCAAGGCCAAAACTCATCACGCCTGCCAGAATGACTGCGCGCATCATCATCGATTGTCTCCTCCTCAAGAGCGATCGCCGAAGCCTCCCGGGCGACCGTGCCCTCTTATAGATGACGCGCACGTAAGCGTAAACAGAATTGGCGCTCTGCGTGCGCATCTCGCCGTGGAAATTCCTGTCCGGCAGAGCGAGTCCGCGTGCCGATAAGAATCACCGCCGTTATTCGTGGTTAGCAGCCGGTGAAAATCGCTCGGTAAACATCCTCTAAAATTTGTCTCAAAAGCGCCGCGCCGCAGCGGGTGCGATGTTTAACAAAAACCCAAATTTACCAAGCATTTGAACTTTGTTTGTCTCCAGTTAAGCACGCCTTTTAACGGCGGTTTCAAGCCTTCCGGGCATAGTAGATCACATCAGGGAGACGCCGCGGCAAGACGGCGCTGACACCCCGGAAAGACCGGAAAACCGGCACCGGGCAACAAAAAGAAAAGCAAAAGACGCTCTCGGAAAGAGTGCGACAGGGACAACGAAGAAAACGAATTCGAACGGGGATATGAGATATGGCTCGCTTTGACATTCTGGATCACGAAGTTTCCGCCCAGGGCGGCAAGACCAATGCAGACGTCTTCTGCGAAATGGGCCTGATGTATGCGACCGGCCGCGAATGCGGTCAGGATCTGGTCGCAGCCCACAAATGGCTGAACATCGCCGCCATCAAGGGCTCCGACCGCGCCGCCGAACTGCGCGCCGACGTTGCCGCGACGATGTCGAAGAGCGAACTCGCTGCGGCGCTGCGCGCTGCCCGCGAATGGATGACGATGCACTGATCGATCGCTGAGGGACCGGCAAGACGCTCCGCAAGAAGGGTGCGGCCGGAGATGTCCCTCAGCCGCGGGCGGCTTTCAAGGCCGCTGGCAGCCGTTCTGCGAAGACATCGAGCTCGGCCTCTGGCGCCGCGCTCACACGGATGCACCGGTTCAGCGGTGCGACGCCGGGCATGCGCACGAAAACACCGCTTTCGACCAGCGCGGTCAGCACGCTCTTCGCGAACACGCCGTCCTGGCCGCAGTCGATGGTGACGAAGTTGGTCGCCGAGGGCAGTGGCGTCAAACCATTGTCGCGAGCGATCTCCGCGATCCGTTCACGCGCTTCGGCCACGGCATCGACGACGCTCTTCAGATGCGTCTGGTCGGCAAGTGCTGCCTGCGCCGCGATCTGCCCCTGGCGGTTGACGCCGAAATGGTTGCGGATCTTGTCGAAGGTGCGGATCGTATCCGGCGCTCCGATCGCGTAGCCGACCCGCATTCCTGCCAGCCCATAGGCTTTCGAGAAGGTGCGCGTGCGGATCACGTTCGGCCGGTCGAGAAAGGCATCTGCCGCAGGCAGCGTGCCATCTGGCGCGGTTTCGCCATAGGCTTCGTCCAGCACCACCATCGTTGTCTCCGGAACGGCATCGACGAACGCTGCCACCTGGCCGGCGTCGACGAAGCTGCCCATCGGGTTGTCCGGGTTGGCGAAATAGACGAGCGGTGCGTCTTCCCTGCGGCAGGTTTCGGCGAGCGCTTGCCAGTCCTCATGATCGTCCCGATAGGGCACGGTAACGAGCCGCCCGCCAAACCCGGCAACATGGTAGTTGAAGGTTGGATAGGCGCCGAGCGACGTCACCACCGGCGTGCCGGGCTCAACGATCATGCGCACGATCAGGCCGAGCAGGCCATCGATCCCTTCGCCGACTGCAACTGCGTCATAGGGAACGCCGAGATGCGCCGACAGCGCGGTCTTCAACTGGTAGTTCTCCGCATCGCAATATTTCCAGGCTTCCTTGCCCGCTTCAGCCATGGCCTCGACGACCTTGGGAGAGGGGCCGAAGGCGCTTTCATTAGCGCCGATGCGCGCATCGAACGGCCGTCCGCGTTGACGCTCCTGGGTCTCCGGCCCGACGAAGGGGATCGTTGCCGGAAGACCGGAGACGAGTGACGTGAACCGCGAAAATCCCATAAAGCGCTCCTTGTCCGGTGGCTCAGCGCGCAATGGCCGAGGTCGTGTAGGCGATGACGATGTAGCGTGCACCTTTACCGATCGCCACGAGAATGATGAATGTGAGCAGCTTGGTTTTCATCACGCCGGCAAAAAGCGTCAGCGCGTCGCCGAACAGCGGCACCCATGAAAACAGGAGTGCATAGACCCCGTATCGGCTGAACCAGCGTTGCGCCTTGTCGAGCTTGTCGGGCGAAACCGGGAACCACTTCCGATCGCCAAAGCGCTCCACATAGAGACCGAGGATCCAGTTGATGATCGATCCCGCCACGTTGCCGACCGTCGCCACTACCACGAGCACCCAGATCGCGGTCGTCCCGGTGCTGATGAGATAGATGAGCACAGCCTCGGAAGTTCCGGGCAAGATGCTTGCCGAAACCATGGCGGAAAAGAACAGGCCTATAAGTTCGGTCAAAGGAGATGGTCCTGGGATTGCTGGAGCCGAGAGGCGTCCAGGAAGGCAGCTGCGTCGGGTTAGCGTTTGCCATGCCTTCGAGGCTGCTGCAATCTTCGTCGGGGTCAGACGCGTGATTGCCTGGCAGCAAGGGTGTACAGGCGCAAATTGCGGGCGTAAGCAAGCTTTGCCCCCTATCGCTGGCACAATCGCCTTCGCTGCCCCACCTCCCAAAGTCTGCCATGCCGCCCTTCGTCGAGACGATCCTTTTCATCTTTGCCCTTATCGTCATCGGTTATGGTGCGGCCGCTCTCGGTCTTTTGAAAGCCCAGACGGGCGAGGGGCTCAGCACCTTCGTCGTCTCCGTCGCTCTGCCGATGCTTCTCTTCAGAACGCTGCTCGCAGCCGACTTCGGCTCCGGTCTGCCCTGGGGGCTGTGGATCGCCTATTTCTCAGGAATTGCCGTCACCTGGACGCTTGGGCACATCACCATCCGTCAGGTGTTCGGGCGAGACGCACGGGCAGGCGTCGTGGCCGGCGTGACATCCGCCTTTGCCAATCTGGTCCTTCTTGGCCTCCCGCTGATCGCCGGCATCTACGGGCCCGAGGGCCTCTTGTTGCTGAGCCTGATCATCTCCATCCATCTGGTGATCCTGATGGCTGTGTCGATGTTGTTGTTCGAATGGGCGCAGCACAAGGATGGAGTGTCGAAGGGCTCGATCGGGATCGTCGCTTTCGTGCGCAGCTTCGGCCTGCAACTCATCCGAAACCCGCTGATCGTCGGCATTCTCTGCGGGCTGATCGGGCGCCTGATCGGCCTCGAACTGCCTTCGCTCGGCAGCCGTCTCGTCAACAGCCTCGCCGATATCGCAGCCCCCCTGGCGCTTTTCGCCATGGGCATGAGCCTGCGCAATTTCGGACTTGCCGGACACCTGATGCCCGCCGCAGCGCTGACCTTCCTCAAGCTGATGGTGATGCCCACGGTTGTCCTTGTCATGGCGCTTATCTTGGATTTGCCACCGCTAACCGCGCAGGTCGCCGTCGTCTCGGCCTCGATGCCCGCAGGCGTCAATTCCTGGCTGATCGCCAACAAGTTCAACACCGGCCAGCGCCTCGCCTCGACGGCCATGACAATGTCGACGCCGCTGGCGGTTTTGTCGACGCTCTTCTGGGTTTTCGTCGCAGCCCATGTCTTCGGCGGCTGATCCTTTCTGGAGCGGTAAACTCAAGTTTGAAGTTGACTCGGATCATCAACTTTAATATCGCGCCCCTTGGCTAGGCCATCGGGGGGCGTCGTTTCACATGCCCTTGGCGGTGGCGGCCACATCGCCAGGGGAACATGATGGCCGCAACGTCCTGCAAAACACTGCTTCGATTGGCGCTTTTGACTGGCGTTTGCTTGCCAGTGTCAGCACTTGCGCAAACGCCCACCGAACTGGAATCGATCGAAGTGCAGGGCGTCTTCGACGACGGGCAGGGGCCGTTCGAAGGTTATGCCGCCGAGGCGAGCGTCAGCGCCACCAAGGGCGGTCGCCCGATCATCGAAACGCCGCAGGCCGTCAGCGTCGTGGGCGCCGACTTCATCTCCGACACGGCGGCCCGCACGGTCACCGAAGCGACGCGCTATTCACCGGGCATTCGTTCCGAAACATTCGGGAATGATGCCCGTAACGACTGGTTCCTGCTGCGCGGCTTTACCTCCCAGGTGAGCAGCTATTTCGTCGACGGCCTCGCGCTGAAATCCAGCGACAGTTTCGCCACTTGGAAGATGAACCCCTATCTGCTCGAGCGTATCGACGTGCTGCGCGGCCCATCCTCCTCCCTTTATGGCTCGTCCAACCCCGGCGGCCTCATTAACATGGTCACCAAGCGGCCGACGGGGGAGATCGGCGGTGAGATCACGACCGGCATCAACGAGCATGGCCGCGGGAACTTCGGCATTGACGCACAAGGCGTTGCTGGGCGCTCCGGCGATTGGGCCTGGCGCTTCGTGGCTTCGGGCAATGCCGGCGACACCGAATATGATTTCATCGACGACGATGGCTTCGCCATCATGCCGTCGCTCATCTGGACGCCGAGCGAGGATACGACGCTCGAATTATACGCCAATGTTCAGGCCTTCAGCACCAATGGCCAGAACTTCCTGCCCTATGTCGGCACCGAGGTCGACGCGCCCTTCGGCCGGATCGATCCGGAAACCTTCACGTCGGAGCCCGGATACGATGCGTTCAAGCGGACCCAGGCCATGGCGGGGTACGAATTCGAGCATCGCTTCAACGACCGGGTGACGGTGCGTCAGAACCTGCGCTACGCGCATCTCGACATCGACTTCACCAATGTCTATGGCGTTGGTTACGCGACCGGCTCGCCCACCGCCACGAACGCCGATCTGGCGCGCTTCAACTTCATCACGACGCCGCAACTCGGCCTGTTCTCGGTCGACAACCAGGCGGAATTCCTAGCCGAAACGGGTCCGCTTTCGCACACGCTGCTTTTCGGGGTGGACTATGCCCGCTTCGATCTCGATGACGAGGCCGGTTTCGACTTCGCCCCGTCGCTCGATCTTCTCAACCCGGTCTATTCCGGCATCACCGCACCGACGACGCGCTATAGCGACCAGAGCACGGTCCAGCGCCAGCTCGGCCTCTACGTGCAGGATCAGATCGAATACGGAAACTGGGATCTCGTCCTGTCCGGCCGGTCCGATTTCGTCGACACCGATATCGACAACAATATCGGCGCCGACAGCTCCCAATCCTCCGAAGCGCTCTCAGGCCGTGCGGGGCTGATGTACGGCTTCGACAACGGCATCTCGCCCTATGTCAGCGTTTCGCGCTCGTTCCTGCCCGTTATCGGCACCGACAGCGTCTCGGGCGCGGCATTCGATCCGGAAACGGGGATCCAGTACGAAGCCGGCGTGAAGTACCAGCCTGCCTTTCTGGGCGGCGGGTACATCGGCCTTTCCGTTTTCGACCTGACGCGCGAGAACGTCGTGACGTCCGACGGCATCAACTTCAATCGCCAGATCGGCGCCGTGAATTCGCAAGGTTTTGAACTGGAAGCGGCCGGCCAGATCACGCCGGATCTGAAGTTCGTCGGCTCCTACACCTGGTACGATCTCACGATCGAGGAGGGCAATCCGGTCGAGATCGGCAATGTGCCGACCGCCGCGCCGGAGCAGTTCGCATCTCTCTGGCTGGATTACACCGTCCCGCAAGGCGCGCTCGAAGGCGTGAGCGTCGGCGGCGGCGTTCGCTATGTCGGCCGCTCCTATGCCGACACCGCCAACACGCTCGAAGTCGGTGACACCGTGCTCGTCGATGCCGCGTTGCGCTACGAAAAGGATGCGTTCGCGGCCGCGCTCAACGTCTCTAACCTCTTCGATGAAACCTATGTCGCCGGCTGCAGCAGCCCTACCGCATGTTTCTACGGCGAAGGCCGCGAAGTCGGCCTGACGCTGAGCTACCGCTGGTGATCGTCCAATGACGGCCCTTTCCGCCTCGCCGTTGACAGGGAAGCCCGTAGCGCTCGACGCTGCGAGCTTCACATTGGACGATGTCGGCCTCACGATCGGCCCGGCGCGGATTCTCTCCGGCATAACGAAGCGGTTTGAAGCCAACCGCATCTATGGCCTGATCGGCCCGAACGGCGCGGGCAAGACTTCCCTTGTGCGCATTCTGGCCCGCCATCATGAGCCGAGCGAGGGCAGGGTCCACTATGCAGGGCGCCCGCTCGGCGAGTGGGCCGCGCGCGCTTTCGCCTGCAGCGTCGCCCACATGCCGCAGCAGCTGCCCTCCAGCCAGCAATTGTGCGTGAAGGATCTTGTCGCGCTCGGGCGCTACCCGTGGCACGGCCCCTTCCGCCGCAAATCCTCGGCAGATCAGGCAGCCATCGAGGAGGCGATGCGCGTTGCCGACGTGGCGGATTTTGCCGACAGGCTCGTCGATACGCTGTCGGGCGGCGAGCGCCAGCGCGTCTGGGTGGCGATGATGGTGGCGCAGGCCGGCCGGTTCTTGCTGCTCGACGAACCGACAGCCGCGCTCGATATCGCCCATCAGGCGCACCTGCTCGAGCTTCTGCGCGGCGTTGCCCGCGCGCGCCGGTTGGGCATCGTCATGGCCTTCCACGACATCAACATCGCCGCCACCTTCTGCGACGAGGTGCTTGCCATGAAGAACGGCAAGCTCATCGCCAGCGGCACGCCGGCCGAAATCATCACACCGGAAATTCTGAGCGCTGTCTACGACATCGACATGTCGACGATGCCGCATCCGACAACCGGGCGACCCATCGGGTTCATCCGATGAGACGAGCCGCGTGGCTTCTGGCGCTTCTGCTCGCCTCGCCGATCGTGCTGGCAGCTGCCCAGACGGCCGCGCCACGTGTGATCGCAGTCGACTGGGGCCTTGCCGAAACCCTCGCCGCCATCGGCGCGCCGCCAAGCGGCCTGCCCGAGATGGCCGGCTACGATGCATGGGTGAAGACCCCACCCATGCCGCCGGAGACTGCCGAGCTCGGCCTGCGCGTCACGCCAAGCCTGGAGTTCCTGGCAGCCGCAAAGCCGGATGTCATCGCAGTCACCAGCCAGCTCGCAGCGATCGATCCTATCCTCAGCCGCATTGCGCCGACCCGCTCGCTCGATATCTACACGAGTGAGTTGACGCCGTTCGACCATGCAGTGGCGGCCGCCCGTGAGCTCGGCGAGATGACGGGCCGCGAGGAGGCCGCGGCAGAATTGATCGCCGACACCGATCGCCGGATTGCAGCGCTTGAGGAGCGCATCGCCGGTCGGGCGACGAAGTCCGTGCTGATGGTGAGCTTCATGGACGACCGCCACGTGCGCGTTTTCACCAAGGGCAGCCTGTTCGACGACGTGATGGCACGTGCCGGCCTTTCCAACGCATGGACAGAGGCCGGCAATTTCTGGGGCTTCGCAATGGCCTCCATCGAAAATCTGGCCCGCATGGAAGACACCGCGATGCTGATCGTCGAGCCGATCCCGGAATCGGTGCGACTGAAACTCGAAGATCCTCAACGCCGCAGCCTGCTCGGCCAGCTCCCCGCCTTCGCTCCCGGCAATTATCGCCTGATCCCGCCCGTCTGGCAGTTCGGCGCATTGCCATCGGCAGGCCGCTTCGCCGATCTGCTTCTCAACGAAGCGGACTTCCTGGAGCGCGCCAATGCGCTCTGATCCCTCCATCTCGCGGACCGGCTTCGTCCTGCTCGGCGCAGGCACAGTGCTGGTCGCAGCCTTTGTCCTGCTCAATCTCGACCGTCTGCTGCCCACGACTGGCCTATCCGGTCTGTTTGGTGGTGAGGCGCTGCCGCTGACCGATGGCCTGATCCTCAATTACGCCTACTGGCCGCGTCTGCTGACGGCACTCCTGGCCGGTGCGGCATTGGGACTGGCCGGCGTCATCTTCCAGCAGGTCCTGCAAAATCCCCTCGCAGCCTCTGAAACGTTAGGCGTCAGCGCCGGCGCGCATCTGGCGCTGACGCTTGGGCTTCTACTCGCGCCAACGCTTCAATCGGTGCATCCGGAATTCTTCGCGGTCGCCGGTGCATTCTCGGCCTGGGGCCTGATCGCGCTGATCGCAAGGCGCTACCGCGGCGATCCGCTGACGCTTATTCTTACCGGCTTCGTGGTCAGCTTCGCGCTCGGCGCAGTCTCGAGCCTCCTGATGCTGCTCAATCAAGAATATCTCACCTCGCTCTTCATCTGGGGTGCGGGGTCGCTGGCGCAGGATGACTGGAGCTCGGTCGGCTTTCTCGTGCCAAGGCTCGCCGCCTGCATCCTGATCGTTGCGCTTCTGTCGCGCGCCTTGCTGCTGCTCGGCTTCGGCGACGATGCGGCGCGTGGTCTCGGCGTTTCATTGAAATTCGCCCGCCCGCTGCTGCTCGGCGTGGCGGTGTTTCTCTCCGCGAGCGTTGTGGCAAGCGTCGGAGTCATTGCCTTCATCAGTCTCGCAGCTCCCCATCTGGCGCGCCTTGCCGGTGCCGAACGCCTGTCGTCGCGGCTGATCGGCGCGCCGATTGCCGGCGCTCTGCTCGTGCTCGTGATCGATCAGGCCATCCAGCTTGCAACGCCCGGACAATCGGCCTTGCTGCCGACCGGCGCGGTGACGGCGCTGATCGGTGCTCCGATCATGATCTGGCTCCTGAGCCGGCTTCCGGCCATCGCGCTTGAGGGCAGCGGCCGCGTCGCCTCCGTGACCTCCGCCGTATCGGCGCGGCCCATGCAGGCCCTGATGGTGGCGGCGCTGGTCCTCGTAGCGGTGCTCGGCGCTGCCTTGCTGGTTGGCCGCGGTCCGGAAGGGCTCACCTTCGGCTTCGATGTCGGGGCAGGGGCCATGGAGTGGCGCCTGCCGCGCGTCATCGCCGCGGCGGCTGCCGGTCTCGGCATCGGCGTTGCCGGAACGCTGGTGCAGCGATTGTTCGCCAACCAGATGGCGAGCCCCGAAATCCTGGGCGTCGGCGGCGGCGTTGCCGTCGGCCTCATCGTGTCTCTGCTCCTGTCGTCGACCGCCGGCGTCGGGCTGCAACTGCTTGGAGCGATCGGTGGAGCGTTGACCGTCATGGCGCTTCTGATGGTGCTGGGAGGCCGACGCGGCTTCCAGGCCGAACGCCTGCTGCTGATCGGCATCGCGGTGACCGCTCTTCTCGACGGCGTCGTGCTCCTCTTCCTGGCGCTCGGCGATCCGCGCTCGTCACAGGTGCTGGCCTGGATGGGTGGTTCTACCTATCGCGCGACGATGGAACTCGCTCTGGCCGTGGCCGTGATCTCGATCGCGAGCCTCGTCGCCGTGCTGCCCTTCTCGCGCTGGCTCGATATCCTGCCGCTCGGCGACGAGGCGGCGCGCGGTCTCGGTCTGCCCATCCGCGCCGTTCGCTTCACCATCCTGATTGTTTCGGCGATCGTGACGGGTGCCGCCGCGCTCGTCATCGGGCCGATGAGCTTTGTCGGCCTGCTTGCACCCCATGTCGCCAACCTCGCTGGCCTGCGCCGCGGACGCCATCAGGTGATCGCGGCAGCGCTCATCGGCTCGGCGCTTGTGGCATTTTCGGATTGGGTCGGCCGCATCATCTTCGCGCCCACCGAGCTGCCGGCGGGCATTCTCGCGGTCTTCATCGGTGCCTCGACCGTCGCGGTCTTCCTGTTCCGGCGATAGGCTCGTAACAGATGGCGACGCTGGCTGCTCTCAGGCGGCTGCCGACACCGAAGCTGCGTGACCGCTTTCCGCAGGTGCCGGGGTGTCGTCGGCCACGACACGGTTTCGCCCCATGCTCTTGGCGACATACATGCGCGCATCGGCCCGGCTGATGGCAGCGTGGATGCTGCGATCGACCGCGCGGATGCTCGCGATACCGAAGCTTGCCGTGATCGGCTCCCTGATGCCGATCATCGAGAAGTCGGTTTCGCCGAAAGCTTCCCGGATGGTTTCGGCCACGCTCGTGGCTTCAAGATTGGAATGCGTCGGCAGGAAGATCACGAATTCCTCGCCGCCGAACCGTGCGGCGTGCGCTGTCGTGGGGAGGGCATGCTTCAGGAGTGCCGCGAAACCGGCGATCACGCCGTCACCGGCAGCGTGGCCATAGAGATCGTTGATCCGCTTGAAGCGGTCGATGTCGCACAGAATGACGGCCCCCTCGCTCATCCTGTCGATATGGGCGAGCGTCATGTTTTCGAAGCCGCGCCGGTTGAGCAAGCCTGTGAGATAGTCCGTCTCCGCCGCGTCGCGATAGCGGTCCAGCACGTCCAGCGCGACCGCGCCAAGCCCGACCAGCGCGAAACTGAGCCCGATCAGCGTTCCGCTCACCTGTGCCGCATAGGCATAGAAAGACGTTGCGTAGGTCGCAAAGCTTGAATCGGCTGGAGCGATCGCGGCGAAGACCAGGGCGCGGCCGACGAAGTCGAGAGTCGCCATGACGGCGAGAACGACCAGAACCCTGTCCACCATCTGCCGGGGCCAGCCACCAAGGCGTGCGATCGGGAGAAGCAACAGCAGCCCGCATGTGAAATCGACGGCGAGAAGCTCGAAACGCAGGCTTTCCGCTGCGAAGATTGCATAGACGACGAGACCGAATCCGACCAGGGAAAGCAGGATCCGACGGCCGACCTGAAGCCGCTGCGCGAAATGCGCCGATAGCCCGAGCGAAAGCGCGAGATAAGAGAGGATGAACACCGCATCGACGAGCAGCGTGCGCATTTCGTCGCCGAGCGGCTGGAACGCAACTTCACCGGCGAACGCGACCGCATGCCCGACGAAGCCGAGCGCCCACCAGATCGCGACGCGCGATCCATAGAACCACACGAGCAGATAGGCGCACGCAAAGATCAGCATCACCAGCGGCGGCAGGAATGTGAAATTGTCCATATCCAACCGCTTGCCCCGTCAGCTGCGCCGATGCCCCGGCGCGAATGATAGAGCCTGTTCCCCAATGCGATCTTAACGCGGCAAAGCCATGCAGGTGCGCTTGCTGTTGCGATCGAAAAGATAGAAGATCAGAGCCGTTATCCGAATTATAAGCGCATGCATGGTGGGTTCGGCCCTAGGGGTCCGATCTGTCTCTTCACCATGTCGGCAGCCAGATGGAGTTCCGCCAATGAGCAACGTGCATACGCTTCACGGTGACAAGCGCTGGAAGGCGGTGGTGGAGTACAATTCGGCCAATGGACTGATCGAAACGACCCACTACCTGGAGGAATTGATCGAATTGCACATGCTCATGGAGCGCGGCCCCGACTGGAATACCCTAGAAAAGTGCACCCTGACGCTCAACCGCCACGACGGCGGCGAGATGCAGGAGCGGGTCTCCAAGGCCGCGCAGGTTCAACTGTCCGAGGCGTCGTCGTGAGATGACGGATGGACTAAGCCGCCATCGGCGGCCCGGCATTCTGAGCGACCTAGCAGCCGATTACTGCTGAATAGGTTTCAACGGGGTCGCATCTTCGAGCAAAGCAGCTTCCGGAACGAGGCTTTGGAAGATCGCATCGTTGGTCGCACGCCAGCTTTCGTCGTCCAGCCATTTGTAGTCTTGATCGGGCATGAGCGGCACCGCTTGCACTTGCTCGTTCGAGATGCGCAAGAAGAAGCTTCGCCGCTGCTGATCGATCACGAGATATCGAAGCGGCACAACCAGGCTGTCCTCGCCCGGCACGAAGAAGCCGCCAGAAGCGACCACGGCATAGTCCCAGCGATCGCGTGTCCCAATGATTACGTTGCGCACTTCACCGACGATCATGTCGTCCGACGTGCGCACTTCTGCGCCAACAATCTCACTGGCAAGAAGCCCAGGGTCGAGATCGGCGAGGCTCACCAGTGCTCCCTCATTTGGTGCTCCCCTCGTTCCCTGAA
The DNA here is from genome assembly GCF_003952725.1 of Georhizobium profundi. Lineage (NCBI taxonomy): Bacteria > Pseudomonadati > Pseudomonadota > Alphaproteobacteria > Hyphomicrobiales > Rhizobiaceae > Georhizobium > Georhizobium profundi. The sequence continues at coordinate 3,374,598 of NZ_CP032509.1, read as the reverse complement.
TTTGGCCCAGCCGGTGCCATTCGGGTTGACTTGCGGCCAGCTGCTGATCGGCCGCGTCCTCATCGTTGTTGCCCATGCGGCCCATGGCCGGAGCAGCGATCAGTTCGCGTATGTTGCCGACAAGTCGTTCGCAGTCTCGTTCCATGCCATACACCCAGAGCAGATATGCAGCGTCGCGTAGCGCACGCAGGTCAAGCACGAGATAGCGGTTCTCCGGATCGCGCAGTTCAGGCTTTTCGAGAATGGCCTGCTCGAGCTGGGTGTCTGAAATGTTGCATGCGGCCATGACCGGTCCGCTGCCGAGCGCGAGTGTGATCGCAGCAGCAGCGAGTGCTTTCAATTTTGTCATCGATGTTCCGACAGGAGCTTGTTTGGCCTGACCCCGTTATTTACGGGCAGGCAATTCGGCATGAAGCATCCCGTTTGGCTTCATCCATTAGCTGTAACTCAATTGTATCCATTTTGTTCCCGCGCATATCCAAGTATTTAAGCGTCGACGATTGATCAGCTTATCGTCGTCGCGACATCGATAGGACGCCGAAATATGAACTTTCACGACCATTTCCTCAGCAGAACCTTTGATGCAGTCCTCTTCGATATGGACGGCACGATCCTGACGTCGATCAAGGCCTCGGAACGTGTGTGGGGTGCCTGGGCACTGCGGCACGGTCTCGATCTCGACGCTTTCCTGCCGACGATCCATGGGGTGCGTGCCATCGACACCATCCGTAGGCTGAACCTGCCGGGCATCGACGCCGAGGTGGAAGCAGCCAAGATCATGCGCGCCGAAATCGACGATACGGAAGGCGTAGAGCCGATCGCTGGCGCGGCACATTTCCTGGCGTCCCTGCCGGCTGATCGCTGGGCTGTCGTGACATCGGCGCCCCGCGCACTGGCCGAGCGCAGGATTTCGGCAGCGGGGCTTCCGATGCCGCCACAGATGATCACCGCCGAAGATGTCGCAAAGGGCAAGCCCGCTCCCGATTGCTTTTTGATGGCAGCGCAGCGCCTCGGTGCGGACGCGGTGCGCTGTCTGGCGTTCGAGGATGCTCCAGCAGGCATCACCGCCGCGGAGGCGGCTGGTTGCGCGGTCGTCGTCATAACGGCAACGCACGCTCATCCTCTGTCGACGCACCACGTCCAGGTTTCGAACTACAGCGAGTTTCAGCTGGGGTCCGGAAGCGCATCAGGCATTGCGCTCAAGGGCCGGTCAGCCGGCTGATCGTGCCAGACCGTTAGTATCGGAGGCGGAGACCGACTAGTCGTTCCGCCGAACCAGCTTGCCCTCTTCGGCCTTGTGGTGGAACTGGCTCGCGACGAGCCAGCCCTTGAGCGGCCTAAGCGGCGGAATGCACGTCGCAAGGATCAGCGGCAGCGAAACGACGAGGTGGAACCAGAAGGGCGGCTGAAAAGACACTTCGGCCCAGACGGCAAAGAGGATCGAGGGCACGCAGCCGAAGATGATCACGAAGAAAGCAGGCCCGTCGGCTGGATCCGCAAAGGAATAATCAAGTCCGCACACCTCGCACCGCGGCGCGAGCTTCAGGAAACCATTGAACAGATGACCCTCACCACAGCGCGGGCAACGGCCTTTGATGCCGACGCGCCACGGTTCGAGTGGTGGATACTGGTAGTCATCCTGGTGGTTCATGATATTGCCTTCCGGCCATTGGTCTTTTGAAATGGATGAAGTCATCCGCATCGCTGTCACCGGCGCGATGCCAGAAGCCGTCTTACGGGGCAAACCAGCGCCAGGCGGTGGTGTTCCGACAGATCATGCTCTCAATGCCTTAAGGTGGCATTCCTGTTTCGCGGGGCACGAAAAGAGTTTGCCTGCCTTAGTTGCTGCGCCGTGGCATCCAAAGAACCTAGCGCTGGCGGCCCGTCTGTTCGCGAACGGCGGCCAGGCCTCGAAGCCCATCCCGGTTTCCGGTGCCCGCGACGGCCTGGAACACGCGCTCCGCATCGCCGTAGCGCCGGAGGTTCAGATAGGCGTAGCCGCGCAGAACCATCAGGTCGTTGCGCTCCGGCGCGATCTGCGCGCGCTGGTCGAGCGCCATCAACGCCTCGACGTAGCGGCGCTGCTCGAAGGCGCCTGAAGCACGCTCTGAAAGAATATTGGCTTGAAGTTCGCCGGCGCGCTCGGCCGTCATCGGCGCGCTCGCCGCCGCAACGGCCGCTTCGTCGACGAGACCCGCGCGCAAATAGGCAAGGCTTTGGCCATAGGCAGCATCCCTGGCCGTGTCGCCTTGGCCCCTCAGCGCGACTTCGAAAGCCTTCGCAGCTTCGAGCGGGCGGTTGATGTCCATCAGGCACCAGCCGCGCGCAAGCGCTGAGGCGGGCGAAAGAGATTCGGGATTGAGCGTTTGGGTGCAGCCGCCGGTCGCGCGCGCAGGAGCCTGCTGGATTGCCCGCGGACGGGGAGCGGCAGCCATGACGGGTGCAGCCTGCGGCGGAGCCTGCTGTACCGGCTCCTCGGCCGTATAGGCGAGCGGCGTTGTCATGGGTTCGGTGGTGGCAAGGGGAGCGGCCTGTGCGGGCGCAGGGGCGGGAGCCGAAGCCGGTGAAGGCGAGACGGCAGGTGCGAGAGAGGGCGGTGCAGGGGCAGCTTCGGCCTGCGGCGTGCCGACCAGCATGATCCGCTCCGATCGCCCGGCCCACAGCCGCTTTAGTTCCGCGAGCCCAGCTGCATCAGCCAACTGAAACCGAGTGAGAGCGAGGCCGTAGGCGGAAGCCTCGTCCTCGGGGTCGAACTGCAGGGCGCTTGAAAACCATTGCCCGGCCGTCTCGTGCTGGCCATAGGCGCGCGCATACCAGCCAAGCTGCTGAGCCGCCGGCGCGTTGCGTGCTTCGGCAACTTCGCCGACGATGCGGGTCAGAACATCGCCGCTGAGCACGACGCGGGGTTCGATGGCAAGCAGATTGGCAGAGGCGGCGAGATAGACGCCGCGCCGCTCTTCGTTTTCGTCGCGGTAGGGATATACGATGTCCTCCGCATCGGCGAAGCGGTCGAGGGCGATCAGCGCCAGGGCCAGGCCCTCGGCCGCATCCCCTTCCGCCTTGCGCTCGAAGGCCATGCGGAACCATTCTTCAGCCGTTTGCGCATCGTCATGGCCGAGATAGTACCAGCCGAGCAGACGCGCATCGCTCCCCCCGTCGCCTTGGCGTGCGAGCCGCTCGACGCGGGCGAGCGTTTCCGCATCGACCACGATCGTATCGTCCTCGCCGGCCGCCGCCAGAGCATCGCGTGCAATGGTGTCGCGCACCGGCGCGAATTCGCCGGCACCGGCATCGTCGAAACGCTCGAGCGCCAGCAATTCGTCCCGCATCTCGGCGCTCAGCAGCTGCGCAGCGTTCTGCATTGTTGCAAGCCGTTCCGCCGTGTTATCGCAATTGGTCAACACGTAGCGATAGGCGTCGCGCGCCCGTCCCTGACGCTCTGTCATCGCGAAAGACTCGGCCACCCGCCACAGCACGTCGACTTCGCTGCAGGTCAGAAGTCCCGGATTGGAAGAGCCGATGCGGATGACCGTTTCGTATTGGTCGAGATTGGACGCGTTGACGAGACGCTCGCGCGCCTCGGCCAGCGTCAAGCGGTCGAGAAGGTCGACGGGCGGTTCCCAGTTGGGGTCGTTCATCTGGCGCGTGGCGATCGCCTCGCGTGCCTCGGCAAACCGCCCTTGCGAATAGAGCATCCAGATCGCTTCGAGCAGGGAGTCGACATTCTCCGGCACCGCGAGAGGGTCGGCCGGCGGGGTCCACTGCGGATAAAGAGCCCGCAGGCGCGCGATCTCGATCTCCAGCCGTCGCGTATCGCCCTGGCTCGCGAAATACCGAAGCGCCGTCTCGTCGATGACGGGCATCGGCTGATCCGCCGCAGGTGCCGATGCCGGTGCCGGTACCTGAGCCGGAACTTGTGCGACAACCGGAGGCTCCTGTGTGGGAGCGGGCTGCTCCTGCGCCGCGAACGGTTGCGCCGGCGAGACCGCACCGGTCGGTTCGCCCGGACGCGCGCCTTCTAGAATCTGCCAGTTCTGTGCCAGCGCCGATGAGGCCAGTGCCAGGCTGACCGTGAAGGCGAGAGCTGCCGTGCGCGCCTTCATTCGAGGCATCCCGAATGGTTCTCGCGCAGATGCGAGAGTGCCAGAAGATGAAGCGTGGAGGGATAGTAGACGGTCGGCGCAAAGGTACGCAGATCGGATGGGATCGCAACATCGTCGACGACGCAGGAGATCATCGCGGGAATGATCCGATAGCCGGCATCGCTCAGTGTTTCCGTTACGTCGCCCGTCGTCAGGTCGATCAAGTTCAATTCCCCGTCGTCACCCACCATGCCGTCGCGCAATCCGTCGAGATAAGTCGCGTCGCCCATCCCGCCTCGCATCAGGTAGAGCGGGATTCGCACGGCATTATAGCTAAATTCCGCTGGAAATCCGTCGGCTGGTCGAGGCTCGCCCGCAAGTGACAACCAGTCCGGCGGCATCTGGCGATCGGAGAAGCCCGCACGTGCCGCAAGAGCGACGCCGCTTTGCCCGATGGCATCCCAATCTGTGTCAGGCGCCAGATCGGCAAGCACCGGAAACGCCTCGAACACCCAATAGGAGAGATTGACGATCGGCCCGTCCTCGCGCTCCTCGGCTGAAAAACCGGTGGCCCCGGCCGAAAGTAGAAGCTGCCCCTCGTGCTCGAAGGTCAAATGCATGCCGATCGCCTCCGCCATGCGCGTCGCGGCTTCGGTGAAGCGTGGATCCTCCCACCCTGCGCCGGCCCTCGCGAGGGCATAGGCGATCAGAATGTCGCCATCGGTGGCATTGTTGATGTCGGTGACGTTCGGCGTCGCGTCGGCCTGCCATTTCCAGGCCGCCAATCCGTCGTCGCGCAGCAAAAGCTCGTTGCGCGTGAATGTCCAGATACGCTCGAAATCGGCCCGAGCTCCTGCAATCTGTGCGAGCAGCAGCCCGTAACCCTGTCCTTCGCTGTGGCTGATGCCGTCATTGGCATCGTCGAGCACGCGGCCTTCCTGTGTGACGAAGCGGCTGCTGTAGAGCGACCACTCGGCGTCGCTGATGGGCGGCGCGCTCTCGCTCATCGCTGGCCCGGTGGTAAGTGCGAGAAATGCGGCGGCAACGGCATGGCGCTTCAACGGCGTCTCCCAAGCCGCGAAAGCAGGCCCGACGTCGCAGCCCCCACGACGATGCACACGAAAACCAGTGCAAGCGCATAGGACAGGATGTTCGACGAAAGCCAGTTCGCGGCGATAAGGCGATAATTTGCAAAGGATGGCGGCTGCGACTCGATCAGTGAAATTGTCCCGGATTCAAGCACCCGCCCCGGCAGACCGTCAGCGGAGAAGGCGGTCAGATGGCCGGCCAGCTGGCTCCAGTTTGTATTGCGCACGAGTTCGCGTGCACCCTGTTGCATGCCCGCTTCATCCGGTGCCGTCACGACCGTCCAGGTGCCGGTCCCCGATGGATTGATGCTTTGCGCAACGACCATCGTATCCCCTTCGGCAGGCACGAAGGGGGCGTCCTGCTCAGGCGCGAAGCGCAGCATGTCGCTGGTGATGTTGAAGGTTTCCGAAGCCCAATTGCGCAAGGACTCCGTGGTGCGCGCGATCCAGCCTGCCTGCATCTGACCGCGCCAGGCCTCCATCGTCACCGGAACGCTTTCACCGGCGACGGGGCTGCCGATCTGGCCGGTAGAGCGCGCCGGCGCCCAGTTCGTGGCGGCTTGCGCGTCGATCCCGACCTGCGTCAAAACACTGCCAGCAATGCTTGCCGGCGTGCCGAAGAAGATCGCGCTCCGGTCGCGGGCGATTTCTGCCGACATGACCAGTTGCGTCGGCACGATGCGCCCGCTCGCGACCGACATGCGCGCCAAAAAGTTTGCAGCTGCCGAAAGGCTCGCCGTGGATCCCCGGCCGATCATCAACGGCACAGGGTCTTGGGACAGATTGTACGGGTAGCCGGTGCCGGCCACGGCGGCGAGATTGGGTATCTGGCCGATGCGTGCAAAGTCCGGAAGAACGAACTGCGACGTGTCGAAGATCGCAAAACGCGGCGTGGTGTCGGTGGTGGCACCCGGCGCACAGACTTCGTCGGCGCGGGTGATGAGGTCGACCTCGAACAGCACCGTGTTCACGCCGGGCTTGAAGTGCTCCATCGTGACCTTGATGGGAAACTGGCGCAGGACCGCGCCGCGCCGCGCGGTCATGGGTACGGATGTCGCGATGTTGCCGTTGACGTAGACGTTGATCAGCCCGCCCGGCAGAACGGCACCCGTGTAGGCGGCGTCGAGCAATATCCGCGCCTGTCCATAGGAGCCGGCATAGAAGTCCGAGGGCACGGCAAACTGGAAGGCGCGGGCGTAGCGGCGTCCCGAGAACTGTTCCGAACCGATACCGAGTTCTGCAAAGCTAAGGGCGCGCCCTTCGTAGATCATCGGCGCATTCGGAGTCCAATTCGTCTCGGTTGTCAGAAATTCTCGCGGTGCGCCGGCCGGCCGATCCACCTGCTGCGCAATCTGCGTGATGGCTGTCAGCCATTCCTGCTGGGTCTGGCCGGTCACGATCAATTTGGGCGAGGTGTTGCCTTCGCCATCGACAAGCATGAGCGTCGGGCCGCTGATCTGCGCGGGCTCGATCTCGGCCAGGTCTGCGATATCCTCCGCTGTTCCAGCAAAAACGCGCAGGTCCGGGCCGTCGATCAGCCCATCCTCGTTCGGCGCAACGGAAAACTGCGGATCCGGAAAGCTGGACGAGAGCGCGATCGCCTGGGTCAGTCGCAGCAGTTCGGCGCCGATGTCGCTGCGGGCCAGAACGGGTGCGATGATCGCGATATCGGCGCTGCCGTTCATGTCGCCGCTGAGCGCGCGCAGATCTTCCACGCCTGTGAGGCCGATTGCGTCGGATGTCGGAAAGGCGAGGAACGTGCGTGCTCCGTCGAGCTCGGTCCAGAGCTCGTAAGTCGATTCGATGCTGCAATCCGTCCGGTGCCGTTGCACCGCCTGAACGGAGATTTCGTTGCGTCCCGGCTGCAACACGCCGGCAGCCAGATCGACGGTGAGTTCGCCCGGGTTGCCCGGCGCCTGGATGCTTTCGTGGAGAACGGACACGCCATTGATGGAAACGGACAGGCGCGACGCTTCCGGCGCGACGACCACGGCGTTGCGGTAGCCGACGTTCAGCCGCACAGCTGAAGCTGCCTGTTCCTCCGTCAAATAAATCGCCCAGTTGCGCCGACTGCCTTCACCATTCAGCCTCAGCAACGGCTCCGGCAGGAGATAGCGAAGCGTGTCTGCTTCGGCGGATGTTGCGGGCTCGGACGGCTCTGGGGCAGGCGAGGCCGACGGCTCCGTATCCGCATCGGAACGACCGTCTGGATCAGAGAGCGAAGGCGGCTCGACGGGTTGGGGCGTTGCCGGCTCCGACGTTTCGCGCTCCGGTGTCGAGACTTCCGGCGATGCAGGTGCTTCGGGGGCGACATCTTCCTCGATAATCGGTCGTTCGGGCGACATGTCGAACGGCGTGCCTTGCGCATGCGCATCGGCGGCGAGGAGCAGTGCTGCAAGGGCGATTGCAGTGCGCGTCATGCGCGTGCCCTCTTCGCTTGCGCAGGGGCGCCCACGGCGGAATCTCCGGTGCGGAACAGATAGGTGATGCCGCGGATGGTCTGATAAAGCGCAAGGCGCAAAAACCATGCTGTTCCGAGCAGAACACCGGGATTGCGCCGGCGCGAGGCCTGGAAATGGGTCCACTGACTTGCGTTGGCGAAGATCAGATCGGCGACCATGCGGTGATGCACGGTCTTCATGCGCACAAAGGAACAGCCAATGGCCACCGCGTCGCCTTCACGGTCCTTGTTGCGGATCGTGACCGGCAGGATTTCCGGCTCCGTGCTCCAATGCGGCGTGAAGCGGATGCTGGCTTGGCCGGTGTCGACGGCGGCAAGCGCGCTGTGGCCACTGACGCGGAGGCGGGCGCCGTTGACGGAGACGTCTTCGATCGTGGCAGGCACCCAGATGTCGCCCACGCCGAATTCACACCGTCGGTTGATCTGGACGCGCCGGGTCGCCGCCCGCTCGCGCCGTTCGGCAACGACACCCAGCGCCGCTCCTGCCATGACCAGGTTGAGAAGGTTCCAGGCACCCACGACCAGCGTGACATCTGCCTTGTAGGGCTCCGCATAGATGCGCCACACCGTCACGAAGACGCCGATCAGCAGCACGCCGAAGATGACGAAGAATGGCCGCGACAGCTCCGACAGGCGGCTCGTCGTGATCGTTTCATCCTTCGCGGTCACCTTGAACGTCGGCTTGCGCGGATTGAGCGCGACCGAAATCACTGCCGGCAGAAGGTGGACCGTCTGGATGTATTCGTAGAGCTCGGAGATCCAGGGCCAACGGAACGACCCATAGAGGTAGTTCTGCATCATCAGGTTCACGGCCATGTAGCTGAGCGTGTAGGCGAGAAACTCGCCGCCCGAAGCCGTGAAGATCTGAAGATCGAGAAAGAGGTAGAACAGCGGCGCGAAGAGAAAGATCGTGCGCGGGAAGGGAAACAGCCAGAACAGCGTGGACGACATATAGCAAAGGCGCTGCGGAAAGGAGAGCCCGCGCTTGAGCAGAGGAAACCGGAACCGCAGGATCTGCATCATGCCCTGCGCCCAGCGCGAGCGCTGCCCGATGAAGCTCGAGAAGGTCGCAGGCTGCAGGCCGGCAATCAGCGGCTTGTCGACATAGACGCTGTTCCAGCCGCGCGAGTGCAGCTCGATGGCCGTCTCACAGTCCTCGGTGATGGAAATGCCGCTGAAGCCGTTGCTTTCCTGAAGCGCCTCGCGCCGCAGCACCGCCGCCGAGCCGCAGAAGAACGCCGCGTTCCATTTATCGAGACCGCGCTGGATGACGCCGTAGAACATCTCGTTTTCCGACGGCATCTTTTCGAACGTCTTCAGATTGCGCTCGAGCGGATCGGGATTGAGGAAGAAGTGCGGCGTCTGGACGAGGAACAGTCGCTTGTCCTCGTTGAAGTAGCCTACCGTCTCGCGCAGGAACGACCTCGCAGGTGCGTGGTCGGCATCGAACACCGCGACGAGATCACCCGTCGAATGGTCGAGCCCGTTGTTGAGGTTGCCGGCCTTGGCGTGCTCGTTGCGGGCGCGGGTCAAATAGCGAGCGCCGAGCTCTGCGCAGAGCTTCTGCAGATTGGCGCGCCGCGCTTCTGCAATCTGGCCTTCGATGACGTTGTCGGAATTGCGCTTCTGGTCCGTGCCACCGTCGTCAAGCAGCCATACGGTCAGCCGATCGGCCGGATAATCGAGCGCCATTGCAGCCGCGATCGTGTCCGCCAGAAGCACCGGGTCTTCATTGTAGGACGGGATGAAAACATCGACGCTCGGCAGGTCGTCCTCGTCGACCGGCTGAGATGGGCGCGAGGGCAGGGGCCGCGCAACGATGAAGAGGCTGAGGAACAGCATGAAGACGCTGTACATTTCGGCCAGATAGAGCAGCAAGCCGGGAATGAAGCTTTCCAGCTGGTTGACCGGCGGCAGCGTGCTGGTCGTGCGCCAATAGACATAGCGCAGCACGATGGCGGTGCCGAACGCCAGCGCCACCAGCCGCCAAGTGCCTTCCGATTTGAAAAGCTTCAGAAGGATCATGATCAGGAGCACGATCGTGCCGGCAATCAAGTGCGTCTGCAGGTTGATCGGTAATGAGACGATGAAGACGATGCAGGCGGCCGCGATGAGCCAGACGAACGCAAACAGGGGCTTGGCCATCAGAAGGGTCCCGGCACGATAGTGATCATCTCATGTCGCCCCAATCCTTAGATTGGCTGACAATTCTCGGCGGATATACGCCATGCCGCTTGCGCGGGTTTTCCGAAATCCGTTGTCATGCTTAACCAATCTTAAAGCGAGAGAGCAATCAATGCGTGTTATAGATAAAGAAATAAATCACTTAAGGTTGTATTTGACGCGGTGACGTCTCGTTGGAAGGTGCCGGGGCGACTGTCGGAGGTGCTGGAACAATGGGAACAGCCGTCGCAGCGCTCGGCGGCGGCGGCACGATCGGGCCACGCACGACGGGCGCAGTGACCGGCACCTGTGCAGGCGCGGGCGCCGGGCCGGGTGCTACAGCGCGGCGGCTGACGGGGCGTCGAATGGGCTCGGGCTCCGGCTCGAGAACCGTTTCCATACGCTGTGGAACTGCCGGAAACACGGGCTTGCCTGTCACGCCCAATCTTGGGTCGGGCGGCGGCGGTGGGCCAAACGGGTTCCAGCCCGCTGCCGGAAAACCGCCGGTCACGGTATAGCCGTACATCACGGAAAGCAGGGCTTGTTCGCTTGCTCCCGTCTGACACAGGCGCAGCCGCGTCTGCATCGTTCCGCGCGGCGAGAAGGGTGCGGCTCTCGTCGGCCCGGTCACCCGCTGCCAGGCGTAAAGGCACAAATCGCGCCCGCTGCGCCCCACCGCATAGCCAAACGGCCCGAAGCTGTTTTGCGCATAAAGCGGCGAGCGCTGCATCGCCACGCCAGGAAATGCGGCGCGCATTTCGCGCTGGATCGTCGTTTCCGTGATGGGCAGGTTGGACAGAGACGTCTGCCCTGCCTCCGTGCCCATCGGCCCGAAAAGCTGGACGCGCAGCAGGTTCTGACCGGGAACGTTGGAGGCCGCCGACAGCGCAACATCCTGTTGGATCGCGTTGGAATAGCGTCGTTCCACGACATCGACGACCGAAGGGCCACCGGGCGGCGGCAAGACCAGCGCTTTGACGGCGCCGATGCGCTCATTGGTGGAGGCACGCTGCAGATCCGTCGGCGTTCCGCACCCGGCGAGAATAAAGCCAAGTAAGGCAATAGAAGTTGCGCTGACGAGGCGCGCCTTCCCATTCGCTTTTTCGTGCCGCATGTCGATCGTTTCAGGGTCGAATCAATTGAGCCTACAGTGGTCGACAGAATTCGCGAACGCAATTGCTCGATTGCTTCGGAGACGCATCCAAGGCGGCACTGATGCATTCTGGCACAGCTGTTGGATCGCATTGCGTAACGGGTTTTTATTGAGGCAATTGATTAGATTTTGCCCACCGACGCGGTCGCGCGAGCCATGTCGATGAAAGCGCGAAACGCAGCCGACGGGTTGCGGCGCCCCGGATAGTAGAGGCAGAGCGGCGCGCGCTGCGGCGTCCAGTCCTGAAGCAGGCGCACCAGGCGCCCGGCGGCGATGTCATTGCGCACATCGGCTTCCATGAAAAAGCCGATGCCGGTTCCCTCCAGCACGGCAATGCGGGCAAGGCTCGCCTCATCGAGCGTGATGGGTCCTTGAACATCGATCTGAACTGCATCCCCCTCCTTCTCGAAGTGCCAGCGATAGAGCGCGCCGTTGGGCAAGCGGATGCGGATGCAGGAATGGGTGAAGAGATCCGGAGGGACCATCGGCGCGCCCCGCGCCTCGAGATAGGCGGGCGTCGCAACGACGGCAAAGCTTTGAGGCTGCCCCACCGGAAGCGCGATCATGTCGGTCGGAACGAGGTCGGCACTGCGCAAACCGAGATCGAACCCTTCGGCGACAATGTCGACGATCCGCCCCTCCGTGACGAGGTCGACGTGAACCTGAGGGTAGCGCCGAACGAACGCCAGGACGAGCGGGGCGAGAATTTCCCGCGCAGCCGTCGGGAACGCATTGATGCGCAAGGTGCCGGACGGAATGTCCTGCTGCGAGCGCGCGACCGCCATGGCCTGCTGGATTTCCCGCAGCGCTGGACCGACCTGCTGGACGAATTGGCGACCGGCGTCCGTGAGTGAAACGCTGCGCGTGGTCCGGTTGAAGAGGCGCACGCCCAGCCGCTTCTCCAGCTTGCCGATGAGGTTGCTCAGCGCGGTGGTCGACAGACCGAGATCAAGCGCCGCTGCGCGAAACGAGCCCTTGTTGGCGATCGCGATGACCGCCTCGAGTTCCATCAGACCGTCCCGCATTGTCCCGCTTTTCGAAATTCCTCGTCCGCCTTTGTCCCAGTTATCGCGAGAGTCGTCCAGCCTTACCTTGATGTCAGCCGATGCCATCAAAGGAGAACAGTCATGGGTCCGCATCTGCCCAAGGTCATCGCCGAATATTTCGAAACAGACAGAACCGGAAGCGCGGAAGACGTGGCCGCGCTCTTCACGGAAGACGCCGTCGTGCGCGATGAGAAAAGAACGCATGTCGGGCGCGATGCGATCCGAGAGTGGAAGGCGAACGCGTCGAGCGAATACAACTACACGACAGAGCCTTTTGCGATCGCGGACAGTGCTGGCCGGAAGGTCGTCACGAGCCGCCTCGTCGGTGACTTTCCGGGAAGCCCCGTCGATTTGCGCTATTTCTTCGTCCTCGATGGCGACAGGATTGCGAACCTGGAGATCGTGCCATGACGCCGTTCATCAGTCTTGCGGGTAAGCGCGCGCTCGTGACCTCCGGCACGAAGGGGGCAGGGGCTGCGACAGTGGCGCTCTTCCGCTCGCTCGGTGCCCGCGTCATGACGAGCGCACGCACCAAGCCTCAGCCTTTCGATGACGACATTGCGTTCGTCGAAGCGGACCTGACGACCGTTGAAGGTTGCGCGACGCTCGCTGCCGCTGTGCTTGACGAGATGGGCGGTGTCGACGTCGTCGTCCACATGCTGGGCGGATCATCCGCACCGGCTGGCGGGTTCGCGGCACTCGACGACGGTGAGTGGAAGAAGGAACTGGATCTCAATCTGATGCCGGCCGTCCGTCTCGATCGCGCGTTGTTGCCCGGGATGCTCGATCGCAAAAGCGGCGTTGTCATCCACGTCACCTCGATCCAGGCGGCACTGCCATTGCCGGAAGCAACTACCGGCTACGCCGCCGCCAAGGCTGCGCTCTCGACCTATAGCAAGAGCCTGTCGAAAGAGGTTGCACCGCGCGGCGTGCGCGTCGTCCGGGTGTCACCCGGCTGGATCGAGACGGAGGCTTCCGTGAGCCTCGCCGAGCGGCTTGGCGCCGAGCACGGCGGCGGCGTGGAAGAAGGCAAGCGGCTGATCATGGCCTCGCTCGGCGGCATCCCGATCGGCCGACCATCCACTCCGGACGAGATCGCCAACCTGATTGCCTTCCTCGCATCCGACCGGGCAGCGAGCATCAACGGTGCCGAATTCATCATCGATGGCGGTACCGTGCCGACGGCATGACGGCCGAGACTGTCGGCGCATTCGGCCCGATTAAACGCGGGCCGAATGCTGATCGCCTCTTAGGACGACACAAGCTCCACGGCCGAAGGTCCGTCCGTCGACAGCAGACATACAGCCCTTTGGTACTGCCCCGGAACATCGCGCATCCGGGCCTGTTCCGTCTCCTCACGGAGAAGGAGATGTACGATGTCCAAGATCATGACAGTCGCAGCAATGATTGCCGCACTCGCCGTTTCCAGTGGAGCGGCCTACGCACAATGCGCCGACACTGAAGCAAATGCCGCAGGAGCTATATCCAAGGACGGATCGATCGCGCCTCTGGAAGGTGCGGCGGATGCGAACGCCAATGCGGAAACGGGAAGCGTCGCCAAGGATGGATCGACGATGCCGCTGGAAGCCAACGAAGACCAGGCAATGTCCTCCGATGACGTAGCGGCGCAGCAGCAGGGCGAGGAAACGTCTGCCGCAGCTGCCGACGAAGCCTGCCCGGACGATGCAGGCTGAGGATTTTTCTCAGCCGTTAGCAGCAGTCATGTCAGAGGTCATTGCGGGGTCCGTCAAGTCCCATTCAGAGTGGCCCTGATCAGCGCAGCTATCGGACGGTGGGCGTGCCGTCCGATCGCCAGATCACCGCGCCGGTTTCGGGGGCAACGACCTTTTCGATCTCGTCGGTAAAGAACATGTCGACGGTCGCGCCGCCTATGCCGGGTGAGATATTTGTCGTGACATGTTCGAAATCGTCACCGAGATCCTGGCCCCAGGCTATGTTGTAAACGCTGACAGTTCGCCCGCCCGAAAGCAGTACGTCGGTCAATTGCCCATTACGCTCGCGAAGCGCCGGAACGACGAGGCTGCAATGCTGGTGCGTTGGGCTGCTCATCGTTCCACGCTAGCAGAGCTGCAGGCCTACCACGACACCTGCGTTTCCAGGAGCCGACAGATCCATCATGCAACTGTCGCAATGAACGTCACAAAACTGTCATGAACTGCATGATGATCGTCCTCGACGTGGCGTGTAGCGTTGCGATGGAGATTGTCGGCCATGGCTGTACCTGCGGTTCGCATTGCCTCTTCGCGACTGCCGATCGCATCCGACGATATCAAGGTTGGGGTAGGCATCGTCATCGTCGCCGCTGCAATCTGCGCGCTCGTGCTGGTCGCCGACCAATGGTGGGGCGTGGACCATTATCAGCTGGTGCGCGATCCCAACGCGATCGCTAACAATCCGAACTATTTCGGCCTCGTCTCAAATCTCGGGATCGTCCTGTGGATTGCCGGAGCAGTTGGCGCGCTTCAGGCCTTCGCTGCCCTAAGACATACCCAGGAAAAGGCGTTCAGCGGTCTGCTCCTGGCCGGAGGCTGCTTTGCCGCGGTCATGGGCCTGGACGATCTTCTAATGCTGCATGAATCGATTGCAGCGACCGGTATCCCGGAAATCCTGGTGCTCGGTCCCCATGCCATTCTGCTGGCTGCGACGTGCTATCGAGCCTGGCTTCTGCAGGGAAGAACGCCATGGCTGCTGCTGGTCGCCTGCGTCGCGGCATTCGGCTGTTCGATGGTCGTCGATGTCGTGCCGGTCGAGTTCGCGGGGCAGGTGTTCATCGAAGAAAGCTTCAAGCTTCTTGGCATCATGTTCCTCACCGCCTACCTCGTGATCACGAGCCAGAAGGCGTTGCGCAGCGTGCCGCAAGACGGCTTTCGTCAAACGTCGCTCGAAGATCGGTAAGTGGCAATCCGCTGCAGAATGTCCTGATAGAATTCGGCCTGAACATCGAGATCCCGCAGGCGCGCTTCGCAAGACAGAACCGTGTCAGTCAGATCATCGATACGACCTTCCAGTTTGCGCTGATCGCTTTCGGCGGCCTGCGCTTCCATCGCGAAGGCGGCGTCCCCCACGGCTGCTTCGTATCGCCGACGAATGCCGTCGCTCTCGCGCCGCACTTCGTGGAACAGGGTCGTCGATAGTTCCGCAAGGCGGTCGAGGCGCCGCCTGTCGGTCTCTTTGTCCCGATCTCTGGACCGGATCCGAAAGTTCCAGGCGTTCATTCTTGTTGTCCTTCTGGTCCAGTTCGAAATTCGAGTGCAGCCGAAGCCTGTGATGCGTCGCCGCACCCATGCGGCTCTTCGGCTAGCTCAGACGGGCGGCTTCCATGCCCGGCCCGGGCGAACGTGCATCAAGGCGTGACCCTGCCGCCTTGGCGCTTTGCGGGCTTTCCTTGCGGGCCAAGCGACTGCCGGCGAAATACACCAGGAAGGAGCCGACCGAATACGGATACAGGCTATCGACCTCGGCGAAGGAGCGGATCACCATCAGCACCATCAATCCCAGAAGAATGTAGGACGAGCGGTCATGGTCGCGATTGAGCACGCGCAAGAGGTGGCCGACCACGATGGTCAGCAAGGTCGCGACAAGCAGCACGAAGCCGATTGCGCCCAGTTCCACGAGGGCCTCGATATAGGTGTTATGGAAGTGGAAGCCGCTGCGCGAACCGATATAGAATTCGGCCCACAGGCGTTCCGCCTCCGCAAATCCCTGGACCCAATAGGCTTGATAGCCGGTGCCGAGAAGCGGCGCCTCGCGAAACGCAGCCATTCCCTCCGACCAGAGATAGGTTCGGCCCGTCAGCGTCGCATCCTTGCCGAAAAGACCGAGCACGCCGTCGATCGCGCCGGCATTCACGGCGACGACCGCCAGCCCCACACCGAGGATGAGTGCTGCAATGAAACCGGCGCGCCGCATGGCCGGACGAAACGTCAAGATCAGCCTCAGCAGGACGAGCACGACCATCGTCAGCGCCACGCCGATGATGGAGGTCGCCGACTGCGAAGCGACCAGTGCATAGGCCGACAGCAGCCCGATGGCTGCGGCAAATCCTTTCGTCATGATGCCGAATGGAATGGCGAAGATGCAGATCCCGGCGAAGAAGACGCCGAGAGAGGCGTAGAAGCCCAACTGGTTCTTGGAAGCGAAGGCGCCAACGAAGCTGTAGGTCCCGTCGATGGCGTCGTAGTGGTAACCGCCGAACGCAAACGAATAGAGCAGCACGACCAGCACGCCAACGAGTACGCCGATTGTCAAAGTCCGGTCAGAGCAGACCCGTGCCGCGATGATCGCGCAGAAAATGTGCGAGGCATATTGCACCGCCCCGCGGGCGCTGACGCTTGGCGCGAGCGACCAGAAGACAGAAAATCCGCAAAAAATGCAGAAAGCCAGGATCCACGCGTAGTTCCAGGGATTGCCGAGCGCGCGGCGATAATCTACGGCGACGAGAAGCAGCCACACGCCATAGAAGGCGAGCACCGCTATCTGGCCGAAGATCGTCGAATAGGCGAAGACCACGATCGATAGTGCCAGCGCCGCGACGCAGTAAGGACCGTTCGAGCCTGGATCGAGAAAGTGCGCTTTGGCGATGCGCATCTAGCGGTCCATCTACTGGCTTGCCACGGGCTGTATATCGACCTTCACGACATCGCCAGGCAGCACCGGGGTGTTCTCGTTTGCCGGAAGCTCGGCCACTTCACCATTGGTGTCGCGCACGATGACATAGCCGATCTGGAGTTGATCACCGGAAGATGCACCGGCGGCCGCTTCCGGGGCACGTGCCAATGCTTCGAGGATCAGATTGCCCTGCGTCGTGATCTTCAACTCCGTCGCGTTCAGCTCGGCTTCCGTCTGTTGCAGATCCTGAGAGATGCCCGTCTCGTAGTCATCGCGCAGGGCATTGGCGTCCTGGGTCGCCTCGGCGATCGACTGGCGCGCACGCAGCGCAGCCGTCTCCATATCGAGCACACGGCCCTCCAGATCGGCAATCTGACGTTCCAGCGACAGCACACGCTCATTGACGACCAGCCCCCGCGTCGCGAGATCGCCGATGCCCGTAAGCTCGTCCCGCGCAAGGTCGGTCTGGCGCTGCTGGGTTTCGATCTTTCGCTCAAGCGCGGCTATCTCGCTCTCGAGCAGAGACTTCAGATCGTCGATCTCGGCCAGTTGAACGGCAAGGCGTTGCGCGCGCGAGGTCATGAAGGCCCGCTCGCTTTCAATCAAGCGCTGGCCTTCCTCGCTCGAGCTCAGCTCGGCAGGAAACTCGATCTCGTCACGGCCCGAGCTCTCGGCGAGAAGCCGCGCGCGTTTGGCGATCAGTCTGGAACGCTCGACAGCCAGAACGTCCCGCTGGCCGCTGGCATTGATGAAATCGCGTTCCAGTCGCATGCCCGTGTCGGTCGATCGGCGGATCCCGCCGGCGATGCTCACCGCCTTGAGGACGGTCAAATTCGGATCGAACGGGTAGCGACCGGGTGTTTCGACGTCGCCGGCCATGAAGATCGGGCGGAACTCGGCAAGCTCGACCGCTGCCTCGGGACGATCCATGAGGCCAAGCGTCTGCTGAAGCGCGTCACCGATCGTTGCGGCAAGTTCCTGGGTGGTCTTGCCGGCTGCCTCGATGTCTCCGACGAACGGCACCGAAATGCGGCCGGATGGTCCCACCGTGTAGTCTCCGGACACGGACGACCAGTCGCGCACCGCGCCTTCCGTCGTTTGCCATTCGACGACGCGGACGGTGACCTTGTCCATGGTGCCTAGCGTGTAGTCCTGAGCTGCTGCGGTCAGTGGCGCCGCGGAGGCGACCAGCATACCGACCAGATAGCCCAGGAAGCGTTTGTGCATGCCTGCGAAGAAATGCATCGTCTCTGTCCTTGGATTTCAGCTGCACCCGTCTCGTCGAGGCGTCAGTAGCTGCCGCGCGACGCGCAAACGGCGGGTATCGTCATCGCGATGATCTTGATGTCGGTGTAAAATGACCAGTTCTCGACATAATGCCGGTCGAACTCGATGCGCTGCTGGTAGGACACGTCATTGCGGCCCGAAACCTGCCAGAGGCCGGTAAGCCCCGGTCGCGACTGTAGATAGTGCGCTGCGGCATTGCCGTAGAGGTCGAGTTCGGATTGCACCACGGGACGCGGCCCGACAACGCTCATATCGCCGAGCAGAATATTGAAGAGCTGCGGCAGTTCGTCGAGGCTGAGCTTGCGCAATACGCGCCCAACGCGCGTGACGCGCGGATCATCCTTCAGCTTGCGGGTCTTCTGCCACTCGATACGGCTATCCGGGCACGTAGCAAGATGCTGTGTAAGCA
Source organism: Georhizobium profundi (assembly GCF_003952725.1). Lineage (NCBI taxonomy): Bacteria > Pseudomonadati > Pseudomonadota > Alphaproteobacteria > Hyphomicrobiales > Rhizobiaceae > Georhizobium > Georhizobium profundi. The sequence goes on along the minus strand of NZ_CP032509.1, from coordinate 3,356,280 downwards.
ATTCATCGCCGTTTTCGGCCATCGTGCGGAACTTCAGGCAGCCGAATAGCAGCCCATGCCGGCCAATTCTCTTATGCGCGTAGAAGACGCTGCCGCCGTCTGAAGCTTTGACGAGCAGCGCGAGCATGCAGAGCAGCGGCGCAAGAACAATGATGGCTGACAAGGCACAGACGATGTCGAACCCGCGCTTTCCCGCGCCTCCAATCGCGGGCGGCATAGACGACAAAGTACTGAGGTGGTCCGCGCGAGCGGACCATCTGGCGACTGGCTTCATGACACTCTCCAACTTCAACACCGCGCTTCTGCTGCGGTGCATCATAAACACCCCTGAGTGTGGTGGTTAAGTCAGATGTGTGCCGTTATTCAGACCGCTGAGCTCTTATCGATCATATTTTGTGACGTTGCGATACAAAGCACGAATATCCTCGTTGATAAAAATCAAAAATAGAATTAATCGTCGCGGCTAATGAACGTGATTATAGAGATATATTGTTTCATATAATTCCATTGAGCGTGGATTAGGCGGAGTTCAGCGAGATATACAGAATTTAACATGCGAATTGATGGTGTCCAGTTTACCAAATATTTCTGATTTTGCTTAAATGTCCTCGCCGATAATGATGCAGCGCAACCAAACGATCCATATGGAACATTGCGGTAGCGCGGCTATGTGGGATATGTTGAAGGTCGGGCTCGCAGAGCGGATGGCTTGTCATTGGAGGATGCAGCCGATCAGTCCGACTTTCTGTGAGTGGGTAGGTTCAGGGCTTGGCGGGCCGCTGCGACCATCTTTGATGTCTGGGCGAGGCGGGTAATGTCCTTTCTGCTTTTCTTTCGCGGTATGATCGCAACGCTCGTCGTTTTTGCGATTGCAACCTTTGCGTTGACGCAATCCGCCTGGACAACCTTCGTCAGCACCGCCATTTGCGCCGTGACGATCCAGGTCGGCTATTTTGCGGCAATCTTGTTCATGGTCTGGCGCGATAGCGGGAAGGAAAACGAAGCCGCGCAACGCGCCGAACGTGAAGGTCGCACCCAACACCCCAGCGCTGCAGACAATACTGACAGCTCGTCCTCTCGCCCCATCGGTACCGTGACCCGCCCCCGGCATTAGCGGCACCTGCACGGTTGCTGCACAGCACCATTTCGCCATAGTTTTCGGAAATCACGGCAGGACACCGCCGCCAATGGCGGATCGCTCCATGACGAGAGAGGCCCGAGATGGCAATTCCCGCGGGCAGCAAGCCGGAGGCCCCGGTCTGCGTCATCATCGCAGCAATGAACGCCTCGGCAACAATCGCCCGGGCTGTTCGCTCAGCGCTCGACGAACCAGAAGTCGGCGAAGTGATCGTGGTCGACGACGGCTCGAGCGATGCGACAGCCGCGGTGGCCACGTCAGTTGACGATGGCAGCGGTCGCTTGAAGGTCATTTCACTGCCTGAAAATGCCGGCCCTTCCTATGCCCGTAATCGGGCGCTCGAAGCGTCAAGCGCCGCGTTCGTCGCCATTCTGGATGCTGACGATTTTATCCTGCCGGGTCGATTTCAGCGGCTTCTTCGTCAATCCGCCGACTGGGATTTCATCGCAGACAACATCCTGCTCATCGATGCCGCGCAAGCCGATGCGCCTCTCGACGTGGCCGACATCGCCGAAGATGCCTACACGCTCACGACGCTGCAGTTCATCGAAGGCAATATTTCGCAGCCCGGCGTCGAGCGCGCGGAGATCGGATTTCTCAAGCCGGTGATGAAGCGTGCTTTTCTCGACCGCCACGGGCTGCGCTATGACGAGACGATGCGGCTGGGGGAGGACTATGATCTCTATCTGCGTGCGCTAGCGAGCGGCGCCCGATACCGCGTGGTCCATACTTGTGGCTATGGCGCGACCGTACGGGCGAATTCGCTGAGCGGTCGCCACCGCACGGTCGACCTGAAAATGCTCTACGAGGCCGATCAGCGCATTGGTGCAGAGTTCGAGCTGACTGCCGAGGAACGAGGAGCGCTTTCCCGGCACGAGGCGCAGATCCGCAGGCGCCACGACCTTCGATCGTTCCTCGACAGGAAGAAGGAGATCGGCCTCAGCGCTTCCGTTGCTCAGCTTCTCGGACGTCCGCGCACCCTTTGGCACGTGATGACCGATGTCCTGCGCGACAAGAGGCGGGCTCGGCTCTCCCGAAGCAACGCGAAAACACCGGCGATCCTGCCGCGCTATCTGCTTCCCGCGCGGAACGCCGACGAAGAATAGTCGCTTCTAGTCAACGCCTTAGAAATAATCTCTGCGGATATCGTCGAGCACGGCGGAGAAGCGCGCTTTGCGCTCATTCAGGCGCGCTTCGTCGCTGAGCCGCGCGGGTGCTCGCGCTGCTCGCCAAAGTGCAAGCGTCGCCGGACCCGAAAGGATTTGCTTCGTCAACTGCCGCAAACCGGAGCTGCCGGCCTGATCGGCAGGAGCGTGCCGCTCGAGCACTGTCGTTCCGTCCGGAGAGGGGGCGGTGGCAGTCATTTTCCGGTTGGCGAAATCCACACCCCAGAAGGATGCACCCTTTGCGATAGCCTCGGCGCGCGACGAGATCGGCAGCCGCCGCGGTGCATATTCCACGCCGACCGAGCGAGCCCAATCGGTCCATTTGAAACTGTTGATGCTGTTCGAGGTCGTTACCGCGACCCACGGCACCCGGAATGCGTCGGCGAGGATGGCCGCATGCATCGATTCTGCGACGACCAGTTCCGCGCTCGCGATGGCGCGGATCACCGATTTCGCTTCCCCGCAGGGATCGACATACCCCATCCCCGCCAGACGGCAGAGTTCGGGCCAGAGGCTGCCGATCGTCGATTCCCAGTGCGGCACGAAGATCGTGCCGCCATTGCGCTTGATCGATTGGAATTCCGGCATGTCGGCGACCATCACCGCCGGATCGATGATGCCGAGCGCTTCCGGCAAGCCGACCTTTTCAGCCGTCAACGGGCCACGCACGCAGCGGATGTCCCAGAGCGACGTGTCGCTCATGTCAGGCAGCGCGCCGTAGCCGAATCCGGATCCGATGACGAGCTTGCGCCCGCCGCTTTGCAAGAGATCCGCATTCAGAACCGTCCCGACGCCGACGAGCAGCACATCGGGTGCCACATCGCGAAAGCCCGGCAGCAGGAAGTCCCAGAGCCAGAGATTGAGATCGTCACCGAAATTGCCGTGGTCGGATTCCCAATAGAAAGGTGTCATGGCCGCTCCGCCTGCTTCCTGAATTTTGATAGGGCAAGGCCAAACGCGCTCGCCATGAGCTTCGGATCGCGCCAGGCCCATCGGGCCAGCTCGCCGAGCTGAGGCGGTCGGCGGTGCTTGATGAGCTTTGCTTGCCCCCACAGCGCCTGGCGACGGGCGGTCTGCTTGTAGCCTTCAATCGAGGCAAGGTCCTTCGGCGCGTGGTCGAACTGCCGCTCCAGCCGGTCGAGCGCAGCCCAGGTGTTGAATTGTTGCTTCAGGAACTGCGGCGAGGTGTTGTCGACACCGTGGAAGATGTTGAGCCCTTCGCCACGCACCGCACCGGGCGTGTCGCTGAGGATCGACCGGCTGGCCTTGCGCACGCATTCATAGAAAAAGAGCACGTCCTCCGCGGCCAGCCTGAGGCTTGCCTCGAACCGGATGGTTCGAAAGAGCGGGGCGGCAATCACCATGCAGGACAGGTGCATGAAGCTCCAGTTTTCGAGCATCACGCCAGGAAGATCTACCGCTTCGAAGATCGGCGGGTCGTCCGAGAGCCGGGACAGTTCTGTCCGTTGGCTGAGCGCCGTCATGTCGAAATGGTAATGGAAGGCGTCACCGCCCCCGATCGCGGCGAAATAACACTGGGCATCAAAAAGTGACAGCGCAGAGAGCGCAATTTTCAGATGGTCGGGCGTCCATTCATCATCGGAATCGAGGAAGGCCACATAGTCGGAATCCGCTGGAACACGGTCCAATCCGGCATTTCTGGCCGCTCCCGGCCCACCATTTGGCTGTTTGACGATGATCAGCCGGTCCAACTGCCCCGGATTGATCCCATCAAGCTCCGTTTCGATAGGGCAAGGGGATTCGTCATCCACCACGATGACGTCAAAATTCGCGTGCGTCTGGGCAAAGACAGAGGCCAGCGCACGGCGCAGAATGCCGGGCTCGCGCTGGTAATAGGGAATGACAACGCTGCATTTCGTCATGTCTTTCAGCCTCTTGGCTCCGCGGCTTGAACCGGGAGATGGAAACGAAACGTGGCTTTCCGCCGATATCTGACCGGCGAAATCCGACAAGACGAAAGAGCCCCTCGATGCCTCCCGCCATCTCGTTGAAGACTGTCACGAACAATGTCGGTTGGAGCGTCCTGTCAAAGACGAGCACATTCGGGCTGAAGTTTGTCACGGTTCCGATCCTGGCCCGGCTGCTGTCGCCGGAGGAGTTCGGTATCGTCGCCGTGGCCCAGACCGTCGTGCTGTTTTTGACGATGGTCGGCGGGGCAGGGCTCGCTGCAGCACTCATCGTCGAACGGACGGAGGACGAGGAGACCATCCATTCGGTCTTCTGGACCAATCTCGTCATCGCCATCGTGATGGCTGCTGCCCTCTATGTTTTTGCCGAGGAGCTTTCGGCGCTGATGGGAGCACCCGGCGGCGGTATGGTGCTGCAGGTTCTCGCCTTCCTGATCCCCATCCAGCTGTGTGGCGATGTCGCCTACGCTCTGCTTGCCCGGCGCATGGCGTTCGACCGTGACGCGTTCTGGAGCGTGCTCTCGGAGTCGGCCGGTGCGATCGGTGCCGTCGTGCTCGCGCTGGTCGGGTTCGGGCTCTGGGCGCTCGTCGCGCAGCTCTTCATCTCCGCGACGCTGCGTCTTCTCGGATTGTTCATGGCCACCGGCTACCGGCCGCGCTTGGCTTTCTCTTTCGCCCGCGTCCTGTCGCTCGGCCGCTTCAGCGCCGGGCTGATGGGATCGGAGGTCTTCAACTTCATCACCTTCCAATCGCCGCTCATCGTCATATCCCGGATCCTCGGCATTGCCGACGCCGGCGCCTATTCGGCCGCCAACCGGTTCTCCAGCATCCCGAACCAGGTGGTGCTCGCGGCCCTGATGGGGGTGCTGTTCCCGACCTTCAGTCATATGGCCGAAGACCGCGAGCGGCGCTGGCGCGCCCTTTTCCTTTCGACGCAGGTCTGCTCGCTCATTCTCGCGCCGATGATGTTCGGCCTATGGGCCGTGGCGGAACCGGCCATGCTGGTGATCTTCGGCGAGCGATGGGCTTGGGCCTGGCCGGTGCTCGGCCTGCTTGCGCTTTCCAAAGGCATCCTCGCGCCATGCAGCACGTTCATTCCCTATCTCAAGGGCATCGGCCGCAGCGGCGTCCTGTGGTGGGTAGCGGTCGCGCGCGCTGGCATCGTCACCGCTGCGGTTGCCTATGGCGCGGTCAGCGGCGGCCTCGTCACGGCCATGGTCTGGCTCTGCATCGCCAACGGGCTGACGCTGTTCTTCTACAGCTATGCGGTGTTCAGGGCCGACGGTCGCCCGTTCTGGCGCAGCTTCCTGATCCTCTGCCGCCCCATGATCATCGCCTTCGCCATGGCCTTGGCGACCAAGGTGATGCTGGAAATGAGCGGCGACGCGATTGGCGGACCAATCATGCAACTCGCAGTGGCGGGGCTATTCGGCGCCGTGCTCTACGCCGTGATGATCGTGCCTCTGGAGTGGACGCTCCTCAAAGACCTCGTTCAAAGCATTCGCAGGTCTCGTCTCGCAAAAGCGTGACCCTGTCACGGCCGGACCGGATAACGCCTGCTCACAAATCGTTATCGCCAACAGACGCGTTTCGCTCGCCAAGTCACATTGTGCACCGCAAACTCGAATAAGAATTGCCGAAGGGAGGTCGTGGTGCGGTCCGGGGCGAGGCGGGCCAAAGTTGGAGTGGTGTAACATGCGTTCGTCCCTGTCGGCAGCCAATGGCTGCAAGCTCATTTTGCCTACCTTGCTGGTCTTCGCCGTGGTGCCGGCCGAGGCGCAGGAAATCCAACGCAATCAATCCTTCGTCGAGAATTTCGCCGATCGTCTTCATCCTGCCCGCTGGTACATTTCCGATGGCTGGAACAATGGTGCTCACCAGAACTGCACGTGGTCGAGGGATCAGGTCAGCGTAGCGGACGGGCGTCTGAAGCTGGCGTTCGAGCGACGCACGCTCGGCGAGCGGGACCATGTCTGTGCGGAAGCCCAGACCCATGCCCGCTTTCATCACGGCACCTACGAAGTGCGCATGAAGGCGGTGGAAGGCTCCGGCCTCAACACGGGCTTCTTCACCTATATCGGCCCGGTCCACAATCAGCCGCATGACGAGATCGACTTCGAGATCCTCGGCAAGGATCCGTCGCGCGTTCAGGTCAATCAATATGTCGATGGCCAGAATGTCGGCGCCGAGAAGCTCGTGCCGGTCGAGGGCGGCGCAGCAAGCGACTTCAACGACTATGCCTTTGTCTGGGAAGAAGACCGCATCACTTGGTATGTGAACGGCGACCTCGTGCACGAGGAAACCGATCCCGCGAAGCTGCCGAGCCATCCTGCCAAGATCTATATGAGCGTCTGGGGTTCTGACACGCTCACATCCTGGATGGGCGCTTTCGAAGACAGTGACGCGCCTCGGGTCGCGGAAATCGACCGCGTGTCGTTCACCGCGCTCGGCGAAGAGTGCCAGTATCCCGAATCTCTCGTCTGCATGATGGATTGAGGTGCGCCATGCCGGCCATTCTTTATCTCGTTCATGATGTGACAGACCCGGCCGTCGCCAAGCGCGTGACGATGCTGTCGGCCGGTGGCGCAACGGTGCGCGTTGCGGGGTTCAGGCGGGAAGGGCGACAGGCTCCGGCAAGGCTCGGTGCCGGTGCGCCGATCGACCTCGGCATGACCCGCGACGGTCAATTTGCCCAGAGAATTGCTGCAGTGGCCCGTGCAGCGCTGGGCCTTAAGCAGGCACTGGCGGGCTTGGCGGCGCCTGACATCATCATCGCACGCAACCTCGAAATGCTGGCGCTCGCGCATCGCGTCGCTGGCCTTTACCGGTCGCCCCCGGCAATTGTGTATGAATCGCTCGACATTCACCGTCTGCTGCTCGGCAGCGGCGCCGTTTCCTCGACGCTTCGGACTGTCGAGCGCAGGCTCGCCGCAGATGCCGCGCTGCTGATGACGAGCTCTCCCGCATTTCTGCGCGAATATTTCGAGCCCTATGGCCAGGTGAGCGCACCCGTCGAACTGGTGGAGAACAAGGTGCTGGCGCTTGAAGGAGAGCGTGGAGTGCCGCAGCTCGGCCCGCGTTTCGAGCGCCCCTGGGTCATCGGCTGGTTCGGAGCGCTGCGTTGCAGTCGTTCGCTCGCCATCCTCAAGGACGTGGCCAGCCGCATGGACGGCGCGATCGAGGTGGTCATGCGCGGCCGCCCGGCCTACCGCGAAATTCCGGATTTCGATGCGCAGGTCCGTGATGCGCCCCATCTGCGCTTCGAGGGTGCTTACGAGCCGGAAGACCTGCCGAGCCATTATGTGGCGGTTGATTTCTGCTGGGCGATCGACTTCTTCGAGGCAGGCCAGAACTCCGAATGGCTGCTGCCGAACCGGCTCTACGAAAGCGGTGCTCATGGCGTCGTGCCGATCGCGCGCGCCAACACGGAGACTGCGCGTTTCCTGCAGGCGCGAAATATCGGCATCGTGCTCGACGAAGGCTCGGCCGATGATCTCGTCGCGAGGCTTTCGGATCTAACAAAGGAAGAGCTCCAGCGTCTCAGCGCGCGCCAGCAGGCGCTCGATGCATCGACCTGGACCTATGGCGTCGAAGACTGCCGGGCGCTCGTACAGCGGCTCGCAGCGCTTGCACCAAGCCAGCCTATGGAGGCCGCCGCATGAGCGATACGATGCTTGCTATGCCAAGATGCTTCGTCGTGATCCCGACGCTGAACGAAGAGGCGCATATCGGCGCTCTCCTTGAGCGGTTGATGCCCTCGGCCGAGCGGCTGGACTTGACGATCGTGGTTGCAGACGGCGGAAGCCACGATTCCACCTGCGAGATCGTCCGCGCTTTCGCGGCAGCCGAGCCGCGCGTAAGGCTGCTCGCCAATCGGCGCAAGCTGCAGGCTGCAGCCGTCAACCTCGCGGTCGCCCAGTTCGGCGATGCATTCGATTGCGTTATCCGCATCGATGCCCATGGCGATTATCCGCAGGACTATTGCGACCGCCTCATCGAGGACTTCGTCGCGACCGGTGCCGATGCGGTCACGGTCTCGATGATGACCAAGGGCGAGGGGCCTTTTCAGAAGGCGACCGCGATCGCTCAGAATTCGCCGCTCGGCAATGGCGGTTCCAAGCATCGCGAAGGGGTAGCCGGTCACTGGACCGACCATGGCCACCATGCGCTGATGCGGATCTCCGCCTTTCGCGCCGTCGGCGGCTATGACGAAAGCTTCAGCCACAACGAGGACGCCGAACTCGACTATCGCCTGCGGCAGGCGGGCTACCGCATCTGGATGACCGACCGGACGATCATGACCTACTATCCACGCGCCAGCGTTTTGCCGCTCTTCAGGCAGTATCTCGGTTATGGCCGCGGACGGGCAAAGAACCTCCTGAAACACCGCGCTGTGCCGAAGCAGCGCCAGATGATCCCGATGATGGTGCTGCCCGCCGTTGCCGGCACGGCTCTCGCCGTCATTCACGCGCTTGCCGTCCTGCCCGCATTGGCCTGGATCGGTGCCTGCCTCGCCTATGGGATCTTGATCGCCGTGCGCGAGCGCACGTCGCTCGGCCCCCTTGCAGCCCTCTCGGCCATGGTCATGCATCTGGCCTGGTCCATCGGCTTCTGGCTGCAGCTGGCGGGGATCGGTCGCTCGCAAAAAGCCTCGACCCATCCGGCGGCGGAGGGATTGGCACGATGACCAGCGTCGACATCTGCGTCTGTACCTATCGCCGGCCGCAGCTGGCCGACACGCTGTCGTCGCTCGCGGCATTGAGCTTGCCGGCCGGCACGACACTCAGGATTATCGTTGCGGACAATGACGTAACGCCGAGCGCTGCGCCGCTGGTCAAGCGTATCGGTGAAGCTCATCCCTTCCCGATCCGCTACCTGCATTGCCCGGCATCCAATATCTCGACCGCCCGCAATGCCTGCCTCGATGCTGCGGTAGCCGACTTGATCGCCTTTATCGACGACGATTGCACGGCATCGCCGCAATGGCTGACAGCGCTCCTGCAGGAGATGCAGAACAGTGGCGCGGATGCGGTCCTCGGCCCGGTCGAGGCTATGTATGCCGACGGGGCGCCCGGTTGGATGCGGCGTGGGGATTTCCATTCCACACTGCCGGTCTTCGTGCGTGGGGAATTGCGCACCGGCTATACCTGCAACGTGCTGATGCGCCGAACGGCGCCGCCGCTTGCCGGCCGCCGCTTCGATCTCGCACTCGGGCGCACAGGCGGCGAGGACACGCAATTCTTCACCCAGATGCGGCAATCCGGCGGAACGCTTGCCTTCGCGCCTAATGCCCAAGCCAGCGAACCGGTACCGGCCGAACGGGCAAGGTTGTCCTGGCTGGCGAAGCGGAAGTTCCGCACGGGCCAGACCCATGGCCGGCTTCTCGCAACATCGCAGCAGTTGCTAAAGATCAAGCAGGTCGCGATAGCCGGCGCAAAAGTCGCGTTCTGTGTGGCTGCAGCAGCCCTGTTCGTCCTTTCGCCCGTCAGGCGAAACAGGCAGGCCCTGCGCGGAGTGATGCATGCCGGGGTCGTCAGCGGCCTCATCGGCGTTCGCGAAATCGTGCTCTACGGCGAAGGCGGGCAAAGCCATGCAGCCTGATGTCAGCATCATCATCGCCGCCTATAACGCAGAAGACACGGTCGCGCGCGCTGTTCGCACGGCGCTCAAGCAGGACGGCGTAAAGGTCGAAGTCATCGTGGTGGACGACGCCTCCGTCGATGACACGCCCGATAGCGTGTCGCGGATCGACGATGAGCGGGTGCATCTCATCCGGCTTGCCGAGAATGGCGGGCCAGGGGCAGCCAGAAATGCCGGTCTCGATGCCGCGACCGGTCGCTACGTCGCCGTACTGGATTCCGACGACACGATGCACCCCGAGCGCATGGCGCGGCTCGTTGCCCGCGCCGACCGCGAGCAGGCCGACATCGTCGTCGACAATATCGAGATTGCGGGTGATGCGGCGCCGAGGGGCACGCTGATGTTCCCGCCGGACTCGCTTGGCAAACTCGGCAAGCTTGATCTGGCGGCCTTCATTGCCGGCAACCGGATGTTCGATCGGGGCTATTCGCTGGGTTACATGAAGCCGATGCTGCGCCGTGATTTCGTTGAGACACACGGGCTTAGCTACGACATCAGCCTGCGCATCGGCGAGGATTACATCCTGATCGCTTCCGCGCTCGCAGCAGGCGCCCTTTGCGTCGTCGAGCCGCAGCCAGGCTATGTCTACCACATCCGTGATGGCTCGATTTCGCGCGTTCTGGAACAGCGGCACGTGGCAGCCATGCTCCGCGCCGACGAGGTCTTCGTGGCAAACCACCACCTGGACGACCGGGCGAGGCAAGCCCAGGCGCGGCGCAAGCGCAGCCTTGAGGAGGCTGCATCCTTTCTGCGCCTCGTCGACGACATCAAGGCCAAGGCACCGATGCGGGCGCTGCGCACCGCGCTCCATGACCCGCGCGCCGTACTGCATCTCAAAATGCCGATCATGGCGCGTGTACGGCGCCTCCTACCAAAAGGGCGGCTTTTGGAGAGCCGCTGACAACCTGCAGATTTTGGAGGGCTGGGGGCGCTCAAGACCAAACGGAAATGGACAGCCGATGACCAAAGTCAGAAAAGCCGTAATCCCCGTCGCCGGGCTCGGAACCCGGTTCCTGCCCGCCACCAAGGCGATGCCGAAGGAAATGCTCACCGTCGTCGATCGGCCGGTGGTGCAATATGCCGTCGATGAGGCGCACGCTGCGGGTATCGAGCACATCGTGTTTGTGACCGGGCGCAACAAGCACGTGATCGAGGACCATTTCGATATCCAGCCGGAGCTGATCGAAACGCTCGAGCGCGCCGGCAAGACGGCGCAGCTTGAAGCCGTTCGCGGCATCCAGCCCAAGGCTGGCACGGTGAGCTTCACCCGCCAGCAGGCACCGCACGGGCTTGGCCACGCTGTCTGGTGCGCCCGCGACATCATCGGCAACGAACCCTTCGCGCTGCTTCTGCCCGACATGGTGTCCTATGGCGAGCGCGGCTGCCTGTCTGTTGCGATGGACCTCTACGAGCAGTCGGGCGGCAATGTCGTCACCGTCGAGCAGTGCGACCCGACCCAGACCAAGAGCTACGGCATCGTCGGCAAGGGAGAGCCGGTGGGCGAAGGTTTCGCCATCACGGAGATGGTGGAAAAGCCCGAACCGAAGGATGCGCCTTCCAACCACTACATCAACGGTCGCTACATTCTGCAGCCGGAAATCTTCGGCATTCTGGAAACGCAGGCGCGTGGAGCAGGCGACGAAATCCAGCTCACCGACGCCATGCTGCGCCTGTCCGAATACCAGAGCTTCTACGCCGCACCATTCGCCGGGCGCATGTTCGACACCGGGTCGAAGGAGGGCTTCATCGAGGCCAATGTCGCCTTCGCGCTGATGCGTCCAGACATCCGCGACCGCGTGCTCGGCCCGATCTCCGATCTCGTGGCGCAAGCGCGATCGAGCGGGGCGGTCAAGCTGTCTGCTTGATCGGTTCTCGGCCATCACCCTGTCCGGTCCATCGACCGAGCAGGGCCAACCCCTCCGAAGAGGTGGCGCTGCCAAGCGTCTCGACAGATGCATCAGAGAAATTTCGCACTGGACCGTCGCCTTGCCGTGACGCCCGAACAGCCTGAGGACAAGGACCAGTTCATCGATCTGGACCGGTTGCTCAACATTGCGTGGCGGCGCGCACGGATCGTGGCGGTGGCGGCTGCGATCGGCCTGGCGCTCGGCATCGCCTACCTCCTCATGACGCCTTCGACATATACGGCCGCGACGCGCATTCTGCTCGATGAAAATCTCACGCGTTATGCGCAGGAAGAGCGTAACGGGGCCGGACCGATGCAGATCGACACGATGATGTCGAGCGAAGTCGAAATTCTCCGCTCCTCCCGTCTCGCCCATTCGGTCGTTGCAGAGCTGGACCTCCATCGCAACGAACTGTTCCTCGATCCACCGATGTCTCCGGTGGTCTGGCTGCGTTCGCAGATCCGCTCGACCATCTCGTCGCTCACATCGAGCGGTGAGAAGGGCGCAGGACTGTCGGAAGCAGCACAGATCGGCCGGGCGGCTGCAATCCTGCAGGCCAACCTCGTCGCCGAGCGTGTCGGGCGAAGCTTCGCCATCGAGGTGCGCTACAGCGCCAAGGATGCCGCGCTTGCTGGGGCGATCGCGCGCGCCTATGCCAACCAGTATCTCGCCGATCAGTTGAACGCCAATTTCGATGCGACCCAGCAGGCCACTGTCTGGCTGCAAAGTCGGCTGGAGAACCTGCGCACCGAATGGCTCGCCGCATCGTTGCGCGCAGAGCGGTTCCGGGCCGAGAACAACCTCACGGCTGTGAGCGGCGAGCTCGTCTCCGATCAGCAGCTCTCCGAAGTCAACGAGCAGCTGATCCTGGCGCAGGCCGAAACCGCCAATGCGCGAGCGCGGTATCAGCGTTTTCAGGCGATCATCGAGGAAGGTCCGGAGCAGGCGGTGCTGAGCGCCGTCATCCCCACCGACATTGCCAACAGCGCATCGCTCAACGAACTGAAAAGCCGCTACCTCAACATGGTCGAGCGCGAGAGCGAAATTTCTGAGCGCTTCGGCGAGGACCATCCGCAGGCCGTCACACTCCGGCGGCAGTCGGCCGATCTCAGCCGGCAGATATACCAGGAGCTGCAGCAGGTTACGGCGAGCTACCGCAACGAATACGAGGTTGCGCAGGCGCGCGAACAATCGCTTCGGGACAATGTTGGTGCGCGCACGGGTGAAAACTCGGTCGCGGGGGAGGCCCTGGTCGAACTGCGTGAGTTGGAGCAGCAATCATCGGCGCTCGGCACCCTCTACCAGACTTTTCTCGCCCGCTACGAGGAAGCCTCGCAGCAGCAGACGTTCCCTATCGCCAAGGCGCGCGTCATCTCGGAAGCCTCCAACCCGACGCGGCCATCGGCTCCGAGCAAGACATTGACGCTGGGGCTGGCGCTCGTCCTCGGCATGTTCTCAGGTACGGGGATCGGCGCGGTTCAGGAGTTCCGCGAGCGCTTCTTCCGCACGGGCGATGATGTTCGCCGGGCGCTGGGCATCGACTTCCTGGGCTATCTGCCCCTGGTTGCGAAGGATGGAAGCGAAGGCGATGCCGCTGCCGCGGATGAAGATCCCGGTCCGGCGCTGCTCAAGCTCGCCGTCAACGCGCCGTCGTCGCTCTTTGCCGAGACGCTGCGCAATGCGCGCCTGGTCGCCGATGTGGTGCTGCAGGAAAAACCAAGCCGCGTCATCGCCTTTGCCTCCGTACTTCCGCGCGAGGGCAAGACGACCGTCGCTACGAACTTTGCTGCCATGCTTGCGGCATCGGGTCAGTCGACGCTGCTGATTGATGCGGACATGCGCAATCCGGGGCTGACCCGGCGTCTGGCGATCGAACCGCAAAGCTCCTTGGTCGACGTGCTCTTAAACGGGCATGACTGGCGCGAGGCGCTTCTTGTCAGCCGCCAGTCGGGGCTCGCCATCCTGCCGGCAACCACGCGCCAGAGGCTTTCGCATACGGCCGATCTCATTTCCGGCAAAGCCATGCGCGCGCTGATCGAAGATGCCCGCGGCAGCTATCGCTACATCATCGTCGATCTTCCGCCCCTTGGGCCGGTGGTCGATGCGCGTGCCTTCGCGCCGCTCGCGGACGCGTTTCTCATGGTGACCGCTTGGGGCACGACACCGCGCGCCTTGCTGCGGGCAACGCTCGAAAACGAGCCGCAGGTCTCCGGCAAGACACTCGGCGCGATCTTGAACAAGACCGACATGGCGAAGCTATCGCGATATGGCTCCTTCGGTGGCGCAGAGCGATATATGGGCGACTATGCCGACTACTATCTGGACGGAGCGGCGGGCCGTCATGCTGCGTCTGGCTGATCGAAGGGCCGGTGAGGGGCTATGTGGACAAGACGCGCCCGCCGCCGCGCCAGATGCGCAGGGCCGAAAGGCGCCCGGTGAAGCAGGCGCCGGTATCCACGTTGATGCGCCGGTTTTGCATGGCAACACGCGCGACGGGTGTGTGGCCATGCACGATGTAGCGATCCGGAAGCTGCGTGGCGTCACTCGGCGCAAGGCGCAGCGTCATCAGCGATCGATCGCTCTGCTCGGCAACCGGCATGTTTGGCCTGAGGCCCGCATGGACGAAAATGTGAAGGCGGGTGCTGAGCAGCACCGGCAGGTCGCGCAGGAATGCCAGATGCGCAGCAGGCACCGTCTCGCCGATCATCGCGCCGACTTCCGCGCTCGAGCTGCCCAGATGCAGAAGTCGCTCGCTGTCGATGCCGTAAGAGGCGAGGGTCGCGTCGCTGCCGAGTGCGCGCCAGCGATCGAGGCCCGCGCGTCCTTCGAGAACGTCGAGCATGAGCTGTTCGTGATTGCCGGCAAGGCAGATGCGGTCGAACCCCGCAGGCGCCTCTTCGAGCAGATGGTCGATCACACCGGCCGATTCGGGACCACGATCGACATAGTCGCCAAGCATCACGATCAGCTTGCGTCCCTCGATCGTAGCAGCATCCGCAACGATCTTGGCTTCAAGCCGCCGAAGCGCGTCGAGACAGCCATGCACGTCGCCGATCGCATAGATCGGGCGATCGTCGTCCCCAAGCGTCAGGCGCGCCCGAGGCGGTGGCATGACACTCGAACTGCCACGGCCGAATATCGACAATCCCAATTTCATCATCTGATCGAGACCCGCTTTGCGGACATCGGATCGAAGGGTTGGCGCCTCTGGCTTTGAAGCGCCAGCCCAATCAGCCGCTGACCCGATAGGAGTCGTCTCACCGTGGACAAAACCCTGCCATTCGCCATGACCTTTCCCGATACGACGCCGGTGTCTCGGTCGACGTCGTTCCGCATTTCGATTGCGCGTGTGCTCTGCATCATTCTCGTCACTTTCGTGCACGTTCAGCCAGGCATCGCGGAAAACGTTTATACCCTGCCGGTGGATGCTTTCGGGCTCGTCTATTTCCTGCTGACGAGAGTGATCGGCCTGAGCTCGGTTTCGCTCCTCGGCATCGTCTCCGGTTTCCTTATCGCAGGCAGCCTCGCCAAGGGGCACCTTTCCACAGTCACCGGCAAGGTGCGCTCATTGATCGTTCCGTTGATCGCGTGGAACGCGGTGATGTTCGTTCTTATCATCATCTACGCGCAGCTTTCCGGAAACTGGGACAAATTGCCCGAAGCAAGCCCGCTTGGCATCGCTAATGCTTTTCTCGCCTTGCAGGAATGGCCGCTCGTCGTGCCGTTGTGGTTTTTGCGGGACTTGTTCGTCTGTTGCCTGTTGTCGCCACTCCTCGTCTTCGCTCTTTACCGGGCGCCGACAGCAGCTTTTGCTGTGTTGATCGGCTACATGCTTTTCGGGCAGGACACATGGCTGCTGCAGCGGCCGCAACTCCTGCTGTTCTTCGCGATCGGCCTCTGGCTGCGGATTGGCGCGTTTCAGGACGGTCAAGTCGACCGCGCGACGAAGTGTCTTGCTCTCGGCCTTGCTCCCATGGCGGCTGTCTTCTTCTTCATCCGGATTGATGGTATCCCGCTGCACAGCCTCAATCCGCAAGTTCTGGCAGGGCTCGACACGCTGTTGCGGATCACCATGGCCGCAGCAATCTGGCAAGTGACGCTTCTCATCGCCGGGTCGTCCAAATGGTCGCGGATCAAACGCTTCGAACCCTATGTCTTCGTGCTCTTCTGCAGCCACGCGATCGTGTTCGAA
This sequence comes from Georhizobium profundi, assembly GCF_003952725.1. Taxonomy (NCBI): domain Bacteria; kingdom Pseudomonadati; phylum Pseudomonadota; class Alphaproteobacteria; order Hyphomicrobiales; family Rhizobiaceae; genus Georhizobium; species Georhizobium profundi. Next base: position 3,340,309 of record NZ_CP032509.1, on the reverse strand, counting down.
TTCGCCGGCATCCCACTGCGGCGTGTGTTCGGAAACTATGGCGATCCATTGTTCTCGGTCTCGTTCTTTCTACAGCCGGTGATCGCCATCGCCGCCGCATGGATCGGCGTGAGGGTCCTGATGCGCCTTCCTTCCGTGATCGGCAAAGCGCTGAACGGCGGCAAGCTCGTCCTCCCGCACTGACGGGGCGAGAGGACGAGCCAGGCGTGGGTTCAGTTCAGACCGCCATTTGCTCAAGACTCTGCGGTCGTCGAGTGCTCGACCTTCGCGAAACGCGCCGAAAGCGTTGCGGCGACGGCTGCGCATTGATCGCGGATGTTCGGGATGCCCTCGATCTCAAGAAACGTTCCGCGCGTGATGGGCCCGATGGCGAAGAGCCGTTTGCTCGGCTTCCCATCGAGATCGATCGCGGCACATCTTTCCGTGACGTCGAGGCCGATCGCCAAAGGATCTCCGCGCACGGCACCGCGGGACACGAGGTTTTGCAGCAGCGCCTGCCGGCTTTGCGTCACGTCGAAATGAAGCCCGGTGCAGTCCTCGATCCGGGCAACCTTGAGAAGCGTCTCCTCGCCGGTCTTCCGGCCGCGCAGCGTCACGGCGAGCGCACCGTCTGAGTCGGCGACATCGACGATCGTTGCGGCCTGAACCGCCAGATGCCCATTGGAAACGGCCTTCGTCAGCCGTTCATGAATGGGCGGTGCCAGCCGGTGTCGATGGATCGACCACCAGGGACGCGCGTGGCGGAGAAAGCGGCGCTTCGTCTCCGGCGTCCAGCTGCGCCAGATGTCCTGGCAATGGGGCCGCATGCCATCGATGACGCTGCGCCAGTCGATGCCCTGGTCGGCCAGCTCGGCGATGAGGACCCGAAGCCAGCGCATCAGGAAAGAGAGCTTCGTTCCGAAGGGAATGTCCGCTGCATCGATGGCAATCGGCGGCGCAGTGGTGTGGGCATGGGGAAGGAGACCGTGCCGGGAAATCGCGATCACCGGCGGATGGTTCTTGCGCCGTGCTGCGGCCAGAAAGGTATCGACCATCGAAAGACCGGTCCCGACGATCAGGATCGGCAATTGGGCATCGCCGGCCGCGCTGGATCCAGCGCTGGTCTGTGCCGCACGCGCTTCATGTCCCGTCGCAAGAATGGCGATATGGCCGATGAGGCTCGTCCCATTGCCGAGATGCACTTCGACGCCTGTTGGCGTTTCGGTGACATCGAGGGCTTCGTCCGTCACCGTATGAAACCGCTTGCCGTCGTCGATCGCTCTGAGATGGCTGAGAAGATCCGCCAGATACAGCCCGTAGAGGCTTCGAGCGACATAGCTTGCCGGATTGATCTTGTTGTTGCTGAAGGCGCCGAGCCAGCGCTCGAAATGGGAGCGATCGTCGGCAAGCGCGCTCATTCCCTTCACGCTGACATTCAGGACATGCTCGGGGAGGTCGGTGGAATAGGCGACGCCCTCGGCGATCGCCTCGCTGCGTTCCACGAGCGTCAAGCGGAAGGATGCGGACTGAGACCGCAGGAGATGTGCTGCCATGAGGACGCCGCTGGCGCCGCCGCCGATGATGATGACGGATATCTGTTGCAGCCTGGCTGACACGGCCAGTTCCGCCGCGCTCATCGAGGCAGCCTTAGACGGTGTAGCGGAGCGCCTCGGCCGGATCGTCCACATCGATGTCGCGCATGGCGGCAAGGCTCGACTTGTCGAGCACGCCGGCGATCGCCTCGCGCACTTCCAGCATGATGTGGCGCACCTGACAGGTCTCCACGTCGCAATCGTCGCAGGGCTGGTAACGCGTCCGGCTGGCGCAGGGGATAGGCGCCAGCGGCCCGTCCAGAACACGCACCACGTGGCCAACCATGATTTCTTCGGCTGGCCGTGCCAAACGATAGCCGCCGTCCTTGCCCTTGCGGCTGTGCACGAAGCCGGCGTTGCGAAGTTCGTTCAGGATCGTGTCCAGAAACTTCTTCGGGATCGCGTTGTCCTTGGCGATGTCGTTCACGATGAACTGTCGATCCGGATTGTTGGCCAGATGGATCAGCGCTTTCAGACCGTATTTTCCCTTGCGGGTGAGCATGACGAGAAGACTTCCGAAGGCGTGGCTGACTTTCATCGCACTCAACGGAGTGAGTACGCGCAGCCCAAACTGGGCTGCTTTGCGATATATAGTCTAGAGAATTGCTAAACAATAGCTCTGCCGTGTCTATCATCGTCATTTTTACGGCTTTCTCTGCGTGGTTAAGCCTGAAAAGCTGCTGATTTTGCGAATTGATGCTCCAGAAGGGGCACGATCTGCTCGGCAGCAAGCCGGATCCGGCTGACAAGCGCGATATCGGTGATATCGGGATCGACCAGTTCGCCATCGCTGGCATAGACCGCTGCGCCGGCGACCTGCGCGTTGAAGAAGCCGAACAGCGGACGCAACTGATGCTCCACCACGAGCGCGTGACGGAAGCCGCCGCCCGTTGCGCCGATGATGACGGGTTTGCCGTTGAGCGCTTCGGGCTTCACGCCGTCGATGACGTGCTTGAAGAGGCCGGTATAGCTGCCTTTGTAGACGGGGGTGACGGCAATCAGCGCATCGGCCTCCTCGATCGTGCGCACGATCGCCTTCAGCGGCTCGCCGACCTTGCCGCTGTCCCAGCCGGCAAGGCTCGTGTCACCGAGTTCGCTGAGATCGATGGTCTTGATCTCGACCTCGACGCGGCGAAGCACCTCCTCGGCGATCGCACCCGCCAGGAGCCGCGACTTGGACGGGCGGCGCGTGTTGCCACTGAAGACGACGAGCTTCGGCTTGCCACCGCGAAGCCCGGACGGCGCTGCGATCGGTTCGATGTTGTTGGAATGAATGGAATTGGTCACTGCATTCATCGTTGCATTCCCCAGCGTCTGATGGTGCGCTGTTCCAGCGTTTTGAAGATGACAAGTTCGACGACCAGGCCGATGAGAATGACCACGGCGAGACCGGCAAAGACCTTGTCGGTGTAGAGTTCGTTGCGGTTGCGGAAGATGTACCAGCCAAGCCCGCCGGACGTGGCCGTCACGCCGAAGATCAGCTCGGCGGCAATGAGCGTGCGCCACGCGAAGGCCCAGGCGATCTTGAGGCCCGAGATCAGCGATGGCAGGGCGGATGGGATCAGGATCTGCCAGACATAGGCAAAGCCCGTGAGGCCGATATTGCGACCGACCATGCGCTGCGTTTCCGGCACCGACTGAAAGCCCGTCAGTGCCGCGAGCGCAAAGGGCCACACGACCGAGTGCGCGATCACGAAGAGAAGGCTTGCTTCACCGAGCCCGAACCAGAGCAGCGCGAGCGGCAGAAGGGCAATCGCCGGCAAAGGGTTGAACATCGCCGTCAGCGTTTGCAGCGTCTCGCGCAGGAAGTCGTTCGTCGTGGCAAGTGCGACGAGGACAAGCGCGATGAGAACGGCAAGCACGTAGCCTTTGATCAGCGTCGTCAGCGACGCGGCTATCGCACTCACCAGCCCCTCGCGAGCTAGACCGTTAATCAGCGCCGAGAACGTGTCGGTCAGGCTCGGCAGCATGATCGGATTGTTCTGCCAGAGCGCAGCCGCCTGCCAGATGGCGCCGATGAGCAACAGGATCACGACGCGTCGAACCCAGACATTCTGCCAGAGCGACGGCCCAACAGGCGATATCGCGGCGGATCTGTCGGAAAGCTGCAGCTCAGCCATGGTCACCGCCCTCCGGCTTGGCAAAGAGCGTGCGGCGCACATCGCCGACGAGATCGTCGAAGGCGGCGGTGCCTTCATCCGCAAGCGTCAGATGGGAGGTGTGCACCGTCTTGATCGTGCGGCCCGGATGCGCAGACAGGAGATGCAGATCCGTGCCGATCAGGACCGCCTCTTCGATCGAGTGCGTCACGAATAGCAGCGTCAGTCGCAGCTCTTCCACGAGCGCCAGAAGATCTTCCTGCAGCGTGCGGCGGGTCAAGGCGTCGAGTGCCGCGAAAGGCTCGTCCATCAGCAGTATGTCCGATTCCATCGCCAGCGCCCGGGCAATCGCCGCACGTTGTTTCATGCCGCCAGACAGCGTGTGCGGGTAGACGTCGAGGGCGCGCGACAGGCCGACCTTGTCGAGCGCTGACCGCGCCCGCTCGCGCGCCTTTGCACGATCGAGCTTCTTTGCGACCCGCAAAGGGAAGGCGACATTGTCGATCACGGTCTTCCAGGGCAGCAGCTGGTCGAACTCCTGGAAGACGACCATGCGGTCCGGGCCGGGACGCTCGACGGCGCGGCCGCGGATGGAGATCGAGCCCGAAGCCGGCGGCAGGAATCCTGCCACCGATTTCAGGAGCGAGGACTTGCCGCAACCCGAAGGGCCGAGCAGCACGAACCGCTCGCCTTCGCGGATGGTGAAGGAGATGTCCTCCGCGGCCGTCAGCGTTCCGCGTTCCGTTGCGTAACGCAGCGTCACGTCCTGAACGGTGACCACGTCCGGTGCCGTTTGCGGTTGCCTTTGGTGCGCGGCGGTGAACTGAACGTGAGCGTTCATGTCAGCTGCCTTCACGCGCATGGAGGTCGTCGAAGAAGTAGTCGCGCCAGCTCTCGGCCTGGTTCGTCAGCGCGCCCACTTCATGCAGGAAATCCGCATAGACTTCCGTGCGCTGCGGCGTCGGGTCGAAGGAGATCTGCGGATCGTTGAGGATGGAGAGGATGAAGTCGCGATCTTCCTGGGAGTTGTTGACCCGCAGATAGATGTCGGCCGCTTCTTCCTTGTTGTTCTCGATGAATGTCGCAGCCTCATCCAGCGCATCCACGAACGCCTGGTAGGTGAGCGGGTTGTCCTCTCGAAACGCGGTCGTCGTGTAGATGGCGACCGATGTCGCCGGACCGCCGAGCACCTCGTAGGAGTCGAGCACCTTGTGCACGCCTTCGGTTTCGAGCGCGCGGTCATGGAAGGGAATGCTCGAGAAGTGCGCCGTGATCGCGCCGGAATTGGAGATCAGCGCTTGTGTCGCATCCGGGTGGGGCAGGGTGACAGTCAGATTGTCGAGCCGGTCGAAATTCTCCTGTCCGAACTCCTTGGCCGCAGCGATCTGCAACGTGCGCGCCTGAACGGAAACGCCGACCGACGGCAGCGCGATCTTGTCGTTCTCGGTGAAGTCGGCCAGCGTCTTCACGTTCCGATTGTTGGTCACGAGGTAGAACGGCGCCTGGACGAGCGACGCGATCGCCTTGACGTCCGCATTGCCATGCGTGCGGTCCCAGATCGTGAGAAGCGGGCCGATGCCGGCGCTGACGATGTCGACCGAGCCGGACAGCAGCGCATCGTTTGAAGCGGCGCCACCGCCCAGCTGTGCCCATACCGGCGTAATCTCGATGCCGGCTGCCTCGCCATGCTTTTCGAGTAGCTTCTGGTCGCGGATGACGTGCAGCGCCAGGTATGAGATGCCGTACTGTTCGGCAATGCGGATCTGGCCTTCTGCCCGCGCGGCTCCGGTCGAGAAGCCGAGGCCGAGTGTGGTGGCGATCGCCAGGGCGGCGACGGAATGGGTGAATTCTCTACGACGCATGGAATGGGTCTCCTTGTGGTTGGGCCGACGCTGTCAGGCTGTTCGGCGATGGTTTGTCGATGGTTGCGAGGCGGGGTGGGCCGGACGTGCAAGGCCGAGATTTTCGCGCAGCGTCTGGCCCTCGTAGCGCTGACGGAAGAGACCGCGGCGCTGCAGTTCGGGAATGACGAGATCGACGAAGTCGGTAAGCCCGCCCGGGAAGTAGGGTGGCATGACGTTGAAGCCGTCCGCGCCGCCGCCGGTGAAGCGTTCCTCCAAGGCGTCGGCGATGTCCGAAGGCGACCCGACGAGCTGCCAGTGACCGCGCGCACCGGCGACCGAATTGGCGAGTTGAAGGATCGAGAGATTCTCGCGCTTGGCTTTGTCGATGAAGACCTGCTGACGGCTGCGGTGGCCTTCCGTTTCGGCCAGCCCCTCGGGCAGCGGACCATCCGCCGGGAACTGGGAAAGGTCGTGCCCGAAGAGTCGGGAGAGCGCTGAGATCGAGACTTCGGGATGGATGAGGTCCTGCAGTGCCGCGAACTTATCCTCGGCTTCGCTGCGGGTTTCGGCAACGACCGGGAAGACGCCGGGCATGATGAGCAGCGCATTCGGCTGCCGACCGAAGGCGGCGAGGCGTCCCTTCAGGTCCGTGTAGAAGGATCGGGCATCCTCCACCGTCTGCTGAGCGGTGAAGACGACTTCTGCGGTGCGCGCGGCGAGCGACTTGCCGGCATCGGAGGATCCCGCCTGCACGAGAACCGGATAGCCCTGCGGCGGACGCGGGATGTTGAGCGGACCGCGAACCTGAAAATGCGGCCCGCGATGATTGAGGATGTGCAGCTTCTCCGGCTCGAAATAGAGACCGCTTTCCTTGTCGCGGACGAAGGCATCGTCTTCCCAGCTGTCCCAGAGCCCGCGCACGACATCGAGGAACTCTTCCGCGCGCTTGTAGCGGTTCGGGTGCGCGATTTGCTGGTCGAAGCCGAAATTCAGAGCCTCGTGATCATCGGCAGATGTCACGGTGTTCCAGCCGGCGCGTCCGCCACTCAGGAAGTCCAGCGAAGCAAATTTGCGCGCGACATGATAGGGCTCGTTGTAGGTCGTCGAAGCGGTGGCGACGAGGCCGACATGCTTAGTGAGGGCCGACAGGGCCGAGAGAAGCGTCAGCGGCTCGAACTGCGCCGTATATCGAATGGCAGTGCGCGACAGGACGTCGATATCGTCGCCACGCATGCCGACGCCGTCAGCGAGAAACAGCAGATCGAACAGTCCGCGCTCGGCCGTCTGAGCCAGCAGCTTGTAATGTTCGATATCAATACCGGCCCGCGCATTGGCTTGCGGGTGGCGCCATGCGGCGACGTGGTGGCCGGTCGGATAGAGAAACGCTCCGAGCTTCATCTGGCGCTTCGACGTCATCGTCGGTCTCCTGTGGTTTAACCTTCCTGGAAACCTGAACGAGACTGTCGACGATGTCGCGCCAAACGCGGCTAATATCTATCGAATTTATAGAATTTACTTTCTTAGGTTTGCCGTGGGCTCGGCGTATGTTGGCGTCACTGGTGCCCTGGAGACCTTGTATGCCGGCCATCGAAGCAATTGCTTCCCTGTCGCGCCGGTTCGGCGGGTGGATTGCCTCCCAGATCTGCCCGCCGACTTTCTCCGCGGTCACTGCCAACGAGGAAGGAGCCACCCCAGATGGCAAGCTATCTCATCGTCCCTGGCCTGAACGGCTCGGGTGAAAGCCACTGGCAGCGCCATTGGCTGTCCGACATCTCAAACTCGTATCTGGTCGAGCAAGCGATCTGGAGCCGGCCGAGCGAGCACGATTGGCTGGCGACCCTGGAAGAAGCGATCGTCGCCCATCCCGGATCGATCATCGTCGCTCACAGCCTCGGCTGCGTGTTGACGGCCGGTTTGGCGAATTCGCCCGTCGCCGAACATGTTGCCGGCGCGCTTCTCGTCGCGCCCTGCGACATCGACCGTACCGAGAAGCTTCATCCCGATCGGCTGGATTTCCAGGCGATGCCGCGGGAGCGTCTGCCCTTCGTCAGCATCGTCGTGGCAAGCCAGAACGATCCGTATATGAGCTTCGCCGCAGCGCGGTCATTCGCGGAGGCCTGGGGCTCCGGCCTCGTCGATCTCGGCGATGCCGGCCACATCAACATTGCGAGCGGCTACGGCCGCTGGACCGAAGGCTACGCTCTTGCCTCCGGCCTGGAACGCCGCGGTCTCGCAGCGTCCCACACAGCCGTCTGGACCGATCGCTTCGAAGCGCGCGCCTGAGGCGACTTAGGCGACGCGAACAGGTCTCAGTTGCGTCTGCTTCGCTGCGGACGCGCTGACGGCGAGATCTGTTTGAAGCTCGTTGAAGGCCCGGAAGAACCCAGGGTCTTCCGACATCAACTGCTTGAATTGCGTGTGCGGCGCACCGATCAACCGCACATTCGTCGCGCCGACGCTGCGGAACAGAAGCCGCAGCTCCAGCCGTGCATGACGGGTTGCCGACGAAACCGGCCCGATGGCGAGAACCACGATCGGCTTGCGCCGCAGGAGCTCGAGATCGGCCATGTCGATCAGGTGTTTCAAAAGGCCGGGATATCCCCGATAGGCCTTGACGGATGCGGCGATTACCAGCGCTTCTGCAGCCTCGCAATCGAGCAATGCGCCGCGAGCCTGGCCCTCGAGTTCGGACCGGAACCGTGCCGAGCGGAGGTCGTTCTCGATGTGCGAAAGCGTGTGGACGGTGATGTCTGCAGGCTGGAAAGCGGCATCCTGAACCAGGCGTCCACTGAAGTCGGTGAGAAGATCCGTGATCTTGGACGAGCCGTCCGTCGCCGCAGAAAATCCAATCAGTCGGTATGCCATATGGGGTATCCTCCTGCTTAATGTCTATCAACCTAGTAGACATTAACGGAGTCGTCAAACGGTCAAGATGCCGTCTCCCCAGCTAGCCCTCTCCAAACGAAAGAAGGCGCGCATCGCTGCGCGCCTTCCAAAGTCGCGGTTAGGCGGTTTTACCAGCTGGCGAGAACCGAACCGTTGAAGGTTTCTTCGATAAAATCGCGGATTTTATCCGACTGATAGGTCTCGACCAGCGTCTGGACCCAGGCCTCATCCTGATCTTCGGTCTTCACGGCGATCAGGTTCACGTAAGGACCCTTCGGGCTTTCGCGCAGGATCGGATCGTTGACCGGGTCGAGGCCGGCTTCTTCCGCGTAGTTGGTGTTGATCCCGGCGGCGTCCACGTCAGGCAGCGAACGCGGCAGCTGCGCCGCATCGATTTCCACGATCCTGAGATTCTTTGGGTTCTCGACGATGTCGGCGATGGACGGCGTGGTGCCGACATCGTCTGCAAGGGTGAGATAGCCGTTGTCCTGCAGCAGCAGAAGCACGCGGCCGCCATTGGTCGGGTCGTTCGGAATGGCGACCGTCCCGCCGTCCGGAACCTCGTCGAAGCTGTCGACCTTTTCGGAATAGATGCCGATCGGGAAGTTCACCGTGAAGCCGACATCGACGATGTCGTAGCCGCGATCGGCGATCTGGTTGTCGAGATACGGCTTGTGCTGGAAGGAGTTGGCGTCGAGGTCGCCGGCATTCAGCGCTTCGTTCGGAACCACATAGTCAGAGAACTCGAGGATCTCGATTTCGAGGCCTTTTGGCGCAGCGAGTTCCTTGACGGCTTCGAGGATCTGGGCGTGCGGTCCGGGCGTTACGCCGATCTTGATCGACTCGGCTGCGGCGGGAGCGACAGCCCCGATAACGGCGACGGTTGCCGCCAAGGCAAGGGTTTTGAGTTTCATGGTCTTTTTCCTTCGTTGAACAATCAGGTTGAGGGGAGGATCACGAGATGGAACGCTTGTCGAAGCGACGCGCCAGCGCATCGCCGAGGCTCTGCACGCCTTGGACGAGCAGAATGAGCACGAGAACGACGGCCAGCATGACGTCGGGCATGAAGCGCTGGTATCCAAAACGGATGCCGAGATCGCCGAGCCCCCCGCCACCGACAGCACCGACCATCGCGGAGTAGCCGATCAGGCTGACGGCCGTCAGCGTCATGGCGTGGGTGATCGCGGGCAGGGCTTCCGGCAGCAGCACCTTACGCACGATCTGGAGCGGCGTTGCTCCCATGGCGCGCGCGGCTTCGATCAACCCCTGGTCGACGCCGCGGATCGCGCCTTCGATGACGCGGGCAATAAAGGGGGCGGCGGCGATCGTCAGCGGAACGATGGCTGCCGTCGTGCCGATCGAGGTGCCTGCAATCAGGCGCGTCAAGGGGACGATGGCGACGACGAGGATGATGAAGGGTGTCGAACGCGTGGCGTTGACGATCAGCCCGAGCGTGCTGTTGAGCACCGGCGCGGCAAACAGCTCACCCTTGCGGCTGGTCGCGAGGAACACGCCGAGCGGCAATCCGATAAGGGTCGCGATCAGGCCCGAGATGGCCACCATCTGAAGCGTCTGCAGGAAGGCGTCGAGGATGAGCCGCAGGATGTGCGGAGGAAGAAAATCAGCGGACATAGCCGAGAACCTCGCTTGTGAGACCAGCCTTGGCAACGCCGCGCTCCAGTGCGGCAAGGCCGTCGCCGCCCGCAACGCTGACGATCAGCTGGCCGTAGGTCTGGCCGGCGACTTCGTCGATGCGACCCTGGACGATGGAGAGATCGATTGCCTCTTCCCGCGAAATGCGGCTGAGGAACGCTGCTTCGCTGCCGGTGCCGCGAAAAACGATCCGCACCAGCGCCTGGGCGCCCTGCACGGCAGCCGGCTGCAGGCGCTGTGCGATTGCCTCCGGCAGTGCCGTGCCCGTCACACTCGATACGAAGGATTGTGTGGTGGCATGACGTGGAGCGGTGAAGACGTCGAAGGTGGGACCCTGTTCCACGATCGTGCCACCGTCGATGACGGCGACGCGGTCGGTGATGGCGCTGATCACGCTCATCTCATGGGTGATCAGAAGAATCGTGATGCCGAGCTCGGCATTGACCTTTTTCAAAAGCGCCAGGATCTGCTTGGTCGTATCGGGATCGAGCGCCGAGGTCGCCTCGTCCGACAGCAGGACTTTCGGGTTCGTCGCCAGCGCGCGTGCGATACCGACGCGCTGCTTCTGGCCGCCGGAAAGCTCTGCCGGGTAGCGATCGGCCTTGTCGGCGAGGCCGACGAGATCGAGGAGCGGCTTGACCCGCGCTTCGATGTCGCGGCGGCCGAAGCCTGCGATCTCGAGCGGCATCGCGACATTGTCGAAGGCGGTGCGGCGGGCGAGCAGATTGAAGTGCTGAAAGATCATGCCGATTGAGCGGCGCGCCTGGCGAAGCTCGCTCTCGCGCAATGTCGTCAGATCGGTGCCGTCGACGGTAACGGTGCCCTTGGTTGCGCGCTCCAGCCCGTTCACCAGGCGGATCAGCGTCGATTTGCCGGCGCCGGAGCGTCCGATCACACCGACGATCTCGCCGGCAGCGACTTCGAGGTCGACATCGGAAAGCGCAGTGACGGGCGCGTGGCCTGCGCGTGCCGGGTAGGTCTTCTCGACCTTCTGGATGGAAATCATCGGCCGGGCTGCCTGCGGCAGGCCTTCGATCGGTGCGCCATGGGCGGCAGTTGGGGAAAAAGGAAATGTCACGCTTGAGGCTTTGCTGTTGAGAGGACGCTGACTATCGGCTTTTGCCATCCACTAAGTCGAGTGAACCGGTGGCGTCCATATCGCGATCTGCGGCATGCTGTCCCTTAAAAGCGGATCAGACGGGAATAAGTTTGCGGTGCAGCAAAATGGGCCGGGTCTGGCGGTCAAGACCCGGGAGACAGCCGCATCGTCCCCCGGGTCGCTGCTGCACGTCGCCGTTACTGGACGAGCGCTGCAGACTTCCCGTCGCTGACTGTCGGGGACGCCTCGGTGAGACCGTCGAACCGCGTGTCGAACTCGTCTGCGGCATCGAGCTCTTTTCCGGCGAATTCACCGGCCGATTGCAGGATGTCGATCGTGTCCTGCTGGGTGACCAGCAGTTCGTCCCAGTCCGGAATACGGGTTGCGTCGCCTTCGCTGGCCGCCGCAATCTCAGCATCTTCGCGGCTCAGCCGCTGATCCTTGACGAGATACTCGGAAATCCAGAGCTCCTGATTGTCGTTCTTCCAGAGGTGGGCACGGTACCAGTGAACAACGAGATCGCGGATCGCCGCCGCCTGAGCAGGATCGGCAAGAGCGCTCTTGCTGGCGTAGAGATATTTGAGGTTGGTGTTGCCGCCGGGTGCGTTATCGATCTCGCGTGCACCGGTGCCTTCGACCGATGCGAGATAGCGCGCCCGGTCGGGCTGCTTCAACACGGCAGCGTCGATCTGGCCGGCACGCAGCGCGTCGGCAAACTCGGACAGTCCGAGATGGATGGGCTCGATATCGTCCAGCGTAAGGCCGACGGCGCGAAGGTTGCGCAGGACCGTTGCCTGCTGGGCGGTTCCGACATTGATGCCAACCCGCTTTCCAGCCAGGTCCTCCAGCGTCTCGATGCCGGAATCGGGTGCAGTGGCGAGCGTGTTGCCTTCACCCGAGGTGATGACGGCACCCACGATCACGACGTCAGCGTCGGAGAAATGCGCGAGAATCGGCGGCACGTCGCCGACGGCACCGACCTGCGCGGCGCCCGCGCGGATCGCTTCGAGCCGCAGCGGGCCACTGGAGAAATTGGCAAAGCTCACGTCCGCCGCAAGCTTCTGGTCCTGGCCGGACAGCTTCAAAAGGTTTGCAACGTTGTTCGCGTCGTCGGCGAGCACGATGGAAACGCCCTCGGGAACTTCGATTGCCAGCGGCTCGTCCGCTGCTGAAGCTGTGCCGAGGCCGAATGTCGAAACGACGAGGAAGGCGAAGGCGGGCAAGATGGTTCTCGGTTTCATGGTGCTGTCTTTCTTTCGGGTTGGCCTGTTGGGTTGAAACATTTTCAGTCTGGCTGGACGCCGAGCCTCGCGAGGATCTCCTTGCGGAGTTCTTCGGTTCGGAGCGGTGATTTGCGCGCATCGCTAATGTGGCGGTCGTAGACGAGGTGGCCGTCGGCGGTGATGACCACCCGGTCCGCCAGGCGCAGCGCCTCGTCGACATCGTGGGTGACGAACAGCACAGCCGGCTGATGGCGCCTGCAAAGATCGATGAGCAGGCGCTGCATGCGGATGCGGGTCAGCGCATCGAGCGCGCTGAACGGTTCGTCGGCAAGCAGCAGTTCCGGATCGCGGACGAGCGATCGGGCGAGTGCGACACGCTGTTGCTCACCGCCGGACAGCGTCTTCGGCCAGCTTCCCGCCTTGTCGGCAAGTTCGACTTCTGCCAGCGCCGCGCGCGCCCGTTCCAGGGTGCCGGGTCCGTAAGAGCCGAGCGTGACGTTGTCGATCACGCGTGCCCAGGGCAGGAGGCGCGAGTCCTGGAACAACACGGAGCGGCGTTCGGGCACGTCGATCGTCCCCTCGACATCCGTGTCCAAACCGGCAACGGCGCGAAGAATGGTACTCTTGCCCGACCCGCTGCGGCCGAGGAGCGCGACGAACTCGCCCTTCTCGATTGTGAGGTCGACACCATCGAGAACCACGCGTCCGTCAAAGGACCGCCTCAGGCCGGCGATGCGGACGACCGCATTGTCCTGCCACCTTACTGATCGAGCGACTGGCGCCATGCCAAGGTCCTCCGTTCGAGTGCGCGCACGAGCGCATCGGAGCTGAAGCCGAGCACGCCGTAGAGAACGAGGCCGACCAGGACGACGTCGGTCTGTCCGTAGATGCGTGCCTGGGTGATCATGAAGCCGATGCCGCTCGTCGCATTGATCGTCTCGACGACGACAAGCGCGGTCCATGAATGGGTCACCGCCATGCGCAGGCCCGTAAAGAAGCCTGGAAGCGACGCGGGAAACACGATGTGGCGCAGGAAACGCCCGCGTGAGAGCGACACGGTCTGCCCAAGTTCCACGAAGCGCCGATCAATGCCGCGCAATGCGGCGTGTGTGTTGATGTAGATCGGGATCATCGTACCGAGCGCGATGATCGTGATCTTCATCGTCTCGCCGATGCCGAGCCAGATGATGAAGAGCGGAATGAGCGCGAGGTTCGGGATCGAACGCTTCACCTGCACATTGCCGTCGATCAGCGAATCGCCGACGCGGGTCAATCCCGCGACCACCGCCAGCGAGAAGCCGGCGATGATGCCTATCGCAAGGCCGGTGGCCGCGCGCTGCAGGGAGGCGGCAACGTCCGTCACCAGCGTGCCGTTGGCAATCATCGTAGCGAGCGAACTGACCACCGCTTCCGGTCCGGGCATCTTGGCAGGCGAGATCCAGCCTGCACCGGAAGCGACGTACCAGAGTGCCAGAACGAGCAAGGGTCCGAGAAGCGGCTGAAGCGGAAAGCCGGCCTTGGGCAGCAGCTTCGGCGAAGTCGGCGGCGCGCTGGAGCGGGCGGGTGCTTCGCGCAGCAGGGGCGCGCGCGAGGGGTGAACGAGCGTCATGAGGGATTTCCTGTGTCAGAAGAGCGAGGGGGAAGACGCCTGCTTATTCGGCCGCCGCCTTGAATCCGCGCTCGCCGACGCTCGGCCGCTCGAGGCCGAGATGATGGCGCAGCGTCGTGCCTTCGTATTCCCGGCGGAAAAGTCCCTTGTTTTGCAGAATAGGCACGACCTGATCGACGAAGGTGGCGAGCGAAGTCGGCAGGGCAGGCGGGATCAGGTTGAAGCCGTCGGCCGCACCATTCTCGAACCACTCGACGATCGTTCCGGCGACCTGCTCCGGCGTGCCCGCCGTGATGCGGTGACCGCGACCGGCGCTGAGCCGGCGCAAAAGCTGGCGCAGCGTCAGGTTCTCGCTGGACGTCAGGCGATGCACCAGATCGTGGCGGCTCTTCTGATCGCCGGCCAGAGCAGCGCGCGGCGGGATCGAGACGGGCGCATCGAGATCGTGGTCATCGTAGTCGACGCCGGTGATCCGCTTCAGTTGCGCAAGTCCATAGGTCGGCAGAGTGAGGTTCTCGAATGTCTCCTGCAGGCGATGGGCTTCCTCCTCGGTGCCACCGATGAAGAAGGACAGTCCGGGTAGGATGAGCACTTTGGCGGGATCGCGCCCATAGGCTTTCACGCGGCCCTTCACGTCCGCATAGAAGGCCTGTGCGTCTTCGATGATTGGCTGCGCCGTAAAGATCGCTTCCGCGTAGCGCGCCGCGAGGTCCTTGCCGGGCTCGGACGATCCGGCCTGGAAGATGACGGGCCGGCCTTGCGGAGAGCGGGGAATTTCAAGCGGTCCCGCCACGCGGAAGTTCGTCCCCATATGGTCGATGCTGTGGATCGCGTCCGGATTGACGAAAACGCCGGCCTCCTTGTCGCCGAGGATCGCATCGTCGTCCCAGCTGTCCCAGAGGCCGAAGGTGACTTCGAGGAATTCTGCGGCCCGCTCGTAGCGCTGGTTCGGATCAGGATGGACCTCGAAGCCGAAATTGGCCGCCGCCGCCGCATTCGCCGTCGTCACCACATTCCAGCCGGCGCGGCCCTTGCTCACGTGGTCGAGCGTGCCGAAGCGCCTGGCGATGCCATAGGGGTCGTTGTAGGTGGTCGATGCCGTCGCGACGAGACCGATATGGCTCGTGACCCCCGAAAGCGCGGTGACAAGCGTGAATGGATCGAGCGAATCCCACGGCCGATCCTGCGAGCGGTCCTTCAGCACCGGATGATCGGCAAAGAAGATGGCGTCGAGCTTGCCGCGTTCGGCCGTCCGGGCGAGATGCCGGTAATGCTCGATGTCGGTCACGCCCGCGACATTGGTCTCCGGCAGCCGCCACGCAGCCTCGTGCTGGCCGACATTCCTGAGAAAGGCATTCAGATGGATCTGCCGGCTGGGTGAGGACATGCGGTTGCTCCTTCAATCTGCGTCATGTGTGTCATTGACGATGAGACAGATCGTAAGGGCAGGCGTCGCAGGCGCGAACCAAAAATCTACTAAAATAATAGACTTTATGGAATTCTAATTCCAGAAGATGCCAAAGCGGCGTTTGCGTTGAATTGCGGATGGTTCGGCAGCTTCAATTCGTTACCGACAAACCGTGACAATGGGGGAGCAAACTTTCCAGGCGTGACGGCCAAGTGAGGCGCAGGACCCGGCTGGGTCGTCTTGCCGCGAACGTTTGAGAGCGCCAACGTTACGAAGATCAGGGGAGCTGCACGTATCTCGCTGCGGTACGGTGCCTGCACGACCACGACCGGGCGAAGCGGCTCGCCGGAAGGAGATCGGCTTGTTAACGAAAATTGGGGGAGCGGTTGTAAGGCATGGCGGAGGGAGTGGGTCTGACATCCAACCTTCTCTAGGCTGCGCGCCCGTAACCTTCAGCGCGCAGGGCGCGCGCGACTTTCGGGCGAGTCCCTCTTGCCAGATCTGTAAAACATCCAGCCGCCAACCAGCATTAGCGCCCCCCAGACCAGAAATCCGATGTCCCAGTAAATCCACTGCTCGCGCGGAACAGTCTCGTTGACGTGATGCAGCCCGAGCAGATGATGGTCGACGATGCCTTCGACTAGATTGAAGATGCCGAAACCCATTAGGATCGTCCCGAGCAGGAGCTTTCCCGACCACCACAGATGCGTCCGGTGGGCTGTTCGCCACAGCATGACAAGCCCAAGAACGACGAAGACGTAGGTGCTGGCGTGGAAGACCCCGTCCAGCAGCGTATTCAGTTCAAGATTCTCGACGCTGTTGGCGGGATAGCCCGCACTCGTCACCATGTGGTGCCACTGGAGCAATTGATGAAGGACAATCCCGTCGAAGAAGCCGCCGAGACCTAAGCCGAACAGAATCCCGGCCGAAACCGGGAACTCACGCTCTGCTGATCTGATGTCTGCCAACCGCGTTTTCCTCTCCTATCCCCACCGCTCGTGTCGCCGCCGCCCCTCTGTCGTCTTCCCCCTCAACGCGTTTGAAATCGCCGCGTAGGGCTTTCAAAGCGTAGCGTTCCTGATTGATCTCCTTCGCGGTTCGAAAGCCCATACGCCGCAACATCGGAAGTGGCGGACACCAGCCCTGTACGGCGTGTTGAAACAGGAAGGCCGTTACCAAGATGGGCAGTGCAAGCCAACGACGATCCACCGTGGCCCCGAGGGCCGCTCCGGCAAAAGCGAGCGCCGAGGCGTTTGCCTCAAGCGCTCTTTCAATATCCCATTCGCGATCAAGTTCCTGCAAGCGGTGATCGATCTCGGCGAGATGACCGGCATAATAGTCAATCCTGTCCTCAGTTTCCCGCTGTATACGACGGTTGACGTCGTCGGATGTGTGAGCCGTAACTCGCTCTGCGGCTGATGGGATCATGATTGATCATCTCAAGAGTAGAGTACTTCTACCAATCCAACCATCGTGCCTCAACGAAGTTCCGTTCGAATACGCGATGAGAACAATCCTGAGCTACTGTGTCCTCGCCAGGGATTATTGTGCTGCTCTTGAACATTCAGATGCTCTGGACGGCTCTGCCCAGCAGCTCCCGTACCTGCCCAGCAACCTTTTTCAGATCGTTGTTTTCGATCGCCATCATAGAAGCCACGGGATCAATCGCGCTGACCTCCACTCCACCTTTTACCTCTCGAACGATGACATTGCAGGGCAGCATCGCGCCGACACGAGGTTCCATTCCGATCGCCTGATGCGCCATCCTTGGATTACAGGCACCGAGGATCAGGTATGAATCCATCTGCACATCCAGCTTCTTTTTCATGGTCGCTTTGGCGTCGATTTCGGTCAACACGCCGAACCCCTGGTCAGCAAGAGCTTGCCGTGTTCTCTCGACAACATCTTCAAAGCGTGCTCCGTCGATCTTTCGGTCAATCGTGTAGCTCACTGAAGGCCTCCAGTTGTGAGCGGGAGCGCGCATCCGCTTCCTGCTTCCGGCAGAACGGATCGTTCTTCCTTATGTTCCCAGCGAAGCTCCACCAACTCAACCTTCTCGCGCAGCAGCAATCGCGTCGCGCAGCGCTTGCTTGTCCATCGCACCATGGTGGATCCGTGTGTTGACGAGGAAAGCGGGAGTGCCGCCGAACCCGAATGCGTTCGCCTGATTCATGTTGCGGGCGAGAATGCCGTCGATGCGGTCCTGATCTTTTCTAAAAGCGGCGAGAAGGCTCTGCGGATCCAGCCCCGCCTTCTCCAAGACGGCGTCGACATCTTCTTCGCCAAGGCGGCCCTTGGTTGCCATCAAAGCATGAAGCGCCTTTTCGTAGTCCTTGCCGGCGGCGAGCACGAGGCTGGAGGCATGAACCGACGCGGCGCCGAAAATCGGCCAGTCCTTCATCACCAGGCGGACGTTCCCATCCTCTCGCACGACGTTCACGAGGTCCTGGTGGCCGCGCTTGCAGAACGGGCACTGATAGTCGAAATACTCAGCGATCGTCACGTCGCCGCCAGGATTCCCCAATACCGGGATTTGCGGATCGAACAGGACCTCCTCGACGGTCAGTTCAACCTGGGCAAGGACAGGCGATGGCAGCGCCGCGGCAGCTAATCCAGCGGCGGTTGCCTTCAACAGGTATCTTCTGGTCAACATTCAATTGTCTCCTTTTTCATCGACGTCGGATCGCAGCTCCCCAAGCCGAGACTGCAAAGTCTCGCGCGAGATTTCACCGAGGTGCGCGTGTTTGAGGACGCCGTGCTTGTCTATGAAGAGAGTCGCCGGCAAGCCCGGCGCGCCGTAGTGGCGACCAAGATCGCCGAACCGATCGAGAAGCACGGTGTCCAGCGCTATTCCTTCTTCGGCGAGATAGCGCTCGATCATCTCGCGGCTTTCGCCCTGGTTGGCGAAGATGAACTGGATGCCCTCGGCAGATGCCGCTGTCTTGGCCATCATCGGCATCTCGCGCCGGCAGGGCGGACACCAGGAAGCCCACAGATTGATGACCTTGGGCGTGCCGCCCGCGGCTAGCGCCTGTTCTTCTCCCGCCAGCGATTCGAAACTCGAGGCTGGAAGTGCAATTGCCGAGGTACCGCTGGCGAGCTGCCAGGCAGTGTTCCACACCACCAGCGCCAGTGCCAGGGGAAGCAGCGCCCACAGGCGCAGCCGCGCCGTTCGCAATGCCAGCAAGATGCTGAGCAGCGCGGCCGCAAGCCCGGCAGGCCAGTAGAAGCCCCCGTCCCAGAAAGCCAGGATGCGCAGCGGTTCTTCCGCGAAGTTGCGCCAGTGAAGCAGCACATGCCCTGCTCGCGCCGCCGCACCGCCACCGATGAGTACCCACGACGACCATGCATGGAACCTGCTGTCGATCCGGCGCGTCAGCATTCCCGTGACCAGGATGAAGGCGAAGATGCCAAGGATCGCGGAATAATGATCAACCGCAAGAACCAGCGGTCCGAGCGTCACGGCGTTCATGTCACAGGTCCCGCAGCTGGCCCGCCGACCGCGTGAGGGATTCAATGTTCACATCACCGACCAGCCGCGTTCCGGAGACCTCGCGCGAGTCCTTGAAGAACAGCATGGTCGGCGGGCCGGCTACACGCAGCTGTTTCATCAGTTCGGCGTTGGCTTTGTTGAAAACGGTGACGTCGGCCTTGATCAGCTGGAATTCGGACAGGGCCTGTCGCACGCTCTCATCGGAGAAGACCCCTCGCTCGATCGTGCGGCATGTCACGCACCAGTCGGCGGTGAAATAGACGAGGGTTGGCTGACCGGCCGCGGATGCGATCTTTGTCTGCAGGCTAGGTGCCGAGGCGACGGGCGTGAACTCGAGTTCCGCCACAGCGGGGCCGCCCGTCTCGCGACCGGCGAATACCGCGAGCGGCCTAAGCGGATCCGTGCCGCCGGCGGCGGCCCCGATCATCAGGATAGTGCCGTAGATATACGCGATACCGCCCACCGTTCGGCCTACAGCAAGCGCGAAGCCCCCGGATAGAGTGGCCGAAAACACGACGCTCGCAACGCCGACAAGCAGCATCGCCCAGAGCGCCAGGTCAGCTCCGGGTGGCAGCAGGGGCGTGGCGATCCAGATGGAAGTCGCCAGGAAGAGGAAGCCGAAGACGCGCTTGATGCTCTCCATCCAGGCGCCGGCACGCGGCAGCGCACTACCGCCCAGCGTGCCAAGAGCAATCAGCGGCAATCCCTTGCCCATGCCGAGTGCAAACAGAGCGCCGGTCCCGAGGACGATGTCGCCAGTCTGTGCGATGTAGAGCAATGCGCCCGCTAGCGGGGCGGTGACGCAAGGCCCCACGATCAGCACCGACGAGAAGCCGAGAGCGGCGGTAGAACCCGTCGAGCCGCCCAAGCGGCCTGTCCGTCTGGCAACCCAGCTCGTCCATGCGGTGGGCAGTTGCAGCTCGAACAGCCCAAACATGGACAGCGCCAACGCCACGAAGACCGTCGCAATCGCCCCGCTTGTCCAGGACGACTGCAGGACCAGCTGGAAATTCTGGCCAGACCATCCGGCGATCGCGCCGAGCAACGCAAAGGCTGAGGCGAGGCCAAGGACATAGGTCGCCGACAGGTGGAATCCTCTGCCGGGCGTGAGGCGATCGCCCTCGCGCGTCAAGGCGCCGGCCAGGATCGGGTACATCGGGAACACGCACGGGGTGAAGGCGAGCAGCATCCCGAATAACGCGAACATGACGAGTACGAGGGGCGCGCCGCCCTTATCAAGGAATGATTGGACGAGGCTCTGATCGGCTGCAACCATCAAGCCTGTCGAGCCGCGCGTCTCCTGCGGTCCACTGTCGTCGGGTGACAGGGGGACGTTCTCCGTCGACCACGCAACGCTCACCCCTTCGGCAGGAGCCGAGCCGGAGATGGCGAGACTGACAGGATCAATTTTCCGCGTCTCCGGAGCGTAGCAGATGCCGCTCTCCTGGCAGCCTTGGTAGGTGATCTCAACCGGGTCTGCGCCAGGTTGGCGAACCACCGCCTGCGCCCTGTCGTAGTAGATCTCTGAACGCCCGAAATTCGGGTCGTCCTTGGCGACTCCTGGAACCGTTTCGATGATCATGTCCGCGCCGTCCTGCGCGCGGGCCGCAATTCGGTCGCGATAGAGGTAGTAGCCGTCCGCGATCGCCCATTCCACCGTAAGTGATCCGCCCGGACCCGGCGAAACCGTCATGGCAAATGCCTCATCGACCGGCAGCGGATTAGCCGGCGACGCGGCTCCAGCCGGCAAGACCGCCTGCACCGCGAGCATGCCAAAGATCGCAAAGACCGTTTTCTTCATTACGTTCAAACCTTCGTCCGCCCGCGCATTGAACCTGTCGTGCCGCCGGGTGCGGCACTGAGCTTAAGGCAGCCTTAAGGTACGAAGGGTTGGTCGCGGCCGTTCAACCAGCAGAAGGCACTGACATGGCGCGCGAATCCGACATCAATCCCGCAAGTGAGCATCCAGAAGGAAGTAAACTGTGCTGCGAGCTTCCAAGGCGCGCGTTCGTCTTGGGGATCGGCGCACTTGCTCTATCGGGGTGCGTGTCGACGGCTCAGCAGCCCTCTGTCGCGGTCGCCGAACCGCCACCACCTGCGCCCAAGCCGATCGTGCCGCCGATGTACTACGCGATGCCGCATGAGCAGTTTCCAGTCCCGGAGGTCGACATCGCCCAGCTCGACCAACGGTTTTGGCGCACTGAAGTCGGTTATCAAACGGACGAGAAACCGGGGACCCTCATCGTCGATACGCCCGGCAAGTATCTCTACCACGTGAAGCCACAAGGACGAGCAACGCGTTACGGCATCGGCGTGGGCAGGGACGGCTTCGCGTGGGCGGGCCGGGCGATCGTCGCCTACAAGCGCAAATGGCCGCGCTGGACACCGCCAAACTCCATGGTGGCGCGGCAGCCCGAACTGGAGCCCTATAGTATTGCCAATGGCGGGATGGATCCAGGTCTCAACAATCCGCTCGGCGCCCGGGCGCTCTATATCCACGAGAACGGCAAAGACACGCTTTACCGCCTGCATGGCACGCCGGAGGCACACAGCATTGGCAAGGCTGTTTCATCAGGATGCATCCGCCTTATCAACCAGGATGTCATTCATCTCCATGACGAGGTCCGCGACGGCAGCAGGATCGTCGTCATTCCCGACCCGACGATGGAACATCTGCTTGTCGGATGAGATGAATACTATTTGATGCTGAGGGACCACTCCATGGAAGATGATAAATGCGCATCCTGGTAGTTGAGGACGACCCTGTGCTGCTTGACGGCCTATCGGCAGGGCTCGGCCTCGCGGGCTTCACCGTGGACGCAGTTGCGACCTGCGAAGATGCGTATGCCGCCTTGAAGGCCCAGAGTTACGGTACCGTCGTGCTCGATTTGATGTTGCCCGACGGTTCGGGGCTCGATGTCCTCAGCTTTCTAAGACAGCGCAAGAATGCCACGCCGGTGGTTCTGTTGACCGCCCGTGACCAGGTGCAAGACCGTATTGCAGGTCTTGACGCTGGTGCGGACGATTATGTCGGCAAACCTTTCGATCTCGACGAACTGGCCGCCCGGGTGCGCGCTGCAGCGCGCCGCGGGGCTGGCCATGCGTCAGGCATTCTGGAGTGGTGCGGGGTCGCGCTAGACCCCGCACGCCAGACTGCCAGCTTCGAGGGAAAACCACTCTCCTTGACCCGACGTGAGTTCGGCGTACTTCGAGCGCTCATGGAGCGGCCGGGAGCGACCGTTCCAAAGGCAATGCTCGAGGACAGTTTGTACGGCTGGCAGGAAGAGGTCGAAAGCAATGCCGTCGAGGTTCATGTTCACAATCTCCGCTCCAAGCTCGGAGCCGGCTTCATCAAAACCGTTCGTGGGCTGGGTTACAGGCTGGCGGAGGAAGGATCGTGAGGTCGATCCGGACGAGACTTCTCACCATCCTGATCGCGTCAACCGGACTGGTGTGGCTGCTCGCCGTTATGTGGATCTATGTCAGCACACAAGCTGAGGTGGAGCGGGTGCTCGATGCGCGTCTTACGGAAGCCGCCCGCATGGTCAACTCGCTGCTCGCCGAGCAACGGATCGAACTGGCGCTTGCCGATGACAGGGAAAGCCGACCCACCGAGTTCCAGCTTCAAGACCCCTCCTATGAGCGGCAGCTCTCATGCCAAATATGGTCTCTGGATGGAACTTTGGTGGGGCGATCGGAGCACGCGCCGGAGGATCGCCTCACGGACGCCGGCAGCGGCTTCTCTGAGAGCGTAGTCGATGGCGAGACCTGGCGCGTATATGCGATCGAGAACCCCGATCTCGGCGTTCGGGTGATGGTCGGTGACAGCCTGCATGTGCGTGACCGCCTTGTGGGCGATGTCGTCAAGGGGCTGGCCATTCCAGCGGCGCTGATCCTGCCGTTCCTGGCGGGGGTCATCTGGATAAGCGTTCGCCGGGGCATGTCACCGCTCAACCAGATGGCGGATTCCTTATCTTCCCGGGCAGCCAGTGACCTGCGCCCGCTCCCCGATGACAACCTGTCCAAGGAGATCGCTCCTGCCATTCATGCGCTCAACGGACTGTTCAGACGGGTGGAAGAGGCGCGAGAGCGCGAGAAGATCTTTACCGCCTTTGCAGCCCATGAGCTGAAGACGCCGCTTGCGGGACTGAAGACGCAGGCTCAAGTGGCGCTCGCCAGCCAAAACGGAGAGGTCCATGAAAATGCACTGCGCCAGATCGCCGCTGGCGTGGACCGAACTTCGAGACTTGTCCGCCAACTGCTCGACCTCGCGGCAGTCGAAGGGACGGACCGAGCCCCTCATCCGGCGGAGGGGGTGCCGTCGGACGTTGTGCGGCGAATTTTGGCGGATATGCCCGCGGCCGGGGAGCGTGTAGGCGTTGAAGCAGACGACAAGGCAGTCGCGCGCTTTGATCCTGTGTTGCTTGAACTGGCTCTGCGCAACCTTATCGAGAACGCTCTTTGTCATTCGGAGGGCAAGGTTGTGGTCCGGGTGAGAAACGCCAGGCACAACCTGGAAGTGGTCGTCGAGGATGAGGGGTTTGGAATAGCCACCGATGATCTCCCTCGCGTTTTCGAACGCTTCTTCCGCGGCCGCACACAGTCGCAGACCGGAAGCGGCCTTGGTCTCGCGATCGCGCAGGAGGCGATCGTCAGAATGGGCGGCACCCTCACGCTAAGAAACCGCAATCCGCATGGACTGGCCGCCACCATCTCAATGCCGGCGCAGACGGCCAAATGATTTCCCGGAGAGAAGTCCTGCTTGCCGTCGGCGCGACCCTGTCACCCGTCACGGTTCGGGCGCGACAGGCGCCCTCACTATCCGAAGTCCTGTTCGATCCGGCGCTTCCGGTTCTCGGCAATGCGCAAGGCGACGTCACGATTGCAGAGTTCTTCGACTATGCCTGCCCGTACTGCAAGGTCCTTCACCCGCACCTAAAGCAGATCCTGGAGGAGGACGGAGGTATCCGGCTTGTGATGAAGGACTGGCCGATCAATGGCGACCTGGTCAGCTATGCATCGCGAATGGTGCTGGCAGCCGACCGGCTTGGCCATTACGCAGCGGCGCACGCGGCCGTCATGGAGCTGACCGCGCCCTTGTCACACGGACGCATTGACAACGCGATGCGCGACAGGGGCGTCGACGTGGCTGAGGTTCGAGATGCGCTGGACGTCCATCTGGAAGCGATCGATGCGCTGCTGCTTCGCAATCAGAGCCAGGCGCGAGCTCTTTCCTTGCCTGGGACGCCTGCGTTCGTGATCGGTACAAGCCTGCATCGTGGCGCGTTGGAGCCTGACCAGATCCGTGAGGCGGTCGCCCACGCGCGCAAGCGGGGTTAGCTGGTCGCTGCATCCTTGCAGATTGTCTATTGCATTTTTGCGCAAGCGACATACATGGGCGTCATCCGGTCTGAACTTCCTCCATCGGGCCACAAGGAGTCGACGCATGAAACAGATTTCCGACAAGCTTTTTGTCAGGCCGCAACTCACGGCCGACGACATTCGCCAAGCCAGAGTGCAAGGTTTCGCGGCGATCATCAACAACCGCCCTGACGGCGAGGAGCCAGGCCAGCCCACGGCCGCGGAGAACCGCTCGGTCGCGGAAGGCGAGCAGCTTGCTTACGCGCACATACCCGTGACCGCAGCACAGGTTAGCGAGGGCCAGGTTCGGGCGTTCCAGAAGGCTCTCTCGGAAGCGGGCGGTCCGGTGCTGGCACACTGCAAGACCGGGACGCGCTCCGCCACTCTCTATGCCATTGGCGAGGTGCTGGACGGACGCATGGAGAAGGATGAAGTGATCCCGTTGGGCCAGTCCGTCGGTCTCGATCTCTCCGGCGCCGTCAAATGGCTCGATGCACACGGCCGCTAGCCGACAAACCTATTCTTCCAGGAGTTATGCAATGAACGCGACCAAGCCACTCGTGAAGGGGTTTTTCGACGAGCGTACCTTCTCCGTCCAGTATGTCGTCGCCGACCCGGAGACCCGGAAGTGCGCGATCGTCGATCCGGTCCTGGACTTCGACGAGAAGTCGGGGGCTACCGCAACGCGCAACGCAGACGCGTTATTGGCATACGTGAACGAGCAGGGATTCGAGGTCGAGTGGATCCTCGATACGCATCCGCATGCCGACCACTTCTCGGCGGCGCAATACCTCAAGAAAAAGACCGGCGCGCCAACGGCGATCGGCGAGAAGGTGATCGAGGTGCAGAAGCTGTGGAAGGGCATCTACAACTGGCCTGACTTTCCGGCCGACGGCTCTCAATGGGACAAGCTTTTTGCCGAAGGCGAGACCTTCCAGGTGGGAAACATCCCAGCCCGGGTCCTGTTCTCGCCCGGACACACGCTGGCATCCATCACTTATGTAATCGGCGACGCCGCCTTCGTTCACGACACGCTCTTCATGCCGGATTCGGGAACCGCAAGGGCCGACTTTCCCGGCGGCAGCGCGTCGCGGCTCTACAGGTCGATTCAGGAGATACTGTCGCTGCCCGACGAGACTCGCATCTTCACTGGCCACGACTATCAGCCCGACGGCCGAAAGCCGCTCTGGGAGTCCACGGTGGCCGAGCAGAAGGCAAAGAACACGCACATGTCGACGTGCAGGACGGAAGCAGAGTTCGTGAAGGTGCGTGAGGCACGGGACAAGACCTTGTCGATGCCGAAGCTGATCCTTCACGCGCTGCAGGTGAACATGAACGGAGGGCGGCTGCCAGAGCCGGAGGCGAACGGAAAGCGTTATCTGACGTTCCCGCTCGACGCGCTTGAGGGCGCCGCATGGGACGACCAATGAAGCTCGACCTGGCCCCCAAGACCGCCGATCTCGTTGCAAGTGCCGGTGAGGCGGCTGACTTCCTGAAGAAGTTCGCGCACCCATCGCGGCTGATGATCGTCTGCGCGCTCGTCGATGGCGAGCGATCCGTTCGCGATCTCGAACACACGCTTGGCATCAGGCAGCCCGGGCTCTCCCAGCAAATCGCTGAACTGCGGGAAGCGGGCCTCATCGTCGGCCGCAAGGAATCGAAGAACATGTTTTACCGGCTCGCGGACGGGAGGGTCACCGAGTTCATCGGCCTGATGTACCGGATGTTCTGCGAGCTTCCGGAGAAAGCTCAGCAAGGAAACGATCAATGACCGAGTTCACACCAATCGCCTCCCTGATGGGAGGCATGATGATCGGCCTCTCCGCGACCCTTCTCATGCTATGGGAAGGGCGCGTAGCGGGGATCTCCGGCATCGCCGGCAGGCTGTTGCCTCCATACCGCGACGGCGCGTTCCTTTCACGGTTCGGCTTCGTCGTCGGCCTCATCGCCGCGCCGGTCGCCATTGCCGTGGCGACGGGCGAAGCCGTCCAGCAGACCGTCTCCTCAAACGTTCCGCTGATGATTGCCGCAGGGCTCCTCGTCGGGTTCGGCTCGGTCTGGGGCAATGGCTGCACCTCCGGGCACGGCGTCTGCGGCCTGTCGCGGCTTTCTGCCCGCTCCATCGTCGCCACCTGCGTCTTCATGGCGACCGCTTTCGCGACCGTCTTCCTCGTCCGTCACATGATCGGAAGCTGATCAGATGTCCTTCCTCGTCAATCTCGCCCTCGGCCTTCTCTTCGGCATCGGCCTCGTTGTCTCGGGCATGGCGGACCCAGCCAAGGTGCTCAACTTCCTCGACCTGTTCGGCACCTGGGATCCGTCGCTCGCCTTCGTCATGGGAGGCGCGGTAATCGTCGCCTTCATCGGCTATCGACTGGTGCTGACACGCGAGAGGCCCGTAATCGGCAACACCTTCCACCTGCCGACCAGAAACGACATCGACGCTCGGGTGATCGCCGGCCCGGCGATCTTCGGCATCGGCTGGGGCCTCGGTGGCTTCTGTCCGGGTCCCGCGCTCACCGCGCTCGGGCTTGGCGGGACCGGAACCCTCGCCTTCGTCCCGGCGATGATCGTCGGCATGTGGGCGGCGCGTCTGCTTGCTGACAATTGGATGCAGGCCCGCACAGCCTGAGATCTCAGAGGCTACACGATGACCAGGCTGTCACGCCATTTGCCGATCCTCGAATGGGGTCGGCAGTATAGAAGCTCCACCTTCACCAACGACCTCGTTGCGGCAGTTATCGTCACGATCATGCTGATCCCGCAGTCGCTAGCCTATGCGATGCTGGCTGGTCTGCCACCGGAGGTGGGACTATACGCGTCGATCCTGCCGCTCGTTGCCTACGCGATCTTCGGCACCAGCAGGACACTCGCGGTGGGACCGGTTGCGGTCGTCTCCCTGATGACGGCGACTGCCATCGGAGAGATCGCGGCGCAGGGTAGCGAATCCTACCTGGTCGCCGCGACGCTGCTCGCGTTGATCTCGGGCGTTATGCTCGTGGCGATGGGCCTTTTCAGGCTCGGGTTCGTGGCGAATTTCCTAAGCCATCCCGTGATCTCCGGCTTTATCACAGCTTCGGGGCTTCTGATCGCTGCCGGACAGGTGAGGCACCTGCTCGGCGTTCCGTCCAGCGGCCATACCCTGCCCGAGATCGTGACAAGCCTGGTAGAGAACCTTCCATCCACCAACTTCCCCACACTGGTAATCGGGGTCGGCGTGCTCGCCTTCCTCTACTTTGTTCGACTTAAGCTGAAGTCGGTGCTTGTGGCTCTCGGGATAAAGCCTCGGCTTTCCGACATAGCCACGAAAGCAGGTCCGGTGCTTGCCGTTGCTGTCACGATCCTGGCTGCGGCCGCGCTTAACCTTGGGGAGGAAGGCGTGCCGCTCGTCGGCGCAATCCCGCAAGGGCTCCCGGTCCCGGCACTGCCGATCTTCGACATCGACATGATCAGGGCGCTTGCTGCTCCGGCGCTCCTGATAAGCCTGATAGGATTCGTAGAATCCGTCTCCGTCGCGCAGACCCTTGCCGCCAAGCGGCGCCAGCGCATTATCCCCGACCAGGAACTGATCGGCCTCGGCGCTGCCAACATCGCTTCGGGCATATCGGCAGGCTATCCGGTGACGGGCGGCTTCGCACGGTCTGTCGTCAATTTCGACGCGGGGGCGGAGACGCCTGCTGCAGGGATTTACACGGCCGTCGGCATCGCGCTGGCCACGCTGTTCCTGACTCCTTTGCTGGCCAACCTGCCGCAGGCCACCCTGGCTGCGGCCATCATCGTAGCGGTGCTGTCGCTGGTCGATTTCGCCGCCGTGCGTCGGGTGTGGGCGTATTCGAAGGCCGATTTTTCGGCGATGGCCGCGACCATCCTCGGGACGCTGTTCCTCGGTGTCGAGATCGGTGTCGTCATGGGCGTGCTCCTGTCCCTGCTCTTACATCTTTACCGCACCTCCCGCCCTCACATGGCAGTCGTCGGGCAAGTGCCTGGGACGGAGCATTTCCGGAACGTCGATCGACATCAGGTGATCACCTCGCCGGATATCCTGTCGCTGCGGGTCGACGAGAGTCTCTACTTCGCCAATACCCGCTACCTTGAGGATCGCGTTGCGGAACTGGTCGCCGACAGGCCGGAGCTGAAGCATGTCGTCCTCATGTGCTCTGCCGTGAACGCCATAGACGCCTCCGCGCTCGAGAGCCTGGAGGAGATAAACCACCGCCTGAACGACGCTGGCATCACCTTGCATCTCTCCGAGGTGAAGGGGCCGGTCATGGACCGCCTGAAGCGCTCCCACTTCCTAGACGATCTCACCGGAAGTATCTTTCTCAGCCAGTACGATGCGATTGTCGATCTGAACGCGATGCGTTGAGTGCAATCCCGTAATAGAAGCGGCGACGAATATCCAAGCGGATGCGGAAATCCGGATCGGCTGAGCACTTAGCGGGCTAACACCGACTTAATCGTGTGACCACCGCCGTAAATGGCGAGCCAGAGACCAGCGAAGCCAAGCAAATGCTCCCATGGGATCGGCACGATCGACGCCGCGGCGGTGGCGTTCACAACCGGCAGGATGACGCCGTTCCACGACCAGAGGAACAGCAACATCCACGACATGGCCGGGCGCCATCCCCAGGAGAAGACGCTGCCACGCTGATCCTCTCGGTCCAACATGTGGTCGCGCTGCGAGGTCGCCATAGTGAGATAGGCAACCCACTCGGCGCTTCGTTCACGCTCGATTGCCTGCACTTTGGTGGCGGCTTTGGGATCAGCCTCGATCGCAGCTTTCACTGCTTCCGGTGTGGGCTGAGCACCGAAGGTTTGGGCGAGCGCCTCGACGACCTGTGCGGAAGCTTCTCCAGCGATCCCGCCGACATTGGTGCGCAGGATCGAGCCCAGAATGGGCGCCCCGAGGCTAACAAGAACAGGAGCAAGGGAACTAAGCATTTGCGGCCTCCCGGGCGTAGGCGGTGGCGCGGTGGCTGTTGATCACCGAGCGGATGATAAGGAAGGCGAGCGCCGCGAATGCGACGAAGGCGATACCCGCGAGGATCCAGTCGCCGAGTTGCGCTCCCTGATCGAGGGAGATTGCGCCGCCGCCACCAGCGCCAGCTGCGGCCCCGGTCTGCTTGTGCGCCTTGGAGCGCGCCTTGTCCGCCTCGTCACCCAGTTGCTGCCTGACCAGATCGCTGTTGTCGTTCGCGGCCGTCAGTGCCCAGGCCACGCCCTTGGCTTCGATATCAGCGACGCGACGCGCCCAGCCGCGGCCGAAGGTATTCCAGATATTCAGCGACCGCATGAAGCTGAGCCGCGTGGCGCAGATGCGCTTTACCGTCTCATGGTCCGGCCCGCCGATCGAAGCGAGCAGCCATTTGCGGGCGCGCGAGACGCCGGAGTTCACCGAGGCATCGTAGGTGGCGAGATCGACGCCGCTCGCCAGCGTCGGACCGCCGCTGGGCACCCAATACTGCTCGAAGTAGATCTGCTCGGCTTCGGCAAGCGTGATCTGGCGAACCGGCCGGACCGGCTTGCCTCGCTGGCGCAACCAGGCGTGGTACACGGCTTCGGTCACGCCATACATCGTCTTGCCGCCGGGATCAGCGGGATGGTTGGACCATCCGCCCTCCCACATCTTCGTCACGTCATTGCAGCGCCGGAACTTGGCCGTGCTCATCGCCGGTTCTCCTCTTGATGCTGGATACGAAAAACCCGCCTCGAGGGCGGGTCATTGGGGGTTGATGAATGGGGATGAGGCTCGTCTACGGGCCGCCGCCGAAGATCTTCAGCTTGATGGCGATGCCCGCGAGCAGCGCAAGCATGACGCCGGTGGTGATCATGCGGACGGCGGTCTGCATGGCGGTGCGGCGGACCAGCCGGATGCAGTCCACCAGGGAGCGCAGATCGCGGATGTCGAGCGCGGCCTCGTCGCCGTCGAGCCCGACGTCGGCCAGCGCGCGCTTCGCGCCTTCCTCCGCTGCCCGGGTCAGGATCGCCTCGAACTCGGCGTCGGGCATGCGCACGAAGCCATCGGACCGGGGTGGTGTCATCGGGATCCTCCTTCCGTCGCTCAGCCGATCTTGCAGCCCCAGAAGGACGTGTGGTCGGCGGCGAAGTAGCCGTCCGCGACCCGGAAATACCCCTGCAGCTCGACAGTGTCGCCTGCGGTTAATGTCACCATCGTTTGCAGCCAGAGAGCAGTCGCCTCCGAAACGTGTCCTCCGCTGACCTCGCCGAAGGAGCCTCTGATTTCGGTGGCGCTGTTCAGTACCAGCCGCCCGCGCATTCGCGCCGTGGTGCTGGAATTGACCTTGTAGAGAAGCGTCGCGCCGAAGAGGTAGGTGCCGCCGACTGACGCGACGAAACGATTGTTGCCGGCGTCGAAGGCGCCTTGGTCATTGTAGTCCGTGTTGTTGATGCCGATCTTCGTCCAGGTGTCGACCGCGACGTAGTTGTCGAAGTTCGTGTACGCCTTGAAGCGGGGCAGCCGAGGCTGGTCGACAATGCCGTTCGCGTTATCGACGATGAGCCCGTCAAAGAAACTCGTGCCATCAGCCGAAACCGCGAGCCGGAACTTGTCCGAGCCGAAGAGCCCAAGCAGCGCCTTGGTTACGAAGCCGGTCTGCAGCGTCAGCCCGAGATCGTCGCCAGCCGCCTCCTTGTTCATGGTGTAGAACAGATCACCGGTGCCGCCCTCGGCCACGGTCCTGGCCGTCCAGAGCGCGGCATTCAGCTTGGCCGAGAACGGGTTCGACGCATCCGCCGTGGTGCCGATCCCGAGCAACTCCAAGTTCTGCAGGGCCGTTGGCGTCGTGCTGACCCAATTAGAGCCGTCATAAACGAGCAGCGTGCCTTCATCCTCGATCCAGGACCGCCAGCCGGCCCGCGGCGGCAGGCGGACCCATACTCCGTCGGCCCACAGCGCGACGTTCAGGTCCCAGCCCGCCCAGTCCCCGGTTGCGCCCGAGCCGACGATGTAGCGATCCCCGTCGGCCGGAGAGCCGGGCGGGCTGGTCAGGTCGCGATCCAGAACGGAAAGCTGGACGAGCCCGTCGAGGATCCGCAGCGCCTCGTTATGGCTGACATGCTTCTGGGCCTGCGCCGCCAGGATGTAGGGCAGCAGGAGATTGGTCGTGGCGTCGGACATGGGATGGCCTTCAGAACGTGAGCGTGACGGTTTTCGGCGCGCCCCGCCCGACGAGGGCGGAGAGCTGGTAGATGCGGATGTCGAGCGTGTCGCCGGGGCCGAGCGGCGCGCCCCAGTCGGCGGTCTGCTGGGCGGCGGTGTAGAGCGCGCTGGTGGTGGCCGTGCTCAGCACGCGCTTCACCGTGGCGCCGTCGAGGAGCTCGACCTTGTAGGCCTCGGTTTCCTCTGCGAGAGCCGCCTCGGCCGCGCCCCAGCTGTCGGCGGACAGCGCGCGGGACCGGCGCGTCCAGCGGATGGTGAGATCGCCGGGCGTACGCGGCGTGCGCCAAGGCTGCTCGACATGGGCGATGGAGAACGGCCGCAGCCCGATGCCTTCGGGCGTGAAGGCCTGCGCAACATAGGTCTCGTCGCTGACCGGACGGCTCGCCGGGCCGATGCGCCAGTTCCACGGCAATCCGAGATCAGCCTCGGCAATCGGCAGGGACGCCAGCGCAGAGTCCAGCACGACGACCCGCGTGCCTGCAGGCGCCGGGTTGCCCATCGCGCCCTCGGTACCCCGCTGGCCACGCAGGAGCCGGGTCAGGCGGTATCGGCCCGGCGCCAGCAGCTCCGCCGCGCCCGCCTGCACGATTTCCCAGGCGCCGGGCGCGCTCTCGATGGCCAGTGCATTGGCGCCGCCAAAGAGGGTCAGGTCCGTGACGCTTTCCAGCGTGCCGGTCAGCAGATCGACCACCAGCGCATTGCCGAGGTCGAAGCGCGATGTGGGCCCGGCGTAGAGGTCCGAGACCAGCGCCCCGATCCGGGTGCGACTGCCGAAGGTGGTCAGCAGCTCGAAGCCATCCGTAGCGGGGCTGCGGAACACCGCCATCTCGCCCGGCCAGGGAACGGCGTGCGCGGCGATCAGCGGCCGATGCGCGGGCTGATCCTCGGTCAGCTGCGGCAGGTCCATCAGCACCGCATCTGGCGCGCCGAACACGACAGCCCGCGTCAGTGAGGCTGCGCGGGGGTCGCCGGGCGGCAGATCGTAGGTCGCCCGGTCCTGACGCACCGCCTCGATGCCGCGCGCTTCGGCGTCGGCGATGGAGACGAGCCGTAGATCGACCAGACGCCCATCATGGGCGAGCCGGATCGCGTCGGCAGGGTCGAGCGCGAGCCGCGAGGGCGGCAATCGGAACGCCGCCGTCTCGCGCCCCACCCACGCCTCCATGAGCGCGCGGCGGCAGCGTCGCTCGGCCTCTTCGGGCGGCACCGCCATGGGGAAGCTCTCGGACGCGATCCGCGTCGTGTCGACCGTGATGCGCCGCGCCTCGACGAGGGCCGCGTCGTAATCCTCGTCGGCGCGGGCGACCTGCCATTTCAGGGCATGCGGCAGCTCGGTTTCCTGGCCGCGGGTCAGTTCCAGCAGGTCGCCCTCGCGGGCGGCGACCAGATCGTCGGGCGCGAGGGTGGCGACGGAGGCCCGGCCGCGCATGATGAACCGGATCACGCCCTCGGTCTCCACCGCGTCGAAGCCGAAGTGGCGCGACAGGGTGGTGATCGAGGCGCGCGGGCTTTCCAGCGCCGTGATGGCGTAGCCCTCGACCGCGCCCCAGAGGCCTGTGACATCGATCCGGTCCTCGGGCAGCCCGGCGCGCAGGCAGAGGTGCCGGACGAGCGCGGCCAGCGACACCGCGCCGAGCCGCCCCGTCAGCCAGTGGCCGAGCCGCCAGTTCGCGCCGTCCGTCCAGACATCGGTCAGCGCCGGGAAGAAGGGATAGGGCCGCGCGTCCCAGGTCCAGGCGGCGCATTCAGGCACATGCACCATCCGGCCGCCATAGACCGAGGACAGCGGGTTGTTCGCAGCCTCGCCCCACCAGAGGTACGTCGCCTCCAGATACGCGCGTTGGATGGCGTCGTCCCGCCAGCCCCGCGAGAAATGCGGCGTGAAACTCTCGGAGGACTTTGGATCGAAGAAGACGTTCGGCTGGTTCGTGCCCCGATCGATGGCGGGACAGCCCAGCTCGGCGAACCAGATCGGCTTGGACTCCGGCGTCCATGCCGTCGGCGTGCCGCTCTCCACCCCGCCCGGGCGGTCATAGTGCGGGTTCGACCACCAGGCGCGCAGATCCTTGTAGCGGAAGACCCACGACTTGCCCGCGCCGCCATCCGTGATCGGCGTGCGGACCTGCGCGGAGCGGTCCGCCGCGCTGGCATAGAACCAGTCGAAGCCTTCGCCGCCCGCGATGTTCCCCTGCAGGTAGGCCCGGTCGTAGATGGCGGGCCAGCCCTCGGCCGCGTCCGCGTGCTCGAAGCCATCGCGCCAGTCGGAGAGCGGCATGTAGTTGTCGATCCCGACGAAATCGATCTCCGGATCGGCCCAGAGCGGGTCGAGATGGAAGAACACGTCCCCCGAACCATCGCCCGGCTGGTGCCCGAAATACTCGCTCCAGTCCGCCGCATAGCCAATCTTCGTCCCCGACCCGAGGATCGAGCGCACATCCGCGAGCAGATCGCGATATGCCTGCACCGCCGGATAGGCGGATGCTCCCGACCGGATCGTCGTCAGCCCCGGCATCTCGGTCCCGATGAGGAAGGCGTCCACCCCGCCCGCTGCCACGCAGAGATGGGCGTAGTGCAGCACCATGCGGCGCAGGCCCCAGTCGCCTGATGGCCCGGTCCACGAAACCGACTGACCCGAGACGCTGAAGCTCGCAGGCGTGGCCGCGCCGAACAGCGCCGCGACCTGGCTTGCGGCCGTGTCGGTCTTGTCGACCGATCCCGCGAATCCAGCCGCGGGTGAACAGGTGATCCGGCCCCGCCAGGGGAACGCGGGCTGGCCTGTCTCGGCGGCGCTGTCGGAGTACGGGTTCGGCAGCGTATTGCTCGGCGGCACGTCCATCAGGATGAACGGATAGAATGTCACGCGCAGCCCGCGCGTCTTCATCTCCTGGATCGCCTGCACGACCGCGAAGTCGGATGGCGTGCCGCCATAGACCGGACGATCCTGATCGTCGCGGCTGACGAGGAAGGCGGCGGCGCGGCTGACGCCGTTCACCGACCAGCTGGCGGGCGTGGTCGACTTGGCCGACACCTCGACGCCCGGCCGCACTTTGCAGGATCCCGCGCGCAGATCGTCGCCGAACCAGGCGACGACGAGGCTGACGCTCTCGACCGCAGGGGCCATCGCCTGCAGCCGGTCCAGCGCCTCCACCATATCGGTGGAGTCGGCCAGCGCGTTCAGGTTCTCGGGCACCGTCGCGCCGCCATCGGTCTTGCGGATCGCCTGCGTCGCGTAGGTGAACTCTCCCGAGGCCGGGATCATGGTGACGGCGCGGGTCAACCCCTCGGCCGTGTCGGGGTCGGCGAGCGGCCGGAACACCTCGAACGACAGCTGCGGCAGGCGGTTGCCATAGGTCGAGAGCGCAAGTTCCTCGAAGACCACATAGGCAGTGCCGCGATAGGCGGGCGTGCTGGCCGCGCCCATCCTCGCGGCGACGAACGGATCGGGACCTTGAGTCTCACTGCCGGGATACCAGCGCCAGGTGACGCCGGAGAGCTCCATCGGCTTGCCGTCGGCCCAGATGCGCCCGATGCCGGTGATCGGACCCTCGCACAAGGCGACGGCGAAGGAGGCGTAGTACAGATACTCGGTGGTCTTGACCTTGCCGCCTCCGCCGCCCTTGCCGCCGCCCTGCGTGGTGGTCTTCGTCTCCTCGCGGAAATCGGTCGCCCAGATGATGTTGCCGCCCATGCGCATGCGGCCGTAGAGCCGCGGGATGACCGCACCTTCGGTGGCCGAGGTGATGCGCAGCGTGTCGAGCCGCGCGCCCTCGATGCGTTGCGTGGGCGCCAGCGACGAGATGATCCAGCTGTCCACGACCGAGCCGATGGTGGAGCCGATGAAGCCGCCGATGGTCGCGGCGCTGACGCCGAGGATCGCGCCGCCGATCGAACCGCCAATGGCGGCGCCGGCAGCGCCGAGAACGAGGGTGGCCATGTCGGGGGTCTCAGCGTTGCGGGAACAGGAAAGCGAAGGCGATGCGACGCCGCCAGGCGTTGGTGAGCGGCTCCTCGATCACGCCGAGCCGCTCGTAGGCATGCAGAAAAGTGCCAGGCTCGGTGAGGATCCCGACATGCTTGGCGATGGCGCGGGGCTTCATGCGGAAGAGCACCAGCGCGCCGGGACCGGCGTCGGCAGGCGACACCTCGATCATCATGCGCCGCGCACCCTCGACCAGCACCTCGCGCGGTCCGGTCTCGCCCCAGTCGCGGCTGTAGGGCGGGATCGGGAACGGCTCGGGGCCGACGACCTCGCGCCAGACGCCCCGCGCGAGGCCGAGGCAGTCGCAGCCGACGCCGCGCAGGCTCGCTTGGTCGTGATACGGCGTGCCCAGCCAGAAGCGCGCAATGGCGATGACGCGCTCAGGATCGGCGGAGATCACAATACCGACCCTTCGTGGCCGCCATCCTTGGTGGCATAGCGCAGCACGGCGTCCTGGCCGGGTATGTGCGGGAAGCCCCTGAAGTTGGCGATGTTCGCGAACTTGGCCCCGCAGGTCTCCATGCGCTTGTCGCAGCCCGCGCGGATGATGAAGGCGTCGCTTTCGGCGATAGACCGCACCGGCGCTTCGAGCAGGGTCAGCACGGCGATGCCGTCCGTGACGTCGTGGCCCAGCACTTCCGTCTGACGCCCCGCGTTCGCGCCGCTCGTCCAGTTCAGCGTGCCGAAGGTGAACCAGCCGGCCTCGAAGCCGGAGAGACCGGAGGCGGTGAAGGCCCGGTCGCGCAAGAGATCGATGACGGCGCCCGTGCCCTTGAAGGCCGGGTCCTCCAGATCGACACCGCAGCGTCCATCACCGAGCGCCGCGTCGCAGGTCGCCTGGAAGGTCCGCCCGACCGTCTGGCCCAGCACATGGGCGAGCGAGCGGACCTCGGCGACGAAAGCGAGCCGCCCGCGCCGGATCTGACCGATGGCCCCGCGCCGCATCAGTACGCGCTGCCCGGTGTCGGCCCAGTTCACCCGCCAGACCTCGACCTCGGCGTTGTCCCAGCGGCCGTCCTGGATGTCGGTCTCGGTGATCCGGTCGGAGGTCAGAACGCCCTCGGCATCCTGCGCATCGACGGACAGGTCCGAGCCCGAACGGACCTCGGAGGCGATCAGCCCGCTCTCCGGCTCGAAGTCGGTCCCATCGAAGCTGAGCGTCCGGTCGTGGTCGGTAAAGCCGAAACTCGCGCCATCCGCGCGGGTGATCCGCCAGCACCAGGCAAGCGTGGTCGTGCCTTCGTCGAGATGGACTTGCAGGGCGGGATCAAGGGTCTTCATCTGCGCAGTTCCAGAAGCGGAATGGAGGTGATCGAGCCGAGCCGCTCGAGGTCCAGCGTCACGTCGAGCACGTCGGTGTCGAAGCGGACGGGCACGTCGAACTCGAACCCCGCGGTAATCGCGACGCCGGCGCCCGGCGCGGTGCTGAAGCTGACGACGCCGGTCGTGGTGTCGACGGACCAGCCGCTGGGCTGTTCGACGCCATCGAGCGCGATGCGCACGGTGCCCGCCACCGGCTTCGCGATGGCGCGCGTCCAGGATTGGGCGCCAGAGGTGTAGCGCTTGACCAGCTGGAAGGCGGTCGTCGTGCCGTCGCCAGTGCCGATGCTCTGGTCGGTGGGCGACGGCGTGCCCGAAGGCAGGCAGGACTTGTAGTCGCCCCAGTCCTTGAAGCGGAAACCGTGCAGCCGCCCGTTCCGTGCCTCGAAAAACGCGACCGCCGCCGCCAGATCGTCGGCGCGGCGGATGCCGTAGGCCACATCGTAGCGACGGCGTGAGTTCGCCCAGCTGGCGTTCCTCTCCTCGTCCCCGGAGGCGAGCTCGACGATCTGCGTGCGCCGTTCCGGCCCGCCCCGCGCGCCTCGGCTGATATTGTCGGGAAACCTGACCTCGTGAAACGCCATCAAGTTTCTCCCTCGTTCGTGCTCTGGCCCCCGCAACCGGTTCCCACTTGCGGGGTCGCACTCACATGCCCCTCCGCCCGAGCGACACGGCGCGGGCGATGTCGGCCGCGACCTGCGTGCGCGACTGGCGGAAGCTCTCGGCGTCGCGGGCCATGATGGTGACGTTGACGCCGCCGCCTGCGCCGTAGCTTTGCGCTTCGCGCCGCGACAGCACCCGCTCACCGCGCTGCAGGATCGCGGGCACCTCATCGTGGCGTAGCCCCGCCATGCCGCCTGAATGCATTCGCGGGGCGGCGGCGAAGGCCATGGCCGGGACCATGCGGGACGGCCCGGCCGATCCGACCATCCCGCCCGCATGCAGGACGTTGGCGAAAATGCCGCCCGCCCCGGAGAACACGCCGGAGAGCGCATTCGCGATCGGCCCGAGGATGAAGCGCCGCGCCGCGAGCTGGGCGAGATCGGCGAGCAGCGAGGTGACGAGGTCGCGGAAGTTCAGCTTGCCGGTCTTCACGAACTGGCCCACCGCGTTCTCGGCTGACTGGAAAGCGCCGACGAGGCTCTGGCCGATGTCGCCACCGATGTCGCGGGCCTTGCTGGCGTAATCCGACAGCGCTGCCGTGACCGCCTGCCAGCCGGTGACGGCGGCCTCGGTCGCGGGCTCTGCCGCAGCGGCAGCGGCCCCGGCCGCCGCACCGGCACCCGTCGCGGCACGTCCGGCACCGCCGAGCGCCGTCTCCAGCCGTTCGGCCGCGCCGGTGGCCTCGGTCAGCGCGTCCGTGCTCGCCTCGTCGGTACCGCGCACCGCGTCGCGCAGGGCCTGCCAGCTTTCGAGGGGCGCACGTGCCCCTTCGTCCAGATCGCGCGCGGCCCCGCGATAGAGGTTCGCGGACTCGAGCGCCCGAGCGGCCGCCTCGGTCAGACCGAGATCGGGTGCGGTGAGCGGGTTGTCCTCGAAAGCCCGCTCGAACGCCGCCTGCGCCGCTGTCGTGGCAGCACTGGCCGCACCCTCGAAGCGGTTCTCGATCTCGCCGAGGTCGAGGTCGGGCACCAGCGAAATGCGGCGCTCGGAGCCGAGTGCTTCCAGCCCCTGGTTGATGCCGCCGATGAAGCCGTTGATGCGTGAGACCACCCCGTTCAGCATCGCCTCGACGCCGTCGACCAGGCTGTTGGCCGCCTGGAACGCCAGATCGCCGATGGCGGCGGGCAGCAGACCCCAGATCGCCTTGATCGCCTCGTAGGCGCCTTCGAACGTGTTCGCCGCGGTGTTGCCGAAAGCCACGACGCTCTCGATGGCGCTCTGCATGCCCGACGCGGCATCGGCCTTCAGGTCGAAGAACATCGCCGTGGCGGCCGCACCCGCAGCCGCCGCGCCCATCCTGATCCGCTCCCAGATCTCGATCGCGAGGTCCTTCAGGAGCGACATCGCTTCTCCGAAACCGCCCGCGCCGGAGACGAGACGGGTGAACTGGTAGACGAGCTCGCCCGCGCCGACGATCAGCGCCCCGATCCCGGTGCGGATGAGCGCCCCACGCAGGACGACCAGCGCCGTGGCGAGGCCACGGACCGAGAGTGCGGCGGCGGCCATGCCGGCCACCCAGCGGCCTGCGAGGAAGGCGGCGAAGGTCGCGGCATAGGTGGTCAGGCGACCGATGTTGTCGAAGAGACCGCGGATCGCGATGCCGAGCGGTCCGGTGCGGCTGGCGACCGCCGCCATGGCATCCGCGACGGCTTCCAGCGCGGGCGCTGCGGCGACGGCCAGCTGGTTCGACAGCCCGCGCCAGATCAGCCCGAGTCGGGAGATGGCGTCGTTCGTCCGCTCTATCTGGTCGGAGTCCTGCTCCGACACGACGACACCGAAGGCGAGGACGTCCTCGGTCGCCTGGCGCAGCGTCGCGGTGTCGATCCGGCTCATGGCGATGGAGCCTTCCTCGCCGAAGAGCTGGCCCGCGACCGCCGCGCGTTCGGCGGCGGGCACGAACGCCTCGATCGCCGCGTTGATGGCGCCGACGCGCTGGTCCAGCGGCAGAGCGATCAGCTCGTTGGCCGAGAGCCCCAGCCGGTCCAGCGCATCGGCGGCGGGACCGGTCCCGGCGGCCGCCTGGCTTAGCCGCCGCGTCAGATCCTTGGTGGCCTGTTCGATCCCGGACATCGACACGCCCGCCAGTTCGCCCGCACGCTCCAGCATCTGGATCGAGGCGACGGTGGTGCCGAGCGACTGCGCCAGCTTGGCCTGCGCATCCACCGTCTGCAGGCCGGACCGGATCATTGCCACGCCAGCGGCTGCAGCGGCTGCCACGGCGGCGGCTGCAGCCACAGCTACACGACGAGAAAACGCCGCCAGCCGGGCGTTGGCCGCTTCCATCTCCCGGCTCAGCCGTCCGAAGCCACGCGATCCGGCTTCGCCCACGCCCTCCAGTTCGGCACGCACCTGCCGTCCGCCCACGGCCGCGAGGCGGACGCTAACCCGTTTTTCCGCCATGGGAATGATCCATCTGTTCGTTGAGTTTGGCGACCATCACCGCTTCGATGACGGGCAGCAGTTCGGCCATGGCGAGCGGCGGCACGCCGAGAGCGTCACCGAGCGCCAGCGCCGCCGACATGTCCCACCCGATCACCGCGCCGGGCAGGACACGCAGCTGGCCACCGAGACGGCCGACCAGGTCCCAGACCTGCCAACCCTCCGGAGTTTCCGGACGGTTCAGCCGCGCCGGGCAGTCCGGGCAGGCTTGCGCACAGGCTTCGCAATAGCGCTCGCCCCCGCCGAAGGACCATTCGGCGAGAGCGCGGAGACGTTTTTTTCCTGTTCCAGCAGCAGGCCCTTCGAGACGTAGGTCAGCTGGAAGGCCTCGAAGATCGGCCAGACGTCGAGCAGCGCATCGATGGCCTCGGGACTCGGGTCGATGGGGTTGCCTTCGGCGTCGCCGATGCCCTCCCAGGCAAGCACCGCGCGGCGGGCAAGCGCCTTGGCGAAGTCGACGGCGCGTTCCTCGTCCGATGCGTCCCCCGGAACTGCCTCGACGGCCGGATCGCTGCGCGTCGCCACCATCAGCGCCGTGGTCAGCGGGCGGAGTTGCACCCGGACGCCAGGGGCGAGGTCATGCCAGCGCGGCGCGTTGGTCAGGTCGAGCGTCAGCATCCTCAATACACCTCGATGTCGTTGATCAGGGTTGCCGTGCACATCCGGCCGACGACGCCGTCGCGCGCCGCCTGCCAGTCAAACGTCGCCTGGACGCCCTGCGGCCCGGAAATCTCGATGCGCGGACGCGGCAGGTAGACGGCGTGCACGGTGAAGGTGAAGCTCTCACCCGAGGGCAGGACGTAGGCGAACTCCATCTCGCAGGCCTCGCCATTGATGGCCTGCGTCACCAGCGTCTGGTCGGCGAAGCGCACCTCGATCCGGCCGGTCAGCGCAGCGATGGACGGGTCGGCACCGTCGATGCGCCCGTCCGAGCGGATGGTCTCGATCCGGTCGAGGTTGTTGGCGTAGGTGATCTCGGCCGAGACCACGTTGCCGAGGGCGGTGCCATTCCGCGTGATCGACCCGTTGAAATGGCCGAAGCGCTTGAGCTCCAGCGCGGCGGGCGTTCCGGCGCTGGTGGTCGTGCCCACCGTCTCGCCCTGCGCCACCAGCCGCGCCGTCGCGGTCAGCAGGCCCGAGCGCTGCATCTGCCAGGTGATCTGGTCGAGCACGCAGCCCGAGTACATCGCGTAGCGCGGGACCTCCGGCATGCCGGTCTCGATCGACATGCTGGGCAGCGTCCAGGACCCGGACTGAAACTCGTGGCTGTACGGCGCTTCCACACCCGTGGTCGTGGGCGCACCGAACGCGGCCTTCAGCCAGAAGCCAAACGCCTCGGCGTCGAGCGGCACGACGACATCGCCGTCCGCCGTCACCGCGTCCTTGATCGGTGCCAGCGGATCGCGGCCGTAGCCGAGCAGCTCCGAGTTCAGCAGCGGCTGTTCCGCGCCGAGCGACGTGCTGGCGAAGGGCATGCGGGTGAAGCCGCTCGCGGGCGGCGTTCCATAGGTCGTCTCGAACGCAAGCGCCATCAGCGCGCGCGCCCCCTGGGCTCGTGCCATGGTGTTCTCCTCGGGTTGTCGGGATCAGCCGAGCGGATCGGCCGTGGAATAGTGCAGCACCACCGGGATCACGGCGGCCTTCAGGCTGGCCGCGCCCTCGACCGGCAGATCGACCGGGCGCGGGGCTTCGGTCTCGACCCAGTCGCAGAGCCCGCCGAGCGTACGGTCGGCGGCGAGTGCTGCGCCGAGGCTGGCGCAGAGCGTGTCGAAGGTGGCGTCACGGTCGGCGCCCTGAACGACAGCCTCGATCTCGGCGCGGTGCTGGTAGTGATAGACCAGCGGCGAGAGCGTCACCTCGGGCTCACCCGGCTCGCCGTCGCGCAGGATCAGCAGGCCCTCGGCCGGGACGCGTTCGGGCAGCACCTCACCGCGCAGTGCGGTCGATGGCAGTGCCGATAGCCGCGTGTGCAGCGCGGCGAGGATGGTTTCGCGAGCGGTTGCCATAGAGAAGCTCCCAAAGGATACTCACAGTAGCTGCACAGGAGCGACTATTGGCTACAGTTCCAGATGTTTTCATTATCGAGTCCTTGGACCCGGACGATGAGGGGAATGGACGATTTGAAGGCAGTGTCGTTTCCCATGTCCTACGGCTCCATGGAAAGAATCCAAAATACTCGTATGTCCGGACCAGAGAGCAGTTCGAGCAAGCTGCCTTGGATTTCGGGAAGTCACGGTACCGGTATTTGCATATCTCAGCACATGCTGAACCTGAGGGGATGTGTACGACAAACCAAGACGAGATCGATTACGACGAGCTAGCAGAAATCTTAGCTCCACACCTTGGCGGTCGACGGTTGTTCCTCTCCGCCTGCTCGATGGTTCATGAGGACATGGCCAAGGAAATCATCCCCAAAACAGGGTGCTATTCCGTGGTCGGGCCGCGCGAGGATATTCCATTCACAACGGCGGCGGTGTTTTGGCCAGCCCTTTATCACTTGATGTTCACAATCAAGGACACCGCGATAAGCCACGGGACATTGAAGGAAAACCTTCTTAGAGTTTCCGATCTGTTTGACACAGAGATCGGTTACTTCTCAAAGTCGAAGAAGCTCAAGCGTGGATACACGTCGGACATAATGAAAAGGCGAGGCTAGAGCTTTTCCTCCACCCAGTTCGCCACGATCAGCCCCGGCACGCTGTCCAATGCCCGGTCCGCGTCTCGTGCGAGGTCTAGCCGCTTCGGCAGCTTGACCTGCGGGACCAGCAGGAAGATCGGTGCGGTGACCTTGCCGCGCCCGGTCTTCGAGCGCGACACTACCGCCTGGCCCTTCGTGTTCAGCCGTCCCTCCGCCACCAGCAGGCTCGGTCCGGTGCGACGATAGACGAAGCGCAGGCGCAGGCCGCGTCGCCGTTCCCATTCACCGGGGGTGATCCTGCCGCCGCGCAGGGACTTTCCCGCGGCGGGCAGCGGGATCGCCAGCCAAAACCCGTCCTTCGAGCGGATCAACGGCCCCGTGTCATGCGCGCCGACGATGACCGGCGCTTTTGACCAGACCAGCGCCGCGGCATCCAGGCTCTCGCCCGACCTCGGGAAGTTCTGGCTCCGGATCGAGTTGGCGAGCCGGGGCCCGAGCCCCGCGCCGGTGATCTGCAACCGCCATGCGGTCTTCAGCCCGGTCCCGGCCTCGCGCATGGCGGCCGTCACGGCGCGTTCGCCCGCCGCGACCTCAGCCGCCATCATCGCGACGATGTCGGGATCGATGTCGAGCTTCAGTTTCACGCTGGCCTCAGATCCACGGTCCAGACCAGCCGCTCGCGGTCGCGGGCGGGCTCGCCCTGAATGAGGAAGGCATCGCCGTCGATTTCCAAGCGGTCGCCGGGACGCGGGTTCGCCACCTCGGCCACGCGCAGGTCGATCCGGGTGGTCTCGGACCAGAGCCGCGCATCGCCGAAGTCGGAGACGGCATCCGCGCGCCGGGCAACGACCCGCACAAGCACAGGCGCGCCACCGTCGGCGATGTAGACCGCGTCCCGGCCGATGTTCGGATCGGCAAAGAGCGCGCCCACGGCGGCGGCGAAGGCGCTCATCAGAACGTCGCGTTCAGCCGTACCCGGCCAACGGTGTCGCCCGCGCCGCTCGCCACCGCCTCGGTCGCCACGCCGATGAGCGTGTTGTCGGTTGCCACGGTCGTGCAGCGCTTGTTGGCGTCGTCCCAATAGATCTTGGCGCCGACGGTCCAGGCCTGGGAGCCGACCTTGTTGATATCGAACACGCCGACGAGCGCGCTCTCGACGGGCTCGCCGAGGGCGGCGGCGCCCGCGGCGACGCCGAAGATGGTGCCGACGAGCAGGCCATCGCCGGAGGCGACGGCATAGGGCGCGGTCAGGGTGATGGTGTTGCCGGGCTGGACGAAGTTTTTCATGGGGGTGATCCTCGTGGAAAGACGAAGGGCGGCCCGTCAGGACCGCCCCTGTGTAAGGGTTCAGGACGGAGTGCGCCTTACGCGCCCGGGTTCTTGTAGAGGCCGCGCCAGTCGATCGCCTTGGCGCCGAAGTCGAGGCGGCACTTGATCTCGACGCCGTCGACGTCGAAGCCATTGCGCGTCTCAATGTAGGCGCCCTGCTGACCCTCGAGATAGGCGTATTCGATGGTGTCGATCTGGTTGGGGCTGGCCGCCAGATACCAGGCGGTCTCGCTGGCGGCGTCGAGCCGGGGCTCGCTGATCGGCGCGAGCGTGCGGATCGACTGCGGCACCACGCTGGACGTCGCGGCGGGCACGAGGTTCTGGGCGACCAGCTGTTCGGCCTTCAGTTCCAGCGAGGCGGGCACGATCAGGAAGGCGGGGCGGACGTTCAGCACCGTCTTCTTGTCGAGGCCGGTCTGCTTGGCCATCGCGGCGCGCGCCGCGCCCACGCTGCTCACATCGAGCGCCGTACCGGTGCCCGCGAGGTTCTTGTGGGTGGTGTGGAAGAGCGCGTTGCCGTCGGCCATCGCCGGGTTGGCGGTGATGATGCTCCAGACCACGTCCGACTCCAGCTGCGCGATGGAGTTGCCGTACATCGCCGGGATCCGGGTGAAGGCGTCGAGATCGTCGTTGATCAGCGTCTGGCGGGTGATCGCGACCACCCGGCCATAGGTCTTGACCTTGTAGCTCTCCTTGCTCTCGCCCAGCGTGCCGCGCTTGAACTCGCCGCTCTCGCCGACCTCCAGCAGCTGCGGGGCTTCGCCGAGCTGGACCCGATGCATCGCCTTGAAGTCGGTGGCCAGAACCTGGCGGCAGAACAGCATGAACGTGCGGGGATAGGCCTCGTAGGCTTGCCGCAGGGTCTTGT
Source organism: Georhizobium profundi (assembly GCF_003952725.1). Lineage (NCBI taxonomy): Bacteria > Pseudomonadati > Pseudomonadota > Alphaproteobacteria > Hyphomicrobiales > Rhizobiaceae > Georhizobium > Georhizobium profundi. The sequence goes on along the minus strand of NZ_CP032509.1, from coordinate 3,295,647 downwards.
TGGTGACCGCAGAGAGGATCTCGGGGAAGTCCGAGGTCGAGTGCAGCGCCCGCGTCGCCACCTCGTCGCGCGACAGGCCGCGCGTGTTCACCCCGGCATTGCCGAGGCTTTCGCGGGCGAGTTCCAGCAGCGTCATGCCGCGATACTGGCGCGCGGCGTCCTCTAGCTGGAACAGCGTGGGGCTGTAGCGGTGCAGGAGCGCGTTCGCCACCGCGTCGCGGCGGGTGATGCGCTCGTCCCGGCCGCCGAGCGGGACGGAAACATGGCCGAAGGTCCGGGTCTCGTCGGACTTGGCGGCGACCTGATCGAGGATCAGTCGGCGGGACTCGTCCACGCTGACGCCGCGCTTGACCAGATCCTCGGCGAAGCCGCGCTCGAGGTTCAGCCGCCCGGCCAGATCGTAAATGGTGGAGACGCGGTCGCGCTCGGCCTCGCGGGCGCGGGTGGCGACCACTTCGGTATCGGGCGCGGGAGTTACCTGCGTCTTCTGGCTGCGCGTCTCGCTGGCCGCGACCTTCGGGTCGGGCGCAGCCGGTTTCGGCTCGGTCATGGGGGTGTCCTCGGTTTCGACCGGCGCGGTCGGCTGGGTGTTGGCGGGGGTTGCGGCGTCGCTCGCCGGGGTCTGGGTCGTGTCCGTCATCGGGATCGGTCCTTTCGTGGTGGAAGGGGCGTCCCGGCGGTGGAGGACGCAGTCGTGAAGGGGGTGCTGGGCGCGGAAGCCCGCTGCTGGGTCGGCTCCGACCGCGACGGCGGAGACCTCGAAGGGCGTCCAGTCCACCGCGCGCCAGAGCTCGCGGGCGCCATCAGGCTTCGAGATATCAAACCGGTGGACCTGGTAGCCGATGGAGACGGCGCGGATGTGCCCCGCCTGGATGTCGCGCCAGATCGGCTCGACATCGGCACGCTCGCTGATCCGGACCAAGGCGATGCCGCGACCGTTCTCGATCCGGGCCGAGCCCGGCACGACCGAGCCGATCACCGCGTCGAGGGTGTCGAGCTCGTGCACCTTCAGGAACGGCGCACCCGCGTTCAGCCGGTCGAGCCGGACATGGGCGGGATCGAGGCTCAGCTCCTCGTCATAGGGCTCGCCGAAGAACGTGGCGCGGCGGACGCGGGCCCCGGCCGACCAGACCACCTCGACGGTGCGGGCGTCAGTGTCGGCCGTGTTCGGCGCAAGCTCCGCCGACCGGCGCATGGCCGGCAGTTCGATCATCGTGTCCATGAAGGTCAGTCCTGTTGGTCGGCCTGCGCCGGATCGGTTTCATCCGCTTCGGCGGCGGGATCGGTCGCCGGATCGCTGCTCTGCGCACTGCCGGTCTTGGTGACGCGGCGCGGGTCGCTGTCGAGCACGAGGCCGAGGGCGTCGAGCTTAGCGTTCGTCGCGGCGATCTCGGCCAGCACGGCGTCCGGGTTGCGGCCCTGTTTCGCGATCACCTCGGCCAGCGTCATGGTGCCCGAGCGGATCGACAGCAGGTTTGCCATCGCGTCCTTCTGCGGATCGACCGCCTCGAACTTCGGCGGCGACCATTCGACCGGCACGGTCGGAGACGGGATCTGCCCCGCCGCCCACGCGGCCTCGGTGAACCATCGCCAGACCGGCGCGCAGAACATCGGGATGAACAGCTGCCACTGCACCGCGTCGATCTGGCGGCGGAACTCCACGAGCCCCGCGCGGATCGAAGAATAGTTGACCTGGCTGAGATCGCCGGTCAGCAATTCATATGGCACCCGGAACCCGGCCGAGATCGTGTGCAGGCTGGCCCGCTTGTATTCGCCGTAGCCGCCGGTGGCGGAGGGCTGGTTGAACCGGATGTCCTTGCCGCCGCGGGCATAGGCAATCAGCCCCGGCTCGAACTGCTCCACCCGGTTGCCATCGGCGTCGACCACGGACGGCGCGATACCCTGCTGCGCCTCGTCGTCGCCAAAGACGATGGCGGTGACGCAGGCTTCGGTCTTCTTGCGGACCAGTTCCGCCACCTCGTAGTCGTCGAGATCGCGCAAGCTGCGGATCACCGGCGCGCCCCAGGGAACGCCGCGCGCCTGCGTGCGCTGCTTCTCGTAGACGTGGGCGATCTCGGTCGCGGGGACCGGGCGGCTCTGCAGGCCGTTCTGCAAGGCGCCGTAGGCGTCGCCCGGGTGCTCGGCGTGCAGCCAGTAGGCCCGGCGCTTGCCGACCGGGTCGAACTCGATCCCCTGGACCAGCCGTCCCGCACCGATGGCGCCGGATTTCGTGGTGTCGAGGAAGTCGGCTTCCAGCACCTGCAACTGCAGCGGCACAGGCAGGCCGTCGCTCGCGCGCCGGAGGCGGCGGCGCACCAGCACCTCGCCAGCTTCGACCATCTCGCGGCAGATCAGCGTCTGCAGGCCGTAGAAGTCGAGCTGACCATCGGCGTCGCACTCCGCCGTCCAGCGCTCGAACAGGACGTCGACCTTCCGGTCGAGCTTGTCGTCGCCGCTGGCGGCCCGGGGCATGATGCCCGCGCCGATGATGTTGTTGACCAGCACCGCGACGGCTTTCGCCGCATGCGGGTTGTTGCGCACCAGATCCCGCATCCGGTCGCGCAAGAGCGCCCCGGCCACCCCGATCTCGGTATCGGCGGAGGATCCTGGCGCCCGCCAACCGTCCGTCCGTCGCCCTTTCGCGGCCCCGTCATAGCCGCGCGTCAGGGTCTCGAAGGCCTGGCGGGCCAGCACGCGCTTGGCGGCGGCCCGAGGTGCAACGGAGGCAATGGCCCTGTCGAACCAATTTGTCGACATCAGCGATCCCCGCGCGAGAAGCCCGCGAACCCGGCGACCGGCAACGGCCGGGTGGTGCCCGCAATGGCGCGCTCGATGGTCCGGATGCGGGCCAGCAGGTCTTCGGCCGAGCCGTAGTCGACTGACTTGCCGTCATAGCTGACCCGGGTCGTGCCGCTGGCATAGGCCCGGCGCAGCGCCGAGAGCTCGGTTTGCGTCCAGTCGGTCATGTTCAAAACCATCCCTCTCGCCGCCCGAGCCAGTCGGAGCGGCGCTTGCCCTGCGGGGCTTGTCCACGCCGGTGAATTTGCCCGGCCGGATCGGTGTCACCGTAAGGCGCGGCCCCGAGCTGATCCTCGAGATCGCGCCATTTCTCCTCAGTCCAGCGGTCCGCGCCCGCGATCCAGGCGGCGGCGCGGGCATAGACGCGGCAATCCAGCGCCTCGTTGCGTTCGCCCAGCTTCTGCCATTCCAGCCGCGCGAAGCCGCGTTTCGTGCGGACGGTCACCAGTTGCTCGGCCACGACCTGCTTCAGCCACTCGCTTTCGACCCATGTCGGCAGATGGATCGTGCCGGGCGCAAAGCCCGCGCCCTCGGCGCGCTCTTCTTCAGTCGGCCGTTCCAGCCGCAAAAAGCGGTAGGTCTCTGCCTTGAACGTCGAGACCGCCACGGTCCAGAGCCGCGCCCCGCGCCGGAGGCGTTTCCCGCCCCCGGTTGCGTCGACGAAGGTCGGCCCCGACACCGGGCTCGAGCGGTTGAACCCCTCGACGCCTTTCACCGGCGAGACCTGCGCGAAGCCTTGCGCCCGCGACCAGGAATAGACCGCTGTGGCCTCGTATCCCGTGTCGATCGCCAGCCGCGCGATCCTGAGATGCGCGCCGCGTTCGTGCGGCCAGGACTTGTCCAGTAGCGCGGTCAGTTCCGACCACGCATCGTGCCGGTCCGGCCCGCCCTCGATCACGACATGATCGACGAGCCAGCTTTCCAGCCTGCGGCCCCAGGCCCAGATATCGACCTCGATCCGATCCTTCTGCACATCGGCCCCGGCGGTCAGGAACAGCCCGCCCGCAGGCACGGTGCCGGATGTCCAGCGCTCGCGCCGGTCGTAAAGCCGCTGCCAGTCGGGGGCTTCCCCGGTCTCGACCCATGTCTCGCCGAGGATCGTGTTGCGGAACGCCTTGATCGCCTCGTCCGACCCTTGGGCCGCTTCCCATGATCGCACGATCCGCTCCCAACTCAGCCAGCCGATCGGCGAATAAAGCGCCGAGAGGTGATACCCGACCGTCGTCGGATTGGCGGCCGTGGCGGTCGCCCGCCATTCGCCGCTCTCCAGCATGGCCGTCTTGTGGTGTTCCGCGATGGGCGTCTCGCAGCCCTCGCAGTGATATTCCGCCGTCTCCGGGCGGCCCTTCTGCCAGCGCAGCCGGTCGAACTTCAACCATTGCATCGCGCCGCAATGCGGGCACGGCACGAAGAACCGGCGCTGGTCGGACGCCTCGTACTCCCGCTCGATGCGCGACAGCCCCCGGATGGTGGGAGTCGAAACCAGCAGCACCTTGCGCCGGTGGGCGAAGGTCAGCGACCGCGCTTCCGCCAACGTGACCGGGTCGCCTTCCTCGTCGGCCGAGGCCGGGTAGGCGTCGACCTCGTCGAGAAAGATGTAGCGCGCCGGGGTGGACCGAAGCCCGACCGCCGAGTTGGCCCCCGTCATGATCAGGATGCCGCCTGCGAATTCCTTGGACAGCATCGTGTTGCCCGCGTCGCGGGACCGTGCGGGCTTCACCCGCTCCCGCAGGTCGGGGCTCTCTTCGATCAGCGGGTCGATTCGCTGCCGCGAGTTCCGTTTGGCCAGCTCCACCGTCGGCTGGACCGCCAGCATCGGTCCCGGCGCCTGGTGGATCGCGAAGCCGATCCAGTTGTTCCCGGCCTCGGTCGCGCCGACCTGCGCGGCCTTCATGAACACGATCCGCTGCGTGGGATCGCCGGGCGACAGCCGGTCCATGATCTCGCGCATGTAGGGCGTGCGCACCGTGCGATACCGCCCCGGTTCGGCCGAGGCGCGGCCCGAGAGCATCCGGTGCCGGTCGGCCCATTCCGAGACGGTCAGGTCCGGGTCGGGCCGCAGCCCGTTGCCCCAGGCGCGCAGGATCTCGCCCGCGCCGTCGAAGTCCGTCGGTGCGTCATCGTCACCGGAAGTCGGGCCGGACCTCGGCGAGTTCGTCGAGGTGGGCGCGTACATGTTTCTCCAGCACCTTCTGCATCGCGGCTGGCTCCACGGTGATCTGCTGGCCCGTCGCGTCGCGGCACGAGGCCGAGAGCTCAGCCGCCATCAGCGCCGTCGCGCGCGCGGGCAGTTCACCCACGCGTCCCGTTCCTCCCGCGCCAGGCGGAACACCAGCGCCAGCGCGCGGGCCCTCTCGATCAACTCCCCCTTCAGCTTCTGGAGCCGGATGCGCCGCTCCTGCGCCTTCAGCACCTCGTTCGCGGTCTTCGCCTGCAGGAAGGTCGTGCCGCCGCCGACCGCCGGCACCGCCAGCCCCTGTTCGCGCAGCGTGTCGCCGACGGCGGCGACGGCGGCCTCGGGAACGGGCTTCAGCTTCGGCGCGGGCGGCTTGCGGGTCTTGGACGGGTCGGTCGTTTCCGCCCGCCTCGCGTCGCTGGCCGCCGCGTTGATGCTGCCGTCCGGATAGAGCACCAGCCGCTCGGCCGTCTTCGCCTTCTGGATCGCGCCGCGCGACAGCCCGACATGGGCGGCGTACTGGCGCTCGCTCATGCCCTGCATCGATGGCTCCGATTATCATTCAAGATCAGGTGCTTATCGAGTTGATAAGCGTCGCGACCGGAGCGAACGTCCTTTCAGGAGGACGATGCAACTCACCAAGGAGCCACAACGATGACCACCCGCCTGAACCCGATCACCACCCCGCGCCACGAACTCCGCGCCGAGAAGGCGCGCCGAAACAAGGGTGAGACCGGTTCCGCCACCGGTTCGAGGAACCGGTCGAACGCACTCGCCGCCTTCATCGGCAAGAAGACCGAGATCGACGAGATGCTCGCCCGCCTGCAGGCGCTCAGCGACGACCATTTCAACTGCCACCCCGACGAGGCGGGCTGGGCCATGGTCGGCACCCTCGAACACTACGCCAGCCTCCTGAAGCGCATCACCGACAGCGCTTTCGGCGAGGGCGAGCACGCCCGCTGATCTCCGGCGCTGCCGGAACTCCCGCCGCGCGCCCTGCGCGGCTCGGGGTCGTAGAAGGCGCCGCATTCCGCGGGCCCAAATACGGAGACGACCCAATGACCAAGCTTTCCGATACCCAAGCCATCATCCTCAGCGCCGCCGCACAGCGCGAGGACCGCAACGTCCTGCCGCTCCCCGGCTCGCTCCGCGGCGGCGCCGCCGCCAAGGTGGTCGGCGCGCTCCTTTCACGCGGGCTCATCGCCGATACGACGACCGACAGCCAAACCAAGGCCGACGCGGCGCTGAACCGCATCTGGCGCAACGACGAGGACGGCCGCGCCATCATCCTGCACATCACCGATGCGGGGCTCGCCGCCATCGGCATCGAGCCTGAAGGCGACCACAGCGCTCCCACGGGCGCCAACGAGGCGCCGAGTGCGGAGGCCCCGCAGGACGCTCCGGCCAAAGCCGACCCCGCGCCCATGGCGCGCACGCCGCGCACGGGCACTAAGCAAGCGAAGCTGATCGAGATGCTCCGCGCCGAGGGCGGTGCGACCATCGACGAGATCGTCGAAGCCACAGGCTGGCAGCCACATACGGTCCGGGGCACCTTCGCAGGCGCGCTCAAGAAGAAGCTCGGGCTCGAAGTCACCTCCGAGAAGGTCGAAGGTCGCGGGCGGGTCTACAGCCTGCCGCACGACTGACGCCGCTCAACAAGCAGGTCTGAATGCCGCCGTCCCACATGGGGCGGCGGCTTCCGCGTCTCAGAGCGAGATGCTCCAGTAGTCGAGCACCTTGCGGACATCATCCCGAGGATAGTGTGGGCCAGCCGATGCCAGATCATTGCGAATGGCGGCCTTCCTGCGGTCGGCCGCATCCTTAATCCGCGTTGAGAACTTGGCCGTGCCGAGCGGGAGCGAGGTCCGGTCGGGCTTCGGCCAGCTCTTCGGATACGCGTCCCAGTTCTCCCATTCGGCAACCTGACCAGCGATGCCCGCGACATCTTCATGATCGCAGGACCAGCCGTAAAGGTGGAGCGCACAGACGCGAAGCATCATCTTCACGTCGGCCATCACGTCCGTGAACGCCTTCAGCGGCGTAGGCAGCAGGACCATGTTCGCGACGCAGGAGAAGAAGCGCCTATCCTGAACCACAGCGTTGCTGACCTGGAAGAGAGCATCATCGACGCCCCAGATGTGGCAGCACGACCAGTTCGGTCGTTCTCCGGCCCGCAGGCCGAGAGCCAGCGTCAGCGCCTTGTTCGCGTGCACGTTTCCTTCGGGTTTGTGGATGCTGACGCCTGTCTGGCGGTTGCGGTTCATCTGCGGCTCGGACCAGTTGGATTTGTAGAACAAGCCACGCCGCGCATGCTCAGGATACCAGAGCGGCAGATAATTGAATGTTTTGGGGTCGACCCATCGCGCTGTCCGCTCGATCAGTCTCATCACATCCGACAGGCTGAGTTCCCGCCGCAGTGCCTCAAGGCCATCCGGAAGCGTATCCGCGCTGGTTGTTTGCTCGCTGGCGTCCTTCAATATTTCAATCCCCATCCATACGCCTGGACGGGAAGCAATTCAGGCCCATCCCCAACTTCGGGAAACCATAGGATCTGAACAGTATCGCGGCAATGCTGAGCCCCTGCATGTGGTCAGCTGAATCGGCTCTGATTTGACGCGATCCGGACCGCCTCGAACAGCCGTCGCAGGGCGAAGGACCGCGCGATGCTCACCACGGTGAAGACCGCGCCCATCTGCAGATTCTGCTCCAGCGTTGTGTGCAAGCCGAAGATCGGAAAGATCAGGATCTGCGTGACCACGGCGACGCCGTAGCCGATGATGACGTTGGCGACGGACTCGACCAGCGACATGAGGCGCGATTGCTTCATGCTGTAGTCTTTCGCTTTCGCGCGGGTTCGGGGGCGGCGCCCGGGTCCGGCATATCGGCCCAGGCTTCGGCATCGTCGCCCAGCCGCTCGGTCCTCACCTCAGCGAACGTCCGACCATCGCCATCGAGGATCGCGTCGCGGCCGGTCTCGGCCTGCCAGCGTTGGACGGCGACATCGACGTAAGCCGGGCTGATTTCCATCGCGAACACACGGCGGCCGTTGGCCTCGCCCGCCATGATCTGCGAGCCGGAGCCCGAGAACGGCTCGTAGCAGAGCCCACCGCGGGCGACGTGCTGGCGCATCGGGATCCCGAAGGCGTCCAGCGGTTTCGGCGTCGGGTGGTCGGGGCGCTTGTCCTTGGCGAAGGACGGCATCTCCCATGTCGAGGCCAGTGTCTGCTCGGCGACCTTCGGCGGGCGGTTCGGACGGCGCCAGCCCATGAAACACGGCTCGTGCTTCCAGAGGTAGTGGGACCGGGTCAGGACGCCGCGGTCCTTCACCCAGATGATCTGCTGATGGACGAAGGCCCCGGCTTTCTCCCAGCATGCTTCCAGCATCGCCTGGCGGCGAGAGGCGTGCCAGCAGTACCAGGCGGCGTCCTCGGTGATCGCCTCGGCCACGGCCGCAGCGATGAACCCGTCGTAGAGCTCCGCGCCCTGAGAACTGTCGTCCCAGGTCGTGCCGTAGGACGCGGACCAATCCTTGTTGCGGGTCGGATGGTTCGAGCCGTCATAGTCGACGAGATACGGCGGGTCGGTCGCGAACAGGATCGCCCGCTCGCCGTTCATCAGGCGGCGCACATCGGCAACGCTGGTGCTGTCGCCGCAGAGCAGCCGGTGATCACCGAGGATCCAGAGATCGCCCGTCCGCGAGGCCGGGTTACGCGGCGGTTCGGGGATGGTCACCGGCGGCGCGGAGCCCCCGGCGCCACCTTCTTCACCGTCGTCTTCCGCGACGTAGGCCAGCAGCTTGTCGAGTTCGCCGTCGGAGAACCCCACCAGCGACAGGTCGAAGTCCTCAGCCAGAAGGTCGTTCAGTTCCGCCGACAGCAGCGTCTCGTCCCAGGTGCCCAGTTCGGTCAGCTTGTTGTCCGCGATGCGGTACGCCCGCATCTGCGCCTCGGTCAGGTGCCCGAGCACGATGACCGGCGCTTCGGTCAGTCCCAGCTGGGTTGCCGCCAGCACGCGCCCGTGGCCCGCGATCAGTTCGCCGTCTTCGGCCACGAGGCAGGGAACGGTCCAGCCGAACTCGGCCATGCTGGCGGCGATCTTCGCGACCTGGTCCGCGCCATGCGCCTTCGCGTTCTTCGCGTAGGGCTGGAGGCGCGACAGCGGCCACGTCTCGATCGCGTCCGGGGCGAAGCTCAGCGTCATGGTGGGCAAGGTTCCTCGGTCGGGTGGATGCCGGTGGCTTCCGGACTCCGGATGCCGGGCCGGACTCCACACGGGGTCCAGCGGCAACCAGCGGTGTCCGGTCGTAAGGCCAGCGTTCATTGGTGTTTGCGCGGCGGGCGAGTGGCTCCGGCTTCCAGGTGGCTTCCCAAAAATCCGGCCCTGTCGCTGGCGATGTCCCGCGCTTCGCCCGCCAGCATACGAAAACGCCCAGGAAGGAACCGGAAACTGCCGCGGGCTGGACCCCGGCCGGACCCTCGCTGGATACCGGGGTCCAGAAGGCCCCCGTCAACGCAAAGGGGAGAGCGAGCTTTCCAGCGCACTCTCCCCATCTTGCCTTCGGAATAGCATGGATCTGTTGCAGATGTCGAAGGTAAAAGTGTTGCAACACATTGGAGTCACTGCGCATTCAGACGCGCAGCGATCTTCGTGAGCGCCAGTTGCCAGCGCCGCCACGCGGTCGTGCGATCGCACCCCAGCTCGCCGCTGATCTGCTTCCACGGCACGCGGGCCGCGCGCGACCACACGAGCTTGCGCTCCGTCTCCTCGATCCAGAGCACCCAGTCGAAGGTCTGCTCGAGCCGGGTGATCGCGGCGGCAGAGGGCCAGACCCGCATCGACTGCGGCTCCATCGCCGCGATCTCGCGGCTGGTCCGCACGATGTCGGGCCAGGTGTTGAAGTAGCCCTGCGCCTTCACCGGCGGCAGCTTGCGCAGGGTGCGGAACGCCTCCTCGAAATGATCGGCGACGCAGTCGGCGGTCCATTCGCGATCAGCCATGACGCGCCTCCCTCTCGGACGGGCGCGGGCCGTAGAGCTTCTCGCCCAGCTGGCGCACCAGTTCACGCTCGGGCCAGGTCAGGCGGTCGTCATCGGCGGAGACCGCGAGGACGCCCTGTTCCTGCCAGCCCTCGCGCTTGACCTGCTCGGGATCGCGGCGCCGACCGCCGTAGCCATGGGGGTGCCATCTCATGCCACACCTCCCTTCGTCTCGATCGCCCAGAGCAGGATGGCGATGGCGTCGGCCTCGTTGTCGTCAGCGGGGCAGAAGCCGCGGGCGCGGACGGCGGCGACCATGGCGGCCTTGTCGGCGTTGCCCTTGCCCGCGGCATGGCGCTTGATCGTGCCGACCGGGACGCCCTCGTAGGGCACGCCGCGCAGCTCGGCCCATGCGGTCAGCGTGGCCATGAGCCCGCCATAGATGTGGCTCGCGTCGGTGCCGGCGTGACGGCGGACTTCCTCGAACCAGATCGCGGCGACCGGACCGGACAGCCGGTCGATCTCGGTCAGCCAGTTGGTGAAGCGCAGGTAGCGCATGCCGCCGCCGTCGAAGCGGCCCGGGCGCAGCGAGACGGTCCCACTGGTGATCAGACCATCGTGGCCGCGGATCGCCCAGCCGGTCGAGGTGCCGAGGTCGAGCGCGAGAATGCAGCGGTTGCGGGGGGCGTCGAGCGGCAGCGATTCAAACCTTGCGCCGTCGCAATTCGGGATCAGAGTCGGCTGAGCCATGATGGGTCTCCTTTGCCGGTGGCCTGTGGTGGTGGAAGACGACGGCGGTCTGGTGCTTGGCGGTACGGGGCCGCCGTCGTCGGATCGGGAAGCACAACAGACCGTCGCGGCGGCGCGCGCGGCTGACCCGGACGTATGGGAGGAGTGGCCAACCCTGCGGGGTGGCCCTCCCATACGTAGTATGGGGGTTTGACACCTAACTGTTCCGGGGAGGACAAGTGGCTGAAATCATTGCGGAATAAGACTTCATGAAGTCTTCGGGCATGAGTCAGGGACCTAACTCTTATTTGCCCGTAACCCATTGATTTCGTTGAGTGCACAGTTGGCGCTGTCATATGAGTCAGGCCTCACTCATATGAGTTAGATCGTCCTCCAGCCCCTCCGGGTAGACCCAGACGGCGGGGTTTTCGACCTGCAGGCAGAGCCCGGATTGGGGGCATTTGAAGTGGCTGGGCAGGACCGGACGGACCTCGGCGGTGACCTCGCCGGTGTCCGGATCGACATGCTCGACGGGCGCGCCGAACTGCATGCCCTCGACGCAGAGATAGCCGAACCGGGACCGGGTGACGGGAAAGCCGAACCCCAAGGGGTCGCGCAGGAACTTCACGAAGCCCTTGGTCGCCAGCACGCTGAGGCGCTCGCGGATGGTGTGCTTGCTGCCGAGACCGCCCCGGTTCTCGAAGGTCTCGGCGAACTGCATCGCGGTGTAGAGGCGCTCGCTCGCCGCCTCATCCAGCAACATTCCGAGGATGACATCGTGCTTGCGCAGCCGCTCGGCATCGAGCTTTGCGCCGACCTCCTTGCGCACCAGGCGCTCGTTCAGCGGGTTCAACTCGACCCATTCGCCCTTCACCTTGTCGATCAGCTTGCCCGGCAGCGCGGGGCCGTTCCGAAGCTCGATCTCCAGCCTGCGGACGGTGCTGTCCTCGTCTGGCCGGTGCATGAGCAGCCCCGAGGTGTAGAAGCCGCGCAGCGCGCTGGCGCCGGAGAGGGCGAGGAAGGGATCGTCCTTGACCTGATGCTTGCTGGCCTTGCGGGTGTGGTGGGCGAGGATGACGCCCGCGTCCGGATTGACCTCCTCGCGCAGAAGCTCCACCCGGTCCTTCAGGAAGAACATCATGGCGGTGTTGTCATTCTCGCCACCGCCCTCGGGACCGCCGTCGAAGAGGTTGCGGATCGGGTCGATGACGATGATGTCGGGCGGCGCGGCGGCGAATGCGGCCCGGATCGCCTCGGCCACGCGGGCGACGCCCTCCGCGTCGAGCAGCAGCTTCAGCTTAGGCGTGGCGATGAAGGTGTCGCGCGCGGCGGCGATCACGGCGGCGGGCAGCGCGATCTGCTGCATGCGCTCGCGCAGGTAGTGATACTGGATCTCGGCCTGCAGATAGAACACGCGCAGCGGCCGGGGCGGCGTGAAACCGAGGAACGGCACGCCAGCGGCCATGTGGACGAGCCAGGAGATCAGGAAGTCGCTCTTGCCGACCTTGGGCGCGCCGCCAAGCACCAGGAGCCCGCCCGGCGTCAGCACGCGCGGCCCGATGATGTCCTCGGGCATGGGGCTCGTGTCGTCGAGCAGAGCGCCGAGGCTGAAGGTCGGCAGCGGGCTGATCGAGACACCCGCGTGGGCCGCGCGCAGGAGCGGCGGACCGTTGCGCTTCACATGTAGCGCCCAGAGGCGTTCGGACTCGGCCTGCAGCCGATCGAGCGGCCAGGACGGGCGCAGCATGGCGGCGTTGTAACCGCAGATCGCCTCCCAGCCCGCGAAGGGGTCGAGGCGGCCCTCGTGGACGAGGCGTACGTAATGGCCGATGGCGGCGCTGGCCCCCTGGAAACGGGACCAGTCATCGACCGCGCCTTCGCGCACCGGCGTGGTGAGCACCGCGTCGATACCGGGCTTAGCGGTCGGCGCAGCAACGTCGCTGGCGAAGCCCACGCCGGGCAGCGGCGGCATCTCCGCGACCCTCTCGTCGAAATCCGCAAGATCCACCTCGACGTCGCGATGTTCGCGGATCTGCACGAGGCGTTGATGACCGTGCTTGTGATAGACCGTGCCGGGCACCCGGATCGGCTGGTGTGCCGAGCGGAAATGCGTGTCGCCGCCGACCTTCACGGCGATCTCGCCGCGCAGGCGGCAGAGGGTGGCGAGGTCGTCGCCTTCGGCCGGTTCGGTCAGTTTCCACCAGACATGGAGCTTGGCCGCACCCTCGGGCGTACGCCCGCCGCTTTCGATGATGAGCGTGGGCGCGCCGAGGTGGCGGGTGACATGGTCCAGCTTGGCCGGGATGTCGCCCGCGTCCAGATCGACGACGATGGCCTGCATCTGCAGCACGTCGGCGGCGCGGGCCTGCCCCTGTTCCTCGACCGTGCCGGGGATAACATAGACGGCGGCGCCCTCGCGGTTCGCCCAGGCGGCGAAGGTCGCGAGTTTTCCCGGCGCCGTGTCGTCAGCTGGGATCCAGATGTTGTGCGGCTTGCCGTCTCGGCCCTGACCCTTGTCGACGAAGCCGCGGAGCGGGATCAGCCCCTCGCACCAGCTGAACACGGTGTCGAGGAAGACGGCGATCTGCGCGGGGTCGGGGTCGCAGCCGAAAGGGTTCTCGGACGGCGGCCCGTCGTTGAAGTCCATCCACGGGTTGAAATGCAGGATGCCGTCGTCGCTCATGCCGGCAGCCCCCAGCAGCGCTCGGACCAGGGGCAGAAGCGACATTCGAAGAAGTCGGGCGTGGTGGCGACGCGCGGCAGAAGCTCGCCCGCATCGGTCGCCTGCAGGATCCGCACGCCCCGGTCGGACATGCGCTGCGCGAGATCGGCGTCGAAGGGCACCAGCTCATGGTGCATCTCGGCCGTGTCCTTGTTGATCGCGGTGAACACGGCGGGCGCGGCGCTGATGCCGGGCACGCTGGTTTCCATGTAGGCCTGGTAGACCGCGATCTGGGCGGCATAGACCGGCTTCGATTTGGTCACACCGTCCTTGACGCAGGCGCGCCAGTTCTTGGCGTTCATCGTCTTGCATTCCCAGAGCGCGGGAACGGCCAGGCCAAAACCTTCTGGCCCCGCGGCGATGATGCCGTCGACATGACCGCGAATGCGCCCGCCCGCGACCGAGAACCCGAACTGGCCGCCATCGGGCCGGTTGCCCTTGCGGGTATAGAGGTCGAAGCCCGCGCCGCGCAGCCAGGCGACGGCCAGATCCTCGAGCGCATGGCCTATGGCGAAGATGCGCAGCGACTGGCCGCTGAAGTCCTGGCCCTCGTCCTTCGGCGTCGTGGTGAACTCGAACTGCAGGGCGCGCTCGCAGGCATGGCCGAGACGCGAGCCGCCGAGGTAGTCGCGGGGCGGCCGCGTCGCCTGATCGGCGGTGAGCGCCCGATCGACGGCGGCGTTGACCCGGTCGGCGAAGCTGGGGCGATGGTTGTAGTCCAGCATCAGAACGGCACCTCCGGCGTCTGCGCCCGGGCGATGTCGGACATGGCCTCGCGGAAGCCCTCGACGGCTTCCTCGATCAGCGCGCGCACCTGCGCCTCGGTCAGCTCGGCAAGCGGTGTGGCCCAGCCGATCTCGTCCATCAGCAGCGCCACGCGCTTCATGGTGGCGGTGACGGCAGCGCGCTCTTCCTCGGTCAGGTCAACCATGGCGAAACGCTCCCGCGCCAAGCGCGTCCAGAAGGACTGGCAGGGCATCGAGCAGAACCAGACCGAGGGCCGGGGCCGCTTCGACCGGTGCGGATCGAACCAGCCAAAACCACGGGTGGGTTGCCGGCAGACAGCACAGAGCGTTCCACGCGGATGCCAGAGCCGCCGCCGGTCCTCGGCCGGGATGGGGGTGGAAGTGGACATGGGTCATGCCGCCCTCCGTTCGGGCCGGGCGGCCGTGTCGATCAGCTGGCGGATGGCGCGCTTGTTGAAGCCGAAGGTCATCAGCGCCGAGGCGCGATAGCGCGTCAGGCCGAAGTCATGGCGGCACTCGGGCGGCAGATACTGAAGCTGCTTTTCGGTCGGCGGCTGGCGCAACCACGAGCGGGTCTTGAAGGCGCTCTCGTCGGTCTCGTGAGTGTTCAGCCAGTCGTCGGCCTGCGCGAGGCAGACCGTGCGTTCGCCCACGCCCAGCAGATGCGGGCGTTCGCCTTTGGCCCCGCCGATGGCGTACCAGACCCCGTCCAGCCAGAAGATGCCGCCCCAGGCTTCGAAGCCCGTGGCCATCAGCGCGTCGTCCGTGCCGTAGAGGTCGACCCACGCAAAGCTGGACCGCTTCAGCAGGTCGATCTCGGTCATCATGAAGCCCGAGAGCGGCGCGGCGGCCCCGCCTTCGCCCGCATCCAGATCCTCGCGGGGGAACGCCTCACCGCAGAGCGGGCATTCGGTGGCGGCCAGGGGGATCTCCGCCTCGCAGGCAGGACAGGTCTTGGTCGGCGCTTCGCCGGTTTCGGTCTTGCCGTCGAGATCGACATCCTGTTCCAGCGTGCCGTGGATCAGGCTCGACGTCCCGAAATCCAGCACGACGCAATCGGTCTTCACGATGCCGGGGTGTTCCTCGGGATCGACGGTGCGCAGGCCGCGCCCGACCATCTGGATCATGGTGGACTTGTAGGAGCTGGGCCGCAGCAGCACGACGCAGGAGGTGGGCGGGTGGTCCCAGCCCTCGGTCAGCACCGCCACGTTGACCACGACGCGGATGCCGCCCGCCGCGTAGTCGGCGAGGATCGCCTTGCGCGTCTCGGCCGCAAGATCGCCGTGGATCAGCGCGGCGGAAACGCCCGCCGCCCTGAACGCGTCGGTGACGTGTTCGGCATGGGCGACGGTGGAGCAGAACACCACGGTCTGCCGGTCGCCCGCCTTTTCCTTCCAGTGGCGGATCACCTCGTCGGTGACGGGGGCGCGGTCCATGATGCCCGCCACCTCCGCCATGTCGAAATCCGACATGGTCTTGCGGACCGAGCGCAGTTCGTCCTGCACGCCCACGTCGATGACGAAGGTGCGGGGCGGCACGAGATGGCCCGAGGCGATCAACTCGCCCAGCCGCACCTGGTCGGCGACATTGTCGAAGACCTCGCGCAGGCCCTTCCTGTCGCCCCGGTTCGGCGTCGCCGTGACCCCGAAGATGCGGGCGTCGGGATTGGCCTCGCGCACGCGGTCGATGATGCGGCGGTAGCTGTCGGCGACGGCATGGTGCGCCTCATCCACGACCAGCAGGTCGAGGCGCGGCATGTCGGCGAGGTTCGAAGCCCGCGCCAGCGTCGGCACCATGGCGAAGGCGACCTTGCCGCCCCAGGATTTCTCCGTGGCGTCGATCACCGAAGTGGCGACGCCCGGCACCACGCGCTGGAACTTGGCGCGGTTCTGCGCCGTCAACTCGTCGCGATGGGCCAGCACGCAGGCCTTCGCGCCGTCGCCGATCATCTCGCCGGTGACCGCCGAGAGCATGATGGTCTTGCCCGCACCGGTGGGCGCCACGCCCAGCGTGTTGCCGCGGGAAGCGAGCGCAGCAACGCTGCGCTCGACGAAGGTCTTCTGGCGGGGGCGCAGGCGCATGGCCGGTCTCCCCCTTACTGCGCCCAGCTCGGCCGACCGGCGGCGCCGGGGGCGGACGCGGGCTGGCTGGGCTGAGTGGCCGTGGCGGACTGCTGGGGGGCGTGGCCCTGCGCCGGGGCGGTGGCGAACTGCGGTGCGACCGTGCCCATCAGCGCGGCGTAGTCGCGATGATCGGGCGTGACGGCAGCGCGGATTTCGTTCTTGTCCTCGCCGTTTGTGTCGGTGCCGATGTCGATGCGGGCGATGAACTCGACGCCGTCGAGATCGCCGAAGCCGTTGATGCGGCGGCGCGCCTGCGCCTCCGGCGAGTTGTCCTTGTCCGACACGCCGCGCGCCGAATTGAGGATGCCTCGGATCAGGCCGCGGCCCATGTTGGCCCAGTCGGGGCCCTTGGGGCTGTAGAGGCCGATCAGCGACCAGATCTTGCGCCGCGCATAGGGCCCTTCGAGGACGGTGTATTCGGCGTCGAGATAGACGGCGCCGGTCGTGGCGCGGCGCGCCCACCCGCCGGTCCAGCCCTGCGACGGGTCGTCGAAGCCGCCGGGGCGGAGCGTCAGGCGCACCTTGGCGAGCGTGCCCTTCGGGATGACGTTGGTGTTGGATTGGGCGGAGTTGAAGTCGTTCCAGGGTCCGGACATTACGCGGCTCCTTTCAGTTGGAGGATGGGACGCGCAGCGGCGTCAGAAGGGGAAAGCCACCCCGGCGACCGGATCGGGACACCAGGCATGGCGAGATGCGCTCAGCCATGTCCGGGCTCCTGCGCGGGCGCGGGATCGGCCGGGGTCACCGGCGGCCAGGTCAGGCGTTCGGAGGCAGGCGCCGCGGGGCGCTGGATCTTCTCCATCAGCCGTCCGAGATGCGGGACCTCGACCCTGTCGAGGCGACCGGAGCGGTCCTTGGCGGGATAGCCCCAGGGGTTCAGCGTCTGGCAGACGAACGCGCGCTGCGGCTGGCCGTTGGCATCGGCGATGTCGGCCATGGTGATGACCTGATCGACGATCCCGGGCAGCTCGAGTCCGGTCTTCGAGCCGTCGATTTGCGGCTGAAAGACCTTGCGATTGAAGTCGTCGAGCTTCTCGTCAAGGATGCCCACGAACCAGACATGCTTGCCGCGCGTGTGTTGCAGATGGGTCAGCCACCCGATCATTTCGCGGCCGTGCAGGCCGTAGGCGCCGCGGATATCTGGCTTGCCGGTCTTCTCGGAGAACGCCTCGGGCTGGCCGCGGCACCACTGGAAGCAGAGCCGCCCGGCCACGGTGATCGAGTCGATGAAGACGGTCTCGTATTTCCCGATCACCGTGGGATCGCCGTAGCGCCCGCAGACCTCGTCGAAATGCGCCTCGCTGTAGGGCTGCTCGTCGCGCAGCGCCGGGTTTGGCCCGCCGATGAACACCGCGAAGTCGCGGCACTCCTTCCAGGTGCGGGGCCGGAGCGTGTCGATCTCCAGCCCCTCGACCGCCAGATCCCCGGCCTCGAGGTCGAGGAAGAGCGTAGTCGAGGCGTTCAGCGTCCAGAGCAGGCTGGTCTTGCCGATGCCGGATCGGCCGAAGATGACGCCCTTGATCCCCTTGCGCTGCGCGAGCCGTTCGTCGGCGCTGATGATGGGAAGGGCCATCACTGGCCCTCCTTCTTCATCACCGCCGTGGCGGCGCGATCTGCGCCGATGCACCCCGCCTCGCGGGCGAGCTTGTAGAGCCGCTTCAGCGCGTCGGCGCGGCGGTAGGCGGCCGTGCTCTCACGCTCCGCTTCCACGATCGCGAAGGCGATCTCGTCGACGGTGGCCTCGACGACCGGCAGCGGCTCGCGGGGCTCGTCGCCGGGGCGCTGGGGGAAGACGATGGTTTCGGGGAGATCTTCGAGGGCGTAGTTCACCTTTCGAAGACGGGTGATGTCGTCCGGCTGGTCCGGCATGGCAGTTCTCCGTGAGATGAGGTGATCGAGGAGGCGCATCAGGCGGCCTCGCGGGCGTCGGGCGCGGGCTCGGCGACGTAGATCGCCAGTAGCGGCGTCCCGTCGGCGTGGGTGCCGGCGTCCTCGATCTGATAGTTGCGGTTGGGCTCGCAGACCTCGGTCAGCTCCCAGCGGCGATAGAGCCCCGGAAGACGCCTGAAATCCTCGAGCGACAGATCGGCAGTGCGGTTCATGCGTGTCTGCTTTCGGTTGGAGGGAAGGCGCTCGGGGCGCTCGAATGGGAAAAGCCACCGGCGGGACCGGATCGGGACATCGGTTCAGGGGATTTCCTCGAGGGCGTCGTGCAGCCGGCGCATCGCGCGCTGGTACCGCTTGCGGGCGGCGGCTTCGGTAAGGCCCAGATCGACGGCGACCTCGGCCTGCGAAAAACCCTCGATCGCCACGCGGATCACCAGCAGGGCGTCATCGCCGAGCAGCTTCCTCACGGCGCCGTTCAGCCGTGCGTACCCGGTTGCGCCGATCCCGCTGTCGCCGCTGTCCGCCACCTCGTCGGGATCAGCGATGCTGGCGAGATGTTCGCGTGCCTGGTCGCGCTGGCGCACGCGGATCATGTCGCGCTCGACGTTGCGCAGCACCGTGGCCGCAATCCAGTTGACGCGCCCGAGGTCGAGACCGCGGACAGCCTCGGTGGTGCGCGCCAGTACGTCGGACGCGACTTCGTCGGCGGTGCCGAGCCTGCGCCAGAGCGACCGGCGACGGATGGCGTCGAGGCCGGGCCAGAGCGCCAGCAACAGCAGCGTCAGGGCACAGTCGGACGCGGGCCCGTCACCCTGCGCCGCCCCGACCAGCGCGGAGAGGATCACGTTCTTCCGGGCCGGATCGCCGGGCGTGCGGTGCAGCCCGTCCAGCAAAGCCGCCGGATCCTGGAACGGTGCGAGGGCGGCCTGCGCACGCCTCACGGCGTCGAAACTGCGCTGGAAGTGAAGGTTGGAGGATGAGTGCATGAGGTGATCACGGATCTCGTGCCACGCGAAGGACATCGGACGCCTGCCTTGCGGCCAGGCGTCCGGCGCCTTCTCGTGGCCAGGTCAGGACGTCGCGCGTCTCTGCGATTTCAGGGGGTTGGGTGAATGCGCGCGTCAGCGCGCGGGTGCGGTCGCGTTGTTCAGCGAGCCGCAGCCGCGGCAGGTGGCCTGCACCGGGAAGCCCACGAGATACTCGTGCCCCCGCGCGAAGCGCAGGTGCATCCGGCCGTCCCGGCAGAGGCCGAGCAGCTTTTCACAGCGCGTGCAGCGCCATTCCGAGTTGGAGGTGGTGGGTTTGGTCGTCGCGGCGCCGGCCCAGCTCGTCGGGGCTGCCTGGCGCGAGGGAAAGGGAGTCGGCATGGAAGTGCTCCTCTGATGTGGAGCCCTTCCAATAATCAGCGGTTTGTTAGACCGTCCCGCCCGAAACCCTAGATGAACTCTAGATCACGCGTTGTCGGTCGCCTCGCCGAGACGCCAATAGCGATTGCTCGAGCCGTGCCGGATGTAAGTCGGATGCGCCTTCGCCCATGCGCCGGAAGAGAACAGCTGTCTGGGATTGTCGGACCCCATCCCGTCCATCAGGACCTTGGTCAGCCGCTGGCCTGTGCCATCGGTCGCCGCTTCAACAAGGCTTTCGAAGAGTTGGATCTGGCCCACGCCGTCGAGCGTGAGCGGCTCGAGACCAGGGATGATGAGCGTCGCAGAGCGAGGCGTGTGTCGCACAACCTGAGCGACTTGCGCAGAGGTCGCCAGCGTTCGGTTTGCCTCGAAGCGCCGGGCCATTTCCTCTCGGTCCAGATCGCCGAGGCTTCCGTCGTTCAGCAGCAGGTCTCGCAGCGCGATAACGACGTTCGGCCCGAGGAATTGCGGCGGCTCATCGGAAACGGCGAGTACGAGACCGGGGCCCGCCGTATGCCGCGACCGAAGCGCAGTCTCCACACTCTCGCGGGCTTTCAGATCGGCAAGGCGGCGCGCCAGGTAAAGTGGGACCTTTCGCTCACCCAGTGCCATCGGCCCAAGCGAGACGAGGAACTCGTTGATGGTTTCGATGTTCCTGATGCCGAGAGAGCCAGCTATCGCCTTGAGGATGGTTTCGGCGAGCCATGCTCGATCGATCCCGTACTCGATCGCCTTGGTGTCGAGACGCAATCCATCCGCCTCTCCAAAGGAACCGGTTTGTCGAACCGTCCCTGGCTCCGGACCCGTTTGCTGCTCAACTTCGACAACCTCATCGTCATCCTCGGCGAGCCCAATCACCTGCCGCCCTTTGCGGGCAATCAATCTCGCACTCACCAGGCGGGCTGGATCGACGCCCGCGGAGTTGAAGAACGCACCTGCAACAGTGTCGCCGGGCAGGTCGTACAGCGACAGAAGAAAGCCGAACCACTGCGCCCGTTCCTGATCGGTGAGTGTCCGCAGGTTCTGCGTAAGACCCCAGTGTTCGAGCAGTCGGAACCCGAGGTCCCGAAGGAACGGATCGCGCATGCTCTGCACGTCCGAACTACTGCCATCCGAGATCGAGACCCGGAAGGTTCCCTCCTTTCCGTCCGATCGACGGGTGTAACCAATTGCGATGGCGACTTTTGTGAAGCCGAAACTCCGGATCAGGGTCGCTGAATTGGAGACGTATTTCCGGACAACGTCCTCCATCTTGTCCTTTATGGTCACCTTGATGTTCAGTCTTCGGCCCCACGAGCCGAGGCGGACCTCGGCCTCGACTACCGCCGCCATCGTGATCTCGACGTCCTCGAGATCCGGACAATCCAGATCGAAGGAAGACCTGAAGCGTTCGAGGTTGAATTCCCGGCGGGTCAACGGCTTGGCCGACGGCGGGCGCCCTAGAACGACCTCCGCGAAGACCTTAGAGGTCTTTTCGCGAACGTCGCTGCTGGCAGACGCGACCTCGATTTTCTTCAGCTGGGGTGTGTAGATCAGGACAGCCTCATGCGAGGGCCTGTAGTAATGGACGGTCCAGCCCCCTTCCTCGCGATGATTGTCGATACTCGACAGGGGCCCGGGATGGCGCAGGGCGACCATGAAGGACGGCGGATAGTTGGCGGTCTCGGGCAATTCGAGGACGGACGCGGTGACCTTGCCCTTCAGTCCCAGAGCTTCCTGAACAGCGTCACAGAGCTTCTCGTCAGGAATTCCGTCTGTGTCGGCAACAGAAGCGTGGTCGAAGTCCACCTCGCAGCATGTGTAGTACGTCCGCCGTTCCCGATAGCGCCGCGCGGCATAGAAGCTCTGGGCGTCGTGAAAGTGCATCGGGAAGACCGTGCGCATCCAGATGCTCTTGCACAGCAAGTCAGGCTGGGACTCATACTGGTCGTAGTCGACATTCTGCAGCCGTTGCCCCGCAACCGTATCGAGTGAGGTCGCTCCCTTGTCCTGGCCCATGTCGAGCAGAGCGCCAGCGATGCCCTCAAGTAGCCCGATGATTTCCTTGTCCTCCGAACGCAGGTACGCACTCAGCGCTGCCTTGCCCTGATCATCGGTCGTGCCCTCAGTGATTTCCGGCGGAGCGAGAAGAGTGTCGTCGGGCCGTTTGAAGCTGGCGAGAAACTGCCGGACCAGCGCAGCGGGGGCGCCCTGAAGGATACTCCCGAGGTTCGGTCCGAATTCGCTCTTCCTCCGCGCCATGAACTCACCTCAATGAACAACTGCTCTCGATTGATTCAACCCACGATAATCATGGACGTATCCGTGATCGGCAAGCCCTGATGTTCTCTCCCTGTTCGAATTTCTGCATTCCGTTCTTCTGAGATGTCCCGTCCCGGGCGGCTGGGTGGCTTTTGATCGGTAACGACACCACCGAGCATAGCCACCGAGACATGAAACGCCCGAACCCGCTCCCTCCCGACCACATGACACCCGCCGAGCGCCGCACTGAGCTGTGCGGCCTGCTGGCGCTCGGGCTTGTTCGGTTGCGCATGCGGGAGAAGGGCGAAGTATCTGACGATACTGGAGAACGTTGCCTACACTATCCGCCCGACCAATGCCGTCATGCAACTCCAACTCACCGGAGAAATGCATGAACAAGCCCGATCCCATTCCCGCGCGCCTGGCCGCGCTCAAGACCACGTCGACGCCTGACCTGAAGAAGCAGTGGCGCGACCTGTTCGACAGCGAGCCGCCGCCGTTTAACCGGCGCTATCTCGAAAGCCGCATCGCCTATCGCATCCAGGAACTCGCCTATGGCGGGTTGAAGCCCGAGACGATCCGGCGGCTGGAGCGGCTGGGCGAGGAACTGGACGGCGGCGACAAGAGGAAACGCGGCATCCGCGTCGACCGCGACCGCCCCATCACCGGTACGCGGCTGCTGCGCGAATGGCAGGGCTTCGAGCAGGTGGTCACCGTCACAGCCGACGGCTTCGAATGGCAGGGGCGCCCGTACAAGTCGCTGTCCGCAATCGCGCGCGCGATCACCGGCACACGTTGGAACGGCTGGGTGTTCTTCGGGCTCAAGAACCACAGGGGGCGGCCATGACGAAGCCGCCCGGAAAATCGAAGGTCGTCCGCAAGCTGCGCTGTGCGGTCTACACGCGCAAATCCTCCGAGGAAGGGCTGGAACAGGAATTCAACAGCCTGCACGCCCAGCGAGAGGCCTGCGAGGCCTACATCGCCAGCCAGCGCTCCGAGGGCTGGGTGCTGGTCCGCGATCAGTATGACGACGGCGGCATTTCCGGCGGCACGCTGGAACGCCCTGGCCTGAAGCGGTTGCTGGAGGATATCGAGGACGGGTTGGTCGACGTGGTCGTCGTCTACAAGATCGACCGCCTCAGCCGCTCGCTGGCGGATTTCGCGAAGCTGGTCGAGGTGTTCGACCGGAACGGCGTGACCTTCGTCTCGGTCACGCAGTCGTTCAACACCACCACGTCGATGGGGCGGCTGACGCTGAACATCCTGCTGTCCTTCGCGCAGTTCGAGCGCGAGGTGACGGCGGAACGCATCCGCGACAAGGTCGCCGCCAGCCGGAAGAAGGGCATGTGGATGGGCGGGGTGCCGCCCTTCGGCTACCGGGTCGAGAACCGGAAGCTCGTCATTGACGATGAACACGCGGAGCATGTCCGCTGGATTTTCGCCCGCTTCCTCGAAATCGGCTCGGGGACGGAACTGGCGCGCGAGGTCGCAAGGCGCGGCATTCGCACGCCGCGCGGCAACCGGATCGACAAGAAGTACCTCTACCGGTTGCTCGGCAACCGCGCCTACATCGGCGAGGCGGTGCACAAGGACGACAGCTATCCTGGCGAGCACGACGCGATCATCGACCGCGAGACGTGGGACCGTGTACATGCGATCCTGCAGGAGAGCCCCGGAAGCGCGCCGCCCGTACACGCGCCGACACGCCCGCGCTGCTGAAGGGGCTACTGTTCGGGCCCGATAGCGCCGCGTTCTCACCGACGCATACGCGCAAGGGCGAAAGGCTCTACCGGTATTATGTCAGCCAGACGGTGCTGAAGCACGGGGCGGGAGCTTGTCCGGTCGGACGCGTCCCCGCAGGTGAGATCGAGGCCGCCGTAATCGACCAGCTTCGCGCCGTGTTCCGCCAGCCCGAGATCGTAGCCGGGACTTGGAAGGCGGCCCGAGCCCACGCCGACGACATCTCCGAGGCCGACGCCCGCGCGGCGCTGCACCAACTCGATCCGCTGTGGGACGAACTCTTCCCGGCCGAGCAGGCGCGAATCCTCGCGCTGCTGGTCGAGCGCGTTGACATCGGCACGCAGGGTTTTGACGTCAGGCTTCGCATCGACGGGCTCGGCACCCTCGCGCGCGAAATGGCGACCAGCGCCACGGAGCGCGCGCCATGACGAGCGCGACGCGTTCCCCCGACACCGTGACGTTGCACATCCCCTTCCGCCTCGTGAAGCGCGGCGGGCGCAAGGAGATGCACTTGCCCGCGAACGCGCAGGTCAGACGAAAGATCGACGATACCCTGATCAAGGCGTTGGCTCGCGCGTTTCGGTGGAAGAAGATGCTTGAGTCCGGGGAATTCGCCACCGTCGGCGAGCTGGCCGAGCGCGAAGGGATCGCACCGTCCTATCTCGCACGGCTGCTGCGGCTGGCCCTGCTTGCACCGGACATCGTCGAGACAGTCCTCGAGGGGCGTCAGGGGGTTGACGTGACGCTCGCCAAACTGCCGGAAACGCTTCCAGCGGCATGGGCAGAACAGCGAGAGATGCTCAAGGGTTAGACGACTTTGCGGCTGACAAAACAAGCCTCGCACAATAGGCTATCCCGATCAGCCGCTTATGCCGAAGGTTTCAGCCGTACCCATGTCCAATTCCTTGCGCGACCTCATCCTTGCAAATGTTCCTCAAGACGGCTCGACCATCGGCAACCAGGCTCTCCTTGGTGTGCTTCGAAACCAACTGTCGGATCTGGATGAAGGCGACTATCTCGCGGCCAAGGAGGCACTTGTTGCTGAGGGGTTGATTGTAAAGGGCAAGGGGCGCGGCGGCTCCGTCGCGCTGACAAACGGAAAAGCGTCCTCGGCCGCCGCGGCAGCGACGTCCAAGCCAGCCCCCGTGCCTGCCGGGAACGGAGCGGCGGCTTACGCCCATGCCGACGAGGCGGTGTTGCGTCCGGATGTGGGGGTCGAGGCGCAGTTTTCGCATCGCAAGCCGCCGAAGACGTACCGCTACGATTCCAGCCTCGCGCCGGAACTGGCGTGGGACGAGAACGGCGAGCGGCCCTTTGCGGAATGGCTGCTCGAACTGGTGGCCGAGGCCGCAGAGAAGGGAGAGATCACGGTTTTCGCCCAGCCACAGGTCTGGCAGGGCACGGAGGAGCGGTTCACCTCGCTCTCGCAATGCGCGGCGCGGCTGCGCAGCCTGACCAAGCCCTTCCTGAACTGGGCGGGCAAGGCCGAGCGGCAGCAGATAAGCGTGCCAACGCTACCGCTGTTCGTGCATGAGCGGCATTCGACGCAGGCGATCCTCGAGACACTGAAATCGCACAAGGCGCGCGGGCAGACGCTGGACCTGTTCGGGGACGTGGACCTCGACATCGCCGACCGAATGGACGCCTACGAACACAAGGGCCCGTGGACCAACCGCCTGATCCTTGGCGACTCGCTGCAGGTGATGAACTCGCTCACTGAGTACGAGGGTATGGGTGGTCAGGTTCAGATGATCTACTTCGATCCGCCCTATGGCGTGAAGTTCGGCTCGAACTTCCAGCCCTTCGTGCGAAAAAACCGGGTGGATCACGGGAAGGACGACGAGATGATCCGCGAGCCCGAGATGGTGAAAGCCTATCGGGACACGTGGGAGCTCGGCCTGCACTCCTATCTGGCCTACCTGCGTGACCGCGTGATGCTGGCGAGGGAACTGCTGACAGAGTCAGGTTCGCTTTTCGTGCAGATTTCGGACGACAACGTGCATCACGTTCGCGAAGTGCTGGACGAGGTGTTTCCGGGCGGCTTTGTCTCCCAGATCAGCTTTCAGACAACGTCGGGTTTCGAGTCGACGACGCTCCCAACGCTCGGTGATTTCCTGCTCTGGTATTCGAAGGACAAGAGTAAGGTCAAATATAACAAGGTATTTCAGCCGCAGCCGGTTGAACTCGGAAAAGGCAATGCGCGCTGGGTGCTGTTCCCTGACGGGACATATCGTGGTGTCACTGCCGCTGAAGCTCGCGGAGAGGAAGAACTGCCGAAGGACGTGCGACTATACAATCCCGATAATATTCAGTCACAGGGAGCGGCGTCCGAAACACAGCCATTCGAGCATCTTGGAAAGACCTATCTGCCAGGAGGAAACTCACACTGGAAGGCGAGTTATCCAGACGGAATGAACCGTTTGGCAGAAGCCGGTCGAATTCACGTCGCGAAGAACAGCATCCGATATCGCCGCTTCGCCGATGACTTTCCATTCCAGCAGATCGGCAACATCTGGACCGACACGATCACCGGCAACTTTACCGACGACAAGATCTACGTCGTGCAAACGGGCTTCAAGGTGATCGAACGCTGCATGCAGATGACCACCGATCCCGGCGAGTTGGTGCTGGATATCACTTGCGGTTCGGGGACCACCGCAGTCGTGGCCGAGCAATGGGGCCGCCGCTGGATCACCATCGACACTTCTCGTGTGCCGGTGGCGCTTGCTCGGCAGCGTCTGCTCACGACCACGTTCCCTTGGTACAAGTTGAAAGAGCCATCGAAAGGGCCGGCTGGCAGCTTCGTCTACGAGCGCAAGCGCAACAAGAAGGGCGAGGAAGTCGGAGGTCTAGTCCCGCGCATCACGCTCAAGTCAATCGCCAACGAAGAAGACCCCAAAATGGAGGTGCTGGTCGATCGCCCCGAGGTGAACGACAAGATCACCCGCGTTTGCGGCCCCTTCACCGTCGAAGCCACGATTCAGGCCGCGATGAGTATGGAGGAGGATGCCGATGGCGCTTCGGCGCAGCCGCAATCCTCGAGCCCACGGGCGTACCTTGACCGCATGATTGAGGTGCTGCGGCAGAGCAAGTCGCTGAACGTGCCGGGCAACGTGACGCTGCAACTCGACAATGTTCGCCCGCTTGCCGATCGCGAATATCTGCATGCCGAGGCCGTGGCGAAGAACGGCAGCGAGAAGACCATCGCCATTGCCTTCGGCCCTGAGGATGGCGCTATCGGGTCGGACTACGTGTTCAACGCGGCCATGGAGGCGATGCAGCAGGGCTTCGGTCAGCTGTTCCTGTTCGGCTTCGCGATCCAAGCCAAGGCGCGCGAGCTGCTGGAAAAGATGAAGATCCCGACCGCCTACATCGCCGTCACACCAGATGTGGTGATGTCGGATCTGCTGAAGACCTCGAAGAACAGCGAAATCTTCTCGATCACCGGCTTGCCCGATATCCGGCTGGAAAAGGCGGGAAAGCGCGACGATGGCGCGCTGCTCTATCGTGTTGTGCTGCGCGGCCTCGACATCTTCCTGCCGCACCTGATGGACACGGACCACATCGACGCCGAGAACCTGCCGTGCTGGATGCTCGACACCAATCACAACAATATGGCGTTCTATGCCAGCCAGGTGTTCTTTCCAAAGACCAGTGCATGGGACAACCTGCAGAAGTCGCTGAAGGGTCAGTTCGAGGACAGCGTCTGGTCGCATCTCGCGGGAACGGTCAGCGAACCCTTCGCGCTGGGTGACAAGAAGCGGATCGCGGTCAAGGTGATCGACGAGCGCGGCAACGAGCTGATGGCAACCCGCAGCGAAGAGGATGCCGTCTGATGCCCGAGGCCGCGCAGCAGGACGCCCCGCTCACCGTCGCCGAGGTCGAGTCCCCGATCATCAATTCGCCCTTCGTGGAACCGAAGTGCCACTGGAAGATCGAGAAGGCCAAGCCGCCCTACAAGGCCGAGGGTCGGCGCCGCGCGAGTTACTTCTACCGTGTGCCGGAACATGCCGGTCGCGGCCGCGCGAACCGCGACCAGGCCGAGCTGTTCGAGAGCCAGGCGGGTGAGGAAGTCGAGCTCGAGATCGTCAATGCCATCCGCGGCCGGGTGAAGGACTGGCGGGCGGGCGTGCACAGCGGCGGCGTCGCCTACGACGGAGCGTCCCCTGTGACGCGCGAGCTTCTGGATCTGTGGCGCAGCGATCAGCGCATGCAGCGCCTGTTCTTCGCCCAGATCGAGGCTGTCGAGACGATCATCTTCCTGGTCGAGGCCAAGGACGTCTATCGCCGAGGCCTTCCCGAAATACCCAAGGATGAGCCGGGACTTGAGGCCAAGGCTGCCGGCGTGCGCGCCTTCCTTCGCTATGCCTGCAAGATGGCGACCGGCAGCGGCAAGACGACTGTGATGGGCATGCTGGCCGCTTGGTCAATCCTGAACCGCGTCGCCTCACCCCGCGACGACCGTTTCTCGGACACCGTCCTGATCGTCTGCCCCAACGTGACGATCCGTGAGCGGCTGCAAGAACTGGACCCAGCGCTTGGCGATCTGAGCCTGTACCGAACCCGCCAGCTGGTCCCGCCCCACCGGATGGAAGAGCTGCGGCGTGGTGAGGTCATGATCGCCAACTGGCATCGGTTAGCGAAGAAAGAGACCAACTCGGTCAACGGCGACAGCGCCAAGGTCGTGAAGACCGGTGAGCCGGTCGAGGTGCTGAAGAACGCGGGCAAGGCCAACGAGAGCGTCGAGACGAAGTACTTCGAGTCTGACCAGGCCTGGTTCAAGCGCATTCGGCGGGAGCTTGGCAGTGGCAAGGGCCGGAGCCCGCACTGGTTGATCTTCAACGACGAGGCGCACCATGCCTATCGCCGGGGTGACGCAGCCACTGAGGAAAGCCTCGACGAAGACAAGGATCTCGCGAAGAAGAACGCCCGGGAGGCCACCATCTGGATCGAAGGCCTAGACCGGATCAACAAGCTGGCTGGAGGCAGTCGGCGGCGGGGGATCAATCTTTGCATCGATCTCTCCGCGACGCCCTTCTACATCCAAGGATCTGGTAACGAGGTCGGGAAGCCTTTCCCGTGGGTCGTGACAGACTTCGGGCTGCTCGATGCCATCGAATCCGGCTTGGTGAAGATCCCGCAGCTTCCGGCACGAGACGTCTCGGGTGCCGAAGAGGCAGCGTACTTCAATATCTGGCGCTGGGTTCAGGCCAAGGCGAAGGAAGATGGTCTAGGGACAACGATCACGCCCGAGATCGTGATGAATTACGCCTCGGCACCGATCAACCTACTTGCTCAGGAGTGGCACGAGCGTTTCGTCGAATGGGAGCAGCATTCGAAACAGCAACAGAAACATCCGGTGCCGCCGGTCTTTATCGTGGTTTGTCGGGATACCGCGGTGGCAAGGGAGGTGCACGACTGGTTGGCGAACGGGAATGATAGCTATGGCGTGTCACCCGCCTGGTTCCGGAATGCGCCTGGGCAGGAAGTCACAGTCCGCATCGACTCGAAAGTCATGGAGGACATCGAGGAAGGCGGGTCGAAGGACGAAACGCGGCGCCTGCGCTTCATACTCGACACCGTAGGCAAGTCGGGGTGGCCTGGCGGCAAGGTTCCCGAGGACTGGTCCGAACTCGTCCGGAAGCACAACGACAAGGTCGCGAGCGACGACAATGACGGCTCGCTCAAGTGGGTCGACGAGCGCGTCCCTCCAGGGCGAGATGTTCGATGCATCGTCTCAGTCGCGATGCTGGCCGAAGGTTGGGACGCAAATACGGTCACCCACATCGTCGGTTTGCGTCCTTTCGGTTCCCAACTCCTGTGCGAGCAGGTCGTCGGAAGGGCGCTGCGACGTAAGAGCTACGCGCTCAATGAAGAAACACAGATGTTCGCCGAGGAGACGGCGAAGGTTTTCGGTGTGCCGTTCGAGCTTATTCCTTTCAAGGTCAAGCCTGTTGGCCCACAGCCGCCTCAGCCGGACCCTAACCACATCTACTCGGTGCCAGAGAAGGCTGAGTACGAAATCAACTTTCCCGTGGTATCGGGCTACCACCAATCTGGGCAGTTTGAGGTTCACATAGATTGGAGCAAGGTGGCCAAGGTCACGCTCGACCCGATGAAGATCCCTCAAGTTGTCGAGCTGACCCCATTGACGACGCCGGACGGCAGCCTCGCCGCGTTCGGCCCAGGTGAGCGACCGATCCTGTCTCTCAAGGATTGGCGCTCCCGCTTCCGAGACCAGCAAGTCGCATTCAGGTTGGCACGGGAAATATGCGATCGATGGCAAGCCGACAACGGTGCCGAGGCCGTGCCTATCCACCAGCTGTTTCCGAAGGTCGCCTTTGCAGCCAAGCGCTTTCTTGCAGAGAAACTGGACCGCAAAGGGGACAGCCGCCCCTGTGATGTACTGCTTGTCGGAGAGTATATGCAGGCGGCCATCGGGTCTCTTTTAGAGGCCATCAAGATGGGCTCCGCGACCGACCAAGGTGAGGTCGCGATTATCCCCCAGGGAGCGGCAGGCAGGGGAAGTACGATTTACGTCGACTTCCACACTACGAAGCCGATCTATCCAGTCACCCGCTGCCATTTGAATGCGATGGTGGCTGACACGAAAAAGTGGGAGCAGAGCGCAGCGTTCCTGCTGGATAGCCATAGCGGTGTGAAGCGGTGGGTAAAGAACGACAGGTTGGGTTTCACGATTCCCTATCGTCAGCGTGGCCTGCTTGCTCGCTACATCCCAGACTTCATCGTCGTCACGGACCGCGACGAGAATGTCATCGTGGAGATCAAGGGACAAGTTACGGACGACGCCGATGCCAAGGCGAAGGCCGCAGAGCGATGGGTGGAAGCGGTCAATCGCCTCGGCGGGCACGGTGTCTGGAGGTACCTTCTGGTTGAAGATCCGGGGAGGCTTGGGATTCAGTTGAACGAGTTCACCAGCAGCAAGTGGGACGAAGGGCCGTTTCAGCTCACATAAGGGCAATGCCACAGGAGTGATGGGCGCCGAAGAAGCCGAAGAACGAGCGCGACCACTTCTAGGCTCGCGCATCCGTTGGACCGCAGTCGCATCTCGAAACGCGACCGCTGTCGAAGTGTTCAGCGGGTCACGGAAGTATGCGTTCGATTTCAGCCTCTTACAGAAATTCACCGAAACTGGCGCAGTTCACAGCTCCGGAGAATATCGGCCTTGGGAGACCGCTTCCGGGCCACCTTGCGCCGAGGCCAGTGCTCAGCCTCTCCCGCATAACCCTCGAAAACAACGGAAAAATCCGGCCGCAGGCGGATCGGGAGAACGCTTTCGCAGGGGCAAGTGGCGGAGAGGAAGGGATTCGAACCCTCGATACCGTTCCCGGTATACTCCCTTAGCAGGGGAGCGCCTTCGACCACTCGGCCACCTCTCCGTAACGCCTGTGCGTCCTAAAGAAAACTGCCGGACTAATCAATGCGCCCGGCAGGAAATTCGCGTGCAGGCGGTTGCCTGCGCTGCAATTTATTCGCTGAGCCTAACGACACCGCTTGCGACGCCGACGGGCTGCGACACGAGCGACAGGAAGCGCTGGATGTCCACGGTCGGATGGCGCGATGCGTAGATCACGTCGCGATTCTTGACCGGGAAGGTTTGGCCCGTGATGAAGCTGTCGGGATTGCGCATGTCGAACTGGTAGACGATCGGGAAGCGGCCGTTCTTGTCGGTCGCGTAACCCTTGTCCATCAGCGCCTTGAAGCGCGCGTCACCGATGAGAAGCTTCACGATCTCCGGCTCCTCGTAGCGGAACACGAAGTAGCCGCGCGCGTCGACCGATGAATCCTCGCCGCCGCCTGCAAGCGCAATCGCCTCCAGGAGGTTCAGGTCGTTCGAACCGAACGGAATGCGCGAATTGGACGACGTCTGGCCGAGGATGGTGAACGTGCGCGGATCATGCGTCACAAAGACCTGGTCGTTCGGCTGTACGAAGATGTTTTCGGACGGATCCTCGATGATCGACTTCAAGAGCACGGTGCCGGTGCTCTGGCCGCGGGTCAGCGTCACATAGGTCTCGTAGGGCTCCTGGCGCGGGCCACCGGCCTTGGCGATCACATCCATGATTCGGTCGCCGCTGAGTGACAGCGAGACCTGCTGGGAAGCGTTGACCGCGCCCGCCACCGTGACGGCGCGCGAATCGGTAGACGTCGTCGTGATGATGACGTCGGGCTCGACGGCCTTGTCACGCAGCGAGGATAGAATCGCCTGGCGCACCTGTTCGGCCGTCCGCCCGGCGAACTGGACCGAGCCGACGTAGGGGATCGGCACCCGGCCGTCCGGCTGGACGATGAGCTGCAGCGACGTCTGCTTCGATTCGGCGGTGGAGAACAGGCCGCTTTCGCCCGCCTCGAAGATCGTGACTTGGACCTGATCGCCGACACCGATGAGGGCCGTGTTGCCGGCGCTGCCGATACCGAAGCGACGGTTCAGCATGCGTGCCGTGTAGTCTGCGACCAGACGTGCGGAATAAGCGTCCACCTGGACGACATCGAAAACCGTAGCGGTGGGGCGGTTCTGTTCGGCGGCGGATTGACCGGCCGTGGATGCAATGGAGAGCGCGCTTGGGCCTTCGCCCGGCAGCGCCTGGCAACCGGCCAGAACGCCGAGGCTTGCGGTCGCACAGATGAGCTTGACGCGCAGGGCGGTCCCAGACTGTCGACTAATCAAAATGGTATGTCCTCACTCGCATTCGGTACTCGAGCCCCGCACGGCCGCATCATTAGAACGTGGTGCCCAAAAGTAAACCAAAGCCGCGATTGGCGTTCGGGAGAGGCGGCCGGTGTGTCCTTTTGGCACCAAGAATGCAAGCGCGGCCACTCCGCCAGAAGAAACGATAGAGCCTGATCGGTAAACAATGTCTTGCTGCCAAGATGCCGGGGCGGGCCCGTCACGTCCCAATAGACCACTTGGCCACCGATTGAAATGCCATTCAGAAAGGCGGTGGAGCAAGGAGGCGATCGGCAACTGCGCATGCGCCGGGGATCGCGCCTTCTCCTTCGAAGGCGCCGGGAACGAGCACGGTCGTCTTCAGGAATGTCAGAAAGTCCGACACCCTCGCCGGCGACGGTGCCAGAGGCGCCTGCCAAAATCGCTCCAGCGCCTGGTCGTCGGTGAGCCCCTCGAGATCGTAGATCGCGCTTCCCAACACCTTCACCGGCCGACCGTGGGAAAGCGCCGACAATCCGACCGTCGAATTCACGGTGACGATGCCGGCCGAGCGCTGCATCAGCCGCTCGAGATCACCGCCGTCGAGAAAAACCACGCGCTCGCAGCCATGCTGCCTTTTCAAATCCTCGATGATCGCGGCCCAGGGCGTCAGCCCATTGTCGATCGGGTGGACCTTGACCACCAGCAGCGCGTCTTTCGGCGCGTGCGCCGCAAAGGAAGAGACCACATCGGCGAGAGCCGTCCGAAGCCCGTCGCGATAGCCGTGCTGGCGGATCTGGTAGTCGGTCTCCAGCTGCAACGGAAAGAGGAAGACGCGTCCGTCATGATGCTCGATCTCGGCCAGGGCCTCGTCTCGAGCTTTGCGTCGTGCCGGACGCTTCAACGCCTTGCCGATCCAGCCGCGCCATTCGTCCAGCGTGCCGTGAAGGGCGTGGTTGCGGTAATGCGGGTAGGCAAATGGCGCGCCGACGAGATTGGCGAAATGAAAGGCCACGTCGTAGGCCGCATAGAGAAGGAAGCTCGACTTGAACGACCGCGGCTCTGCAACGGGAAATTGGGACTGCCGATCAGCCTCGAACGCAGCCGGTATGCCGGAATTTCCGCCCATGCCATTCGGCTCGATCGTCAGCAGCCCGGGCCGGAGATAGCCTTGTTCGACGATGGATATGCGAACGCCGAGATCCCGGGCAACGCCGATCGCATCCCGGTGAAACGGCCGTCCGTCGCCGAGGCAGACGAGATCGGTGATCGCCCCGTCTTTCATGATCGCACGCGCGGTCTCCGGCCAGTCTTCAGGTGGCTTTCGAAATGCGATGTAGTCGCCCGCGCCCTGCAACCAGAAGAGCCGGTCGCCGGGACAGGTGCCGACCCTCAACGTCTCGGCACCTGAGCGCCTCAACTCACGCGCAACACGGGCGAAAAAGGGAGAGGAGGGGCCTTGCAGGAAAAGGAAACGGCGCACTGGCAGGCGATCTGTCATTTTAGGGATGGGTAAACGCGCCAGGCGCGCACATGGCATTTAACATTGCACGCGCGGTCGGCCTGTGCAATCGACGGGCGCCGATCCACCGCAGCTTGCGCAATGTCTGATACCAAACGCCTGACGATCCTTTTTCTCCAGGGCCACCCATCGCGCTTCTGGAGCGCGCTTGGCGATGGCCTGGATGCGGCCGGCCACCGCGTGCTGAAGATCAATTTTTCGCTCGGCGATCGCGTCTTCTGGCGCCGCAAGGGTGCCTTCGACTACCGCGGACGCATGGGGAATTGGGGCGCCTGGCTGACCGATTTCATCCGGACCAAAGGTGTCACCGACATCTATTATTACGCCGACCGTTTGCCCTATCATGCCGAAGCGCTGGAAATTTCGCGGTCGCTTGGCGTGCGCTGTTGGGCGGTCGAATTCGGTTATCTGCGTCCGGACTGGCTGACCTTCGAGCCCGAGGCGATGGGCGCGCGCTCGCTCTTTCCGAAGACGCGTGAAGGCATCGCCGAGCGTGCCGAGCGCCATGTCCTGCCGGATCTGCGGCCGCGCTATCACCACACCTTCTCCGAGGAAGCCTTCGGCGAGGTCACCTTCGCGCTGCTCTCGGAAGTGGGGCGGCCGGCCTATCCCTTCTATCGGTCCGATCGCTACTATTGGCCGGGCTTCGATTATCTAGCCTGGCTCGTCGTTCTGGCGGGCGAATTGCGC
This sequence comes from Georhizobium profundi, assembly GCF_003952725.1. NCBI lineage: Bacteria > Pseudomonadati > Pseudomonadota > Alphaproteobacteria > Hyphomicrobiales > Rhizobiaceae > Georhizobium > Georhizobium profundi. The sequence goes on along the minus strand of NZ_CP032509.1, from coordinate 3,261,222 downwards.
GCGAAGCGTCGCGCGGGTGAAGTCGAAGCGCGGCTCATGCGCGACAATGCCCCCTACAACATGGTTGCGATGCAGTTGCAGCAGGATTACCAGATTCGCGCGTCGTCACCCTATGATCACCTGGAAGAATTTCTCGAAGAGATCGTCTCGTCTTTTGCCCAAAACGCGCCGGCGGACCGGCGGTTGCTCTTCAAGATGCACCCGCTCGACAACGGGCTCGAGAACTGGCCGCGCCGGCTGAAGCGGCTGGAAAAGCGCTACGGCATCGTCGGACGCACCGATCTCATCCGTGGCGGAGATCTCGGCAATCTCATCCGCTCGTCGCAGGGCGTCATCTACGTGAATTCGACCGTCGGCCTGCACTGCATCATGAACCGTAAGCCGTCCATCGCAATGGGCTCGGCCGTATTCGACATCGATGGGCTGACCCACCAGGGCGGCATCGATAGCTTCTGGCGCGATCCGGAGCCCGTGGATGGGCCTTTCCTCGAACTCTTCCTGCGGGCATTGATGGATATTCAGGTGCGCGGCACATTCTACGGCGAAGAGGGCAGGGAAGCCGCCATCGCCGAGATCGTCCGGCGCATGGATGCCTTGGCGGAGAGCGGCGAAACCGGATACGGCCTGCCGCCGCTGCCGCTCGCGCACTGAGCGTTTTCAGGTGAAGTGGCCACGATCCACCGTCCGGAAACGCGACAAATCGGGAACTGAGCGTTAAAACAGGAACAGCGATGCAGCATGTCGTCATCACTGGAGGATCGAGCGGCATCGGCGAGGCCTTCGCCCGCCTGCACCTTGCCCGCGGCGACCGTGTATCCCTGATCGCGCGGGATGCCGAACGTCTTGCCGCCTGCAAGGAAAGGCTCGCGGCGTCAGGCGGCACCCTGTCCGCCCATTCCGCCGATGTGCGTGACGCAGCGGCGCTGGAGGCAGCAATCGCCGCTGCCGAATCGGAGTTCGGCCCGACGGCGCGTCTGATCACCTCGGCCGGCGTTGCCGTCCCAGGCTATTTCGAGGCGCTGGATGCCGACAGCTTTCGCCAGCAGATGGACATCAATTTCCACGGGACGGTCCATGCCGTGCGCGCCGTCTATCGGGGCATGACGCAGAGACGCAGCGGCGAGATCCTGCTGGTCTCGTCTGCCGCAGCCTTTGTGGGTCTGTTCGGCTATACGGCCTATGGCGCATCGAAATTCGCAGTTGCTGGCTTTGCGGAATCGTTGCGGGCGGAAGCGCGCCGCCATGGCATCAAGGTCGCCGTCTGTTTTCCGCCAGACACAGAAACGCCGCAGCTGGAAGCGGAGAACCGGCTGAAGCCGCCGGAGACCGCAAAAATTACGAAGACCGGCGGCATCATGACGGCCGAGCAATTGGCGACAAGCGTCGTTCGCGAGTTCGAGCGGGGCAAATTCGCCATCTATCCCGGGTTGCGCGTGTCGCTTCTCGGCCGATTTTCCAGCCTTGCCCGTCCCGCGATCAACCACTGGCTGGATCGAACGGCCGAGCGTGCCGATCGTTAGCTTGGTTGATGTGACCTCCATCCCTCGCATGCTAGGTTGCACGCGAAGAGGACGATGGACTGAATTGGTTTCAAGGATGAGGACAGTGCGCCCACTGCGATCGCGCAAAACGGGTTTCGGTCTCGTCGCAACGTTTGCCCTCGTGGCGGTCGTCGAGCCGTCACCCACATTCGCCCAGGCGTCGGAGCCAGAGGCAGAAACGAGACAGACAGTCGAGCCGATCGACAAGGGCGGTCGCATCAAGTCGCTGCGCAAGCCCACGGACCGACCGTCGCGGCTTCTCTCGAAGCGCGTGGAGCGCGTGACGGCGCGACCAGAGGTTCTGTGCGGCGCCTTGTCCGTCTTCGGGCTGGTCGAGCCGGGCCTGCAATCGGTACTTTTGCGCAACGGCGCTTGGGAGTGCTCCCCGGTGCTCGCCAATGTCGAACCGGTGCCCGAGGAGGGGCCCGCAACGTCTCTGTTCACGCTGGTGCGCGGCCGCGGGAGCCTCGATCCGCCGACGATCCGAATCAAGCTGAACGAACTGGATCCCGCGACGTCCGATAGCGCCCGCAATACCGTGCTGAGTGCCATGCGGAGCGCAGTGCGCAATTACGGCATGGAACTGCCGACGGGTCACATCGCTGCCCTGGAAGACATGGAGCGCGTCGATAGGGTCGAAAACGGACTCAGGCTGCGCATCACGCCTGAAATGGGCGATGCGCGCCGGCTGAACATTCTGCTGGAATTTGTCGGCGAGCCCGAGCCCGAGCCTACGGAAGCGGCCTCGGACATGGCGTCTCCCGAACCCGCTTCGCTGGAAGAGCGCATGGGCGCGGCAGACTAGGCTTAGTGCTTCGGCAGCCAGTGCCGCGCCTGCGGCAGGTGGTCGAGCTTCTGCAGTTCCGGGTTTGAGCGATCGCGCGAATGCAGCGGGCTCGAGGCCGGATCGACGAAATGCGTCGTGCGGTGCAGACGGCGCAGATTGTCTTTCTCGCGCTCGAAGCGCACCTTGTTTTCCGGGCTCTTTTCCGAGCCGCGGGTGGCGGACTCGTGGTGGTGCAGGCAGGCGAACGGCGTCCAGATCACCCGCCAGCCGGCACGATAGGCCCGCAGACAGTAATCGACATCATTATAGGCGACGGGGAAGTTCTCCTCGTCGAACGCGCCGATCTCGGCGTGGCAGTCGCCCGAAATCAGCATCGCCGCCCCGGTGACGCAGCTCATCGACGAACGCACATGCAGCCTGTTCATCGGACCGGGAAAATTCGCCGAGCGATTGAGATACCAGTGGCCGGCCAGCCCACCGAAACCAGCGATCACGCCGGCGTGCTGGATCTTGTCGTTGGGATAGAGAAGCTTCGCCCCGACAATTCCGGCTTTTTCATAGGCCAGACACGCAACCATCTCCTTCATCCAGCTCGGATCGATGACGGAGATGTCGTTGTTCAAAAGCAGGAAATGCTCGCCCCTGGCCTTGGCGATGCCTTGGTTGACCGCGCGAGAGAAGTTGAACTTCGCCGGCTCGATGTCGACGGAAATGTTGTCGTGACGCTTCGTCATCTGGTCGTAGAGCGAAAGCACGGCAGGGTCGGTCGTACCGTTGTCGATGATGATGACTTCGAAGTCCGGATAGTCGGTCTTCTCCATCAGGTCCGAAAGGCAGCGCTGGATGAGCGGCAGTCCATTCTTGTTGGGAATGATGACCGAGAGTTTCGGCAGAGCATCGCGCAGGCGCAGAAACTCGACCTTGTGCAGCGTGTCGGTCAGCGCCGGGACGATCTCCACGTCGTCGCCGCGCCGTCCATAGGCTTCCTTCATGGCGCGCCGCGCGCTGTCGGTCGAAGGCCCCATGTTCTGTCGCGAATAGGTCCGCCCGTCCCGACGCCACCAATAGGCGGGATAGGGCAAATGGATCACCTGGTCGTCGGTGAGGTCCGCCAGATACCGCAGCAGCAGATCGTAATCCTGGGAGCCCTCGAAACCGGGGCGCAGTCCGCCGATGGCGCGCAGGCGTTCGGCGCGATAGACCGAGAAATGGTTAATGTAGTTGACGCCGGAAAGCAGCACCGGGTCGTAGGCGGGTTTCGCCATCAGGCTGGTGGGCGTGAGGCGCCCGTCGGTCACTACCTCATCGGTATAAAGGAATTCAACGCCCGGATTGCGCTCGATCGTGGCGCGGATCAGCGCCAAAGCCGACGGCGCGATCGCATCGTCATGGTCGAGCAGCGCGATCCATTCGCCGGTGGCAACCGCGATGCCGGAATTGGTCGTCTCGGCGATGCCGCGATTGACCGGATTGCGCACCACGATCACATCTTCGAACTCAGCCGCCTTGTCGAGCCAGGCTTGTGTCGTGGAAGAGGGGGAGGCGTCGTCGGAGAGGATCAATTCGACCGTGCCGGCCATCTGCCGCCGGAAGGACCGCAGCAATTCATCCAGGTAACGATCCGGCGCATTATAGACCGGTACGACAAGGCTGAGAAACGGCTTCTCGGAGAGTGCGAACGACAGCTCCGCCGTCTCGATGGCCGCCAGCTGGTAGATTTCTTCCAGATGGTGGGCGAGCTTGTTGGTCTTGCCGAAGCCGAAAGGCAGACCGGAGAAGATCAGCCGGCTCAGCCGCCCGAACTTGCTGCGAACCGCACCAGGCGTTCCCTGGCACCAGGCCTCCGCGACGGCTTCGGCCTCGGCTCGACTGCGAAAAGCGTCGGCATGGCAGGTGAAGTCTCCCGGCCGGTTGTTCGGATCAAGCCGAATCGAACGGACAGTGCCGATGCCGCCGACATCGACCAGAATGGCATGGCGGCGCGAACTGCGCGGATTGAAGGACTGGCGTTCCTTGAAGCCCAGGCCGAAGTTCACATAGAGCTGCGGCTCCATCGTGCCTTCCTCAACCGACAGCCGGAAAACGAGATAGCGCTTCTCGCGGATGAAAGGCAGCCGCACGACGAAACGGGGGTCGTCGCCAAGACTGCGCCAGACCACGGGCGGCTCGATTTCGGCGAGATCGTTGATCGGCTCAAGCATGACGGCCTGTTTTTATAAGGATCGGGAAGTCGGTGCGTCATGCGCTCCACGGCGCATGAATCGGCTGCTTTCTGGAAGACTTGCCGCCCATAGTCAACGCGGCGGCGATGGCGAAAGGTCGAGGTCGGGAAATCGAAGATCATCCGCCATGGCGGCCACGACATCGCGCGTCGCCTGCGCGGCCTTCTCGCGCCGCTGCGGATTGTCGGCGAGATCGAGAAGGGTTTCCACCCAGATCTCGGGGTTGTTTCCGATATGGATCTCGTCCGGATGCCGCCGCGAGGAATAGGCGGGGCTGTCGGAAAAGACCGCTGCCGCCCCGAGGCGGGCGCAGTCGATGCGCTTGGTATCGGCCCGCGCGGCGTTTTCACGGTTGTCCATCAGCGGCACGGCAAAGATGTCTGCCCCGGTATCGCGCGAATGGCGGTGGTACTCCGGCCAGCGCATCAGTGGAACGATCCGCAACTGGTGCTCCGGCAGCCCGGCGGAAAGCCAGAGCTTCCGATCGTCGCCCTGAGCGAGAATGTCGAACCGGACATTCGGGTGCCGCGCCACCACCCGCTGCGCGATCGGCACCAGAAAACGGTGTTCCCGGCCATGCACGCCGGTTGCGTGGAACGCCACGCTCACCGGTTCTTTGGATGATTTGGAGCTGAGCGGCAGATGCTCTGCAGTATCCGGGGCAGGCGGGAGCAATGATACCGGGCGACCACCGGCTGCGAGTGCTTTCTTCAGCGCAGGCGTGGAAGCCCAGACATGCGTGAGCAACCGGTTCAGACGACGGAGCGGCAGCAGCGTCATCGACGCCAGATAAAGGCGGTAATGCCAGACCGCCTCGGTTCCGGTCAGCAAGGCGGCAATGTCGTCATCGATGAAGAGTGCGACACCGGCGAGCTTGGACTGATGCTGCTCGAGCCAGCGCAGCTGTGCCGGCTTGATATAGCGGCAGATGATGACGAAGAGCCCGGCGGGATCGATGCCCTCGAGGCTCTCGGTGTCGATGCAGCGCGACTGATAGGGAAGCGGCGCTAAGGCCTTGAGGCGAGCTTTGAAATAATAGCTGTAAGTCGGGTTGTTGCCTTTTCGAAGCACGAGAACGCTGCGCACCGGTGGTCGGCGGTTCCGTGAAGCGAGCGCGTGCGGGCGGGGAACAGCCCGGTAGGCACGATCGGACCACCGGTCGAAAAGCGACCGCTGAGAGCCGATGACGGCATCAGCCAAGGCGGGTTCTCACGATCGACAGAATGCCGGCCACGATGCCGAATGTTAGCAGGCTCACGACGAAGATGATCATGCTCCAGAAAGCGCGGCGCGGATATTCCGCACCGTCCGGCAGCGTTGGCGCCAGGAACGGGTCGAGATACATCAACTGCTGCTGGCTGAGATATTGCAGCTGCTCCAGGGCTGTGATGCTTGCAGTCAGCTGCTGCTCCGCAATCGTCTGCTCCAAGGTCAGCTGCGAGAATACGGTGGACGTGTCGGCGAGCGTCGTCCCGCCCCCGCTGGTGCTCGCAATCTGCGAACGCAATTGCGCGATCTGCTGGTCCTTCGCTTCGATTTCGCGCGCAAGCACCCGCATTTGCGGCGCATCGCGCGAGACATTGTCGCTCACCGCGTTCATGCGGCCTTCGAGCTCGATCTTTTCGCCCATCAGCTGTGTGAGGAGAGCGGACAGCGACGTGGAGGTTTCTTCCACAGCCAGGATGCCGGACTCGTTTCGCGCCGTTTCAAAGGCCTGCCGCGCTTGGCTGAGGCTTGCCGTCGCACGTTCGACCTGAGCACGCGCGGATGCCGTCGCATCGTTCCAGATCCGGTCGTTGAGGTCGTTGATCAGCGCTTCCGAGGCTGCGACGACCTCCTGCACGATTGCCCTTGCATCCTCGGCACTGAAGGCGCGGACCTGGACGGTGATGATGCCGCTCGACGGGCTGATGCCGACATCGACCATGGATTCCCAATATTCTAGCCGCTCCTCGATCGTCTCGCCTTCCGGCAGCCGCGCCAGCCAGTCTGCCTGGTCGGAACTGTAGCGCCCGATGAAGTCGGCCTCGCGCTCCAGCCGTTCCAGCATGGTGCGGCTGATGATGTAGTTGGCAACGATCTGCGTGTCCTGCACGATCTTGGCGGAGGGAATGCCGCTCATATCTCCGAACTGATCCGCCGCCTGCATCGGCTCGGATGTCCGCACCGTAAAGCGCGTTTCGGACATGTACTGGTCGGAGGCGAGCAGCCCGTAATACAGGCCGCTGGCGATGTTCGGCAGTGCGAAGAAAATGACGAAGGCGGCGATGAACAGCGCCTTCATGAGCTTGTCGATGCCGCGCGGGCGCAAGCCGACCGAAGCATAAAGCTTGCCGCGCTGCGATGTCGTCAAACGCAATTTGCGCGCCACGACCGCCAGCGCCGTCGTCGCCTGCTTGTTGCGATCGAGCGCCGACATCGGCTGGCGATCGCCGGTGATCTCGTCGGGCCTGTTGCTCATCGGTCTGCGCCCAGCATCATCGGTTCAGCCTGTAATACGTCTCGATCGCATTCTCGACATCGTCGAAATAGATCGGATGACCATCGACCAGCACGATCCCGCGCTGGCAATAGGATTTGACGGTGCTCATCGAATGCGACACGACAATGAGGTCCGCTGTCTCCTGGCGCCGCAGAAACGCCTTTCGGCATTTGGCTTGGAAACGTGCATCGCCGACCGCCGTGATCTCGTCGATCAGATAACAGTCGAATTCTATGGCCATTGAAAGACCGAAGGCGAGGCGGGCCGACATGCCCGACGAATAGGTCTTGATCGGAGCCTTGATGTAGTCGCCGAGCTCTGCGAAATCCTCGACGAACTCCGTCACTTCGCCGACATCCGCGCCATAGGCGCGTGCGACGAATTTGAGGTTGTCGCGCCCCGACATCATCGGATGGAAACCGCCGGCGAAACCAAGCGGCCAGGACACCCGGACATTCCGCTTGATCTTGCCAGAATTCGGCAGTTCGGAGCCGGAGATCAGCCGCAAAGTCGTCGATTTCCCCGCGCCGTTGACGCCAAGGATCGCGTAGGAATAGCCTCGCTCGAACGCAAGCGAGACCTTGTCCAGGATCATCTTCTTGCGACCTTCGGTCTTGTAGTACTTGGTGACGTTGCGCAGCTCGACCGTCGTTTCCATCCGTCAGCCCTCAGGTCCGATGGTCTTCGACGGAGGCGATGATGAGGGCAACGATGCCCCAGGCGATCGCACAACCGAGCAGGATCAACAGCGGCATGATGAAGCGCTGGGGGTAGCGCGCATCTTCCGGAACACTCGGCTCGACGAAGACGGTAACGTAGACCGCCTGTCGATCGGCTTCCAACTCAGCCTGCGCGAGATTGCGCCGTGCAGCTTCGTAAAGGCCTGAGGCCAGCAGACGCTCCGTCTCATACTCCGCGAACTCACGCAGGTAGCGCGACAGGTTGCCGTCTGCAGTGTCGCCTGAGGCCAGTTGCCCACGCAGTTCGGCGATCTGCGTGTCGAGCGCTTCCTGCGTGCGCTGCAGCTGTCTCACCTGGGGAGCGTCGCTGATGGAATTCTGCGCGAGGACGAACAGCCGGCTGTCGACGGTCAACTTCTCCTGGAGAAGCCCGGTCAGAAGCTGACCGGTCTCCGTCGCCTGTGCTTCGACGCTGAGGATGCTGCGGTCGTTCTGGAATTCGTTGAGCTGCGCCAGCGCCTGCTCGTAGCGCCCGGCAGTGGACGCGACCTCCTGTTCGGCACGCCTGATGTAATCGGCGCGCGCGCGCTCGGAGAGCTGGTTGACGAGGATTTCGCTCTCCTCGATGATGATCTGGGCGAGTTCGCGTGCATCTTCGGGCGAATGGGCGCGCACGCGCAGCGTGATGATGCCGGAGGGTCCATCGATGTAGGTCGTGACCTGGTTCGACCAATAATCCAGCAGATCTTCGCGCGTGGCGTCGTCGGCAAGGCGCGAAAAGTAATCGATCTCGTCGCGCTGAAAGTAGCTGCGCAGATCGACGCGCTCTTCGATGCGACGGAGGATCTCGGTCGAATGGATGAAGCTTGTGACGACATACCCATCTTGCGCCAGCGGGCTTGTCGTCAAAAGCTGGCCGCTGGCATCGCTGCTGGAACCGGATGCAAGGGAGCGCACCGCGAAGCGCGTCTCGGCCACATACTGGTCAGTGGCGAGCGCAAAATAATAGAAGCAGGCGAGGATGAAGGGCAGGGCGACGCACACGAGCAGGCTGATAGTGCTGAGACGCCAGAAACCGCCGCCGCTCGCCGTTTGCGGCGCTGCTGCGGTTGTCTCTGCATCGATTTCCTTGACACCGACGGCTGTCCCGCTGGTCGTGCTCGGCATGGTGCCATCGCCGGTGCGCAGGCTGCGGCCGTCGAGCGCCTCCGCGTCGACCTGAAAGGTCCCGGACTTGTCCTTCTGCGCGGTTTTGGTGGCCGCCATGGGCAGTTCTCCAGCAGGGCGCTCAAGCCCTGATCAAAGGTCCGCGGTTCGCTTGTAGCTATCAAGGATCGCCTGGCGTGCGAAATGGTAGACGATTATGTCCTTTTCGAGCAATTTCTCGGCAATCGGCAGGTCACGCAGCCGATCGGCAATGGATGCGATCTGCGAAAAATTGCTCGCCTCCGGCAAGGTCGAGGGCTCGACGCCGATCAGTTCGGCAATCGGTTCGATATAGGTCTCCGGCGCCTCGCGCAATCCGACCACCGCGAAACGTGACAACATGTCGACCGCCGCCGGCACGGCATTTGGGCCAAGCGACTCGTCGCCGCTCGACAGCGCGATCTGTCGTGTCAGCGGCGCGTTCAAGATGCGCGACACCGGATCTGGCATGACTTTGAGCGCGTCCTTCAGCGAAGCTGACGACGAGATGTCGACCTCGGCAAAGTGCTCGACCGCAGGCCCGAAGGTCATGCGGTCACGATCCCCGAAAATCCCTTGCGGCACCGACTTGAACCGCTGCAGCAGGAACAGGCGCTCCGCCATCTCCATGTAAGGGTCGTTGATGACGGCGATCGCCTGGAAGTCGCGATCGAGAAACTCGGTGAACGTCCTTATCTGCAAGCGGCCGGCGAGATAGATCGACGGAACGGCGTTCAGGTGAAACATCTGCTGCACCGTCTCGAGACCGAACCGGTCGACCCCATCCGCGCCATACTGGAAATGCGGCTTGATCGCTTTGTCCATCGCGAGAAAAGGGATCATCTGCGTTTCGACGCGGACCAGCTTCTTTTGGACGATGCTTGCAGGAGGAGCGCGGCGATAGATCAGGACGCCCGACTTGTGGTCCCAGAGCGTCAATTCCGGCCTCTGCTCGATGTCCGGAAGGATCGTATCGTCGATACGAAACCCGATCATGCCCGTTTCGTGCCGACCCGCGCGAAGGACCGCCTCGCGCATTTCGTTGCACTCCATCTCGAACAGCGTCTCTTGCCCGTCGCGCACGATGATCCTCGGCCGGTCGGCGAAGCCGTCGGGCACGAGGTAGCCGATGATCGCGTTTCTGGTGTCGTGTTCCAGATTGAAGAGCAACGTGCCGATACCTGCTCTTGGTGCGTCAGTTGCGCTTTGCCAGAAGCGAAAAGCAGGGGCCACCGCTGTGGTTGCGGTCCTCACCCATGATTTCGATGCTGCCGTAGCCAAAGGATGTCAGCAACGAGAGGATGTCTTCTCGATGGACCCAATAATGACGGTCCTTCGGGCCCCCACAGAACGACGCGTTGGACGAAGCGTTGAAGTAGCCACGCTCATAGAGACGCACCGGTATCCCGTTCAGCTCTCGCGTCTCGGTCTTGCCCGAAAATGCCTGTCGCCACGGCTCGGTCTTTTCAGAGACATCCGGAAAATAATGCGTCCAAATGAAGACGGCGTCGCTTCTTTCCGCCATCAGCCGGAGAAGCTCAACCGGCTCGGCCATGTGGTAGAGAACGCCGGATGCGACGATGAGATCGTAGCGTTCCGGCTTTTCCTTCAGCCATGCCATCGCATCCCCAAGATGGAAATGGGCGTGGTTCATGCCGAGGATTTCGCGGGTGATCAGGCAGCGCAGATAGCAGAGCCGGTTCGCTTCCACAGCATCGACCCGATCCGGCTTCTGCTGATCGATCATGTAGGTGTGCATGCCCTCGAGCGGGCCGATCTCGAGTACTTTCTTGCCCTCGAGCGAGCCCATCTGCTTGATCATCCACGCGATGCGATGATCGTTGTAGAGCGCGAGCCTGCCGGCCTTCAGTTTCAGCGCATCGGGAAAGCTGCCGGTCCAGCCGGGCAGGAGATCAATGGCGTTTTGGTAGGACGGAACTCCCGCTTCGTACTGGTCGAAGGCGACGTCCTTGTCGGTGCGGCGTGAAAATTTCAGGCCGGATTTGGTCAGGTGAACCACAGTAACTCCGAATTCTTCACCGGCGCCGTCGGTTCGTGCGCTGGGCGACTTCTCTTATCACAAAGACCTGCGTGCTCCAGAAGATGTTGGATCGCATATCCGGGTCCCACAAGATGTCACGCTGAAAAGCAGGCATTGCGGGATCAACGCTCCGTGTTGCGGCTCGCTCGGCGGAGACATCGAAACTGCTTCAGGGTGAACCGCTGGTCGAATGGCTCGTGGATAAGCCTCCTGATTCGGTGCGAAGCCGCGCGAGTTCTGCTTCCGCCTCCTGTAACCTCGCTGCGATGCGTCTGGCTTGCAGCCCAACGGCGATGGCAGCGGTGGTGATGGGTGCGAAGCAACCTTCTGAAGCGCGGAGCTTGGCTTCGATATCGGTGAGCGTCCCGAGGATGTCTGCTTTCTCGACGCCCTTCTCCAATGCCAGAAGCCCTTGATAGCTCGCGTCGACCCATTCGGGCAGCACCGATGTCGCCGCGCTCTCAGCGTGATGGCGCTGATCAGCGGATAGGAATGAGCCAATGCTGTCGGCGGTAGCAGACCCATCCATGCTGACCTCGAAACACTCGGCAATCCGATGCGCAACGCCTTCCCAAGCACCCAGCAGACTGTCGAATGTTGTCACGACCCGAGGGGAATGCCGCGTAAATCGCTCGGCATCCAATACATGGCGAAGCCAGATGATCTGCCCAAGCGCCGGATGCATCCCGTCGCGCGCTTCGAGAGAAGCGGCAACTTCGGCGGGATGCCGCAGCGGCAGGATCGGCATCGGCTGGATATCAAGCGAATCGAGCACTTGTCGCCAGAATGGATAGAGGCGGCAGATACGCGGATCCTTGAGGACGATGGTCCTGGCATCGCCGAATTCCTCGGCAAGGATCGCGCGGGCCTCGGGCTCAAAAGCGGTCAGCTCGGAAGAGGACAAGAAGCTCTCGTCTATGGCGCGCCAATCATACCACGTGCTGCCGGCGGCCTTCAGAATGCGGTCGTTGAGATCGCAGATCGGCTGCGACTCCCAATGCCCAAGCGGATTTCCCGCACCCGCACCAATCAGCGTGCGGGGAAGTTCTGCGCCAAGCAGGGCGAGCACGCGCGTGAGCGCGCTCGTGCCGGAACGGTGCATGCCGAGAACGACAAAGGCGCGACGCCTCAAGCCTCGCACCATTGATCCACCGTCCGATCCACATGGGTGGTCCAGCGCGGCATCTGCAGGCCGAAGGTGCGCTCGATCTTGCCAATGTTCAGTCGCGAATTGGCAGGACGCTTGGCCGGGGTCGGGTAATCTGCCGTGGCGATCGGCTTGATCCGGTCGGGGCTTGCCTTGAGAGGGCGGCCATTGGCGCTGGCGCGTTCGATCACGTGGCGCGCAAACCCATGCCAGCTCGTCTCTCCCGCGGCCACCAGATGGTAGATGCCCGAGATGGTGCGCAGCCGATCCGGATCGAGGCTTGTCGAACCGAGCGCGATCGCCGTCACGTCGGCAATCAGTTCGGCCGAAGTTGGAGCACCAACCTGATCGGCGACAACAGAGAGTTCCTCGCGATCGGCGGCCAGCCTCAGCATCGTGGCGGCAAAATTCTTGCCCCGTCGGGCATAGACCCAGGATGTCCGAAAGATCAGGTGAGCAGCTCCCGATCGGACAATGGCCTGCTCACCGGCAAGCTTCGTTTGGCCATAGACACCGAGTGGCCCGGTCGGATCATCCTCGCCATAAAGACCGTCCTTCGATCCGTCGAAAACGTAGTCGGTCGAATAATGGACCAGGCAGGCGCCCAGGTCTCTGGCTGTCTCCGCAAGCGTGGCGACGCTGAGATGATTGACCCGATCTGCCGAAGCCTGATCGTCCTCAGCCTTGTCGACTGCGGTATAGGCGGTGGCGTTGACAATGACCTTGGGTCGTTCGTCCAGCGCCTCGATGGCAGGTCGCACCGCATCGGGATCGTTGAGATCGAGCCGGCTGCGATCGAGCACGGCAGAGAGCCCAAACGGCGCGAGCGCGCGCCTCAGTTCGTAGCCGACCTGCCCATTTCCCCCAATCAGCACCACACTCATGTGTATTGCTTCTCCATCCAATTCTTGTAGGCGCCTGATGTGATGCGGTCGACCCAGCCTTGGTTGGCAAGGTACCAGTCGATTGTGCGGGCGATGCCGGTGTCGAAGGTCTCGGCGGGCTGCCAGTTCAGTTCGGTGGCGATCTTGGCGGCGTCGATGGCGTAGCGCTTGTCGTGGCCTGGCCGGTCGCGGACATGGGTGATCTGGCTGGCGTAATTCTGGCCGTCTGAGCGTGGGCGGCGCTCATCGAGAAGCGCGCAGATGGCGCGCACCACCTCGATGTTGGTCTTCTCGTTGAAGCCGCCGATATTGTATTTCTCGCCGAGCCGACCGGCTTCGAGCACCCGGCGGATCGCCGAGCAGTGGTCGCCGACATAGAGCCAGTCGCGGATCTGCGTGCCGTCGCCATAGACGGGCAGGGGCTCGCCCTTGAGTGCCCGGTGGATGACGAGCGGGATCAGCTTCTCGGGGAAGTGATAGGGGCCGTAATTGTTGGAGCAGTTGGTGATGATCACCGGCAGCCCATAGGTGTGGTGATAGGCGCGGGCAAAATGATCCGCCGCCGCCTTGGAGGCCGAATAGGGGCTGTTCGGCTCGTAGGTGTTGGTCTCGGAAAACGCCGGCGCATCGGGGTCGAGCGAGCCGTAGACCTCGTCGGTCGAGACATGGATGAAGCGGCGGCCGTCTGAGGCAGCGTTCGGTCCCCAGGCATGGCGGGCGGCTTCGAGCAGGCGGAAGGTGCCGGTGACGTTGGTGTCGAGAAAGGCTTCCGGGCCATGGATCGAGCGATCCACATGGCTCTCGGCGGCAAAATGGACGACGGCGCGGATATCGTCGGAGGCGAAGATACTCTTCAGCGCATCGGCGTCGCAGATATCGGCCTGGACGAAGCGGTGGGCCGGGTTGCCCTTGAGCGACGCCAGATTGTCCATGTTGCCGGCATAGGTGAGCTTGTCGAGATTGATGACGGGCTCGTCGCTGGTCTTCAGCCAGTCGAGGACGAAATTGCTGCCGATGAAACCGGCACCGCCGGTGACGAGAATGGTCATGGAAAAAGCTGTCCTGTCGTCTCTCGACCCAACCGATGAAGAAGGGCCGCCTGCCGTCAATCAGTCGAAGTGCTTCGCATCCTTCAGAGGCGGAGCCTTGCCATCCTTCTCCGACACTTGGATGACATCCGCTTCGATGTGCCAGTCGATGCCAAGCTCCGGATCGTTCCAGGCAATCGCACCCTCGCATTCCGGCGCATAGGTGTCGGTCGTCTTGTAGAGAAACTCGGCATGGTCGGAAAGTGTGACGAAACCATGGGCAAAACCGGCCGGGATCCACAGCTGCCGCTTGTTCTCGGCCGACAACACCGCGCCCACATGCTGGCCGAAGGTCGGAGAGGAGCGGCGGATATCGACGGCGACGTCATAGACCTCGCCCGAGACGACGCGCACGAGCTTGCCCTGCGCATGCGGTGGCAGCTGGTAGTGCAGGCCGCGCAAGACGCCACGGGACGAACGGGAATGGTTGTCCTGGACGAAAGCGACGTCGGCACCGGTGCCCTCGCGGAACCTGGCCGCGTTGAAGCTTTCCATGAAGAAGCCGCGTTCGTCGCCGAACACCTTCGGCTCGATCAGGAAGACGCCGGAAAGCGCAAGTTCCTCGAACTTCATGCAAGCACCCGATCGCTGAGGAGCTGGATGAGGTAGCGGCCGTAATTGTTCTTGGCCAAGGGGGCAGCAAGCGCCTTCAGTTCATCCGCATCGATCCAGCCGGAGCGGTAGGCGATCTCCTCGGGGCAGGCGATCTTCAGGCCCTGGCGATGCTCCAGCGTGGCGATGAAGTTGCCGGCATCGAGCAGGCTGTCATGGGTGCCGGTGTCGAGCCAGGCATAGCCACGTCCCATGATCTCGACGTTGAGCAGGCCCTCGTCGAGATAGAGCCGGTTCAGATCGGTGATCTCCAGCTCGCCGCGATGCGACGGTGTCAGTTGCTTTGCCTTTTCCACAACCGTGGAATCGTAAAAATAGAGCCCGGTGACAGCGTAATTCGACTTCGGCTGCTTCGGCTTCTCCTCCAGGCTCAGCACCTTGCCGTCCTGGTCGAACTCGACGACGCCGTACCGCTCCGGGTCCTGAACGTGATAGGCAAAGACGCTGGCTCCGGCCTCTCGCGACGCCGCATTGTCGAGCAGCCTGCGCAAATCCTCGCCATGGAAGATGTTGTCGCCGAGCACCAGCGCACAAGGGCTGCCATCGAGGAACTCCGCCCCGATCAGGAACGCCTGCGCCAGGCCATCGGGCGAAGGCTGTACCGCATAGGAAAAGCTGATCCCCCAGCGAGAGCCATCGCCCAACATCTGCTCGAATCGCGGCGTGTCCTCCGGTGTCGAGATAATCAGGATATCCCGGATCCCCGCATGCATCAGCGTCGAGATGGGATAATAGATCATCGGCTTGTCATAGACCGGCAGCAGCTGCTTGGAGACCGCGCTCGTCACCGGATACAGCCGCGTCCCGCTGCCGCCTGCTAAGATGATGCCTTTCATGAAGCCGTCCGATCCTTGGAGATGTGTGGCGTTCAAGGTCCTACGAAGCGCTAACGCACTCCAGTAAAGCGATCCGCTATCGGATGTCGCGAAAAAACGGCCTGGCACGGCAAAGTCAACCGGAATCGTTAGCCAATGCTGACTGTAAAACCTCGGCTCGGCCGCAGTGAAGCCGATCAATACATAAGAATGCATCACATGTTGCGTGATGTCGCAGCCCGTGGAACGACCGCCAAAAATTAAGAAATATGACACTACACGCATGACGTGTACCTGACGTGTTCGCTCTGGCCGTTGAGCGGCATGAGGCTCCTACCCGCCACACGCGTGCCTCCGCGGAGCATACTCAATGCAACCGGGCTGGTGAGATACCTGCGGATGACCAGAATGCTGGATTTTGTCGCATCCTTTCGCCGCAATCGCGCCATTTTCGAACTGTGCTCACATTCTCAATTGTCCCAGGCGCCTCCTGCGCCAAGCGGCCACAGTGGTGGACGGAGCCGGCTGCAAGGGTTGCATTGGCCGGGACTTCACGGCATTGACGGAGTCTTATCTTCCACAATGCTGCGTGCGGGTACATGACAGTAGAAATAATTGGCCGCGCTTGTGTCGTTCCTGGAGCGGGCAACCCGGAAGAGCTGTTCGATCTTCTGAAGAACCGGCGCTGCACGGTGACGGAGATTCCGCACGACCGTTGGGAT
Source organism: Georhizobium profundi (assembly GCF_003952725.1). Classification (NCBI taxonomy): domain Bacteria; kingdom Pseudomonadati; phylum Pseudomonadota; class Alphaproteobacteria; order Hyphomicrobiales; family Rhizobiaceae; genus Georhizobium; species Georhizobium profundi. The sequence goes on along the minus strand of NZ_CP032509.1, from coordinate 3,245,016 downwards.
CATGCTCGCTACTGGCATCCGCAGATCGGAACTGCTGGAAAGACCTATACTTTTGCGGCCGGCGTGATCGGCGACCTCTATGCGTTCGACGCCAACGTCTTCGGCATGTCGCAGCGCGAGGCAATGCATCTCGACCCGCAGCAGCGGCTTGTTCTGGAACTGGCATGGCGCGCTCTGGAAGATGCGAGCATCGACCACGCATCGATCCGCGGAGAGAACATCGGCGTCTATGTAGGGGCATCCAGCCTCGACCACGCCAATCTTCTGTCCGAAGATCCGGCCGCCGGCGGTCCGTATTTCATGAGCGGCAACACGCTCTCGGTCGTCTCTAACCGCGTCTCTCATATCTTCGGCCTGCGCGGGCCGAGCCTCACCGTTGATACCGCTTGCTCGTCCTCTCTGATTGCGCTCGATCAGGCGGTGAAGTCGCTGGAAGCCGGTGTGATCGATACCGCCATCGTTGGCGGCGTCAGCATTCTTGCCCATCCTTTGCCCTTCGTCGGCTTTGCCCAGGCGCGCATGCTCTCGCCCGATGGGCTGTGCCGCGCCTATGACGACCGCGGTATCGGTTATGTTCGCTCCGAGGGTGGAGCGGTCTTCGTGCTGCGTCGCACCGATCGGGCGATCAAGGAGCGTGACCGCAGCTACGCGACGATCGTTGCATCCGCTACGAATTCCGCCGGTCGCACCAACGGCATCTCTCTGCCGTCGCGTAACTCGCAGGCGGCGCTGCTGCGCTCGATCTATGGCGAGAACGGCGTCGATGTCGGCCAGCTGGCCTTCGTCGAGGGGCACGGGACCGGCACCAAGGTCGGCGATCCGGCTGAGCTGTGGTCCATCGGCACGGAAATCGGCCAGAAGCGCAGTGCTCCGCTTCCCGTCGGTTCGATCAAGTCGAATATCGGCCATACGGAGCCGGCATCGGGTGTGCTCGGCCTCATGAAGGCGGTGCTCGCGCTCGAGCACAACTACGTGCCGGCATCACTGCATTTCGAAGTGCCGAATGAAAATATCGATTTCGATGCGTTGAATGTCCGCGTCGCGTCCGAACCGATCGAGCTTTTGAAAAGCACACGTCGGCGTTACGCCGGGGTCAATTCTTTCGGGTTTGGTGGCGCCAATGCCCACATCGTCATCTCCGATCCGGCGAACGACCAGCCGCGGCCGGACGCTGTACCGGGCAGGGGCGTCTTCGTGGCATCTGCACAGACGACATCCAGCCTCGACAACCTCCTGAGCTCCTACCGGGACATGCTGTCCAAGGGCAGCAAGACGCAGCGGCAGAACGTCGCCGCTGCCGCCGGCGCGAACCGCACGATGCTGAAGAGCCGTTTCGTCGTCAACACGAGCGAGCCCGACGCCATCGTCCATGCCATCGACGAATATCTGAACGATCGGCCTGGTGCCGCCGAAGTGGCGGATGCGCCGCTGGCCGAGGGCAAGGTCGCATTCGTGTTCTCCGGCAACGGCTCGCAATGGGCCGGCATGGGGATCGACGCCTTCAAGCAGAACATCCATTTCCGGCAACGCTTCACGGCAATCAGCGCGCTTTTCCAGTTGCATGCCGATGTTGTTCTCTCAGACCTGCTCTTCGCCGAAGATCTTGGCGCAAGGCTTGCTGATACCAAGATTGCACAGCCCCTGCTGTTTGCCGTTCAGGCGGCGCTTGCCGATACGCTGGTCAAGCTTGGCGTCAAGCCGTCCGCAGTTCTTGGCCACTCGGTCGGCGAAGTTGCGGCTGCCTATGCCTCCGGCGCCATTCAGCTCGTCGATGCCGTTTCGATCGTCGCCAAGCGCTCGTTTCATCAGGATCGCCTTGCCGGTTTCGGGAAGATGGCGGCCGTCATGCTGTCGGCGAATGACGCGATGGATCTTGCTAAGGCCGAAGGCCTGGATGCCCTGTGCGTCGGTGCTTTCAATGCCCAGAACTCGGTCACCATGACCGGCCCGGCAGACGAGATCGAAGCGTTCCGCGACGCTGCGCGTGCGCGCAAGATCCCGGCATCGGTTCTCGACATCAATTATCCCTTCCACCACCCAATGATCGACATGGCGCAGGAGGCGTTCCTCGCCGATCTGACGCAGATTTCGCTTCGGCCGACGGAGGTGGATTTCATCTCGACCGTCACCGGCGCCAAGCTCGATGGCAAGGCGCTCGACAGCTCCTATTGGTGGCGCAATGTGCGCGAGCCGGTGCTGTTCCAGTCGGGCGTGGAAGCCGCCATCGAGCAGGGTTGCACGGTCTTCATCGAGATCGGCCCGCGCCCGGTTCTTGCGGCCTATCTGCGCGATGCCGTCAAGGCGCGCGGCATCCCCGGTGTTGCCATCGCGACGCTCGCCAAGGAGCCGATCGGCCAGAATGGCGATCCGGTCGGACGCTCGCTGTCGCGCGCCATCGCCCATGGCGCTGCCTTCGACGCGAAAGCATGTCTTGGCGAGCGCAACGCATTCGTGCGACTGCCGTCCTTGCCGTTCGAGAAGGCGATCGTCAAACCTGCCCGGACAAGCGATGCGGTTGCCCTTTACGGCCGCGATGTCGACGAGCCCTACACGCTTGCCGGCTGGCGCGTCGATCCGCTGAGCGGCCATTGGAAGAACCATGTCGACCGGCATCTCTTCCCCGACCTTGCCGAGCACGTGGTCGACGGCAAGCCTATCCTGCCGGGTAGCGGCTTTATCGAGATCGCGCTGAGCGCACTGCGCCAGTACCATGCGACCGATACGGTCGAGGTCACCAATCTCGAAATCATGCGGCCGCTGGAACTGCAGGCGACGACGCTGACCGAGCTTTCCACCGTGATCTCGCCGGAAACCGGTGATATCGAAATACGCTCGCGCGAACGTCTGAGCGATGACGACTGGACGCTGCATGCGGTCGCCCGCGGCCGGGCGCTGCGCGACGGTGCGATCAAGACGGCAACGCAAAGGCCAAAAGGCAGTCCGCTGCGCACCTTTACGGCGGCTGACGCCTACAAGACCGCAAAACGCTTTGGCCTCGATTACGGTCCGAGCTTCCAGCTCATGAAGCGAGCCGAGCTCTTCGAGGGCAACGTCATCGTTGCGACCCTGGTGGCTGCGGCGAAGCCTGCCCATCGCTATGTCAGCTACGGGCTTAACCCGGTTTCCGTCGATGCGGCTTTCCACGGTCTCGTGGCGCTGTTCGGCGAATATACCGGCGCTCTCGGCGGCGCACCCTACATCCCGGTCCGTTTCGGCCGTATCCGTCTGCTGAAGCCCGATGCCGAGCTGGCTGGGGCGCGCATCGACATCGACCGTGTATCGGAACACTCGATCCGCGCCTCCTTCACATTCTTCGATAAAGCCGGCAACGCCATCGCGGATGCATCCGACTGCCGGTTCCGCCGCACCTATCTGCGCCAGCATCGCACCCTTTACGACACCTCGTTCCACTACCAGGCGCTGCCCGCCATCGTTGCGGGTCCACTCGCCAACGATCGTGTCGGCACGCTCGCACCGGCAGCCGTCACGATCGGCGAGAACGACACGACCATCATGCTGAAGGCTGCGATCTATCGCGCGTGTCATGATATTGCCGTTCGGCTTGCCGATCCGCGCCATCTGGTCATGCCGCATAGCCTGCCCGAAAACGCCGGGCTGCGCAGCCATCTGGCCTATTGCCTGTTCATTCTCGAGCAGGCCGATCTCGCCCGCAATTCCGAGCGCGGCTGGGTGATCGAGCCCGATTGCGAATTGCCGCCACTCGACCAGATCCTGGCCGATGTCGTCAGAGGCGATCCGGCCCGCGCGGTCGAAGCCGTTCTGGTCAACGACGCCTATCGCGAAACCATCTACCGGCTGGACAGCCTCGCTGCCGGCGCCGACATCGCCGAACTCAATGGCAGCTTCATCGCAGAAGCCACCCGGTCGCACTACGACATGCATGGTGGCGGCGCCCAGTTCCGCTCAGCTGCATTGATCGACGCCCTGGCGGCATCGCTGGAAGCCGCAACGACGCGTCCCTCCGGTCAGTTGTGCGTGCTGGAACTGGAAAGTGTTTCCACCGCGCTTAGCCGCCGCATGGCCGATCTCGTTCGTCGCCATGGTGGCAGCCTGGTGGTAGCCGAAGGCCGCGATGGCGCCCGTCGCCGCCTGGAAATCGAGTTCGAGAAGGAGCCGCGCGTCGACGTGATCGAGCCGCAGGCGCTCGCGTCCGATGCCGGCTTCGACATCGTGGTCAGCGCGTCGAACGCGCTGTACGGCCTGCTGGAGAACAGCGCCGAGTACCGACAGCGGCTGAAATCCGCGCTGCGCCAAGACGCGCGTCTGCTGTTCATGAGCGACGCACCGCACGCGCTGGTCGATTTCGTCTTCGGTCTGAGCGACGATTGGTTCGCCGGCAGCCAGGACCCGCTGTTCCCGGTCGGCCGCTACGGTGGAAGCGAAGACTGGCAGCGGCTGTTCAAGCTTGCGGGCCTGCCCAGTGCGCAAGTCGAAACGCTGCAGCCTGGTTCAGGGCCCGTTCTGGCGGTTCAGGGTCAAGTCTCCGATGCCGCAGACGCCATGGCCTCGGTACCGGCTGCTGATGCAGGCGCCCCGATCATCGTGGCGGGCGCAGAAGCAAAAGAGGCAGCGCGGTCTTTCGGCTCGGGCTCGCTCCATGTGCTGACGGGCGAGCTGGACGATGACATCGCGCTGGTTGATCAAGCCGTGACCGCTGCCGTCGAACAGGGCAGAGCGCTTCTCTATCTCTGCTCGAAAGAAATCACCGAGGCGGGATCCGAGACGCTTCTTCGTCACACCACTTATCTGAGCGCTGTGGCCGAAGCTTTTGCACGGCTGGGCGGCGAGGGGATCACGCCCGCGCCGCGTCTCGCTGTCGTCATGCCGGGCGGTGCGCCCGGTGGTAAGTCTGGCCAGGATGCGTTCTCCGCATCCAATAGCGGCATCTGGACCTTCCTGCGCGTTCTGAAGAACGAATACAGCTTCATCGACGTGACCAGTTTCGATACCGACGGCGCCAAAATCGACGACGCGCTGGCAGAGTCGATCACATCGAAGCTTGATGGCAAAGGCCAGGATCGCGAGTTTGTTCTGGACGCGACCACGGGTGCCTTCAGCCGCCTGCGCGCCGTACAGGGCCCGGTGACGTCCGACGTCTCCCGCACCCGCTCTTTCGCTGGTGCAACGATCCGTCAGCTGGTTGCTTCGCAGCTCGGCAGCATCGTTTGGGAAGAGGTCGCGCACGAGAAGATCCCCGGACCGCGTGAAGTCGTCGTCGACGTCGCCGCAACCGGCCTCAATTTCCGAGACGTCATGTGGGGCATGGGTCTCTTGCCGGAAGAGGCGCTCGAAGACGGCTTTGCCGGCGCCACGATCGGCATGGAGTGCTCCGGCCGCATTGCTGCCGTAGGGGCTGAAGTTGAAGGCTTCGCGCCTGGAGATGCGGTGATGGCCATCGGCCCGGCTGCGTTCTCGACGCAGATGGTGGTCGATGCCGCCGGCGTTGCACCCCTGCCACCCGAGATCGACATCGTCTCGGGAGCGACGCTGCCGGTGGCGTTCCTGACGGCCTATTACAGCCTTGTCGAGCTTGGCCGTCTGCAGCCAGGCGAAACCGTGCTGATCCATGGCGGAGCCGGCGGCGTGGGCCTTGCTGCCCTGCAGGTCGCCAAACAGCAGGGCGCGCGCGTGTTCGCAACCGCCGGCACGGTCGAAAAGCGCCGATATCTGGAAATGCTGGGCGTCGATGCCGTATTCGACTCCCGGTCGCTGAACTTTGTCGACGAAGTGCTTGAGGCGACCGGTGGTGAAGGCGTCGACGTCGTCCTCAACTCGCTCTTCGGCGACGCGATGGAACTCTCCATTGGCCTCGTGAGGCCGTTCGGCCGTTTCCTGGAGCTCGGCAAGCGCGACTACTATGCCGACAGCAAGATCGGGCTGCGGCCTTTCCGTCGCAATGTCAGCTATTTCGGGATCGATGCCGACCAGCTGCTGGTGGCGAAGCCCGAGCTGACGCGGCGGCTGTTCAAAGATCTCTCAGTGTTCTTCGCACGCGGCGATTTCACCGCGCTGCCCTACCGGCAGTTCGCTTTCGATGAGATCCGCGGTGCGTTCCGCCTCATGCAGGGCTCCGGCCACATCGGCAAGATCGTCATCACGCCGCCCGCATCGGGCGTCGACGAAGTGCGCCGGGCATCCGGTGCCAAGATGTCGGTCGATCCGCGCGGCATCCATCTGGTCGTCGGCGGCATCGGCGGCTTTGGCCTTGCGGCAGCCTCGTGGCTGGTCGACATGGGCGCCAAGAAGATCGCGCTCTGCTCGCGTGGCGGTCGTGCGGATCAGGAAACGGAAGCGGCCATCGCCGCCTGGGCCGAAAAGGGCGTCACGGCGAGCGTCCATGCATGCGACGTCACCGATGAGGCGCAGGTCGATCATCTGTTGCAGCGCCTGCGTCGCGACGCACCTTTGAAAACGGTTGTCCATGCCGCCATGGTTCTGGACGACGCGTTGATTTCGAACCTGACGCCCAGCCGCAACCGCCCGGTGATCGAGGTTAAGGCACTGGGTGCCTCCAACCTCGACCGGCTGACGCGGGTCGACGATCTCGATCATTTCATCCTCTTCTCGTCGGCAACGACGCTGATCGGCAATCCCGGCCAGGCGAACTACGTGGCAGCCAACGGCTTCCTCGAAGGGCTCGCTCGCGCCCGACGCGCGGAAAGCTTGCCGGCGCTGGCGATCGGCTTCGGCGCGATCGGCGATGTGGGCTTCCTGTCGAAGAACGAGGCGGTCGGCGAATTGCTCGCCAAGCGCATCGGTGACAGCGCGCTTGCGTCGCACGAAGCCCTGGAACTCGTTGCCAACTACGTCGCGCAGGACCCGGGGACGGTCGATGCGGCTGCCGTGATGATCTCGCAGATCGACTGGGCAACCGCGCACAACCTTGCCCTGTCGAAAACGCCGCTTTTCGAAACGGTGCTGCGTTCCGTCGATCAGTCGGCGCTGGCGGCCGATGGTGGCGAGATCGATCTCGTGGCGATGATCGCCGGCAAGTCCTCCGATGACGCCCAGCAGATCCTTTACGATCTGATCGCTGGCGAGATCGCGGGCATCCTGCGCATTCCGATCGACAGCATCTCACGCAACCGTGTCTTGAAGGAAATCGGTCTCGATAGTCTGATGGCGATCGAGGTGGGATTGGGCTTCCAGAAGCGCACGGGTTTCGAGATGCCGCTGAGCGGCGTGTCGGACACGACGACGGTCGGCGATATCGCGGTCAAACTCTATGATCGGGTGCAAAAGGCCGCTGGCGCGGATGATGCCGAGGAGCAGCCGGCACCGGAAGGTGCGGGGCTTGTCGGTTCGCTGGCCCAGAAGCACATCGAGAATCGTCAGGCAGGGACGCCCTAGGAATGAGTGAAGACTCCAAGTCGGCGAACGGCACCGGAAACTCCACCGGTCGTGCCGTTCGCTCCAGTGTGCTCGATTACATGCGCAAGAGCAGCAGTGCGGCTGCACCCGACCGCTTCGACAGATCGACGAGGCGGGCGGCCGTCAGCCGCAGCCTGCGGGCGACGCCGGCCTTCGAGGATCTTCCGGAGTACAAGCAGGTCGTGGCCCAGCGCTCGGCAGGCGAGCAGCTCGGCATGGGCAATCCGTTCTACCGGGCGCATGAAGGCTCGGCCGGCGCCACGACGCGCATCGACGGCCAGGACCTGATCAATTTCGCGTCCTATGATTATCTGGGGCTCAACCGGCATCCGAAGGTCATGGAAGCCGCCAAGGCCGCGATCGATCGCTACGCGATCTCGGCTTCCGCCAGCCGTCTGGTCGGTGGCGAGCGCCCGATCCATACGCAGCTGGAGCAGCAGATCGCCCGCATTTACGACGTGGAGGCGGCCGTTACCTTCGTCAGCGGCTATCTCACGAACGTTGCCGTGATCAGCGCTCTGCTTGGTCCGAACGATCTCGTCATCCATGACGAGCTGATCCACAACAGCGCCGTCTCCGGCATCCGCCTCTCGGGCGCCACGCGGCGGTTCTTCAAGCACAACGATCTGAAAAACCTCGAAGAGCTTCTGATGGCGACCGCCGGCGAATATCGCCGCACGATGGTCATCGTCGAAGGCGTCTATTCGATGGACGGCGACATCGCCGACCTGCCGGGTCTGGTAAAGCTGAAGCATGACTACGGCTTCTGGCTGATGGTCGACGAAGCGCATTCGCTTGGCGTCCTCGGCCAGCGCGGCTTCGGCACGATGGAGCATTTCGGCATTGCGCCGGAAGACGTAGACATTCGCATGGGAACGCTGTCCAAGACGACGTCGTCCTGCGGCGGCTACGTGGCCGGGACGAGCGCTCTCATCGATGTGCTGAAGGCGTCTGCCGGTGGCTTCGTCTACAGCGTCGGTCTGGCTCCGGTGCTTGCGGCGGCAGCAAGCGCAAGCCTGGAAGCACTGTGCGACGAGCCGGAGCGTGTCGAAAAGCTCAAGCGCAACGGACAATACTTCGTGGAAGCAGCGACTCGGGCTGGCCTGGATACGGGGCTCAGCGTTGGCTACTCGGTCGTGCCGATCATGGTGGGCGACAGCGTGCGCGCCGCGCGGCTATCCAACGATTTGATCGCCGATGGCGTGAACGTGCTTCCGATCATTCACCCTGCCGTTCCGGAAGGGCAGGCGCGTCTACGCTTCTTCATCACCAGCGACCATACGTTCGAGCAACTCGATCATTCGATCGCCGTGACCGAAAGACGCCTGCGCGAACTGGAAGCGGCCAATTTTGGTGTCGCCTCCGTCGATTTCGCCGCTCTCTCCAAGTTTCTCTAGGTTTTTGATCTGCTCATCAAAAAGCGCTGCGCCGAAAGCGTCAGTGCGCGTGAGGCGCGGGCGTCACGTCGCTGTCTTCCACGCCGTGCTTGCGGTTGTAGCGGATCGAAGACCACAGCGAGAGACCGATCAGGCCCGCACCGCCAAGGCCGGTGATCACTTCCGGAATGTGCGTCAGCGACTGCGCGTACATGATCACCGAGAGGATCAGGATCGCGTAGAAAGCGCCGTGCTCGAGATACCGGTACTGAGCGAGTGTTCCCTTCTCCACCAGCATGATGGTCATCGAACGCACATACATGGCGCCGATGCCAAGGCCGATGGCGATGATGAAGAGGTTGTTCGTCAGGGCGAACGCACCGATCACGCCATCGAACGAAAAGGATGCATCGAGAACTTCGAGATAGAGAAACGCGCCGAAGCCGCCTTTGGCTGCCCCTTCCAGCGCCGCCTGCTGCTGGTCCAGCACGTTGCCGAGAACGTCGACCGCGAGGAAGGTCACGAGACCGTAGATCGCCGAAAGGATGAACGTGGCCGACTCCGTCTCGTCCAGGAAGGATGCGAAGATCAGCATCAGGATCAGCACGAACGCGATTTCGACACCCTTGATCGCAGCGAACTTGGATACGCGCGACTCGATTGCGTGCACCCAGTGAATGTCCTTGTGTTCATCGAAGAAGTAGGTGAGCGCGACCATCATCAGGAAGGTGCCGCCGAAAGCTGCGATCGAGAGATGGGCCTCGCCCATGATGCGCGAGTATTCTTCTGGCTCCGCGATCGCGAGCTGGATGGCTGCCCACGGGCCGACATTCGCCGCGATGACGACGATCAGCAGCGGGAAGACGATGCGCATGCCGAAAACGGCGATCAGGATGCCCCAGGTGAGGAAGCGCTGCTGCCAGACGGGCGTCATTTCCTTCAGCTTGTTGGCGTTGACGATCGCGTTGTCGAAGGACAGCGAGATTTCCAGAACGGCCAGAACGACGCAGATGAAGAAGATGGAGAGCGTGCCGGAGATCGTCCCGGTGAAGTTCCACCCCACCCACGCGCCAAGTGCGAGACCCACGACGGTGACGATGAATGCCCAGGTGAAGTAGCTGTAACTGGATTTTTCCATGAGGAAGCCTTGGAGGTAGGGGTTGCCGCCGGGCGGCATGGTGCCGCACCTATACGCCGACGCGCGCCTGAAACAAGCGCGCGCCGATAAAAACCGTCAATCGTCTTCGACAAACACTTCTTCGCGCTTTTTGCGGACCGACGGCAGGACCGCGACGATGACGGCGGCAACCGCGCAGGCGAGAAGGACGGCAGAAATCGGACGTTCGACGAAGATCATCGGATCGCCGCGCGAGATGATCATGGCGCGACGCAGATGCTCCTCCAGAAGCGGTCCGAGGACAAAACCCAGAAGCAGAGGCGCAGGCTCGCACCCCAGCTTCACCAGCAGGTAGCCGATGAAGCCGAAGACGACGATTGCATAGACGTCGAAGACGTTGAGGTTGATCGAGTAGCAGCCGATGCAGGCAAACGCGATGATGGCCGGGAAGAGCACCTTGTAGGGGATTGTCAGGAGCTTTACCCAAAGGCCGATCAGCGGCAGGTTCAGCAGAACCAGCATCAGATTGCCGACCCACATCGACACGATGATGCCCCAGAAGAGGATCGGCTCGTCGTTGATCACGTTCGGACCGGGTGTGATGCCCTGGATGATGAACGCGCCGATCATCAGCGCCATGACCGGATGCGCCGGAATGCCGAGCGTCAGCATGGGGATGAACGAGGTCTGCGCGCCGGCATTATTGGCCGATTCCGGGCCCGCCACACCCTCGATCGCGCCTTTGCCGAAGGTTTCTGGGTGTTTGGATACGCGCTTTTCGAGCGAGTAGGAGGCAAAGGACGACAAGACGTGGCCGCCGCCCGGCAGAATGCCAAGCACCGATCCGAGCGCGGTGCCACGCAGCACCGGCGCGATGATGCGCTTGAAATCGTCTTTGGTCAGCCAGAGGTTCTCCACCTTCTTCACCAGCACGTCCCGCGTGGTCTCGTGCTCGAGATTGCGCAGGATCTCGGCGACGCCGAACACCCCGACTGCGACCGAGACGAAGTTGATGCCCGAATAAAGCTCGAAGAAGCCGAAGGTGAAGCGCGGCGTGCCGGTGTAAATGTCCTGGCCAACCATGCCGAGCAGCAGCCCCAGCACGATCATCGCGAGCGCCTTGAGCACGGAGCCATGGGCCAGAGCGATCGAGGCGAGAAGCCCGAGCACGATCAGAGAGAAATACTCCGGCGCCCCGAAATTCAACGCCGCGCGGGCGAGGGGTGGAGCAGCAACCGCTAGGATCAGCGTGGCCACCGTGCCTGCGAAGAACGAGCCAAGCGCTGCGGTGGCGAGCGCCGGACCGGCTCGCCCTTGCTTGGCCATCTCGTAGCCGTCGATCGCGGTGACGGCGGAAGAGGATTCGCCCGGCAGGTTGATCAGGATCGCCGTGGTCGATCCGCCATACTGAGCACCATAATAGATGCCGGCGAGCATGATGAGCGCCGTGACCGGCTCGAACGAAAAGGTGATGGGCAACAGCATGGCGATCGTCGCTGTGGGTCCGATGCCCGGCAGAACGCCGACGAGCGTACCGAGCAACACGCCGACGAAACAGTAGAGCAGGTTCGTCGGGTCGAGGGCAGCGGAAAAGCCGATACCGAGATTGGCGAGAAGTTCCATCGGCTGATCCTCAGAGTGGTAGCCACGGGCCAAAGAGCGCGATCGGCACGCTGAGCCCGTAGATGAAGATTGCAACGCAGAGAGCGGTGATGCTCGTCGCGAGAACAAGCGCGCTCAAAAGCGTGTTTCGGCGGCTGGCGAGGCTCGCCATCAGGAGCGCGACGAAGAGGCTCGGGACCAGGCCAAGGCCGCGAATGGTGAAGCCGAAGAAGGCGATGGCACCAAGCAGCAGCACCATCCCGCGCCATGGCACGATGCCGAATTCGGAAGGCTGCGCGTCACGCGCCATGCCTTTGACGACGATGGCGATGCCGAGGATGCACATGAGGCCGGCGAGCACGAGCGGGAAATATCCCGGTCCCATGCGAAGCGCTGTCCCGATCTGGTAGCCGGAGGCGGCATAACCGAACGCGATGCCGATCCCGATGAAGATCAGGCCGGACGCGATGTCATTGAAGGATTTCTGGTTGCCCATGGAGAGTCGTCGCTCCCTGTGGCGCGGAAAGTTCATGTCCGCAGCCTGAGCCGCGCAAAGCGGCGGTCCTCGATCAAGAAGATGTCCGGGGCGCGCTTGGCGCACCCCGGGTCAGTTGTGTCAGCCGCTTGAGGCCGATTACTGCGCCATTTCGCCGGCAGCTTCGATGATCGGAGCCCAAAGGTCGATCTGCTCTGCGAGATAAGCTTCGTGTGCTTCGGGCGTTGCCTCTTCCAGCGAGACCGGCACGGTGCCGAGCTCCGCAAAGCGAGTGATGACGTTCTCGTCCTGAAGCGCCGTCTGAAGAGCGGCAGTCAGCTTCTCGATGACTTCCGGCGGCGTACCGGCCGGAGCGTAGAGGCCATGCCAGACACCGACCTGGAACTCTTCAAGGCCAGCTTCAGCTGTTGTCGGCAGGTCCGGCAGTGCATCGAGGCGATCCGGCGTCGTCACGGCATAGCCCTTGACTTCGCCGCTGGTGATCTGGCCGGTCGTGTTGGTGGTCTGGTCGCACATGAAGTCGACCTGGCCGCCGAGAAGATCGGTCATGGCAGGACCCGTGCCCTGGTAGGGAACGGTCGTGACCTGCGTGTCGATGGCGCTCATGAAAAGCAGGCCGCAAAGGTGCGATGCAGCGCCGATGCCGGCATTGGCGTAGGTGACGCTATCGGCATTTTCCTGAACGTAGGTGACGAGCTCTTCGAACGTGTTGGGCTCGAAATCCTTGCGGGCGATGACGGTCATCGGGACGTTCGTGACGAGGCCGATCATCTCGAAATCTTCGAGCGGGTTGTAAGCGAGATCCGGGTAGAGCGTCGGCGCGGTCGACATGCCGATGTGGTGCATCAGGATCTGATAGCCATCGGCTGGCGCATTGGCCACCTGAGTGCCGGCCAGCGTACCGCCGGCTCCGGCGACGTTCTGGACGATGACCTGCTGACCGAGTTCAGCCGACATGGGCTCGGCGATCAGACGGGTAACAGTGTCGGTGGGGCCGCCGGCCGCGAAGGGCACGACGATGGTGACCGGGCTGGTCGGATAGTCAGCCTGCGCGAAAGCGATGCCGGCACTGACAGACGTCATTGCAGCCGCCGCCAGAAGAGCGGTCGTGAGTTTTTTCATGATTTCCTCCCAAACGATAGCGCCACTGACAGACCGCCAGTGGAGATCGTGGGTCATTAAGAGCGGCTCTTAACCCCGTGGCAACATATCAATGGGGCATCCCGCATGATTGGAAGCGGCGGGCGGTCCGAATGGGTGGAAATCGTAACATAGGGGCAGTGCCATGGGTCGTCGGCGACCCATCAGGATCAGTTCTGGTTGTGATCGCGTCGATCGAGGCCGTAGCGCTGCATCTTTTCGTAAAGCGTTTTGCGGGAGATCCCGAGTTCTTCATAGACCGGTTTGAGGGTGCCGCCATGGGCAGTGAGCAGGCTGGCGATCACGCCACGCTCGAATTCCGAAACGCGCTCCGACAGCCGGTTGGAAACGGCAACTGGCTCGGCTTCCGTAGCGAGGCCAAGCCCGATGACGTAGCGTTCAGCCGCATTGCGCAACTCCCGCACATTGCCGGGCCAGAGCCTGTTCGATACCTCGCTCATGATGGATGGCGGCACGTCGATGTCTTCACGCCGATGCCGTGCTGCCGCCTCGCGAACGAGCTGGAGAAAGAGCAGGGGCACGTCCTCCCGCCGCGCTTGCAGCGATGGCACCCGCAGCGTCACGACATTCAGCCGGTAGAGCAGGTCGGCCCTGAACCGTCCGGCGGCCACGTCCTCGTCGAGTTCCGTTTTGCTGGTTGCCACGAAGCGAACGTCGAGCGGCAGTGTCTCGTTGGAGCCAAGCCGGCTGATCACCCGGTCCTGGATGACGCGCAGAAGTTTTGCCTGCAAGCCGATTGGCATCGAGCCGATCTCGTCCAGCAGCACGGTACCGCCACGCGCGTGCTCGAACTTGCCGTATCGCGCCCGCATGGCACCTGGAAACGCACCGGCCTCGTGGCCGAAGAGCTCGCTTTCGATCAGCGCTTCGGGCAGCGCGGCGCAATTGATCGCGATGAAGGGCTTGCCGGCACGCGACGAGAAATCATGCAGTGCGCGCGCCACCACCTCCTTGCCGCTGCCGGTCTCGCCGATGATCAGCACGTCGGCATCGGTGGCGGCAACGGCGCGCAGCCGATAGCGCAGATCGATCATCACCTGGGTTCGGCCGGGCATGCGGGCTTCCACGTCATCGCTTTTGCCGGCGACGGCGCGCAGCAGCCGGTTCTCGAGCACAAGCCGACGCCGGTCGATCGCGCGCGCTGCCACATCGGCGAGATGCTGGGACGTGAACGGCTTCTCGATGAAGTCATAGGCGCCTTCTCGCATAGCTCGAACGGCAAGTTGCACGTCGCCATGGCCGGTCGCGAGGATGACGGGAATATCCGGATCGATCTCGTGGATGCGGCCCATCAGCGTCATTCCGTCCATGGCAGGCATGCGGATGTCGGTGATGACGATGCCGTTGAAGCCTTGCGTCGCGAGTTCCAGCGCCGCCTCCGCATGGCCGAGGCTGCGAACCTGGAAGCCGGCAAGATCGAGCGACTGGGCGGCTGAGCGCCGGACTTCCTCCTCGTCGTCGATGAAAAGAACGAGCGGCGCCTTCATTCGGCTGCCTCGTTCAAAGTGAGCTCGGCGGCATCGAGCGCGATGGTGAAGACCGCGCCGCCTTCCTGATGACGCTCCACACTCAAGTTCCCGCCGAAGTCCTTGACGATGTTATAGGAAATCGAGAGCCCAAGACCGAGGCCCTTGCCTACGCCCTTGGTCGAGAAGAAGGGGTCGAACACGCGCCCGACAATGCCCTCCGGTACGCCGGGACCGCGGTCGCGGACAGTGATCAGCACCCGCGAACCGGAGCTGCGAGCCGTCAGATCTATGCGACGGTCGTCCAGCCCTTCGACGGCATCGGCCGCGTTGGAGATGATGTTGACCAGCACCTGCTGCAGCCTGACCGGACCGGCGCGGACGATGGGCGGTACCGGGCCGAGGT